>JAXGWO010000014.1:0-66236 GCA_040773245.1 PVC group bacterium
GGCAGATCCGGCGCCAGGCCGTACTTCCGTTTCATCCGGACCGGGTCCTGGGGCCGGCTGAAACCCGGCCGGACCGGGATCCCGGTTTCCTTGAGCCTCCCCGGCTCGATCCCCCGGGCGGACAGCATCTCCACGCTCTCCCGCGAAGGCAGGAGGTAGAGATCCACCTCCGGGCAGATCCAGTAGGCGTGGACCCGGAAGTCGGTCGGAACCGCGGCCAGGACGAACCCCCGCGGAGACCGGGAGCGGCACTGTGCCGCCAGCGCGCAGGGGAAGGCCTGGGTGCAGACCACCGCCGCCGGCGCCAGCTCCTCGATCATCCCCTCCAGCCGCCGGCGGAGCAGCCGGTGCAAGAGCCCCAGCGAGCGGTCGAGCCGGGCCTTCACCCCCGGCCGGTCGTAAAGGTAGCCCCAGACGCCCGGCGCCGCCCGGACCAGCAGCCGGTAAAGGGCCGCCGCCAGCCGCGCCGTCCCCGAAGGCCAGAGTTCCAGGAGGTCGAAGACAACGATCCGGAGAAAGGGATCCTCCCCCCGCAGCGCCTCCTCGAGCGCCAGGGCCGCCCGCCGGTGCCCCTGCCCCACGGAGATATAGAGGATCAAGATGGTGTTGGAACCCGTCACCGCGGGGTTACTTCCCGGGGTAGCTCTCCAGAAAACGGCCGATCGCCCGGTAGGCCCGCTCCAGGACCGCCTCCGGGGCCAGGAAGACGACCCGGAAGTGGTTGGTCCCCGGCCGTTGGCCGAAACCGCTCCCTGGCACCACCACCACCCCGGTCTCCCGGATCAGCCCCCGGACAAAATCACCGTCGCTGCCGGGGATCTCCAGCCGGGGAAAGGCATAGAAGGCCCCCCGGGGCGCCACGCAGCTGATCCCCTCGATGGAGTTGAGCATCTCGACCGTGATGTCCCGCCGACGGGTCAGCTTCTCCCGGGCGTCGATCAGGTGGGACCGCTCCCCTTCCAGGGCGGGCTTGATCGCCCACTGGACCGGATGGCTGGCGGAGAGCCGGGCCCGCAGCAGCTTGTTGACCGCCTCCAGGTAATCCTTCAGCTGGTCCGGCGCCCCGCTGACCAACCCCCACCCGATCCGGAATCCGGGAGCGAGGTAGTTCTTGGAGAGGCCGTTGAGGGTGATCACCGCCGCCTCGGAGTCGAGCGAGGCGGTGGGGATATGCTCCCCCCCCTCCAGGATCAGGCTGTCGTAGATCTCGTCGGAGAAGATGACCAGGTTGTGTTCTCTGGCCAGGGCGATGATCCCCCGCAGGACCTCCCCGGAGTAGACCGCCCCGGTGGGGTTGTTGGGATTGATGACCACGATCGCCCGGGTCTTCCGGTCGATCCGGGAGGCGATATCCTCGAGGTCGGGCTGCCAGCCGTCCCCCTCGTCCAGGTAGTAGAACCGCGGCTCGGCCTCCAGCTTGTTGATGATCGCGCTGTAGAGCGGGTAGCCGGGCGCGGGGACGAGGACGTTCTCGCCCCGGTTGACCAGGGCGGTCAGGCAGATATCGATCGCCTCCGAGGCCCCGGTAGTGATGAAGACGTCCCGGATCGAGGAGATACCCTTCCGGCGCCCGTCCCGGCGGATCGCTTCCCGGGCCTCCTCGATCCCCGAGGAGGGGGCGTAGCCGTTGCGGTTGGCCAGCATCGCCCGGTGAACGGAGTCGATGATCTCCGGCGCGGTCTGGAAATCGAAGAGGTTGGGGTCGCCGATGTTGAGGTAGAGAACCTCCTTACCCCGCCGGGCCGCTTCTTCGGCCAGGAGGACGACGTCGCGGACCGCGTAGGTGATCTTCCCGGTCCGCCGGGATGGCTTTATCTTCGTCATCTCGATCCCTGTTTGATCTTCATCCGCTGACCCGCGATCCTCGGCCCTGAACGGGCGGGTGATAATATATCTGCGCAACCGGCGGCAGGCAAGCGCTTTCCCTCCCCGGGGGAAGGCGTCAGCTTTCTTCTCCCCCCAGGCGGCGGTAGAGGTCGATCAGGACCTCGGCGTCGAGGGCGGCGTAGTTGAGCTGGCCGGGGGTGAGGGGACGGCGGGTCCAGTCACAGGTCTGGTAGCTCTTGTCGAGTTCGAACCCCAGCTCCCGCCGGCAGACCGCGCGCAGGCTATGCCCGCCGGGGATGCGGTAACCTCTCAACCTCCGGGAGGCAGCCAGGGTGTCGAAGATCGAAGTGATCTGGCAGCCGTATCTCCCCAGAACCCCCCGCTCGAAGGGGGCGTTGTGGATGATCACCCGCACCGCCGGGTCCTCCAGGACCAGGAAGAACGGGGCGAGGTCCCCGATCTCGAAGACGTCGATCACCGCGTTGAAATCCCCCGTCGCCACCTGGGCCAGGCAGAGGGTCCCCCAGTCGAGCGTGGTCTCGACGTCGAGGGCGATCGCCTCCTCCCGGAGCAGTTCCCGGCTGAGTCCCTCCAATCCCTCCTGGCTGGAGACGAGCCGGACCGGGCGGCGGAAGGTGAAACCGGGTTCCCCCGGATGGATGATCACATCCTGCATCACCGATTCTCCTCCAGGATCGGGTCGGGGACCCCGGCCTCCTGGAAGCCGCGCGCCCGGAGCCGGCAGCTGGCGCAAACCCCGCAGGGCCGCGGCCCGGGACTGACGTAGCACGACCAGGTGAGGTGGAGAGGCGCGTTGATTTCCAGCCCCCGCCGGACCGCCTCCCCCTTGGAGAGGTGGATCAGCGGGGCCTCGACCCGGATCCCCGAGCCGGGACCGGTCCCCAGCTCGACCGCCCGGTTGAAGGCCGCGATGAACTCCTCGCGGCAGTCGGGGTAGCCGGAGGAGTCCTCCTCCATCACCCCGATGAAGACCCGCTTCGCCTCGACCGCCTCCGCCCAGGAGACGGCCAGGGCCAGGAGGTTGGCGTTGCGGAAAGGAACGTAGGTCGAGGGGACCTCGCCGGGACCGGGCTCTTCGGCGGGGATCTTCTTCTCCGGGTCGGTCAGGCTGGAACCGCCGATCTGCCGGAAGTGGTCGAGACCGACCGCCAGGCGAAGTTTCTCCGGGACGGCGAAGTAATCGGCCAGTTCGTTGAAGGCCCGCAGCTCCCTCCCCTCGGTCCGCTGGCCGTAGTTGCAATGGAGGAGGGCCAGGCGGTACTTTTGCCCGGCGAGCGCCGCCGCGACGCAGCTGTCGAGTCCTCCGCTGACCAGGCAGACCGCGAGGCCGGAGGTCATCTCTTCCTTCTCCGGGCGGGCTTCACGTACTCGGCGGCCACGGTCGAGGTGATCCCGCCCCGGGGGGTGAAATCGCCGGTCACCTTCATCCGGCGGGGTCGGGCGGCCCGGACCAGGTCGTCGAGGACCTCATTGACCAGGCTCTCGTAGAAGACCCCCCGGTCGCGGAAGCCGAAGAAGTAGAGCTTGAGCGACTTCAGTTCCAGGCAGAGCTTGTCGGGGACATACTCGACCGTGATCGTCCCGAAGTCCGGGTTGCCGGTGATCGGGCAGAGCGAGGTGTACTCCGGGTTGCGGATGGTGATCAGGTAATCCCGTTTGGGGTACTTGTTGGGGAAAGTTTCGATGGTCATAAGATTTCCTCTCGCTCCTTTTTGGCCCTTATTGCATAAAACCGGCAAGCTTGATCCGGCCCCTTATTTTACAAAAGTGGTATGACTTGATCTGTAAAATTAGACCCCGCGATCCCGCCCGGGCCAGATGACCTTCTGGAGCTGGAGCTGGAGCCGGACCTCGAGACCGTCCCCGAGGATCCATCCGGCCAGTTCGGCCGGGTCGAGCTGACCGGCCGCCGGCGAGAAGAGCACCGCCGGGCTGGCGGGGATCCGCTCCCCGGCCACCGCCTTCGCCCAGAGGTAATCCTCCCGGCCGCCGATTACGAACTTCACCTCGTCGCGCGGGGTGAGATGAGCCAGGTTCTCCCAGCGCATCTTCCCCGTCTCCCCGCTCGAGGGGCACTTCAGGTCCATTATCCTCGCCGCCCGGGGGTCGAGGACGGAGATGTCCAGCGAGCCGTTGGTCTCGATCAGGACTTCCAGCTTCCTATCGAGCAGGGCGGAGACCAGGGCCGGGGTCTCCTCCTGGAGGAGCGGCTCACCACCCGTGACCTCGACCAGCCGGCAACGGTAAGCCTCCACCCGTTCGAGCACCGCTTCCCGGGATAACAATTCCCCTCCTTCCCGGGCGTAGAGGGTATCGCAATAGGAGCAGTTCAGGTTGCAGCCGGCCAGCCGGACGAAGACGCAGGGCAGCCCCGCGCCAGTGGACTCCCCCTGGATGCTGTGAAAGATCTCGCTGACCTTCAGCATCCCCTCACTCCGAATAGGCCGCGCCACTGTCCGAAGTCTCCCGGACCTCGACCCGGCAGACCCGGACCCGCCCGTCGTCGAGCCGGCGGCCCAGTTCCCGGAATAAGTACCGGGCCAGGTTCTCAGCGGTGGGGTTTGTTCCCCGGAATGCCTCCAACCGGTTGAGGTCCCGGTGGTCGAGTCCGGCGCAGATCTCCTCCAGGTGCGATTTCAATTCCCGGAAGTCGATCCCGAAACCCCGCTCGTCGAGCTCATCGCAGGAGACCGAGACCTTGATCTTCCAGTTGTGCCCGTGAACCCGGGAACAGGGACCCGGGTACCCGTCCAGGCAGTGGGCGGAGGAGATACCGGCTTCGATGAATGCTTCGTACACTGAAAAATTATTCTGCGAAATATTTTAGTGTTTGAGTTCTGTTCTCGAAATCAACGGTCTTGATTATACATCAGGAATCTCCGAAACCGGGTGAACCAAACTTGTGGAGCATTGCGGAACGATAGTTATCCGATCGGACCTTCAGTTCAAGGCCGGGAAGAAGAGCGGGCGTCCGGTCTCCGGGTGGGTGACCGTCTCCAGCCGGGCCCGGTAGAGCTCGGAGAGGTTCTCCCGGGTGATCAACTCACCCGCCGGTCCGTCCTTCCAGACCTCCCCTCCCCGGAGGAAGACCAGCCGGTCGCAGCAGGCCGAGGCCAGGTTGAGGTCGTGGAGGACCGCCAGGATCGTCATCCCCCCTTCCCGGTGAAGCCTCTGCAGGAGCCGGAAGATTTCCTGCTGGTAGCCGAGGTCGAGGTGGAGGGTCGGCTCGTCGAGGATCAGCAGCTCCGGCTCCGCGGCCAGGGCGACCGCGATCAGGACCCGCTGCTGCTCTCCCCCGCTCAAGGCGAGGAAGTTCCTCTCCCGGAAGGAGGAAGTGGACGTGGCCTCCAGCGCCCGGTCCGCCGCTTCCCGGTCCGCCGGGGAGGGCCGCCACTGGAGCGGCCGGAAGTAGGGGAGCCGCCCGAGGAGGACCAGGTCCCCCACCGGAAGGTCGATCTCCCCGCCCCGGTTCTGGGGGACGACCGCGCGGAGGCGGGCCAGTTCCCCGGGAACCCACCGGGCGAACGGCTTCCCCCGGTAGAGAAGCTCTCCCCGCCGGGGGGGGAGGAAACCCGTCAGCACCCGGACCAGGGTGGTCTTCCCCGAACCGTTGGGCCCGGCCAGACCGAGAAACTCTCCCCGGCGGACGGAGAAGTCGATCCCCTGGAGGACTTCTTCCTTCCCGTAACCGGCGGAGATCTTCCGGACGGTGAGGAGTTCCGTCGAATTTTTAACTGCGTCTTTCATCGTTTTCCCACTGCCTACTGCCTAATATCGCATTGCCTTTGCCGCCAAGGACGAAAATGACGAAAAGGACTTAAAGGACAGCCCACTACCTACTGCCGACTGCCTACTGCCCACTGCCTACTGCCTACTGCCCCGGCCGGCGGCCAGGAAGTAGATGAAGAGACTTCCTCCCAGGATCCCGGTCACCACGCCGACCGGCAGCTCGGCCGGGGCCCGGACGGTCCGGGCGAGGAGGTCGCAGCAGACCAGGAAGGTCCCCCCGGCCAGGAAGGAAGCCGGGAGGGTGACCCGGTGGTCGTTGCCGAGAAAGAGCCGGACGACGTGGGGGACGACCAGCCCGACGAAGCCGATCACCCCGGCCGCCGCCACCGCCGTCCCGGCCAAAAGCGAGCCGAGGAAGAAGAGCTGGGCCTGGTCCCGGCGGAGCCGGACCCCCAGCCCGGACGCCCCCTCCTCCCCCAGCTCTAGAGCGTTGAGGGTCCAGGCCCGGGCCAGGGCGGCCGTCGAGCCGAGCAGGATGACGGGAACGGCGAACGGGAGCAGGAACGGGTCGGCCGCGTCCAGGGAGCCCATCGTCCAGTAGATCACCGCCCGGAACCGGTGGAGGTCGGCCACCGAGAGGAGCAGCATAATCAGGGAGGAGGAGATGAACGAGATCATCACCCCGATCAGGAGCAGGTAGGGGATCTGGAGAAAGCGGCGGCGCCGGGCGATCGCGTAGGCCAGGGAGACCGCCAGCCAGGCCCCGGCGAAGCCGAAGAGCGGGAGGGCGAACCGGGGAAGGACCGGCCCGGCCAGGAAGCCGAGGCTGACCCCGAGGGCCGCCCCGCCGGAGACCCCCAGGGTGTAGGGCTCGACCAGGGGGTTGCGGAAGAGCCCCTGGAAGATCACCCCCGCCACCGCCAGCCCCCCGCCGACGATCAGCCCCAGGATCACCCGGGGGAGGCGGAGGCGGAGGACGATCACCGAGTCGAGGGGCTCATCCCCCGGGCCGCCGGGACCGGAACGGAGAATCTGGAAGACCCTCGCCGGGGAGAAGGAGACCGCCCCCCGGGCGAGGGCGAGGACAATCACCGCGGCCAGAACTACTAGAAGTATGACGAAGAAGATCGCTCTCTTCCTTCCCCTCTTCATTCCCCTTCCCTCCCGGCGAGAAAACCCGCGATCCGCTCCAGCCCCTCAGCCAGCCGGGGCCCGAGCCGGCAGACCGTGTCGGGGTCGAGGAGATAAACCCGGCCCTTCTTCACCGCCCGCAGTTCGGGGAACCGCTCCCAGAAGGCCGACGACGCCGCGGCCTCGCTCCCCATCGCGGCGACGATGATCACCTCGGGGTCGTCGATCAGGACCTGCTCCCGGCTGAAGACCGGGTAGCGGGCGGAGACGGCGGCGGCGATATTCTTCCCGCCGGCGATCTCGACCATCTCCCCGATCAGCGTCCCCCGGGAGGCGGTGATCAGGGGTTGGAGCCCGATCTGGACGAAGACGGATACCGGCGCCGGCGAGAGGCGACCGGACCGGACCCGCCCGATGGCCGCCTCCATCTCCCCGATCCTCCCGGCGGCGGCCTCCTCCCGGCCGAGGAGAACCCCCAGCTCCCGGAGAAAGGCGAAGTAAGCCTTGAAGTCCCGCGCCTCGTCGAAGACATAGACCGCCATCCCCAGTCCCCGCAGCCGCGCGACCGTCTCCGGGCTGTTCCCCTCCCGGGTGGCCAGGACCAGGTCGGGCCGCAGCGCCGCGATCCGCTCCAGCCCCGGGTTCTGCAGCCCCCCCAGCCGCTCCGCCGACCCGGCGGGCGGGAGCGGGCAGAAATCGCTCACCCCGACCAGCCGTTGGCCCGCCCCCAGGGCGATCACGTTCTCGGTCAGGTCGGGGTTGAGGGAAACGATCCGTTCCGGGGAGCGGTCAAGCCGGGACTCGACCCCGGCGGCGTCAACTGCCAGAGCCTTACCCGCGACGGTCGAACCTTCCGGGACCCCGGAAGGCGGGCCGGCCGCGGATACAATCAACCAGACGGCGGCGAACAGGAGGTTGCCGGACACGGATAACTCCCCCGTTGGAGATGGAGGCTGCGACAGCGTGAATCCATCGGCTCCCCCGACGGGGAAACCGATGCCGGAGGCGGGATTTGAACCCACACGGCACTTAAGTGCCAAGGGATTTTAAGTCCCTTGTGTCTGCCAGTTCCACCACTCCGGCGGGGCGAGAGCGCACGCGGAAGCTTAACCCTAAATGCGTCTCCAGACTTGACGGGTCAGATTATAGAGGTCCGCCCCGGAATATGGCAACCCCCGAATCAGGATCCCCGGATACAATTTGCCTTCTCCCGGGAATGGAGCGATACTGCGATAATGGATATTCCGAATATCGGGCTTCGGACGGGGCAGCCGAATCCACAGCGCCAGGATCCTGCGGCTGGCGGATAACCTGCCGATCGTGATCGAGATCGTGGACAGCCCCGAACAGATCGAGGCCTTTCTCCCCGTCCTGGACGGGTTGCTCCAGGAAGGTATGGTCACCCTGGAAAAGGTTCGGGTGCTCGCTTACCGGATCGCGGGCGGGGACTGAAGCCGCCGTCCGGGGGCGGGCGGCCCCGGGAGCCGCCTTTCCTGATTGCCGAATGGATTCTGGTTATCTGGTTACCGGAATATCGGCGGTGCCCCCGAAGTACGTACGGGTGACACCCTTGATCGCCCAGAGACCGGAAGTCCCCCGGAAAATTCCGAACAGATCACTCGCTGAACCTCTGTAATCAGCCGGCACCGGGGAATCCCCGCTTTTCCCGAAATAAACCCTGGTTATTGCTCGGATAGCCCAGAGACCCGATGCGGGACGGAAGATACCCGCCGTCCGATAAAACCACCCCGTGTAATCTCCGGGGACCAGGCGATCACCCGCAGCACCGAAATAGAATCGGCTGACTGCCCGGATGGCCCAGAGGCCGGATTCCGCGCGGAAGATTGCCGGATCCTGGCGGCCGGCGCCTTGATAATCTCCCGGAATGGGCTGGTCATAACGCCCCCCGAAATACATTCTGGCCCCTCCCCGGATAGCCCAGAGGCCGGAGGAGGGCCGGAATATTCCGACGGCTGCAGTGCCCGTTCCCTCATAATCTCCGGGAACCGGAATATCATCGAAGCCTCCAAAATATATCCTGGTCAGCCCGGATATAGCCCACAGACCGGCGGAGGGCCGGAAGACCGCGATGTTCACGATCCCGTCGCCGCTGTAGTCAGCCGGGGTCAGAACATCCTGTGACGTGCCGAAATATGTCCTGCTCATTCCCCGGATCGCCCATAATCCGCTGGAGGGCCGGAAGATGGCGATATCGGGAGTCCCGTCGCCGTTATAATCACCGGAGACGATTCCCGGGCAGGAAATGCTGTCGGCCTTAAGTTCGATATCCCCCATCGCCACCCCGCTCTCCCCGGCCCAGTCGGCATAGGGAGCCTCGGCATAGCCGGGGAGGTAGCCCGGGCGGCGGGCCTGGGCCCGGACGGTCCCGTCCCCAAAATGAGTGCAGACCTCCACCTCATAATCTCCGTAATCGCCGGCCGCGGCAACCGCGGAAACCCGGTCCGGGCAGGCCGCCCGCACCGCGGCTCCCGAAATAACCGCCCCGGTGTCGATATCAACCACCCGGCCGGACACCCGGAAGCACTTGATGATCGTGGGCGTGGGGGTGATGACCGGCGTCAGACCGGGAGAAGGAGTTGGAGAGGCAGTGGGTGCTGATGTCGGCGGCGGGGCGGTCGGGCGGGGCGAGGGCGTACCGGTGACGGTCGGGGTCGGCGTCGGCGGCGGCACCGTCGGCGGCGGCGAAGGCGTGACGGTCACGGTCGGGGAAGGCGTCGGGGTGACCGCCCAGACCTCGATCTCGTCGAGGGCATAACCGTCACTCGGGATGGGGTAATTGTCGTAGAACTGGAACTTGATCTGGAAATGGTCGTTGAAGTCGAACCCGTAGACGCCCCTCATCTCGCTGAGAATGACCGAAGCCGAAGTGTAATACCCGGGTCCGCCTTTGAAGGAGAAGACTCGGTCCCAGTTCTCCCCGTAATCGTCGCTGACGAAGACCCCGTCCTCCTCGTCCTCCTCGTCGATGAACTCCCGCCAGCGGAACTCCAGCGAGACCAGGGAACTGTAGCAGCCGCTTAAATCGGCCGTCAGGATCAGGGCCGCCGGGGAATACTGGCCGCCGTTGCTGCTGTCGTCGAGCAGGACGGAATAAGCGCCGGCATCGGGGTAGGCCGTGCTGACCCGCACCCGGCCCTCGGCATCGGTAAAAACCGACCAGCACTGGCTCAACCCCCCGGTCTCGAAGCCGTCGTAGAAAGGCAGGGCCGCCGCGGGCGGGGTGGCGGTGGGCGGAGGTGTGGTGGTGACGGTCGGGGTCGGGGTGGCCGACGGGGTCGGGGTCGGTGACTTGAAGCCTTCCGGGGTGGGGGTGGCGGAAGGGGTGGGGGTGACCGTCGGGGTAGTGGTAACGGTCGGGGTCAGGGTGGACGTGGGCAGGGGGGTCTTGAACCCGACCGGGGTCGGGGTGACGGCCCAGATCCTGACCTCGTCAATGGCATAACCGTCGGTGGGGATCCGGAAATTGTCATAGAACTGGAACTTCACCTGGACGTGCTCGTTGAAGTCGAAACCGTAGACGCCCCGCATTTCCGAGAGGGATATGGACTCGTAGGTGTAACTCTGGGGACCGTAGTTGAAAGAGAGGATCCGGTCCCAGCTCGCGCCGTAATCGTCGCTGACGAAGACCCCGTCGGCGGCGTCATTATCGTCGTCAAACTCTCGCCACCAGAAACCCAGGGCGACCTCGGAACCGTAGTAACCGCTTAAGTCCGCCGTCAGGATCAGGGCCGCGGTTGAATCGTCGCCCCCGGAGATACCGGTATCGAGCAGAGCGGAGTAAGTCCCCTCGTAGGGATAATCCGCCTCGATCCGCACCCGTCCCTCGAGATCGGTATAGACCGACCAGTACTGGCCCAGCGTCCCTGATTCAAACCCGTCGGCAAACGGCAAGCCCGCCGACGGCGGCGTGGCGGTGGGCGGCGGGGTGGGGTTGTGGGTGCCGGTGGGGGTCGCTGACGGCGGCGGGGTCGGGGTCTTGTAGCCTTCGGGCGTTGGCGACACCGAAGGAGTGGGGGTGACCGATGGGGTGGGCGGAAGGGTCGGCGGGGGGGTGGAAGTCGGGGTGGAGGTCGGGGTCGGCGGCGGGGTGTGATAGCCTTCGGGTGTCGGGGTGGGGGTATAGCAGGCGCAGGGAAAATCCACGGGGAAGGGGCTCCCGTTGAGGTAATAGTTCTCCGAGCAGCCGTCGTAGGTTAGCACCATATCCCCCAGGGTAGGGCAGTCCCACTCCGGGGCCCGGCCGTCCTCGACCACGTCGTAGGTCGTCCGGTAGACCTGGGTGGCCCCGGACCAGGTGACGCCGGTGGCCCCGCTCCCGTCGGAATAGGAGCTTCTGCCCTTCAGGCGGTCGACCGCCGTCCAGCGCGGGTGGCCGTAGTTGGTCCCCCCGTTGATGACGGCGAGTTCGGCCTTGAGCCGGTTGACGTAGGTGGCGCTGGAGGAGCCGTCGCTGCCGTGGTGGTTGACGTGGATGACATCGACCCCGTAATCGGGGTCGAGCAGGGGACTGGCCGGCGGATAGGTGATCAGGGCGTTGGAGAGATAACTTTCGTTCCCCTCCAGGTCTCCGGCGGTTATGTAATCGAAGCCGCCGTCTCCCCCATAGGTCCCGCAGTACTGGATCAGAAGGCAGATGCTCAGGTTGTTGCTGCCGGTGCTCCCGGAGGATCCATCGATGAACTGGCCGTAACGCCCCACGCAGGTGGCGCGGGCCCCGTCGCCGAGGGAGATCTCCAGGCCCAGGGGGATCTGTTCCCCCAGACCGAAACTGTAGTTTTCTCCGCAGTGGTAGATGGTCTCGGCGGTGTAACCCGAAGAGAGAACCGAGATCAAGCCGCCGTAATGATCGTTGTCGTCGTGGGAAGCGATCACGTAGTCGAGGCGGCGGGACCCCGCCGGGAAGATGGCGTTCAGATAAGGAACCACCTCGCTGTAACCCTTGCTCCCGGTCCCCCCGTCGATCAGGATGGAGGTGCCGTCCGGCCCGATGATCAGTTCGCTCGCCCCCTGCCCCACGTCGATGGTGTGGATCTCGAGATCCCCCATTTCGGAGGAGGACCGCAGCAGCGGATGAGGGGAAGATACGATACCGTAAGCCTTCTCCCCGGCCGGAGAATAACCGGCCAGCGAAAAGAGCAGTACCGCCCATCCGAAGAGGCCTCGGGTTACAATTGTTTTCTTCATCCGGGTTCAAGGGAGTCGAGGAACATTTTGAGTAATATACCATTATTTCATCTCCCGCGGGCGCCGTTTCCTGCCGGTAATTACTTTTACCGGGGCCCTCAACCCCCTACACCCTGATTCCCGGGTTTTATCTTGTCGGATTCCCGGATCTCCGGTGAAATCCCCCTGTTTTTGCTATTGCTATCTCAAAGCAGGGCCGTCAGGGACGATCAGAGGGTGTACTTCGGGGGCTTGGGCGACGTCCCGGTATTCCAGGACTGCACCGGGGACGGCACCAAGGACCTGGGCATCTTCCGGGGATCCTCCGGGTTATGGGCGATCCGTGGGGTGACGAGGGCTTGCTTCGGGACTGTCGGGGATGTGCCGCTGGTGAGGTAGACTGTCTGATTCTTCGGGAGGGGAAAGGGGCGGTTCTCCCGGGACGGGGGGAGCGTCCCTTTTTCTTCCCCGGACGACCCGGTATCCGGCAAAAATCAAAATACTCTCGCCGGGTCCCCCAACCACCTCCACCCCGGCTCCTTGGCCTGCCGCAATCCCCGGTTGACGAACCCCCCGTCCGACCGGTAAGATTGCCCACCGAGATCCGAGTTATTTCCGTATGCCCATAACATCCACTCGACCAGGGAGAAGAAACTCCGTAATGAACACGAGATCTACCTGTGTGATTACCTGGCTGGCTCTCGGCGCGATCCTGGGAGCCAGCAAGTTCAAGATATTCGGGCAATGAAGCGGATTCTACTTATAGCGTTGGCCCTACTGGTCCCGGCGGCGGTATGGGGGCAGACTCCTACGCCTACGCCCAATCCGAATTTCCTTGAGTGGGGATATTATGTGGGCAATTCGGAAGGGGGTGAGGCCCGTGGTGCTTGGGCCGATGAAAGTTATATCTACACCACGAACTACGACTACATAAATATATTCAATCGTAATACTCTTGTTCCGATTGCTTCTATTAATGAGCCGTCAAGTCACGGAACTGTCGGGCTTTGCGGCATCTGTTCCAATGATGATTACCTATTAGTCGCAGAGATTAATGACGATAGGTTGATAGTCCTTGAAAAAGATACTTGGACGGAACTCACCCGGCTTGTGGTTGATGGGGCGACTTACCCGGTGTTCAATTCTTCGTATTTCGCTTGCGGAGGCAATCCGGCGAAAGTCTATCGGCTATCTGATTTCTCTCTTGCTACTACCCTTAATTCGGGAGGGTATGATTTCAGCGGAAACGAATACTACTGGCTAACCAGCGATACTGTCGCTAAGAATTACAAGTTATACCATACCTCCGATTTCTCCATCGCTACCACGATTGCCCTTCCCCCTCCGGCTACTCAGGCCTACGGGGGAAAAATCATAGGGGATGATTACTTCTACACGGGGTGGTCGGCGGATACCAAGATGTATGTCCACAACCTCTCGGATTTCTCTATTCATACCATTATTACTGGGATACCCAATCCCCCTCGGGCCGGGACGAGAAACGGAAATGTCCTCGCTACATATTTTAAGATTGGAGCCGAAGGATTCAAGTGGTGGGTAACTGACGGGGATTGGTCTTTGCTTACTGCTATTTATGGGCGAACAACGGGCTATTGGTATCAGCTTGCCAATTACGGCCCTGTATTCTATTACCCGAATTTCTATGGCGGGGGATATTCCTACCTTTGCCCTGCTGAATCCCCGTCAAAGAAATTGAGCGGCGGCCTTTTCTATAAGGATGGGTTCTTTTCCCCGGTATGGATCTCGGGATTTAATAATCATTCCGTGGTATGGGGAAATGATGGGATAACTTACGGGGATAGCACGGATTTCGTAGATTTCGGGTGGTTACATACAGCAGATATCCCCGTAACTTTTGACGGGACGAAGTATTATTACAAAGTCTATACCGGCGGGGAACTGATGATAGAGGACTGTTTCTCCGGCATCGACGCTTCATTCAATCGGTTTACTGTGGGGCTTTTCGCCGATGAGCAAAACGGGGCGACTCAATGGGGAGTTCATACCCAGTTATTTGATCCGTATGCCCCGGGGTTTTATGTTTCGGCGGGGGACTTGGTAAGCAGCCCGTCAGACGATCAGTTTCGGTCGTGGTATTCATACGCCGCCCCGTGGCAGAAGAAATTTCCGTCGGTAGTGACTATCGGGAATCACGATGACAATGGGGTGTGGGATAGTTACTTCCCGTTTTCAGAAACATCGGCTTATTATTCCGTGGAAGTCGGTGATGTGCTATTTGCCGTCTTTGATTCAGGGTTGAAGAATAGCATAACAACCGGCTCGGCGGAGTGGGTATGGTTAAGCGACACGCTTTGTTCGAGCGACAAGACCTATAAGGTTGTAGTGTCGCATTATGGTCCGTTTAATGCCGGTAATGCCGATGGAATACAGACCTCGGCTATGTTCGATTTGCTTCCGATGATAAAGGAAGCTGGGACTGATGCTTGGATTTACGGGCATTCCCACATCCCTCAGCATTTCTCAACGGATGGGATTGATTACTTTCTGCTACCGGCGGCGAGCTATAATCCAGATTTGCCTCAGTTATATTTCGGCGATGAGGTCAAGTTCTACAATACCACCGATATCGGGTTCGGCTTGCTCGCAGTAGAAAACGATGTATTGCGATTCAGTTACTTTAATTTAAGCGGAGAGAAAATCTACGGCCCTGTTTTCGTAGAATCGCCAACGCCTACGCCGACCCCGACTGTGACACCAACTGTGACACCGACCCCGTCCGCTCCCCCGACGAGGACCCCGAGACCAACGGCCACCCTGACCCCGACGCCCACCTCTACCGCCGTGCCTCCCACAGCCACCCCGGTCCCGACCTCGACCCCGAGCCCGGTGCCCACGGCGACCCTGGAACCAACCCCGACCCCCGGCCCGGAGACCTTGGGAGGGAAGATGGGGATATTCCGTCCCTCCTCCGGGCTCTGGGCCTTCAGGGACGGTCAGAGGGTGTACTTCGGGGGCTCCGGGGACGTCCCGGTATTCCAGGACTACACCGGGGACGGCACCAAGGACCTGGGCACCTTCCGGGGATCCTCCGGGTTATGGGCTATCCGTGGGGTGACGAGGGCTTACTTCGGGGCTGCGGGTGACCTCCCGGTCCCCGCGGACTGGCGGGGAAACGGGACGGCAAGGTTGGCGGTCTTCCGGGGTTCCAGCGGGCTGTGGGCGATTAAAGGAGTGACGAGGGTTTACTTCGGGGGGGCTCTCGATACCACGGTTCCGGGGGACTACGCGGGGACAGGGACTACCCAGGTGGGGATATTCAGGTATTCCTCGGGGCTCTGGGCGGTCCGGGGAGTTACCCGGGCTTACTTCGGAGGTACTGCGGACATCCCGGTCCCCGGGGACTATGCCGGAGATGGTACGGGGGACATAGCGATATTCCGGGAATCCTCCGGGCTCTGGGCGGTCCGGAACGGCGAGAGGGTATACTTCGGAGGTTCCGGGGACATCCCGATGCCGGGAGACTACCTGGAGGACGGAAGGGATAAGGCGGGGGTGTTCAGGGGAAGCTCGGGGCTCTGGGCTATCCGGGGGGTTACCAGGACGTACTTCGGGACTGTCGGGGATGTGCCGCTGGTGAGGTAGACTGTCTGATTCTTCGGGAGGGGAAAGGGACGGTTCTCCCGGGGACGGGGAGCGGTCCCTTTTCTTCTGGGAAAAGTTGGGGGGCCACCAAGGAGGGATCCCGGGTTGAGGTGACTGATCACCGGAGACCAAAGTCCTGTATTTTCCTGCCGGGTCCTCTCTCTGATCCGGGATGTTTTCCGATTCTGCTCCGGAAATTAATCCTTCCGCTTATCCCGGTCCATTCCCTATACCCTGGAGACGAAGATTACCGGGATTCTCCTGGGATTCGAGCGCGGGTTTATCGCTTGCCTTCTTCACGCGTTTCATCGATATTATCAGCCACAAACCCACTCCTCCCGGCAAACGGAGTGGTCGCCGGGAAAAGAGTAACAAGCGATTTCTTTTCAATCGTCGTCCCCCGGCCATTGCCCTCCGGCCCTTCCCCCGGCGGCTCCTACCCCGATCCTTTGCCTGGGGAAAAACTCAACGGCGCGAGCTTATGATGAAACGAAAAATATCCTGGACCCGGCGGGGCGAGGACGGGGTCAAGCGGGAGGTGCGGGTGACGATCTCCCGGGGCGGCATCAAGTGGCAGTTCAAGCGGGCGGACGAAGAGCGCTGGGACTACGACAGTTCCGCAACCGAAGAGGAGTGGGACGCCCTGGAAGAGATCCTGGGGCGCCGGATGCGCCGGGGACGCGGCTTCGGCCAGGCGGAATCCGTGCGCGAGTTCCGGAGGCCGGCCGGTGCCTGAAACGCGGCAGTTCCTGGCCTCCTCCATCCCGGGGACCGAGGGGGTTCTCTGCGACGAACTGCGGGAACTCGGCTTCTCCGGGGTGCGGCTGAATCAGGGAGCCATCCCATTTCGGGGGACCTGGCGCGAGGGATGGCGCGCCTGCCTGGTCAGCCGGATCGCCCAGCGCGTCCGGGTGCTCCTCCGCCGCTTTCCCGCCCCCGGCGGAGAAGCCCTCTACGCCGGTATCCGGGCGGTGGACTGGCGGCCATTCCTCACCTGGCGGCAGACCCTCTCGGTCAGCGCCGTCTGCCGGTCGAGCGCCATCGGCCACAGCGGCTTCGCGGCGCTCAAGGTCAAGGACGCGATCGTCGATCAGATCCGCGGTAACGGGGGGAAACGCCCCTCGGTATCCCGGGAAGACCCCGATGTCCGAGTTTACCTCTACCTGGTGGAAGACCGGGCGGCGGTTTACCTCGACCTCTCCGGCGATCCCCTCCACCGGAGAGGCTACCGGCTCGAGACCGGCGAGGCTCCGCTGAGAGAAACCCTGGCCGCCGCCATCCTGCGCCTTTCCGGCTGGGACCGCGCCGTCCCTCTGGTCGACCCGCTCTGCGGATCCGGGACGATCGCGATCGAGGCCGCTCTCTGGGCGGCCGGGAGGTCGCCGGGTCTCTCCCGCGAACGGTTTGGTTTCGAGCGCTGGGCCGATTTCGGGGAGGAAGAAGCTCGAACGATGCAGGAACTGCGGGGAGAACTGCGCGCCGCCGCCGCCGGAAACGCCCCCCGCATCACGGCCGCCGACCTTGACGAGACCGTCCTCGAGGCCGCCCGGGCCAACGCGCGGAGAGCCGGCGTGAGGATCTCCTTCCGCCGCCGCTCGCTCTTCGATCTCCAGGGGAACAGCGCCGCGAAAATCATCGTCACCAACCCCCCCTACGGCGTCCGGCTCGACGCCGACCCCGACTTCTGCCGCCGGGCCGGGGCCGCCTTCAGCCGGCTCCACGGCTGGCGGGTCTGCCTGCTGGCCGGGACGCCGGGGTACGAGCGCTCGATCTCGCTCAAACCCCGGCTGAAGATCCCCCTGCCCAACGGGGACCTCCAGTGCGACTTTTTAGTCTACGAGATCCCCTGATCCGCCGGGACCGGGCCGGGGCACCCCTCCGGGGGGTAGATGGACCGGAATATATGTTGTTTTATGGACAATCAGTACGAAAGATAACTTACTCTCAATATAAATGGGGGAAAAGAGATATAGATTATGTGATTTCTGAGTATGGTGAAGGAAATTACAAAATTGGAGATCAAAGTCCTGCCATCCCTGGTATCCGCAATCATTCTTTGCCTTTTCATTGATACTTTATATACTTGTGATAATTATGATTGTATATTGTATATGTGCCTTCCAACCTAAAGCCACAAACCAAGGAGAGAATCCAATGGCGAAGAAAATGACAACCCTCGGCACCCTGGCATCCAGATTTTCCGAGGCCAAGCGCATAATCGCCCCCCTGACCAAGAAGATGGAAGAGATCTCCGAGCTGATCTCCGAAACCGAGCGTGTCCTCGGTTGCTACCAGGAGATAGCCGACGGAGTCATCGTCCGGAAGGCCAGGGCCCCCCGGGGGAAAGCCAAGAAGAAGGCCGGAAGACCCGACGGCAAGAAAAAGGGAACCGGACTCTCTTCCCAACTCAAGGACTACCGGAAGAAAGCCGGGTTAAACCAGGAAGCCCTCGCCAAGAAGCTGGGGGTCAACGTCGCTTCCGTCAGAGCCTGGGAACAGGGGAGATCTAATCCCCGTAAGGCTGCCCTGAAGAAAATCGAGAGGATCCTGGGGGGCAAGACGGCGAAACCGAAGAAGACGAGGAAGGTTCGGAAAACTCGGAAGGTCAGGAAGCCGCGGAAGGCGGTCAAGGTTCCGCCGAAGGCTAACGAGGCTCCTCAGGCGTAAGCAATCCGAACATATACTGGCTTTGCCAAAGGGATGGCGTCCTGACGGATGCCACCCATTTTTATTCCTTTACAGCAACAAAATATTGGGAAAAATAGTCTTGTATAATTAATAGCGCGGAGGCACAGTTAACCTGTTTTGAGCACTTCTCATTTGGCCTTACCCATAAGCAGAGGATTGGTCTTGAGAAAGCGACGGCAAGGCAAATTTGATTCAACGACCCGCCTTCGGATCGTGCATCCGGGGCGGGTTTTTTATTTATTTTGGCCCAGGCGAAGAGTTTCAGGGATAAATTTATCAGGCTAACTAATTGTCAAAGGGAGGGGATTGATGAGACCGATCAGGGGATTCCGATATTGCGCGGCAGTTCTGGCCGGCATAATGATGATACCCTGTTGGGTAAGCTCGGGCCGGGCGGATACATCGGTTTACGTCGACGCTTCCTCGGGGAGTGATATCACTGGGAATGGAAGTCAGGCCAAGCCCTGGCAGACTATTGGGAAGGCTCTGGACTCCATAACCGGGACCTCGGTTAACCCTTGCCAGGTTCTGGTGGCCCAGGGGACCTATCACGAATCGAGACTTAATCCAGATCAATATGAGTCCGTTTTCGGCGGCTATAACCCCGCCAACTGGGACCGGGATATCGATACCTACCGGACCGTAGTCGACGGAGGGGGAGAGGAGATGTGGATCTTCAGGGGCGAGGATCATTGCACTTTCGACGGCCTATACCTTCAGAACGCCGGAGAAGGGGTGTTTTGTTGGAGCAGCTCCCCCAATATCAGGCGTTGCCATATCAGCAATTGTGAAATGGGTATTGCCACTTCCGAGGGAGCGACAATTCGGCAAAATGTCCTGGTCGGTAACGGTTATGCCATATTCGGGGGGCCCAATACCGGATTTATTACCAGAATCTATAACAATCTGATTGTTCTTAACACGGAGGGATCAGTGCCCAGCGGAATCGCCAGTGGCTCCAACAATATGTACTGCATCAATAACACGATCGATTCCAATGAATACGGGATCCGTATTCAGAAAGCTAGTGATGAACTGCCCCCGGTAGCGCTGATCCAGAATAACAATATCACCAGAAACGGAAGTAGCAGTCATTATGATGGGATTTATCTTTCCGATTCCGAATACTTTGGTGTCGATCCCGATCTGATCACCATTCGCTACAATAACGTTTGGGACAACGGAACCGACTACGACGGCTGCGTCCCCGGCGAGGGAGACATCTCCCAGGATCCGCTTTATCGGTCCCCGGCCGGTGCCGGCGGGAGCGGTTACGAGCGGTTACCGACGGCGGAGGTTTTAGCCCGGGAAGAAGACCGGCTTCTGGAGATGGAAGCGGAAAAACTGAGTGCCTGGGAGCGAGGCTATTCCGTGACCAAGGGTCGATCAACCATCCGGCGGGGAGGAGAAATTATGGCCGCCGTCGACTACGATTACCAGCTCTTCGAAAATTCTCCATCGATCGACGCCGGTACGAATGAAAACGCGCCATCAGAAGATATACTGGGGGCCCTTCGGCCCAACCCCAGCACGGCGATAGCTGATATCGGCTGTTATGAGTATTACTCCACCCCCGCGCCCCCGGCCTCACCCCCCTGGACCACCGACTTCAACGGGGACGGAACCAGCGACATTGCGGTCTTCCGGGAAAGCTCCGGCCTCTGGGCGATTCGTCAGGTGACCCGGGCCTACTTCGGGAGCTCCAGCGACCGGCCGGTCCCCGCCGACTACACCGGCGACGGGACCACCAATATCGCGATCTTCCGGGAGTCCAACGGCCTCTGGTCGGTCAGCGGCGGCCAGAGGACCTACTTCGGGGGATCGGGCGACCTGCCGGTCCCCGGCGACTACACCGGGGACGGGACCGCGAACCTGGGGATCTACCGGGAGTCCACGCGTCTCTGGGTGGTCAAGGGGGTGACCCGGGCGTATTTCGGGAGCTCCGGCGACAGCCCGGTGCCCGGCTACTGGGCCGGGGACGGGAGCAAGTCAATCGGGGTCTTCCGCCCCGCCAACGGCCTCTGGATCATCCGGGGTATCACCCGGTCCTACTTCGGGTCCGCGAGCGATACGGTGGTCCCGGGGGATTACAACGGCGACGGGAGCTGGGACCCGGGGGTCTTCCGGCCCGCCAGCGGTCTCTGGTCGGTGAAGGGGGTGACCCGGACCTACTTCGGCCAATCCACGGACCTGCCGATCCCTGGAGGGTACCGGGGGGACGGGCGGGACTGCCCGGGGATCTTCCGCAACGGCCTCTGGGTGATCAAAGGCGTGACCCGGGCTTACTTCGGCTCCGGGAGCGATGTGCCGGTGACGAGGTAGGGCAACCGAATCGGGTTGGCCTAATCGGTTAGAATTAGAGGAATATTGTTATTAGATATCGCATCACATTACTGTTATGCGTATTTGCCTTCCTGGGTATTCCAGGCTTCTCTTCCGCCCAGAGCCCGATGGAGATCTGGTTCGTCTCCCAATACGGGTCCGCCGGGACCGCCACATTGATCAAGGGGCCGGATGGGACCGTGGTCCTTTATGACGAGGGTGGAGGGGCCAACGCCGCCAGCAAGTGCAAGGCGATTCTGGATGCCGAGGGGATGTCCTTCATCGATTACGCCATCGCCGGGCACTACGACAGCGACCACCAGGGAGGGCTCGACGACCTGGTCTCTATGATGGGCGGCACTTATTCATTCGGGACTTTTTACGACCGCGGTGGCACGCAAACCCATACCGGGTCCGCCATCGACGCCAACTACTACGACCTGGTCAGCACGTCCGGCAAGAGGGCCACGGTGACGCTGTACGGGAGTTCGGATATCTCGCTCGGTTACGGGGCCAAGGTTCAGTTTATGTCCGTCGGGGCCCCCAATACCACCGATGCCATCTACATCCGGGGCCGTCCCAACGTGACCACGGGGATCTCCGAGAACAACAAGTCGATCACGGCCCTGGTTTCCTTCAACTCGACATACGGAGCCCCCGGCTTCGACCTCTACCTGGGGAGCGATGCCGAGGGGACAACCGAACTGGCGGTGGACAACGTGGTGGGGGACCTCGGCCGCTCCTGCGATGTGCTCCTGGTTGACCATCACGGGTCCTACACCTACGGAATCAGCTCCCCGGAATTCTTGGGGAATATGGATCCAGAGTTGGCGATTATTTCGGTCTGGGATAACTCCCACGGACATCCCCGCGTCGAGGTCGTCGAGAACCTGCAGAAGGTGGTCGAGCCGCTGGATCAGCGGATCGTCCGGCTGATGCCGGGTAACGAGGGGGCAGTCGGATGGGCGCCGGAGACGATGGATTACTGCCACACCACCGGGAGCGATTCGATCGACGGGACGGTGAAGATCACCGTCTCGACCGACGGTCTCTTCTACACGGTGACCGGTTACGGGATCACCGAGCCGGGGCTGACCGACCACCCGGTGGACGAGTATTTCACCACCCCGACGCCAACGCCGGCGGTTGACTGGAACCGATCCTTTGAGGATTGGGCGACGGAGACCCGTCCGGAAAAGTGGGAAGTCGTCCCGGAGAGCTTCGCCCGGCAGACCAGCCTCTCCCTTGACGGCGATTACGCCGCCGTCCTGGTCGGGTACGGGGACTCGATGTGCCTGACCCAGGCGCTCCCGGCGGACGCTCCGCGGTCAATGGAGTTCGGAGCCTGGCTACAGCTGCTCTCCGGCGGAGGGGGAACAGGAGGGCGGGTGTTATACATATACGAATCCGCCTCGGGGGGCGGCGAAATCTACGGCAACCGGGTCGAGGGGCCGACCGGCTGGGCCTGCAGTCTGCTCCAGGTCGAAAGAGGGGACGACTGGACGAACGAAGTGATCTCGATCTGCTTCGATGACCCGGCGGAGGGCTCGGAAGCCGTGATCGTCGACGCCGCCTGGATCCTGGATTACTCGGTGCCTTCCCCTACCCCGACGCCTACTCCTTTCGACGGCTGGTTCTCAGATTGGGCCTGGCGGGAGAAGATAACCATACCGGCGGCCGGGGTGGAGAGCGATCTGGCCGGTTTCCCGATCTTCATCTCCCTCGATTCATCCCGGAGCCAGGTGTTCTGGGCGGCCCAATCCGAAGGGGCTGATATAGTCTTTTCTCCAGGTGACCGGAGTTCAAAGTGGAATCACGAGATTGAGAAGTATAACTCGCAGACGGGCAGCGAGGAACTGGTCGCCTGGGTGGGGGTCCCGCAATTATCATCCCAGACCGACACGGTCTTTTATATGTATTACGGGAACCCCTCGTCCGCGGCTCAGCAGGACCCGGCCGGGGTATGGGATTCCCATTTTCAAGGTGTCTGGCACCTGGGAGAAGGGGAGGGTTCGGCGGCCGATGACTCCACCGGTGCCGGCAACGACGGGACGGCCAGCAAGGGAACCGGCTGGATCGGTGAAGGCAGGCTGGACGGTGCTTATGCCTGTGATGGGACCGCAGATTACTTCACGGTGCCGGATGCCTCCGGCCTCAAACCGACCCGGATCACCCTGGAAGGATGGATCAAACCGGCCCAGATCCCCTTCGCCGTGAGTTTTCCGGGACTCTTCGACAGCACCTACAGTTACGCATACAGCTTTCTGGGAAAGGACAGCGATGAACTGTCGGCCTATTTCCATATCGATGGGAGCTTGAAAATTCTGACCACCTCGGGGGCAAACCTGAGTGAGAACACCTGGTACTATGCGGTGGCCCGGTATGACGGCAGCGAGATCGGCATCTTCATCAACGGGGAGGAGAGGGCAAGCCTTCCCGCGGCGGGCAACCTGGATACAGGAGGAGGATACGACCTGCTCCTGGGCTATGGCCGCGGTGGGGTGAGTTACTGGATGGGAGGCTTGGATGAGATGCGGTTATCCGACTGCGCCCGGAGTGATGACTGGATTCTCACCTGCTACCGCAACCAGTCTTCCCCGGGCGACTTCTTCGGGATCTCTCCCCGGGAGGCGGAGCTTACCCCCACCGTCTCCCCGACTGCCAGCGCCCCTCCGACGCCCTCTCCCCCCCCCTCTCCGACTCTGACCCCAGTGTCAGAGTGGAATAAATCCTTCGAGGATTGGGCGACGGAGACCAGACACGATAAATGGGAATTCGTTGAAGGTTTCGCCCGGCAGACCGACAACGTCCGCGATGGGAATCACGCCGCCGTAATTTTCGGAAACGACGATAGAGTATCTGTCATCCAGAGCCTTCCGGAAGACGCTCCGCGGTTTCTCGAGTTCGGCGTATGGCTGCAGATGTTGGCGGCCGGCGGAGAATTGAATGGCCGGGTAATATATGGTTGTAGAAAAGGACCAGAGAGTTGGGGCGAGATCGAGGGCAACCTAATCGTGGGGCCGACCGGATGGGCCCAGAGTTCACTACAAATCGAACGGGAAGAAGGTTGGACGGATGAATGGATAAAGATTTCCCTCTGCTGCCCCCCGATGGATTCCGAAGCGGTGATCATCGACGGCGCCTGGATCCGGGATTACTCGGTGCCCTCTCCCACCCCGACGCCGACCCCAGTTCCTTCGGCGACTCCATCCGCCACCCCGACTGTCAGCGTCCCTCCGACGCCCGCTCCCTCGCCCTCGGCCACCCCGACTGTCAGCGTCCCTCCGACGCCTTCTCCCCCGCCCTCGGCCACCCCGACTCCGTCGGCAAGCCCCACCACTTCGCCGACCGCCTCGCCGACGCCCTCCCTAACCCCCACCCCTCTTCCGCCGCCCCGCAATCACTGGATCTACGACTACAACGGCGACGGGACCTCGGATGTCGCCATCTTCCGGGCTTCTTCCGGCCTCTGGGCGATCCGGGGGATCAGCCGGGCCTACTTCGGATCCTCAAATGACCTCCCAGTCCCCGGGGACTTTGACGGCGACGGCACCACGGATATCGGGATCTTCCGGTCCGCTTCCGGCCTCTGGGCGGCCCGGGGAGTGACCCGGACTTACTTTGGCGGTACGGACGACGAACCGATCCCGGGAGATTATGAAGGTTACGGGACAGTTGGTATCGCCATCTTCCGTCCGGCTTCCGGACTTTGGGCGATCAAGGGCGTTACCCGAGCGTATTTCGGCGGTTCTTCAGACATCCCCCTCCCTGGTTACTGGGCCGAAGATCCGATGAAGTCCATCGGGATCTTCCGCCCGGCCTCGGGACTCTGGGCGATAAAGGGAATTACCAGGGCCTATTTCGGTTCCTCGGTGGACAAACCGGTCCCGGGGGACTACGCCGGGACTGGGAGCTGGACTCAGGCGATTTTCCGGGAAACTTCCGGACTCTGGGCCGTCAAGGGGGTGACCCGGGCTTACTTCGGGGGTTCCACGGACTCCCCGATCCCCGGCGGCTATAACGGCGACGGAAAGGACTACCCGGGTATCTTCCGGGGAACCAGCGGCCTGTGGGCGATTAAAGGCGTGACCCGGACCTACTTCGGCTCCGGTAGCGACATCCCGGTAACCCGGTAGACTGTCGGATCATTCGAGAGGAAAAGGGCGGCTCCCCGGTCTCGGGGGCCGCCCTTAGTCCTTCCGGGGACACCGGAAACTCCGCTCCCCTACCATAGACACCCTGTTTTAACCCCCTGCCGGCCTACAGGCAGGGTTTGAATCTCTCAGCAGGGGTTTCCTCTACCCTACCCCTGGTGAAAGTGATGACTTAGAACAGCCTCAGGAAACGGGACCGCTCCGTCGGCTACCTCCGGCGCGGGCTACTCTCCCCTGACCGCCGGCACGGCGCGGTATCCCCGGCCTACCACTGATCGAGCTTGAATCTCTGTTTCTCTTCGTCCCATTCGGGGCAAGGTTTGGGTTTCCCATTCCAATCCCAGCACTTCGACTTTATCAGCTTGTTGTCACGGAACTCGGCCTCCGTCATCTTCTGCCCGTTCTCGTGCCAGGCGGTCACCTTCCCGTGCCACTTACCATCACGGAATTTGCCTGCCCCGGCCTTCTGCCCGTTCTTGTGCCAACCAGTGGCCTTCCCGTGCGGCTTGCCGTCACGGTACTCAACCTCGGTCTTCTTCTGCCCGCTGGAGTGGTATTCGACCGCCGTACCCATAAACGGCATATCTGAATCAACCTCGTACATCAGTCCACCCCGCTCAACGAGCTTATCCTTATCCACCACCTTCGGTTTTCCGCATCCCTCGGCAAAGACAACCCCTAACACTACCGCCATCGCCACGCTCAACGCCCTCATCGCTCTCCTCCATAGACAGGGGGTAAGTGGGGGGTTATCCCTTGTACAAGAATGGAACCGGCCTACATAAGAACGGTTCTGCTTCCAGACGTTCGGAAAACAATCAAAGGCGCGGACCGGACTCGAACCGGTGAATAGCGGTTTTGCAGACCGCCGCCTTACCACTTGGCTACCGCGCCGTAATCTATCCTTCCAAGTACCAGATCCGGAAGAAGTCCTCGTGGGTCTCGACGTTGACCAACTTCCGGTTCTTCTCGGCCAGGAAGCTGTCGATCTTCGCCAGAAACTGCTGCCGGGCGGGGGGGATCACCTTCACCCGGACCCGGCCGGCGATGCGGGTCGGGCGGAAAAGGAAGTCCTTGTAGTCGAGCCTGGCCATCCTCAGACCCTCCCGGCCGCGATCTTCCGGACCCGGTCGATGATCTTCCCCGCCAGGGCGTCCTTGCTCATCAGCGGCCACTCTTCCGGAACACCCTCCCGGCCGACCACGACCACCCGGTTGGTCGCGGCGGCGAAACCGCAGCCGGGGGCGGTGATGTCGTTGGCGACGATCAGGTCCAGGCGCTTACTCTTCAATTTTTTCCCGGCGTTGTCAACGATGTTTTCCGTCTCGGCGGAAAAGCCCACCAGGACCAGGTTTCCCTTCTTCTTCCCCAGCCCGGCGAGGATGTCGGGGTTGCAGACCAGGTCGAGGGTGAGGCGGCTTTGGTTCTTCTTCAGCTTCCGGCGGGAATAGCGGGCCGGGCGGTAGTCGGAGACGGCGGCGGCCATAATCACCGCCCCGGCGCCGGGGAGGTGTCTTGTAACCTCGTCGCGCATCTGGCGGGCGGAGGTGACGGGGACAAACTCCACCCCGGGAGGCGGGGGGAGGTTGACCGGGCCGCTGATCAGGACCACCTCCCCTCCCCTCTTGCGGGCGGCGCGGGCGAGGGCAAAGCCCATCTTCCCGGAGGAGGGGTTGGAGATGAACCGGAAGGGGTCGAGAAACTCCCGGGTCGGGCCGGCGGTGATGATGAATTTCATCTTTGGTGTCGCCCCCGGCGGGGGCTTGATGGGGAAAGATTGTTTTCGGGCGACAGGATGAGATTGCTTCGTCGCTGCGCTCCTCGCAATGACTGAGTGGGATACTGCGCTCCTCGCAATGACGGGGTGGAGTGATGCGCTCCTGGCGATGACTGGGGCGGCGGCAAACCGAACGCGGATGCCTCTTTACTTCGCGGGGCGGGAGAGGATGGCGGTGATGGCTTCCAATATGGCGTCGAGGGAGGCGAGGCGGCCGGGACCTTCATAACCACAGGCCAGGTGGCCGGACTCCGGGCCGACGAACTCCACCCCGTGCTTCTCCAGCCGCCGGATGTTCTCCTGGACGATGGGGTTTCGATACATCCCGCTGTTCATCCCGGGGGCGAGGAGGATCGGGGCCCGGGTGGCCATCACCACCGCGGAGAGCAAGTCGCCGGCCAGGCCGGCGGCCATCTTCCCGATGAAGTCGGCGGAGACGGGGGCGATCACCACCAGCCTCGGGAATTCGGCCAGGGTGATGTGCGCCGCGCCACGGGAACGGTCATCCCCGAACATCCCGGTGTGGACCGGGCGGCCGGTCAGGGTCTCGAAGGTCAGAGGGGTGACGAACTCCCGGGCGGCGGCGGTGAGGACGGTCCGGACCTCGGCCCCGGCCTGGGCCAGGCGGCTGGCCAGCTCGGCCGCCTTGTAGGCGGCGATCGAGCCGGTCACCCCGAGCAGGATGGGGACGCCGGCCAGGACTCGCTCAAAGGATGCCGGCTGCTTCGGCATCCTTCTCCTCCTCCGGCGGGGCAAGGGTGATCTTCTCGGCCGCGATCTCGTCGAGGGCGATCATCATCGGCTTGCGGTTCCGGACATCCTCGATCAGGGGTTTATCGCCCCGGGTCAGCGAAACCGTCCGCTTGGCGGCGAGGATGACCAGGGAGTAGATGTTGTCAACTTTCTTCAGATAGGGTTCGGTGGTCAGGCTGCGCATCTTCTCTTCCTCTTTTATTAACGAGAGCACTAATTAGATTGCATCTCCTCCAAGACAGTACGTCGAGATTGCTTCGTCCCCCTCACGTCGTTCGGGGTCCTCGCAATGCCGGGCAACCTGTTTTATGCTCTCCTGATTAACTTTGGATAATCCCGTTCACGACCCGGGGGAAACGCTTCGCCCGGCAGCGCTCGGCCCGGATCACCGACTCCAGATCGGAGACGGCGGTCTCGAGGTCGTCGTTGACGATGCAGTAATCGTAGTCCGAAAAGCTTTCGATCTCTTCCCGAGCCCGGGCGAGGCGCTTGGCGATCACCTCGGGACTGTCGGTCTTCCGGCCATCGAGCCTTTTTTGAAGCTCGGAGAGGGAGGGCGGGAGAAGGAAGACGTAAACCGCCTCGACCCCCAGCTTCCGGATCGACCGGGCCCCCTGGACGTCGATCAGGAGGAGCATATCATACCCGGCTTCGAGCTGGGCTTCAACATAATCCCGGCCGGATCCGTAGTAATAGTCGTAAACCACGGCGTGCTCGAAGAACCTTCCCCGGGCCAGCTTTTCCTTGAACTCCTCCTCGGTGAGGAAGAAGTAATCCACCCCGTCCTTCTCCCCGGGCCGGGGCGGGCGGGTGGTGGTGGTGATGGCCCGCTTGACCCGGTCGGTCCGGGCCAGCAGCCCCTCGCTGACGGTGGTCTTCCCCGCCCCGGAGGGGGCGGAGAGGACGACGAGCAGTCCTTTCATTCCGCGTTCCTCGCCTGTTCCCGCAGACTCTCCAGTTCCGACTTCATCAAAACCACCTGGGCGGAGACCGCGGAGTCGCCGGCCTTGTCCCCCAGGGTGGTCACCTCGCGCTGCATCTCCTGGAGGAGGAACTCCAGGGTCTTGCCGACCGGCTGGCCGGAGTCGAGGTACCCGGCGAACTGCTCCAGGTGTCCCTCGAGGCGGGAGAGCTCCTCCTCGACGTTGGCCGCCGCGGCAGCGGCGGATGAGTTCCGTCCCCGCTCCGGGGCCGCCCCCTCCCGGATCCTTTCGAGGATCCGGACCCGGGCGGTCTTGAAGGCGCCGGTGAAGACCTTCAGGTGGCGGTTGAGGTCGGCCCGCAACCGGGCGCCCTCCCGGGCCCGCATCCCGATCATCTTCTCCAGGGCCCGGTCGAGGCTGATCCCGAGCTGCTTCTTGAACTCGGCGGCCGAGGGCAAGCCGGTGACGGTCTCCAGCACCCCGGGGAGGTTGATCAGGACCTCGGGGCTGATCTCGGATTCGGCCCCGACCGACCGCCTCAGGCGGCCGAGGGCCTTCCAGTATCTCCGCGCCAGCGGTTCGTTGATCCGCACCCGGTAGCGGTCGGAGCCCTGCTGGAAGCCGACATAGACGTTAACCCGGCCCCGGGAGACCGACTCCGAGATCTTCTTGGCCAGCCAGCTCTCCAGCCGCCCGTACTCGTTGGGGAGCCGGACCTTGATGTCGAGGAAGCGGTGGTTGTAAGACTGCAGCTCGGTCTTGACGGTGAAGTCCTTGCCCCGGGCGCTGCCGGTGCCGTATCCGGTCATACTGAACATAACAGTTCCCCTGGTTGGTTGAATGCCGGCCGGGTGATAATAGCAAAATCCCGGCGGCTGTCCAGCGATTATGGCCCGGTCCCCTCCCCCGCCCGGAGACTAACGAGGACGGATTCCATATCCTCAGGCAGCGGGGCGGTCCACTCCATCGGATCGCCGGTAACCGGGTGAGTGATCTTCAGGCGAAGGGCGTGGAGCATCTGCCGGGGGACGGAGGGAGGCTCCCCCCTCCGCTTTCCCCCGTAGACCGGGTCGCCGAGGACCGGGCAGCCGAGCCGGGCCAGGTGGACCCGGATCTGGTGGGTCCGCCCGGTGAGGATCTTCAGCCGGAGGAGCGAGACGCCGGGGAACTCCTCCTCCAGCCGGTAGAGGGTCCGGGCGGGGCGGCCGGAACCGGCCCGGACCGCCATCCTGGTCCGCCGGGTCGGGGAACGACCGATCGGAAACGCGCACTCCCCCGCCTCCCCCGGCGGCCGACCCCGGACCAGGGCCAGGTACTCCTTCTCGACCGTCCGGGCGCGAAACTGCCGCCCCAGATCTTCCCAGGCCTGTTCGGTCCGGGCGCAGACCAACACCCCGGAGGTGTCCCGGTCGAGCCGGTGGACGATCCCCGGGCGGAGGGGAGAGCCGGTCTCGGGAAGGGTCCCGAGATGGCGAATGAGCGCATTGACCAGGGTCCCCCCCTGCCCCGGGCGGAGCGGGTGGACCAGAAGACCGGGGGGCTTGTCGATCACCGCGATGGAGTCGTCAAGGTAGAGAAAGTCCAGGGGGATCGGCTCCGGACGGGGGGCGACCTCCTCCGGGGCCGGGAGTTCGACCGCGACGGTATCCCCGACGGCCAGCTTATGGCCGGGCTTGGAAACCTTTCCCGCCACCCGGACCCCCCCCTCCACGACCAGCCGTTTGATCCGGGACCGGGAGAGACCCTCGAGCCTTCCGGCGAGGAAGAGGTCGAGCCGGGTCCCGGCCGCCTCCGGTTCGACCGGAAACTCGAATCTTTTCTCCGCGCTGTCCGGTTCGGGGGTCATCTCAGTCGCATAGTTTATCCGTGGTGGCGGCCAGCCGGGAGGCGAGAGTCTTGAGGAGGTGGGCGGCGAACTCCGGGTTCTCGCCGAGGATGGCCTGGAAGTTCTTCCGGGAGATCACCGCCGCCTCCACTTCCGGGGACTCCGCCTCCACCGTGGCCGTCCGCTTCTCCTCCAGGAGCATCGCCATCTCCCCGAAGTGATCCCCGGGGCCGAGCTTCCCCACCTCCCTGCCGTCCTTGACCACCCGGACCGTCCCCGCCGAGAGGTAGAACATCTCCTCCCCCGTCTCCCCCTCGCGGCAGATCGCCTCCCCCTCGGTGTAGCGCCTCAGGAACCGCTCGAGCAGGGTCCTCCCCACCGGCTGGCCTTTCCGCGAGGCGATGAAGAGCCGCCTCAGGAGAAGGGCTTCCCTCCGGCCGGCGTTGGCCGCCACCTCGGCCCCGAAGAGGACGGCCAGGAAGGCGTAGTAGATCCAGACCGTGACCAGGAAGATCGCCTTCAGGGAGCCAAAGGCGTAGCCATAGTTGGGGTTGAAGCGGAGGAAGAGGGTGAAGGCCGGGCGGGTGAGGAAGACGAGCAGGGTGGTGGCGGCGGCGCCGGAGAGACGCGAGCTCCAGGGGACCCGGGCCGGGCAGAAGACCAGGAAGAAGAAGGAGACGAAGAGGACGCCGGCCCCGGCGGAGAGGAGGAACCGGAAGAGCTGGCCGATCAGCGTCGCCTCCCCCGCCCCGGAACGGGGGAGACCGAAGACCGCCCGGCCGCCGACCAGGAGGAGGAAGAGCGAGAGGAGGGCAATCACGGTGAGGAGGTTGATCAGCTTGGCGAGGAGGAAGTTCTTCCTCCGGTCGCGCTTGAAGATCCGCTCGAAGGTGGAGCGCAACGCCGAGGCGAAGGGAGTCGCCACCCAGAGGAGGGCGGCCAGGCTGACCAGCCCCCACCCCCGCTGCTGGGAGAGGGTGGCGATCTCGTTCAAAATCACCTCGTTGAAGCGGGGGAGCACCTGCTCGGTGAGGAGGGCGATCTCCTCCAGGGCCGTCTCCGAGGAGGCGGTCAGCCGGCTCAGCAGGATCAGCACCGCCAGCAGGAGCGGGATCAGGGCGAAGAATCCGTAGTAGGCGAGGGCGGCCGCCGACTGGAGATCGCGGTTGGCCGAGAACGAACGGACCGACTCCCCCAGGACCAGGAAGGCGAAAGCGAGTTTTCCCCGGAGTTTTTTCAACCCTTGAGAGACTACTCGACGGCGGCGGGGGCGTCTTTCCGGCCCGAGGGCTGGCCCGATTTCCCGAAGAGGATGGCGATGAGGAGGAGGGCGACCCCGACGCAGATGGCGCTGTCGGCGACGTTGAAGGCGGGCCAGTGGTAGCTGCCGAACTGGAAGTCGAAGAAATCGACCACGTTCTTGAAGCGGAAACGGTCGATCAGGTTTCCGACCGCTCCGCCGAGGATCAGCCCGGCGGCGACCCGGGAAAGCCGCCCGGCGGCAAAGAGGGTCTTGAAGAAGATCAGGAGGACCGCCACCGTCAGGAGGGAAAGGAGGATGAAGAGGTGGTTGAAGCGGGGGAGGATCCCGAAGGCCGCCCCCGGGTTGTAAACCAGGGTGAGGGCGAAGAAGTCCCGGATGACCACGATCTGCCGGGCCGGCTCGGCCGAGAGGATCTCGATCATCGCCCACTTGCTGACCTGGTCGGCGGCGATGATGACTAGGGCTGTGACCGCCGTCAGCATCACGACATCTGCCGGCGGCACTCGGCGCAGACCGCCGGGTGCTCGGTCCATTCGCCGACGGTGGGGGAATACTTCCAGCAGCGGCCGCACTTCTCCCCTTCCGCCCGGCCGGCCCGGAGCCGGATCGATTCCAGGGCGGTGGGCCGGCTCCCGGGGCTGAAGTTCTCGACCCGGAGCAGCTTCACGCCGGAGACGATAAAGATCTTCGGCAATACTTCCCGGTAGTCCTCGAGCAGCCCCGACCACTCCGGATCGGAGACCTCGACCGTGATCTCCGCCTCCAGGGAGGTCCCGATCTTCCCCTCGGTCCGGATCTCCTCGAGCAGCTTGAGGACCTCGGCCCTCAGCAGGAGCAGCTTTGCCCAGCGCCCGGCCAGCTCGCCGTCCCGCCACTCCGGCCGGGGTTCGGGCCAGTCGGCCAGGTGGACGCTCCCGGGGAGATCGGCCCGGGAGGCGAGGTGACCCCAGACCTCCTCGGAGGTGAAGACCAGGACCGGGGCCAGAAGCCGGGCGAGGAGCAAGGTGATCTCCCAGAGCGCGGTCTGGGTGGACCTCCGCTCGCGGCCTCCGGGGGCGTAGGTGTAAAGCCGGTCCTTGAGGACGTCCATATAGAAGGAGGACATCTCGATCACGCAGAAGTTGTGAATCTCCCGGTAAACCCGGTGGAACTCGAATTTTTGATAGGCCTCGGTTACCCGGCCGGCCAGCTCGGCGGCCTGATGGAGGACCCAGCGGTCGATCTCGTCCATCTCTCCCGGGGGGACCCGGTCGGCGGCGGGGTCGAAGTCGTAGAGGTTGCCGAGGCAGTACTTGAAGGTGTTGCGGATCTTCCGGTAGGACTCGGAGATCTTCCGGATCAGGTCGAGGGAGACCGAGATGTCCTTCCGGTAGTCGATGGAGGCGAACCAGAGGCGGAGGATGTCGGCCGGGAACTTCTCCAGGGCGCCGGCGACGGAGATGAAGTTGCCCCGGGACTTCGACATCTTCTCCCCCTTGGAATCGACGACAAAACCGTGGGTGAGGACCGTCTTGAAGGGGGCTTGGTCGGTGGTGGCCGCGGCCAGGAGCAGCGAGAGCTGGAACCAGCCCCGGTGCTGGTCAGTCCCCTCCAGGTAGAGGTCGGCGGGGTAGGCCAGCCCGGGGTGCTCCATCACCACCGCCCGGTGGGAGGAACCCGACTCGAACCAGACGTCGAAGATGTCGTTCTCCTTGCTGAACTCGGTCTTCCCGCAGCCTCCGCAGGCGGTCCCCTCCGGGAGGAGTTCTTCCGGGGGAAGCTCGAACCAGCAGTCGGATCCCTGCTCCCGAAAGAGTTCGATCACCCGGCCGATTACCCCGGGGTCGAGGAGTTCCCGCCCGCAGGAGCGGCAGTAGAAGGCGGGGATGGGGACGCCCCAGGTCCGCTGCCGGGAGATACACCAGTCCGGGCGGCCCTCCAGCATCCCCCGGATCCGGGTCTTCCCCCAGTCGGGGACCCACTCCACCCGCTCGACTTCGTCGAGAAGCTTTTGCCTCAGGCCGCGGTTGGCCAGGGAGACGAACCACTGCCGGGTGGCCCGGAAGATCACGGGCTGGCGGCAGCGCCAGCAGTGGGGGTAGGAGTGGGCGATCTCCCCCCGGGCGAGGAGAAGGCCGCGCTCGGATAAATTCTCCACGATCCGGGGGTTGGCCGCCAGGACGTGGAGGCCCTTCAGGGCGGGAACCTCGGCGGTGAACTCCCCCCGTTCGTCAACCGGGCTGGCGGTCTCCAGGTTGAACTTCCGCCCCGAGAGGTAGTCCTCCTGGCCGTGGCCGGGGGCGGTGTGGACGCACCCGGTCCCCTCCTCCAGGTTGACATAGTCGGCCGGGATCACCGGGCACTGGCGCTCCTCCCAGGGGTGGCGGTAGAGCAGCCCCTCCAGCCTCGTCCCCTTCACCTTCCCCCGGATTTGTCGGGAGGCGATCCCGGCTTCCTTAAAGACCCGCTCGACCGCCTCGGCGGCCAGGATCACCCGCCGCTCCTCGTTGCTGGCGGGGTCGGGGAAGCTGACCAGGACGTAGTCGAAGAGCGGGTTGACCGCCACCGCCCGGTTGGCGGGGAGGGTCCAGGGGGTGGTGGTCCAGACCAGGATCGAGACCGGGGCTACCCCCGCGCCGGGGAAGAGATCGGGGGGGAGCGAGACCAGGGGGAAGCGGACGTAGATCGAGGTATCCTTCCGGTCCCGGTACTCCAGTTCCGCCTCGGCCAGGGCGGTCCGGCAGGAACCGCACCAGTGGATGGGTTTCAGCTCCCGGTAGACGTAACCCCGCTCCACCATCTCCTGGAAGACCTCGAGGACCGCCGCCTCGTAGGCGGGGTTGATGGTCAGGTAGGGGTTCTCCCAGTCGCCCGAACAGCCCAGCCGCTTGAACTCCTTCCGGTTGGAACCTACGTAGTTAAGGGCGAACTTCCGGCAGCGCTTCCGGATTTCCGCCGGGGACATCTTCTCCGCCTCCTCCCCCAGCTCGGTCATCACCTTGTGCTCGATCGGAAGTCCGTGGCAGTCCCAACCGGGGATGTAGGGGGCGTCGCAGCCGCTCATCGTCCGGAAACGGACGATGATGTCCTTGAGGATCTTGTTCATCCCGGTCCCGATGTGGAGATCGCCGGTCGGGTAGGGAGGACCGTCGTGAAGGGTGTAGTTCTCCCTCCCCTGCCGCGCGGAGCGGATCTTTCCGTAGAGGCCGGTCTCCTCCCAGCGGGCGAGGAACTCCGGCTCCTTCCGGGCCAGATCGGCCTTCATCCCGAAGGGGGTCTGCGGGAGGTTGAGGGTATCCTTGTAGTCGTGCTGATCGCTCATCTCGATTATCCGGTTAGGGAAGTTCAACGGCTAAGAGGGCGGATAGTAGCAGAGGGGCAACGGCGCCGTCAAATCAAAGTTGGGCGGAGGAACTCCCTTAACCCGGAATAGATAAGGTGATACAATCGCCCCGGACAACGCCGATGAAAGCCCTCCTGGTCAACCCCTGGATCTGCGACTTCGCGGCCTACGACCTATGGCTGAGGCCCTTCGGGCTGCTCCGGGTCGGGGCGGTTTTGCGGAAGTGGGGCTGGTCGGTGGACCTCCTCGACTGCCTCGATCGGTTCGACCCCGAGCTTCCTGCTTATGCCTCCCGGAAGCTCCCCCGGAGCAACACCTTCGGCCGGGGGAAGTTCTACCAGGTCCCGGCGGAGAAGCCGGAGGCGGTCGCCTCCGTGGACCGCCCCTACTTCCGCTACGGGCTTCCCCGGGAACTGGTCATCAAGCGGCTGGCGGAGAAGGAGAAGCCGGACCTGGTCCTGGCCGGGACGACAATGACCTACTGGTATCCCGGGTACTTCCAGACCCGGGAACTCTTAAAAGAGGCCTTCCCCGGCGTCCCGGTTATCCTGGGAGGGCTTTACCCCCAGCTCTGCCCGGACCACGCCCGGGATCAATCGAAAGCCGACGCGATCGCGGTCCGGGGCGGATGGGAGGAGCTGGCCGATCTGCTCGCCGGGCGGGGATTCCCCCGGCCCGGTCAACCCGGGACGGAGATTCTCCCGGCCTACGACCTGCTGAGGAACCGTTCGGCCCTGGCAGTCCGGACGGGACTGGGCTGCCCCCACTCCTGTTCCTACTGCGCGGCCGCGCTCCTGGAGCCGGAACTCCGGCGGCGGGAACCGCCGGCCGTGGCGACGGAGATTATTGGCTACCGGGAACGCTATGGGACAACCGACATCGCCTTCTACGACAACGCCCTCCTCTATGACTCCCCCCGCCACCTCGATCGTATCCTTGCTCTCCTGATCCGGGATGGCGGGGGCTGGAGATTCCATACGCCCAACGGTCTCCACGCCCGCTTCCTGACTCGCCGGACCGCGGAGCTGATGAAGGAGGCCGGGTTTGTCCAGCCCCGGCTCAGTTTGGAATCGGCAGGCGAGGATCACCAGAAGAGAACCGGCGGGAAGGTGGCCAACCGGGATTTGATCCGGGCGCTGGAGCACCTGGCAGAAGCCGGCTACCGCCGGGGGGATGTCATCGTCTACCTGATGATCGGGCTTCCCGGGCAGATCCCGGAAGAGGCGAAGCGGGATATCCGGTTCGTCCACTCCCTGGGGGCCGCCGTCTCCCTGGCCGCCTTCTCCCCCATCCCGGGGACCCCCGACTACCTTGCCCTGGTCAAGAAAGGGGTGATCCCGGGAGACCTCGATCCGCTCTGGCAGAACAACACCATCTTCTCCTCCCGGCAGGGGGTATTCACGCTGGAGGTGATCCGCGGGCTGCGGGGATTGGCCGGGGATCTGAACCGGGAGTTGCGGGGCACCATAACCGATGGTAAGCTATGACTTAGCAAGACCTAACAGGCAAAGGACATAAAGGGCTTAAAGGACCTAAAGGATACCGGGGCGAACAGGACTTTGCGGGGATGAACAGGGGAAGAATAATCCGGTCGATATTGATAGCGGGAGCACTCTTTCTGGCGGCGGGGTGCGGGGAGGCGCCGCGGACGGGTCCGGAGGCGGAACTCCGGGCCACGCCCGGCACCGCGGAAGAGACGTTGAGCCGTTACCGGGAGCGAGGGATCGAACCTCGGAAAGCCAGGTTCTCCCGGGAGTGGGAGGAGTAAACGTGAAGACCGAGCGGAAAGTCCAGTGCGGCCTCTGCCCCCGGCGCTGCGTCCTGGCGCCGGGGCAGCGGGGGGACTGCCGGGCCCGGGAGAACCTGAACGGCGAACTGGTCACCCTGGTTTACGGCAACCCCTGCGCGGTCCACATCGACCCGGTGGAGAAGAAGCCGCTCTCCCACGTCCTGCCCGGGACCAGGACCTTCTCGATCGCCACCGCCGGCTGCAACCTCCACTGCCGGTTCTGCCAGAACTGGCAGATCTCCCAGCGTCCGCCGGAAGAGACCGACAACTACAGCCTCCCCCCGGCGGCGGTGGTGGAAGAGGCCGTCCGCCACGACTGCCCCTCGATCTCCTACACCTACACCGATCCGATGGTCTTCTACGAGTACACCTACGATACCTCGGTCCTGGCCCGGCAACGCGGCCTGAAGAACATCCTGGTCACCGCCGGTTACATCAACGAGCAGCCGCTGCGGGAACTCTGCCCGGTGGTCGACGCGGCCAACGTCGACCTGAAGGGCGACGAGGAGTACTACCGGAAGGTGGTCGGGGGAACCCTGGGCCCGGTGCTGAGGACCCTGGAGGTGATGCGCGAGATGGGGGTCTGGCTGGAGATCACCAACCTGATCGTCCCCACCCTCAACGACCGGCCGGACCGGATCGAGTGGCTGGCCGGCTGGGTTTACGACCACCTCGGCCAGGATACGCCGCTCTACTTCTCCCGATTCCAGCCCCTTTACCAGCTCCGCAACCTCCCCCCCACCCCGGTGGAGACCCTGCGGAGGGCGAGGGAGATCGCCCTCGGGAAAGGGCTGCGCTACGTCTATACCGGGAACATCCCCGGCGACCCGGGGGAGAATACCATCTGCCCCAACTGTAAAAAGACGGTAATCGGAAGGACCGGATACCTGGTCCGGGAGAACCACCTGAAAGACGAGAAGTGCGGATCCTGCGGCCAGGCGATCGCAGGTTTGTGGAAGTGAGCAACCAAGGATGAAAACTGAAGAGAAGATCAGCCGGAGGCAGTTCCTCAAGCGGGGGCTCGGCTGGGGGCTGGTGGCGGGGCTTCTGCCCTTCTGGTCCCGGGCGCAGAGGAAGCCGAACGAGGATAATGTCCGGCCGGCGAAGGCGCGGCACTGGCGGGAACTGGCCGGTTAAGTCCGGGCTGGAAGGAGGCTTTCCACCTCCGACGACCGGACCAGCCGGATCCCATTCTCCCTGAACACCCGCTTCGTCTCGGCCGCCGACTCCTCGGTCACCCCCCGGCAGGCGTCCTCGATCACGAAGATTTCCAAGGTGAACTCGAGGGCGTCGAGGGCGCTGTAGCGGACGCAGAAGTCGAACGCCAGCCCGGCGAGGAAGACCCTTCGTACCCCCCGTTCCATCAGGTACCCCTTCAGCCCCGAGGGATTCCGGTGGTGGTTGTCGTAAAAGACCGAGTAGGAATCCACCACCGGGTCCAGCCCCTTCCGGATGATCGCCTGGAAGTATTCGGTCCTGATCCCGGGGGCGAACTCGGCCCCTCTCGTCCCCTGGACGCAGTGGACCGGCCAGAGGATCTGCTCCTTCCCGCCCAGGGTCCCCAGATCGTAGGGGGCAGCCCCGGGGTGCCGGGTATGGAAACTCCCGTGCTCCGCCGGATGCCAGTCCTGGGAGGCGACCACGACGGGGAAGAGCGGCATCAGCCGGTTGATGACCGGGATCACCTCCCGAGCCCCCGGGACCGGAAGCTCCGACTCCTCGATGAACCCGTTCTGGATATCCACCACCAGCAGCGCGGCCCGGTTCTCATTCTCCCGCTTCACAGTGATGACAACATATCACAGCTTAGACCTTGAAGACAAGCCGCCGGTGACTGATCCCGAAGGGCTATCGCCTTGGGCGGTAGCCGAGGATCACGACCAGGGAGGCGAGGTTGACCAGGGAGACGGCCCAGCAGGTGGCGTTCACCCCCAGGATAGGGAGGATCAGGGCGCTGACCGCGACCGCCCCCAGGCAGGCCCCGAAGAGATCGGCCCCGTAGGTCAATCCGGCCACCAATCCCACCTTCTTCCTCTCTTTCAGGTACATTCTCCCCGCCAGCGGGAGCTGGAACCCCCCGACAAACCCGGCCGTCAGGGGAAGCAGCGGGAAGACCAGCCGCTCGCCGAGGGTGAAGACCGCCTCCATCCCCCGGGCCGCGGCCAGGAAGGAGAAGACCGCCGGGAGAAGCAGCGGGTAGAGGCAGATGGCGATCTGGGTCACCAGTAGAGCCCGATAGTCATTCCGCAGCCGCGGGAAGAGGGCGGTGACCGCGCCGGCGCCCAGGGCCAGGCCGACCATAAACAGGGTCAGGAGCAGCCCCAGCTTGTAGTAGACGTACCCGTAGAAGATCTGAAAGGCGAGGAGCACCACCACCTGGAAGACGATCTCCGAGAACCCCGAGGTGAAGACCGGCCAGAGCACCCACCCGCCCCGCGAACGGGAGACCCGGCGGCGGAAGACGGGGAAGGCAATCAGGGCCAGGACCGCCGGAAGACCGAACCACCACCAGCGGATGACCAGCGCCGCCTGGAGGAAACGGATAAACCAACCCCCGGTCTCGCCGGCGAAGTAGCTCGACCAGAAGACCACGTTAAAGAAGTAGGAGATCGGGTGAAAGTCGCGGTTGATCCGGGCCCGGGGGGCGGTCTCGATCATCCCCCGCAGGTACTCGATCCGCTCCCGGCTCATCCGGTCGGCCAGGTAGTACCCCCGGACATAACGAAGGTCAAGCGAGCGCTCCCCGACCCGCTCTTCGATAATCCGGTAATCGTCGGTCAGGTACCCGGGAGAAGCCGCGGCGATGAAGTGGTTGGTCCCGCCGGGGACGATCACCACCGCCGGGAAGATCCCGTCCAGGGTCCGGTAGAGGGAACCGAGAAAGTTGCGGAGTTCCCCGCTGATGTAATTGGGAGACGAGGTGACCCCGAAGCCGAGCACCCCGCCTTCCCGAAGACGGGAACGGGCGAGGGCAAAGAACTCCCGGGTGTAGAACCGGTTGATCTGGGCGGTCAGCGGGTCGGGGAGGTTGAGGAGGATCAGGTCGTATTCATTTCCCGAACGCTCCAGGTAGAGCCGGCCGTCGCCGTAAACGATCTCCACCCGGAGATCGGTCAGGAACCGCCGCTCGCCGGGGGGAAGAAACTCCCCGGCCAGCCGGATGATCGCCGGGTCGAGTTCCAGGTAGGTGACCTCCTCCACGGAGGGATGGCGGAGGATCTCCCCCAGCCCCCCTCCGGCCCCGCCGCCGATCAGGAGGACCCGGCGAGGTTCGGGGTGCTGGAGAAGGGCGAAGTGCACCGACTCCTCGGCCGTGCTCTCGTCGGGGTAGGTGAAGACCAGCAGCCCGTTCTCGAAGACGCTGAACTGGTTCTCCCGGGCGGTGACCGCCAGGTTGCCGTAGATGCTGTTTTCGATCCTCTCCAGTTTAAAACCCCGCCACTGCCACCGGCGGGAGAGACGGTCCAGGGTATGGATTTGCCCGGTGAGGAGGGCGGCCAGGGCGAAGACCGCCGCCGGCGGCCAGACCACCTTGAAGAAGCGGGAGCGGCGAGGGGATGGACCGGCCAGGAGCAGCGCCCCGGAGGCCGCCAGGTTCAAAAAACCCATCAGCGTCAGCATCGGCATCGAGTCGAGAATCCGGATCAGGAGGAGGCTGGTCAGGAGCCCACCCGCCGTCGAACCGAGGGCTTCAACGATGTAGACCAGGCCCAACCCCCGGGCCGGCCGCAGGGAGGGGTCCGCCGCCTTCCCGGCGGAGATCCGGTCGTAGCTGCGGCAGCCAAGGGCAAAGAGGAACCCGTTGAGCAGGCAGGTCAGGGAGAGGACCGAGAAGGAGACCAGGAAGATCGAGCCGTAGCCGGTGATCTGTCCGGGGGCGAGGCCGAGCAGCAACTTGGCCGAGCGGATCGCCGGCAGGGTCAGGACCAGGACAAAGGCCAGCAAGGTCTGGGCGACCGCCAGAACCAGGGCCGGGGAACGGAATCGGTCGGAGATCCTCCCCAGGCCGAGGCTCCCCAGCCCGGTCCAGAAGAGCCAGCAGCCCAGGATCACCCCCAGGGAAAGCTCGTTACCGTAGAAGAGGACCAGCAGTTCCCTCAGGAAGACGATCTGGGCGGAGAAGGCCGAGAACCCGGCCAGGAAGACCGCGAGGAAGACGGGGATGACTCGGTTGCGAGGGGGAGGGCTCACGGTTACGGAAACTCAGTAATCAGTGGGCAGTGGGGAGTAGGGCATTGGCTACTGCCCACTGCCTACTCCCCACTCCCCATCAACCCGATCACCCGCCCGGCCACTTCCTCAATGCTCAGGTCCGAGGTATCGATCTGACCCGGGATCCGGTCGTAATCAGGGCGGCGGTCTTTCAGCATCCGTTTGACCGTCTCCTCCCGGCCGGGCCCCTCCAGGAGCGGGCGATGGCTCTCTCCGGCCACTCGCTCCAGGATCACCTCGGGCCGGGCGGTCAGGCAGATCAGGGTCCCGGACCGGGACAGGTCGCGGATGTTGTCGGGATCGAGAATCACCCCGCCCCCGGTAGCGATGATCCGGCCGCGGCTATCCGCCAGTTCCCGGACCAGTTTCCTCTCCAGCTTCCGGAAATACCCCTCCCCGCGCTCGGCGAAGATGCGGCTGATCTCCATCCCTTCCCGCTCCTCGATCAGGGCGTCCATCTCGACCACCGGCCGGCCCAGCCTCTCCCCGAGGAGGCGGGCGACCGCCGTCTTCCCGGTGCCCATAAAACCGAAGAGGACGATATTCCTCGATTCTTTCATCTGGTTAAGCCCGGCAACCGGCCGGCCCGGCGGAAACACAACGGCAACCAAAAGGAGTGAGGATCAACCCCGCCCGGCGGCCAGGTAACCGGAGAGATTCCTTCGGATTTCCTCGACGCTGTCGCCGCCGAACTTCTCCAGGAAGGCCCGGGCCAGCTCCAGGGCGGCCACTGCCCTCCCCACCACCGACGCCGCCGGCAGGGCGCAGACGTCGGAACGCTCCCGGGCGGCCTCGGCCGGCTTCCCGGTGGCAAGATCGACCGTGGCGAGCGGGCGGGCCAGGGTGGGGATCGGCTTCATCGCCGCCCGGATCACGATCGGCTCGCCGTTGCTCACCCCGCCCTCGATCCCCCCGGCCCGGTTGGTAGGCCGGCAGATCCCGTCCTCGGTGCAGGCGATCACGTCGTGGACCCGGGAGCCCGGTTCGGCGGCGGCGGGGAACCCGGCCCCGATCTCCACCCCCTTGATCGCCGGGATCGACATCAGGGCGGCGGCCAGGCGTCCGTCGAGACGGGTGTCGCCCTGGGAGTAGCTCCCCAAGCCGACCGGGACGCCGGCGATCTCCACCTGGAAGACTCCGCCCAGGGTATCACCCTTCTCCCGGGTCCGGTCGATCAGCTCGATCATCCTCTTCTCGGCTTCCGGGTCGGGGCAGTTGAGACGGGAGGCGGCCAGGTTTCTCCTCCTCTCCTCCGGCGTCGCGTCCCCGGCTGTAATCCCGCCCAGCGCGGTAACCCAGCTTTCCACGACGATCGAGAACTCCCGGAGCAGGATCTGGGCGATCGCCCCCAGGGCCACCCGCGCGGCCGTCTCCCGGGCGCTGGCCCGTTCGAGGACGTTGCGGAGGTCCCGGTGGCCGAACTTCCTCCCGCCGGCCAGGTCGGCGTGTCCGGGACGGGGCGCGGTCACGGGGGAAAGCTGATCGATGGTATGGTCCCGGTTGACGATCACCAGGCCCAGGGGCGATCCGATCGTCATCCCGTCCCTCATCCCCGACCAGATCTCGGCCCGGTCGGACTCGATCTCCATCCGCCCCCCCCGGCCGTACCCGCCCTGGCGGGCCTTCAGTTCGGCGTCAATGAATTCCTGATCGATTTTCAGGCCGGCCGGGAGGCCGTCCAGGATGGCCAGCAGCCCCCGCCCGTGCGACTCCCCCGCGGTCAGGTAACGCAGCATCTCTTTCTCCTCTGTATGCAAATAACCTAGATAGACTTTAATCTAACAGACGATTTAATGTGGTTGAAGAGAAATTTAATCGCTATCGGGATCGCTATCGGGATCGCTTCTCCCCCAGGGCAAGCAAAGGCTTCGATAGCGATACCGATCCCGATAGCGATAGCGATTTAAAGATAAAAACCGAGATACCAGGAGATCAGGGTTTGGCCGAAGAAGAGGGCAAGAAGGGAGCCGATGGCGAGGTAGGGGCCGAAGGGGATTTTCGATCCCCACTCGGCCTTCCTCCCAAGGATCAGGCCGATCCCGACCACCGCGGCAACCAGGGCGCCGAGGAAGATGGCGAAGAGCGCCATCCCCCACCCCTGCCAGGCTCCCACCGCGGCCATCAGCTTGACGTCTCCCAGCCCCATCGCCTCCTTCCGGAAGACCGCCTTGCCCAGGATCCCGATCAACCAGAGGCTCCCTCCCCCCACCGCCGCCCCGATCAGGGACCAAAGCAGCGAGGGGCCGATCCCCGGAGGGCCAAAGCGTCCGGGGGAGAGAACCGCCAAGAGGAGACCGCCCCCCAGCAGGGAGTAGGTGAGAACGTCGGGAAGGATGAAATGCTCGAGATCGATCAGGGCCAGCACGACCAGGGTGAAGGTGAAATACCAGAAAAACGGGAAGAGGATGACTCTCTCCCCCCGGCTCGCCAGCAGGAGATAAGCGGCGACAAAGAGCAGCCCCATCAGCAGCTCCACCAGCGGGTAGCGGGCGGAGATCGCCGCTCCGCAGCGGCGGCACCTCCCCCGGAGGAGGATGAAACTCAGCAGCGGGATATTATCCCAGGGGGCGATCGGTTTCCGGCAGGACGGGCAGTAGGACCGGGGGAGGACGATCGACTTCCCCTGGGGGAGCCGGTAGATGATGACGTTGGCGAAACTCCCGACCGCCAGGCCGAAGAGAAAGACGATGCTGACCAGGAAAGTTTCCATTATTTCTCCTTTTCTCTCCGCTCCATCGCCCGGAGGGCGGCCGACCGCATCACTTCCACCGGGGCCGGAAGACCGGTCCAGATCGTCCAGGAGAGAGCGGCCTGCTGAACCAGCATCCCCAGACCGTTAATCGCCCTCAGCCCCAGATGCCGGGCCGCCCGCAGCAGGGGGGTTTCCGGCGGGTTGTAGACCAGGTCAACCACCGCCGCCTTCGGCGACAGGAGAGCGGGATCGAAGGTGACCGGATCGGCGGGGGCCAGGCCGAGCGGGGTGGCGTCCACCGCCAGGTCGGCGGCGGAGAGAATCGCCCGGCCGGATCTCTTCTCGGGGTAAAAGTGCCCCGCCGCCCCCGGCCGGACCTCCCGGTTGATCCAGCGGCTCAACTCCTCCGCCCGCTCCCGGTCGAGGTCGGCGATCTCCACCCGGGCCCCCTTCAGCGCCGCCGAGACGGCGACCGCCCGGCCGGCCCCGCCGGCCCCGAAGACCGCCACCGTCTTCCCGGCGAAATTGAAGTACAGCCCTTCCTCCACCGACTGGATGAAACCCGGCCCGTCGGTGTTGAAACCGGAGGCCTCGCCGCTCTGGAAGAGGACGGTGTTGACCGCGCCGATCAGCCGGGCCCGGTCCTCGATCCGGTCGAGCAGTTTGGTCACCGCCACCTTGTGGGGTATGGTGATGTTCAGCCCCCTCCCCCCTCGGGCCGCAAAATCCCGGAAGGCGGCCGGCAGCTCCTCCGGCCGGACCGGGTAGGACCGGTACTCCCAGTCCAGCCCGGCGGCAGTGAAGGCCGAGTTATGGATCTCCGGCGAGATCGAGTGCCCGACCGGCCACCCGAAAATCCCACATTGCATAATCTTGTCTCCCGGCATTGTCAGAACCCTCCAATCAAAAGTTTTCTCTGCGCGGCCTGCCCGCAAGCTATTGGTGTTTATGGTATTGCGACAAGGTGGTGCGAAATTCACCACTCTGGACCAGGCGATGGAGAAGGGTGACCAGCTCCTTGAACCGGGTCAGGTTGGTGTAGTCCAGGGTGCACTTGCTCTTCTGGACCAGGTCGGCGATGGTGATCTCGCTGCCGAGGAGCGGCTGGATTTCCGGGTCCCCTTCCGCCACCTGGATCAGGAGCTCTCGGTCGCCGCTCAGCCAGCGCTCGTCGAGCCGGTTGGCCAGGGCCCGGGTCTCGGGGGATTTCAGCCGGTCCTTGACGATGGCGTGATAGAGCTTGAGCATCGCCGGGCGGTCGGGCAGGGAGTAGAAATACTGGAGGTGGGCCTGCTTCAGCTCTCCGCTTTCGAAAGCCTCGATAATCTCCCGGGGGAACTTCTCGAAGATGCCGATCGAGCGAACGATCGAGGTGTGGGACTTCCCCGCCAGCGCGGCCAGCTCCCGGTAGCTCTTGAAGTGACCGGTCTCCCAGGCCAGCTTGTAGCCCTTGGCCTTCTCGAACGGAGTGAGATCCTGCCGGTTCTCGTTGATCACCACCTGGCGGATGACCGCCTCCCGGGCGGTCATCTCCTCCACGAGCGCCGGGATGGCGATCCACTTCTGACCCTCCCGGTCGTAAAGGGACCGGAAGGCGGCCAGGCGGCGCTCCCCGTCGACCAGCTCGTACTTCCCCTCCCCCGCCGGCCGGACGATGACCCGGACCAGGAGACCGTAAGAGAGAATCGACTCGGTCAGTTTCCCGATCGACCGGGGACCGTAACTCTGTACCCGGATGTGGTCCTTCGGAACGCTAATCGCGTTGAGGGGGATATCCTTGAGGATCGCCATCGCCAGCCTCCCGGGCAATAGATTAACGGCGGAGGAATATCTGTTGCCTAATTAATTGGCTCCGATAACATAATAAGCCTTGGCAACGGTCTTGTATACCGTAATTGGATATCTTTAAGGATATCTTGAGAATTATCTGATTCCATTCAGGTGATTTTCAACGCAGCAGATTCGAGACGCGGGGCTAATAGACAGTCGGTTAATATTCAATGACCGGAATAAAAAAAATCGGATTTGGCGGAGCATTACAAACCGGTATTTTCCTCGGCCTGCTGGGCTCACTCTCCCTGGTTATGTTGGAGGCAGGATATTTTCTCCTCAGCGGGAAACGGCTTCTCTTCAGCAGTCCCGGGGAATACAGGCTTTTCCTCGTTTATCTGACCGGACTGCTCGTGTCTCTGGGGGCCATAATTGGGATTATGGAGGGAATTTTTTCCTGGCTGGTCTTCCGGCTTCCCTTTGGACGCCATCGCATCCGTCCGAATGCCCCGCTGATAGCGGCTACATATGTACTCGGCCTATACTGCTACGTTATTTTCCGCAATGCGGTCCTGACCAACCTCTACCACCCTACAGAGAGCCATCTTTATCGACAGATCTTCGTCTTCGCCTCTTTGGTCTGCCTTCTCACTTTTGTCCCCCTTTGCGCCCTGCAAAACCAGAGGCGCCGTTTAGCCCAAGGCTTAAAAATTGTGCGCGGGGGTTCCGCCACGCGACGGATCGGCCGGATCCTCGCCACGGGAATCTTCTTGATGGTTCTGTACTGGGCTGACGCTTCTTTCTTCCATCGTGCATTTCCTTACCTGCATAATATGATTTCGCTGGTGCTCTTCTGGCTGGGGCAATACTTCCTTCTTTGCCTCGTCGCCGAATTTTCCCCGCTTAATCCGCGTTTCCAACAGAAAGCTTTACTGCTCTTCGGCGCTCCGATCCTCATCGCCACCCTGACTTTCACTCTCTGCCGTTTTGGTGACAACCAAAAAGTGAAACGGATCGTTCTCCTGGAAACTCCGTTCCAGAGCAAAGCAATCCAGTGGATCCATCGCCTAGTAGACTTCGATCGCGACGGCTATTCACCAATCCTGGGGGGCGGGGACTGCAACGACCGCAACCCCGCCGTCAACCCGGGGGCTTACGACATCCCCGGGGACGAAATCGACCAGGATTGTTTTGGCGGTCCGAGAATGCCCCGATTCGGAAAGGAGGTTCTCCGCGTCGGGCCGGTCCCCGAAATCGCCAACGTCATATTTATCACCATCGACGCCGTCCGTTATGACCACGTTGGCTGTTACGGCTACCAACGCCGGACCACGCCCAATCTCGACCACTTGGCTGCCGGGGCCGCCCGCTTTGTCGAGGCATACAGCCAATCGACAAATACCATTTTCTCCTTTAATTCGGTGATGACTTCCCTGATCCCGCTGGAGGCGGAGAAACTGGATATTGTTCACACTCTTCCCGAGATACTGAAGCAGGCGGGCTGGACAACCACAGTCATCGCCCCGAGGATTCGATTCGAGGTCTACTATTTCCGCCACCTGTTTTACCGCGGATTCGACCATAAAGAATTTCCAGTGGTGCCTCCGCCGATCACCGATCAATCCACCACCCAGAAACTGACGGAAAAGGCGCTGGAATTTCTCCGCAGCGAGCACGAACGACCGTTTTTCCTCTGGCTGCATTACTACGATCCTCACGCTCCATACCTACCCAATCCGGAATCTCCAAATTGGGGGGAGGATGCGATCGATCTCTATGACGGTGAGATCCTCCGGGTCGATGCCGGTATAGGGAAGATTCTCGACTGTCTCCGGGAAACCGGCCTGTTCAATCGTTCTCTGATTGTGGTCTTTGCCGACCACGGAGAGGAATTCGGCGATCACGGGGGGAGATCCCACGGCACCACTCTCTATCAAGAAGTCCTCCGGGTTCCGCTGATCGTTCGGATCCCGGGGGCCGAATCCAGAACGGTCGCAATCCAGGCGAGCTTAATCGATCTTCCGCTCACCGTCCTCGACGCGATCGGCCTCCCCCTCCCCCGCCGGACGCAGGGGATAAGCCTTCTCCCCGCAATTCTCGGATTTGAAACCCGGGAGCGGGATGAGGGAATTTTCGCCGAGAATCTGCTGGCGAAAAAGCGAGCCATCCTTTACGGAGACTGGAAACTGATTTACGATTACCGTCACGTCACCTTCGAGCTTTATAACCTGGCGGAAGATCCCGATGAAAAGAGGGAAATCTTTGACCGGGAACCGGCCCGGGCGGCCGACCTGATCCGCCGACTCGCCGCTTACTATTGATATGAACAGGAGCAGTTCAATCCGATTGTTGATCGTCATCCTCCTCATTTCCTTCGGGGGCAAGGTAATGTATTCCCATATCCTCTCCCGGAGAATGGATGAGCTGGTCATCTCCGATATGCGGACCTATGACCTCCTGGCGGTCAACCTGATCGAAAAAGGCTACTATGGAATAGACAAACCCTGGTCCTACCGCCCACCGCTCTATCCATTCTTCCTGAGTCTGGTCTACCGCGTCTTCGGCCATTCTCACTCCGTGGCCCGCGTGGTCCAGGCGGCGCTGGCGACGCTTTCGACCCTATTGGTCTTCCTGATCGCCAAGGATGTTATCGGTTCCGTCGGAGCTCTCCTGTCGGCCTTCCTGACCGCGGTTGACTTTTCCCTCATCCACCTCTCCGGCCTCCTGCTTTCGGAAAACCTCTATATCCCGCTCAGCCTGCTCCTGATCCTGCTGCTGATGAAAGGCTTCCGGAAACCGGGCTGGCCGGTCTTCATCGGGGCCGGGATAACCGGAGGCCTGGCCGTCCTCTGCCGCCCGACCGTGCTGCCTTTCCTGTTTCTGACTGTTGTGATCCCGTTTATACCGGTCGCGGGTTTCGGCCGGCGCACCCTGAAGGGTGCGGCTACGGCAACCGGGGAAAAAGCCGGCCCCGACGTAGCCGCGGGCTTCAGCCCGCGCCGGATAAATGGCCTGGCGGGGTGGGCGGTGATGCTGGCGGCGGCCGGACTGACGATCGCGCCCTGGACATATCGAAACTGGCGGCTGCACGGGGACTTCGTCCCCGTCTCCACCAATGCCGGGACGATGCTCTGGATGGGCCTCCACCCCGGCGCCCCCGGCGGCTACCACTACCCGGATAACAGCACCAACCCCCTCTACGAGATAAAGGATGAGGTGGAGAGGAATCGGGAGGGGATCCGGGAGTCGATCCGGTTTATCAGGCATAACCCCGGAGAATTCCTTCGGTTGACCGCGGTCAAGATGCGCATCTTCTGGGGCGGGTACCTCTTCACCTGGAGCGGACGTCAATGGGCGATATGTGGAATACTCGGATTCAGCGGATTCCTTCTCTCATTTAAGACCTGGCGGCGATGGCGGCTCCTCTACCTGTACCTTGGCTCCTTCATCGCCGTTCACTTCTTCGTCCACAGCGCGTCGCGTTACCGCCTCCCCCTCCACCCTCTGGTCGCGATCTGGGCGGCACTTTTCCTGGTCCGGATGGCAACAGCAACGCTGCAACAAAGGAAGTAGAATGAAGTCACAACGGAGAAGCCCGGACGAAGAACTCGCCTTTCCGCTTCTTCACCGGAAGGTACTGGAGATTTGCGCCGCCTGGAGACGGGGATTGATCCTGGACGCCGCGGCAGGTTATGGCATTCTTTCCAGGAATCTGCGGGGAATGGGATTCCGGGTAATCTCAACCGACCTGGAAGCCAGGCCGAACCTCCAGCCTGATCTGCAGTTCTTCCGAGCCGATCTCAATCAGGACCTGGCCCTTCCGGGGATGACAGTCGATTATGTCGTTTCCCTGGAGACCATCGAACATCTGGAAAATCCCTGGCACTTCACCCGAGAACTGGCCCGGATTCTTAAGCCCGGCGGGCGGCTGGTTCTCTCCACCCCGAATATCGATTATCTGAGCTGTAAGATCTTTTTTCTCCGGGAAGGGAGTTTCTACCCATTCTTCAACCAGTGGCAATACAAGGTAATCGGGCACATTACCCCGCTCTCCCGTTACTACTTGACCCGGATCCTGGAGAAAGCGGGCTTCCAGATTGAGAAGTACTCTTACAACCGATACCGGATTCCGTTCTTCAAGATCCCGTCACCGCTGCGGTGGCCGATTTTCGGAGAATCCCTGATCATCCAGGCCGTGAAAAAATGAGAACCGTAACCGGTAATCGCTGGCTGATTTGGCTGATCCTGATCACCGCCCTGGGGGGATGGCTCCGGTTTTCCGGCCTGGACTGGGGGCTGCCCTGGCGCTACCACGTCGATGAGAACGCCTTCATCAACACCGCCAACGCGATGAGGAAGGAGCCGATGCTCAATTACCTCAACCCGCGATGGTTTTACCACCCGTCCCTGAACATCTACATCGTCACCTTTCTCTCCGGGATTTACTCCCTCTTCTTCCCCCTCACCCTCCCCACCGTCCACCTCCTGGGACGGATCAGCTCGGCCGCCTGGGGGACCCTCTCCATCCCCCTGATCTTCTTCCTGGGCCGCCGGCTTAACAACGCCCGGACCGGGATACTCGCCGCCCTCTTCCTCTCGGTCACCGTGATCCACGTCCAGATGAGCCATTTCTTCACCCCGGACGTGATGCTGGCCTTCTTCCTGATGGCGGTGACGTGGTTCTCCGTCGGGGCGATGCGGGCCGGGAGAAACCGGGACTACCTGGCGGCGGGGATCGCCGCCGGGGCGGGGATGGCCGGCAAGTACTGGGCCCCGGCGGTTCTGCCGCTTCTGACCGCTCACCTGATCCGGATGATCTCCGACCGGGCGACCGGGTGGAGAGATCAGCGAAAACTCCTGCTTGGTCTGCTCGCCGCCGGGGCGACATTTTTCCTGCTCTCTCCTTACATCATCCTCGACGCCGCCACCGCCGTCCCGGCCATCCTCTGGTGGGCGAGAAAGACCACCGGGGAGATCCCCCAGATCTGGGCTTACCATTTCCAGGGGACAGCTTCTTACCTCTTCCACCTGACCGATAACCTCCCCTGGGCAATGGGCTGGCCGCTGGCGCTGCTCTCGACCGGCGGATTGATCTTCTGCCTGGCAAGGCGAAAGAAGGAGGACATCATTCTCGCCGTCTGGATTGTTCTCAACTTCCTCCTGATCGGGAGCTGGTTCGTCAAGTCGATCCGCTACCTGCTGCCGATCACCCCCTTTCTCTGCCTGGCGGCGGCGGAACTGGCGGCGGAGATGATCTCCCGGAGAAACTGGAGGATCATAGGAACGGCGGCGGCCGGGGCGGCCTTTCTCTGGGGAGCCGTGTTCTCCACCGCCTTTATCTCCATCTACCGGGCTCCCCACCCCAAGAGCCAGGCTTCGGATTGGGTTTACCGGAACCTGCCGGCTGGTTCGCGCCTGGCCACCGACCGCTCGATCCCGCTCGGCGCGCGCAACGGCCTCCCCGAACTTTTCCCCGAGGAGGTCATCAGCTTCACCTATCTCTTCGAGAGCAAACTCGGTCCGGCAGAGAAATCAGCTCACCTGGGAGGGATACTGGAGAGAAACGACTATGTCATTATCGCCGACGAACTCCCGGTCTATTTCCGGAATCCCCGGCCCGAGCACCGGCCGGAAAAGGAGTTCCTGGAAAGGCTCTTCTGCGGCGAACAAGGTTTCAAGCTGATCAAGGTGTTCAAGGAATACCCCAGGCTGGGGAACTGGGTAATCAACGACGACCGGGCGGAACTGTCCTTCCACTTCTTCGACCACCCGGGGATCTTCATCTTCGAAAAAATCAGAAAATAACGTCACGAGAAAGGATCGGCGCCACAATCGCTATCGCTATCGGTATCGCTATCGGAATCGAGATATGACCCGCCAAGCACGAGACGATATAATTTGCCGGACGACTGCTTGATAGCGATCCCGATTCCGATCCCGACCCCGACCGGAAGCAGCATAACAAAATTTCTGCAGCCGATTTATCCGATGAAAGTTTGGTTACTCTCTCACTCTTACCTCCCGGCCCGGGGGGGGATCGAAAACTACCTGCGGGAGTTATCCCGACGCCTGATCGGCCGGGGTTATCAACCTACCGTGATCTGCCGCGGAGGAGCGGGCCGGGCCGAAGAGGAGGAGATCGAAGGAGTCCGGGTGATCCGCCACCCCGACTTCGCCGTTCCCCGGGCAAAACTATTCTCCAAGCACCTCTACCTGGCCGGAAAGATCGCCGGCTGGCTGGGGGAGCGCCCCTACTGCCGGGAAGGCTGGGCCCTCTGCCGCTACCCCCACTACCAGTTCGCCTTCTCCTCCATACCCGACCGCTGCCCGGGGATCTATCTTCCGGCGGCGGCCTGGCCGGCCCTGGCCCCGCTGGCGGCGGCGACCGGCGGGTGGAAGGAACGATGGTTCGAACTCTGGTGGCGCCGCCAGACCGCCTACCTGGAAAGGGAATCCCTCCGGCAGGCGGACCGGATTATGGTCTTCAGTCGGAATATCCGCCACCAGATGGAACGCCTCCACGGTATCGCCCCCCACTCCTTCACCATCAATCCTCCGGGGGTGGATCTCGACCGTTTCCACCCCCGGCCTCCGGATAAGGGGATCTTAGCCTCGCTGAGGCTCGATTCAGGTAAACCGCGGATCCTGTATATCGGCCGTTTCTCCCCGGAAAAAAACCTGGCCTTCCTCCTGCGTACACTGGCTCCCCTGCTCCGGGAATCCCGGGCAGATCTGCTTCTGGCCGGCGAAGGTCCCTCCCGGCCGGCATTGGAACAGGAGATTGAACGACATAATCTGCATCAGTCCGTCCGCCTGCTCTCGCCGACCGACCGCCCGGAAGACCTTTACCCTCTGGGGGATATCTTCGTCTCCCCCTCCCGTTACGAAGCATTCGGTCAGACGCTCCTGGAAGCGATGGCCTCCGGACTGCCGGTGGTTGCCCTCCAATCCGCGCCGCCCCGGATCCTGACGGCGGCGGAGGAGGTCATCGAAGATGGACGGAGCGGTTACGCCGTCTCCGAGGATCCCGCCGACCTCCGCCAGAGGGTGGAGAATCTCCTCTCTTCCCCGCAGCTTCGGGATGAAATGGGCCGGCGCGGGCGGGAGATCTGCCGGGAGCACTTCAGCTGGGACCGCCATATTGAGATGATTCTGGACTCGATCCTCCAATTAGAGCAACGCGATGACCAAAGGAGCTGATATCCTCTTCCTCTCCGGGATCCGCTGGGAGTTCAGCTTCCAGCGCCACCAGCAGATCGCCTCCCTGCTGGCCCGGCGGCACCGGGTGCTCTTCTTCGAGATCGGGCTCTCTCCGGCCAACCTGGTCAAGGAACCGGCGGTGACGGTCAGGCACTGGAAACGTTGGCTGGCAGGACCGGAAGAGATCCGTCCTGGCCTCTACCGCTGCGTCTCCCCCCTCCTCCTGCCGCTGAACCGGAGCGTGACCGCCGTCAACCGGCTCAACCAGGGGATCACCTTCCGGGCCGCCCGGCGGGCCGGGGAGAAACTGGGGATGGCCTCGCCCCTCTTCTGGATCAGCGACCCTTACTTCTCCTTCTTCGCCCGGGGTCACGGTCAACCGTTGACGATCTTCGACTGGATTCACGACGAAGGGGGAACCGGGGGATCGAGACTGGACCGGGTCTACCGGCGGCTGCGGGAGGAGACGCTCCGGGGGGCGGATATCGTCTTCACCCCTTCGCGGGTGATATTCGAGCGCCACGGGCGGAACGACCCTCGTTTTCACCTGGTCCCGCACGGGGCGGACCTGCCGCCGGAGGCGGCGGCGGCCGGACCGGCACCGGAAGATGTCTCCTCCATCCCCTCCCCCATCATCGGTTTTGTCGGGACAATCGGCCCCGCGGTCGATCTCGAACTGCTGGCGTTCCTGGCGGACAGAAGAAAGGATTGGTCCTTTGTTCTGGTTGGAGAAGTCAGAAAAGCCGTCGGGGAACTGGCTGCCCGGCCCAATATTCATTTGCTCGGACCGAAAACCAGGGAGGAACTGCCACGCTACCTTGACACCTTCGCCGCGGGAATCATCCCCTACCGGGTCAACTCCCTGACCGAGACCGTTCACCCGGTCAAGACTTACGAGTACCTGGCCGCCGGCCTCCCGGTCGTCTCCACCCGCTTGCCCGAACTTCTGCCCCTGGAAAGCATCATCCGGCTGGAGAACGGTGCCGAAGCTTTCCACCGTGCCCTGGCCCAAATCCTGGACGGAGACTCGCCGGAGGAAAAGAATTCGCGGATGAATTTCGCCCGGGCAAATTCCTGGGAGAGGCGGGTCGAGAAGATCGAGGGGATCATCGCCAGGGCGCTGACCGGTCAGTCTCCCGCCGGGGAGAAAGTGATCCGGTCGGTGACGTCGTAGAAATCGTAACTGGTCGAGAAGCCCTTGTAATAGCTCCGGTCCGGGAGGAGCGGATAGTCCTGGCCGAAGTAGCGATTGAAGACCAGGCGGAAAGTGTTGACCGGCGTGATCGTGGGGTAGAGAAGATTATTCCCGCCCCCGGGCAGGTGGTAGGCGTTCAGGATCCTCATCCTCTCCCGGAGGAACCGGTCGCTCGGGTTCCCGAAGCCGCCGACCGAGATCGGACCGTGATCCCCCTGGATGATCACGATCGGGGCGGGGTCCGGGGAAGCCAGCAGGACCTTGAGCAGTTCCCTGACCTTCATATTGACGAAAGACACCTGGTCGGCGTACGCCTCCCGCCTCCCCTGCCCGGTCAGGCTCACCTTATCCACTTTGCGTTCTTCTCCTTCCGGGCCGAAGACATACGGCCCGTGGGGACAGACCAGGTGGGCGAAGACAAACTTGGGGCCGGAGACCGTCCGGTGGACCTCGGCGATACCGGAGAAGATGCCGAGGATCCTCTTCCGGTGATTCCCCGCCAGGAGGTTAAGTACCCGGCGAAACGGCACCAGCAGGGTGGTCTGGGCCAGAACGACCGCGAACTCGTTGCCGTACCCGTACCGCAGCTCGAGATCGGCGTGCCGGTTTCGTTCGTTGCCGCTCCAGCCGGAATCGAAGTGGACGAATTTGTACCCCCGGCTCTTGAGGAACCGAACCGCCTTGTTATTCTCGATCAGGTAATAAAAAGCGACCGAAACTTCCGGCGAATCACCGTCACTGCCCCGGAGGTAATCAAGATACTCGAAATTCAGGGACGACGAGAGCGAGGGCGCGCTGAAAGGGTAATTGCTGCGTCCTTCCGCCACCACATAAAATCCCGCCTCCTCCAGGAATTTGATAAAATCGCCGTTATCGTAATCGTAGATATCCTTCAGGGTCTGGGTATGGGCATAGGCATCGAGGATGATATAGTAGATATCCGGATAGCCGCCCCGGTCGGCCGCGGCGACAAGAGCGGCTTCCGTGGGGACCTCTTCCGACGACCGGCCCGGGGGGCCGCGGCGGAGCGAGTAGAGCAAAACGCTGCCCAGGGAGATCGCAACCAGCAGGATGGAAACCAGGTTGAGGATCGTGGTCAGCTTGTCCAGCTTTCTCGAGGTTTTAACCGTCCACAAGACTACAATTAACGTTGCCAATGCATAGACACCCAGCAGGTAGCGGTGCTGCCAGAGATTGAGACCGAAGGCGGTCATCCCGACCAGGGAATTATGGAGATGGCCGTAGGAAAAGAAGAGCAGAACCAGCAGGGCCACCACCAGGGCGGATTTCCGTCCGTTTCTCCAGACCAGGTTGAGCAAACCCCAGAGAAACAAGGTGCTCAGCAGGGCAACGGCCAGGGGCAGCAGGACCTGGTCCGGGGAGAGGGCTTCCTCCCGATTGTGGCTGAAGAGGAAGAGGATCGGGAAGACGGCGAAAAGAACCGGATGAAGAATAACCTGCCTGGGACCACTTCTGGACATTACCGAAGACCCTGTCTTGATTTTGGCCGATTGTAACACGGGGCACCATCCGGACCATAATGAAACCTTCTCCACGTCGTCATCCGGTCTTGCTCAGCATATCCCACTCGGCGGTGGTGGGCGGATACCGGAAGCGGTATTCGGAGGTCGCCCGGCAGTCCGACCTGGTGGTCAACCTCCTGGTCCCGCGCCGCTGGCGGCAGTTCAACCGGATGATCGACCTGGAAGAATCCGCAGACAACTCGTACCGGATGACTGTCCGCCAGCCGATGACCTGGGGGATACGCAATCACGGACTGCGCAACGTCACCCATATCTATCCCCGCCTGGAGCGGTTGCTCCGCGAACTGCGTCCGGATATTATCGAACTGTGGGAGGAACCGTTCTCCGCCGTCACCTTCCAGGTGATCCGGGCCGCGAAAAAGCTCCACCCGGAAGTCCCGATCATATTCTTCTCCGCCCAGAACATCCGGAAGAATCATCCGCCGCCGTTCTCCTGGTTTGAGAGATACACCTATCGTCGGGCCGATTTCGCCTTCGTTATCAACCGCGAGGCGGAGAAGGTAATCCGGGGGAAAGGCTGGGAGAAAGGATCACTGGTCCTCCCCCTGGGCGTCGATCCCGGGTTCTTCCGGCCGCGGTACGCCTCGGCCCGGCGCGCCGAACTCCGCCTGGACAAGTTCACGGTCGGATTCGTCGGGAAGCTGGAAGCCCAGAAGGGTCTCCTGGAGTTGATCCGGTCCGTCGCCGGCCTGACCGGGGCGGTTGATCTCCTGATCGCCGGGGACGGCCCGCTGCTGAACCGGGCGCGGGAACTGGCCGCGGAACTGGGATTAACCGAAAGGGCCAGGTTCATCCCCGCCGTTCCTTATGATACAATGCCCGAATTGCTCACTTGCCTGGATGTCCTGGTGCTCCCTTCCGTGACCGAACCCGGCCTGAAGGAACAGTTCGGCCGGGTCCTGATCGAGGCGATGAGCTGCGCCGTTCCGGTTATCGGCTCCGACTCGGGGGAGATCCCCCACGTGATCGGGGACGCCGGGCTGACCTTCCCGGAGGGGGACTGCCGGCGGCTCGCGAAACAGATCGAGGCTTTACGGATGGACCCAACCCGGAGAAAGGAACTGGGTGAACGGGGGCGGGCCCGGGTCCGGAAGCTCTACTCCTGGGAGGAGATCGCCCGGCGACAGATCGCGGTTTATAATCATCTCCTGGGAGAGGGATCAACCCCCCCGTCCGCCGGAAATAATGAGCCCTGATCCGATTGATCAAGCCGGCTATGCCCTCCTGGACTCGGGCCGGGGGAGGAAGCTGGAGCAGTTCGGTCCCTTCCGGCTGGTCCGCCCCTGCGCGCCGGCGATCTGGGAACCGGTCCTGGACCGATCGGAGTGGGAGCGGGCCGACGCGGTCTTCACCCGGGATGGGGACAGTCCCCCCCCGGCCGGGGCGGGACTGCCGGAATCCTGGGAGACCCGGATCGGCGGATTGGTCTTCAAGACCTCGCTGACCGGCTTCGGGCACCTCGGGGTCTTTCCCGAACACCTGACGATCTGGCGGCGGACGGGGGAGATCGCCCGGGCCGGCGGACGGGCGGAACTCAGCATCCTCAACCTCTTCGCTTACACCGGGGGGGCCACCCTGGCCCTGGCCGGGCCGGGGAGGAAGATCTGCCACGTCGACGCCTCCCGGCCCGCCGTGGCCTGGGCCCGGGAGAACGCCCGGCTCAACCGGCTGGAGGATTCTCCCATCCGCTGGATCGTCGACGACGTGAAGAAGTTCGCCGGCCGGGAGATCAAGCGGGGGGTCAGGTACGACGGGATCATCCTCGACCCCCCTTCCTTCGGCCGGGGAAACAAGGGGCAGGTCTTCAAGATCGAGCAGGACCTCCCTCCTCTCCTCCGGGACCTGGGCCGTCTCCTCTCCGACCGCCCGCTCTTCGTCTGCCTCTCCGCCCACACCCCCGGCTTCACCGGGCGGGTCCTGGAAAACCTCCTGCGGCAGGTCCTGTCCCCTCGGGGAGGGGGACGGCTGGAGTCCGGGGACCTGGTCATCGATTCGGCCCAATCCTTCCCGCTCACCCTGGGAACCTACGCCCTCTGGACGCGATGACCGCCAGGATCGAAAGCCGGCAGAACCCGCGGATCAAGGAGGCCCTCAAGCTTTTCAAGAGGGCGGACCGGGACGCGAGCGGACTCTTCATCATCGAGGGCTACCGGGAGATCCGGCGGGCCGAGGAGAACGGATGGGAATTCCAGACCCTGTTCTTCTCGCGGGATCACTTCCTGAAGGACAACGAGGACGCCCTGATCGCCAGGATCCGGAGCCGGGGAGCCCTGATCCTGGAATGCGCTCGAACCGTCTTCGAAAAACTGTCCTACCGGGACCGGCCCGACGGGCTCTTCGCCGTCGCCCGGCAGAGGCATTATACCCGGGAGAACCTCGACGCGATCCTGGACACCCGCCCCGCCCCGCTCTTTGTGATCGTGGAGAGGATCGAGAAACCGGGGAATCTGGGCACGATCCTGCGGACCGCCGACGGGGTCGGGGCCGAAGCGGTGATCGTCTGCGATCCGGTGGCGGACGTCTTCAACCCCAACGTGGTCCGGGCCTCGGTGGGCACCCTCTTCTCCCGGGTGGTGGTCAGGATGCCGGCCGGGGAGTGCCTGGATTACCTCCGGAGCCGCCGGGTCCGGGTGATCGCCGCCAGCCCGGAAGGAAAGGATTACTACTTCTCGGCCGATCTCACCGGACCGGTCGCCCTGGCCTTCGGGGCCGAGCAGTACGGCCTGACGGCGGAGTTTCTCCGGCGCGCCGACGAGGTGGTGAAGATCCCGATGGCCGGGGCGGCCGATTCCCTCAACGTCTCGGCGGCGGCGGCGATCCTGCTCTACGAGGCGATCCGGCAGCGGTACCTGGCCGGGACTCCGGGGCCGGAAAGACCGGAGGCGGGAAGATGAGCCGCGGACCGGAGATAATCCTCTACCACTCCGTCCAGCCGGACGACCGTTTCCCCTCCCCCTCCGGGGTCAACCTCCCGCCGGAGATCTTTGAACGGCACCTCGCCTACCTCCAGGGGAGTTACGCGGCCGTTACCCTTCGCGAACTCCTCTTCCACCCGCCCCGGAACGGACGGCCGCCGCTGGCCGTAACTTTCGACGACGGCTACCGGGACACCGCAGAGATCGCTTATCCCCTGCTGAAGAAATACTCCATTCCGGCAACCTTCTTCCTCACGGTCTCGATGGTCAACCAGGCCTGGCCTTTCCCCGGGGGACCCTACCCGGGCTTGAGCTGGGAGGGGGTGCGGGAGATGGGGAGGGACCCGGGGGTGGAGTTCGGGTCTCACGGCCTGAACCACCGCGACCTGACCCGGCTCCCGCCCGAAGAGGCGGGACGCGAGATCGGGGAGTCGAAGAGAATCCTGGAGGAGAAGATCTCCCGCCGGGTGGACTTCTTCTCCTTCCCCCACGGGAGTTACAACGACCGGCTCCGGGGACTGGTCCGGGAAGCCGGCTACCGGGCGGCCTTCTCCGTCATCCCCCGCCGGGAGGACGATTTCGCCCGGAGAAGGGTCCTGATCTCCCGGAAGGACGGCCTCTTCCGCCTCCGGCTCAAGCTCTCCCCGCTCTACTGGCCGCTGCGGAGAATCCTGTGAGATGATCCTGATCATTACGCGCTACTTCCCACCTTCCCGGGGGGGAACCGAGGCCTACACGTTCGATCTGGCCCGGGGACTATCCGGCCAGGGGCGGGAGGTCGTTGTCCTCGCCCCGGCCGCGCCGGGAGATCGCGCCTTCGACCGCACCTGCGGGTTCGAGGTCGTCCGCGCCGGGGGCGAACGGGGGCGCTGGCGGAGGCTGTGGGCCTTCTTCCGGACAGCACAGCGACTCCGAACCCGCCGGCAGATCAGGGTGATTGTCGCCACCACCTGGTCCCCGAGCGGGCTGATCGCCCTCTGGCTCCGCCTCCGCTTCTCCCTGCCTTACCTGGTGATCGCCCACGGCAGCGAGCTTTACGCCCACCGCCCCTGGAACTGGCTCCGGGGGACGGTCTTCCGGAGAGCGGAACGGGTGCTGGCCAACAGCGAATACACCCGGAAGCGATTGGAGAGCCTCGGGATCGGGGCGAAAAAGATCCCCCTCGTCCCCCCGGCGGTCAACCTGGAGAAACTGGGCGCTGACTCCGGGCATCCCCTGGAGCCGCCGCGGGGGGAGGGTCCCCTCCTCCTCACGGTCACCCGCCTCGCCCCCAAGAAGGGGGTGGACACGGTGCTGGCCGCCCTGCCCCTGGTCCGGGAACAGGCCGGCCCGGTCAGGTACCTGGTGGTGGGAGCCGGGGAAGATCGTTCGCGCCTGGATAGAATTATCCGCGACCACGGACTGGAAGACTCGGTCACCCTGGCCGGACGGCTGAGCGAAGAGGATCTGGCCGCCGCCTACCGGCTTTGCGATCTCTTCCTGTTAATCAGCCGCCAGGAGCGGGGAGGAGCCGACTACGAGGGATTCGGGATCGTGCTCCTCGAGGCCGCCGCGGCCGGCAAGCCGGTGATCGCCGGGCGGTCGGGGGGGATCCCGGAGGCGGTCGAGGAAGGGGTGAGCGGCCTGCTGGTCAACCCCCTCTCCCCCGAGGAGACAGCCGCGGCGATCGTTTCCCTGCTCAACGATCCCGAGCGGGCCCGAGAAATGGGGGAAAAGGGCCGGCGGCGGGTCCAGGAAAGTTTTTCCGTCAGGGCAATGGCTGACCGGGTCAGCGGCATCATAGACGAGTCGGCGTGATGAGGATTCTCCAGATCGCTTACAAGTCCAAGATCAGCGGGGGGGAGAAGGTCCTCTTCGACCTGGCCGTCTGCCTCCGGAGGCGGGGGCATCAAGTGCTGACGGCCTGTCCGGACCCGGGACAGCTGCCGGAGAGACTGGCGGCGGAGGAGATCCTCACGAAGGTAATCCCGTTTCACAAGACCTATGACCTTCCGGCCGCTCTCCGGCTGGCCCGCTTGATCCGTGAAGAAAGGATCGAAATAGTTCATTCTCACGGTATGCTGACCAATATCCTGGCGCGCCTCGCCGGGCGGCGGGCCCGGGTCCCGGTCTCGGTCTCCACCGAGCACCTGACGATGGAGCTGGCCCGGGGCGGCCGGGGAAAGAACCGGCGGGACCGGATCCAGGCCGCCTATTACCGGAGACTCGATAATTTCACCAGCCGTTACAACCAGGTGGTAATCGCCGTCTCAAAAGCGGTCCGCGACGACCTGCTGGAACAGGGGATGGATCCCGGCCGGGTGATCGTTATTCAGAACGGCATCGAGATACCTCCCCTCCATAACCTGGCCGGGCGGAGAATCCGGGAGGAACTGGGCATAACGCAAGACATCCCGGTGATCGGGACGGTCGGCCGTCTCTCTCCCCAGAAAGATTATCCGACCTTCCTGCGGGCGGCCGCCGAAGTCATCGCCGCGGTCCCCCGGGCGCTGTTCCTGATCCTGGGGGACGGGGATCTCCGCCCGGGCCTGGAGAAGCTGGCGGCGGAATTGAAGATCGCGGGGAGGGTGAGATTCCTCGGTTACCGGGAGAACGTTCTGGAAATGGTCTCCGCCTTCGACATCTTCGCCCTCTCCTCGCTCTGGGAAGGGCTGCCCCTCGCCGTCCTGGAAGCGATGGCCCTGGCCAAGCCGGTGGTCGCGACCGCCGTCCCCGGGACGGCCGAGGCGCTGGTTGATGGTGAGACGGGTTTCGCGGTGCCCATCGGGGATCCCGCCGCCCTGGCGGGAAAGATCATCCATCTGGCCGGGAACCCGGGGAAGGCCCGGGAGATGGGGAAGGCGGGGAGAAAACGGGCGGAAGATAAATTCAGCCGGAAGCGGATGGCGGACGAACACGAAGAGCTTTACCAAAGACTGCTCAACCGGCATTACCAAGAGAAGCAATGATCAATATCCTGTACCTGAATCCCGCGGGGTTCATCGGGGGGGCGGAGAAGAGCCTGCTGGACCTGCTGGACAATCTTCCCCCGGAGAGGTTCCGGCCGCTGGTCGCGCTGCTTTCGCCGGGGCCGATGGCGGAAGCTCTTCGGGAGAGATCGATCGACTGCCGTCTCCTTCCCCTCTCCCCCGCCCTGCTCGAACTGAGCCGGGGGAAGGGGAAGAACTCCCCGGGAGCGCTCCTCGCGGCGCCGTTTCGCCTCCTGCCGGCGGCCGGGCAACTCGGACGGCTGATCCGCAAGGAAAGGATATCCATTGTCCACACCAACGGGCTGAAGGCCCACCTCCTGGGGACGCTCCCGGCCCGGTTCAACGGCCGGCCCGTGGTCTGGCATTTCCGCGACCTGCCCGGCCGGGGAGGCTACGGGCGGCTCTTCCGCCGGCTGGCCCGGATCCTGCCCAGCCGGATCATCGCCAACTCGGCCGCGGTGAAGCGGGAACTGGGGAACCCGGCCCGAGCCCGGGTCGTCTACAACGGCGTGGCGATCCCGCCGGCGCCGGATGAAGCCGGGACCGGACGGCAAAGAGAAAAGCTGGGACTGGGGAAGGGAGAGCTGGTGATCGGGACCATCGGCCATCTCGCCCCCCTGAAAGGCTACGAAGATTTCCTCCAGGCAATCCCCGCAATTCTGGAGAAATTTCCCGCCTCCCGGTTCCTGATCACCGGCGATGCCATCTACCCGGCCTGGCGGGACTACCGACGCAGCCTGGAAGCCCGGGCGGAAGAATTGGGAGTGGCCGGGGCGGTTATCTTCACCGGCGGCCGCACGGACCCGGGGGAGATTCTCCCCGCCCTGGATATCTTCGTCCTCCCCTCCCGGTCCGAAGGGTTCGGACGGGCCAACCTGGAAGCGATGGCCGCCGGGCTGCCGGTGGTCTCCACGAACGTCGGGGGTATCCCCGAGGTGGTCATCGACGGAGAGACCGGGCTCCTGGTCCCGCCGAACCGGCCCGCGGCTCTCGCCCGGGCGATCATCACCCTGGCGGAAGACCAAGGACGGCGGAGTAAGTTCGGCGCGGCCGGGAGAAAGCGGGCGGCGGAATTTTCCATTCGAAGAATGACGGACGGGGTGGTCGCGATATATGATGAAGTCTTATCCGGTTCCCGGGAATAATTGCGGCAGGCAACAGGTGAATTTCAGCGTCCTCCAGGTCGGCAAGTTCTACTCTCCCTACCGGGGGGGTATGGAGACCTACCTGGTCGATCTCTGCCGGGAACTGAAGGAGCGGGTGGATCTCAAGGTACTGGTCGCCAACACCTCCCGCCGGACCATCCGCGAAGAGGTGGACGGGGTGGAGGTGATCCGGGCCGGGAGCTGGGGCCGCGCCTTCTCGACCTCGCTCTGCCCCTCCTTCCCGCAGCTGATGCGGGAGAACGCCGCCGACATCATAACCGTTCATCACCCCAACCCCCTGGCCACCCTCGCCTACCTGAAGGCCCGCCCCCCCGGGCGCCTGACGGTCGTCTACCACAGCGACATCGTGAAGCAGAAACTGACCGAACTGCTCTACCGACCCCTGCTCCTGAAATTTATCCGCCGGGCGGAGAAGATCAGCGTGACTTCGCCGCACTATATCGAGGGGTCGCCGATCCTGCGCCGGTTCCGGGAGAAGTGCGTGGTGATTCCGATCGGGATCGATCTCTCGCTCTTCGAGGAGACCGGGGCCATCGCCGCCCGGGTCCGGGAGATCCGGCGGATCCACGGCGAGAGAACCGTGCTCTTCATCGGGCGGATGGCCTCGTACAAGGGCATCGAGTACCTGGTCAAGGCGATGGGGGAGGTCAACGGCAAGCTTCTGGCCATCGGCGAAGGGGAACGGTTCGACGCCCTGAAGATGATGGTCGTCTCCCACGGTCTGGAGGACCGGGTCGCCCTGCTCAGCGCGGTCTCTCCCGATGATCTGCGGGCGCATCTCCGGGCCTGCTCCGTCTTCTGCCTCCCCTCGATCTCCCGCAACGAGGCTTTCGGGATCGTCCAGCTGGAGGCGATGGCCTCTTCCCGGCCGGTGGTCAGCTCCCGTCTCGACACCGGGATCACCTATACCAACCTCGACGGGGTCACCGGGCTGGTGGTCCCGCCCCGGGATTCCCGGGCCCTGGCCCGGGCGCTCAACCGGATCCTAGACGACCCCGCGCTCGGGGACGAGATGGGCCGGCAGGGCCGGCGGCGGGTCGAGGAGGAGTTCACCAAGGAAAAAATGGCGGAGAAGACCTACCGGATGTATCGGGAACTGTTAAACTGAAGGTATGAATCTTCTCATCTTCATCGCCACCGCGGCCCTCTCCCTGATCCTCACCCCGATCCTGATCCGGCTGGCTTCCCGCTACGGGATCTCCCGCCACGATGCCACCGGCTTCCTGCGGAAAAGGGCGCTGAGCCTGTCCGGGGGCGTGACGATATATATCTCTTTCGTTACGGTCACCGCGGCGGCCTTTCTCCTCAGCCGGGGGCGGTGGCTGGGATCCTATGACTACAACTATCTGGGGATCCTGATCGGCGGAACCCTGGTGCTCGTCCTCGGCTTCCGCGATGCCGTCCGCAAGGTCCCGCTGCCCTTGAAAATCGTTGTCCAGGCCCTGGCCGGACTGATCCTGGTCGGATGCGGCTACCGGATAGACTCCCTGACCTTCTTCCCGGGGGGAAAGATCGCCCTCGGCGGGGCGGGACCGGCATTCCTGATCGTCTGGGTTATCGGGGTAACCAACGCCTTCTCTCTCATCGACACCATCGACGGGCTGGCCGCCGGGATCGCCGCCATCTCCGCCGCCATCCTCTTCTTCGTCGCGCTGGCCGGACCGCCTTTTGTCCCGGTGCTGGCCCTGGCTGTCGCCGGGGGCTGTGCGGGTTTCCTCCGCTACAACTTCTATCCCGCCCGGATCCACCTCGGCCGGTCCGGTTCCTATCTTCTCGGTTTTGTCTTGGCGGCGATCGCCGCCCAGGGGGAACTGAAGGCCGCCGCCGGGATCACCCTGACGCTTCCCCTCCTCGCCCTGGCGACCTCCCTCTTCGGGAGATTACCTGGCCGCTCCGGACCGGGGAAGGAGAACCGGATCCATCACCAGATCTCCGACCGGCTCCTCCGTCTCGGTTATTCGCCCCGCCAGGCGGTCCTGATCCTCTACCTTCTCCAGGTCAACCTGGGGATGATCGCCCTGGTCGCCGCCGCCGCCGGCCGGACCCTGGCCCTGGGGATCTTCCTCCTGATCGGGATGATGCTCTATCTGCTCTTCAACATCGTCGAAGAATACCGGTCGCGGCTCCGGCTCCTGAACTCCGGGGAACCGGGAGAATCCCGATGACGGAGACGACGATTTACTGGCTGGCCTTCCTGATCTCCCTGGCGGCCTCCCTCCTGGCGACCCCTCCCCTGGTCAGCTGGGCCCGGAAGAAGAAGATAACCGCTCTCTCCCACGAATTAAACGGCAAAGGACGGGAAGTTCCCCTGCTCGGGGGGGCGGCCATCTTCCTCGCCTTCACCCTTTCCACCGGCTTGGCCTTCCTGATCAGCCGGGACCGGATGCTGGGTTCTTTCGACACCCATTACCTGGGCTTGATCCTGGGCGGAACCATCATTCTCGGGCTGGGGATTTACGATGACATCCGGGGGGCGCGGGCCCCGGTCAAGCTGATCGTCCAGGCGACGGCCGCCCTGACCCTGATAGCCAGCGGTTACAACGTCGAGGTCCTGACCAACCCCCTCGGCGGACAGATCCGGCTCGGCGCCTGGGGTTGGCCCCTGGTCATCCTCTGGGTGGTCACCGTCACCAACGCCTTCAACCTCCTCGACGGACTGGACGGACTGGCCGCCGGAACGGCGGCGATCGCCGGGCTGGTCCTCTTCTTCAGCAGCCTGGACGGTTTCCCCTTTATGCCCACCGTCACTATCGCCCTGGTCGGCAGCTCTCTCGGCTTCCTCCGCTATAACCGCTACCCCGCCCGGATCTTCCTCGGCGATACCGGGAGCCTCTTTCTCGGTTTCGTCCTGGCGGCGGTCTCGATCCAGAGCTCCTTCAAGACCACCGCCGGGATCGCCCTGGTCCTTCCCCTGATCGCCCTCTTTCTCCCCCTGGCCGACCTGACCATCGCCTTCTTCCGGCGGATCGCCCGGGGCCGGAACCCCTTCGCCGGCGACCGGAAGCATATTCACCACCGGCTGGTGGAGATGGGGTTCTCACCCAAAGAAGCGGTTCGGATGTTCAACCTCCTGACGATCAACCTCGGGCTGATCGCCCTGGTAATGAAGTTCGCCGGCCGGACCCTGGCCGCCGGGATGCTCTTCCTGGTCGGGCTGATCGTCTTTCTCTTCTTCAAGATCATCGAGGACTTCCGGTTCTCGATCAAGGGCCGGCTGAGACCGAAATGAGCGGCGGGGAAGAGAAATTCAGCGAAGATAAAACCCTGCTTACCCGGATAATTGCCCAGAGCCGGGAGGAACGCATACCTATCCACGGCTCGATCGAGCTGACCCGCCGCTGCAACCTCGCCTGCCGGCATTGCTACGTCGGTTTCGCCCGTGACACCCCCCCGGAAGAGGAGCTGAGCCGGGAGGAACTCTTCGGCCTCTTCGACCAGTTCCGGGCCGAGGGCTGCCTCTTCCTCACCTTCACCGGCGGGGAACCGCTCCTGAGGAAGGATTTCCGCGAGATCTACCTGGGGGCGCTCCGGAGAGGTTTTATGGTCAACCTTTTCACCAACGGCACCCTGATCGACCGGGACACCGCCGATTTCCTGTCCCACTATCCGCCAGTTCACGTGGATATCACGATTCTCGGGGCGACCGAGGGGACCTATGATCGGACGGCGGGGAAACCCGGCGGCTTCCGCTCCAGCCGGGAGGCGGTCCGCTTCCTGGCGGAACGAAAAATAGATTTCGGACTGAAGACAGTGGTCAGCGCCCTGAACCGGGAAGAACTGGGTGAGATGAAGCAATTTGCCCGCCGGTTCGGGAAAACCCTCCGTTTCGATTCCCTGATCTGCCCGCAGCTCAACGGGTCGCGGGACAATCTCCGCCATCGCCTGGACCCCCGGGAGGTAATCCGGCTCGACCGCGAAGACGAAGAGAAATGGCGGGAGTGGCAGGATTTCGTCTGCCGGACAGGCGAGATCCAGTTCCGGGGGGCTCTATACGCCTGCGGGGCCGGGATCTGCAACTTCCACGTCACTTCAACCGGGCAGCTCGGCCTCTGCGTCCTCGATACCAACCATCACTTCGACCTGAGGCGGGGGTCGTTCCGCCAGGCCTGGCGGGAGTTCATCCCCGGGGTCCGGGCCATCCGGGCCGGCCCGGATAATCCCTGCGCCCGCTGCGATCTCCGGGCCATCTGCACGGCCTGCCCGGCCTGGTCCCGCCTGGAGACCGGGGATCCGGAAAAGA
>JAXGWO010000015.1:0-63320 GCA_040773245.1 PVC group bacterium
AAGTATGATTTTGTCGATGCGGTCGAATTCGGAACATACGAGGATCTACCCGTTCCGGCGAACTATGACGGTCTTCTGAAGGATAATCTCGCCTATTTCAGACCAAGAACCGGCCTCTGGGCCGTGAAGGGGAAAACGAGATTTTATTTCGGCCGGAGCGGAGACATCCCGGTTCCCGGTTACTGGAGACTAGGCTATGTTGCCACCCCGGCGGTCTTCCGGTCGGGCATATGGGAGATCAGGGGGTGGACCCGTTTCTACTTCGGCGCTCCGGGCGATATTCCCGTGCCGGGATCCTACGTCGGCACCAGCGCCTGGCAGGCCGCGATTTTCCGTCCCACCACCGGCCTCTGGTGGATCCGGGGGCTCACCCGGTTTTATTTCGGCGCCTACGGCGACTGGCCGATGGCCGCTGACCTCGGGAGAACCACTTTCCAGACGTGGGACGGGAATGAAGATCCGGTTATCTTCAGGCCAAGCCAGGGATTGTGGAGAATCAAGGGGGCTTTCTACGAAGGCGGGAACCGCAAGTGGTTCGGTATCAGCGGTGATATCCCGGTCGGGGGGCCGCTTCGTTAGAATCGGTGCCGGGGCTTATTTCCACTACATTCCGCCCCAACAACCGGTCCAGTTCCATCCGGCAACGGGAAACACTTCCGCGCTGGCGGATCTTCGGGTTCGGGGTGCCGCCCTTGCTGTCTCGCTTGATCCTCGGAGAGTATTATCCGTAGCTTCCGTTCCGTAACCTGTCGGGGAGAGGAGAGTTCCCCCATTCTGATCACGGATTCCCGGACCTCTGGAGGAAGCTTTAGGAGCCTCAGGTACTGACTGATTCGGGCGGGAGTGACATTGAGAACTCTAGCCAGATCGGTTTGATTTCGCTATTTTTCGCTGTCCAAAGCCTCTTTATAGCCCAGGGCAATGAGGAGGGGATTGGAGTAGGTTTGTTGTTGTAATGTTGTGGGGTTCAAAGAGAAGAGATTATCTCTCCCACCTTCCCGGTAGGGGTAGATCTGGAATCCCACCTCGAAGAAGGGCCGTCTGGGAGCGACGCTCGGGGAGTCATCCATCCCACCCCGCACCGGACCGCAGCGTCAAGCGCCCGGTTGGTGCGGGGTTTCTGTTGCCGTATCCACTGATGAATCCTGTTGACTTGCCCTTTCGAAAGGAGAATTATTGCCGGCGGTCACATCACCTCAACCTCGGGCAACCGGCGTGAGAATGGTCTGGGGGTCAGGGTCAGCAGAGTCAACCCGGCGCGGATAGCCGTATCCGAGCCGGGTTTTTTCTTTTGCAGGTGAAAGGAGAAGCAACCAAAAGGAGTTGAGGGTATGAAGAGATGGGCGATTGGTGGGGCTCTTTTTCTGGCGCTGATTTGGTCAGTGGGTATGCCGGCTGCCGACTTCGACGGCGACTCCCGGGACGACGTCGCGATCTTCCGTCCCTCTAATGGACTCTGGGCGGTAAGGGGGGTGACAAGGGTTTATTTCGGCACCAATGGAGACGTCCCCGCCGCCGGGGAGTTCACGGGAGACGGCGTCGCCGAGATCGGGGTCTTCCGGTCATCATCCGGTCTCTGGGCTATCCGTGGGGTGAGCCGGATCTACTTCGGGTCACTTGCCGATACCCCGCTGACGGGTGGAGGAGGGGGACAGCGAACCTACGATTACGTGGTCAAACCGGGTGACGGAGAAGACCTGGAAGAAGCCCTGTCCAGCGACGTTTACCGCTCAGTCTTCATCCCCGCCGGGGACTACACTATTGATGAGATCATCACCGTGGACCACGTCAGAAAGATTGTTGGTGAGGATAGGTTGAGCACGTCGCTGAATTTTTCCAACGACTGTTACCTGGATATCAACACGGGATGCAAAGTGGAAGGCATCCGGCTGTATGGGGGAGGAACGGAAGGCTCAAGGGGCAACCTTTATGTCCGGACCCACTATGTCACCGTGGAAAACTGCCTGTCTGAAACAAGCACCGGTTACGGTTTCCAGCACGCTCAAGGGGAATACGCGAGCTTTATTGATTGTATTGCCAGCCAGTCGACCAGTGCCGGCTTCAAGGGATGCAATAACGACAGTTGCCGGTTCCTTAACTGCCTGGCCCGCTATTGCAACCCGTGCGGGTTCAACGAATGCCGCAACCTTGCCAACTGCACCGTGGTCGGTTATGGATCCTCCCTGAATGGCTTTGACAGTTGCGCCCGGGTTTCAAACTGTTACGCTTATGGATGCGGCGATAACGGTTTCTACTCCTGTTCAATGGTCAGCGCGTGTTCGGTTGATGGTGCGTCCGTGACGGATTATGGTTTTCAGCTTTGCAGCTACCTTTCAAGTTGTCACGCCGAGAACTGCACAGTGGCGTCTTTCTATGACAATTACTTCGCAGATAACGTGGTCACAAAATACTCCTGTAACTGAAACTTTTCGTTTTCGAAAGTGTAACGACAGATCTACCGGGTGAAATCGTCAAACTCTGCACTCCGATTAATGGGAGCAGATAAATAGGGAGCGATTCCCCGGAATTCTGGGGGTCGCCAGTTCTATTTCACCTGAGTTGAGGAGAGTAACCCCCGCAGCCTCCGTTCCGTGATCTCCCGGGGGGATGAAAGTTCCCTTCTCCTGATCAAGGATTCCCGGATCTCCGTGGGGAGTTTAAGGAGCCAATTAACTTTCTCCTTACTCGGAATGTATTGGATGGATATCTCCGAGCCGCCACCCTGTATTTGATTCTCTTGATCAATGGAATATCGCTATTGTGTCCCCGGAGTTGGAAAACGACGGAATGTGGTAGTATATGGGCGACGGGGATGAAAATCACGGCACAGCCCCAAAATACGGATAACAACGGAATGTTTTACCCTGCGTGAGAACAACGTGCTCTATTGTCAGATCATACCTCGTGTCCCTGATGTTATTGTCGGCGGTTTTCTCCTCCCACTTCCTCTCGAACGCCTATTCTCAGGAAAGAAGTTTTCCCCCGACCCGGGACGGCATCCACGTCTTCTACGACCAGCTCCCCGGCTGGTTGAGCGAAGCCCAGGTTGGGTTCGCCGCCAGGAACTACGCCGGATGCCAGAAGATGGTGCTTGATGATATCCGGCGGTTGAGGAGCTACAACCCGGGCTTCATCGTCCTGCATTACCAGCTGGCCCTGGGCCAGGGGCAATGGAACTTTATCGATGGGAACCAATGGGTTCAGGACTGGGATGACAGCCTCCCGGCATTCCATTCCTACGCCGGAGCCGGACCGGTCATCGGGCGGGAAGGTTGGTTCGTCACCTGGGATGGGTCCCGGGTCTGGTTCCCCGGCTGGGGCTGGTACATCATGGATATCACCTTCGGCGGCGAATCCCCCAACACGGGATACCCGGATTACTGGCTGGCCGCCTGTAAGGAGAAGATGCGAAATACCGAATGCGACGGTGTCTTCGCCGACAGTTTCACCATTGACTCCTACTTTGGCCAGACGACGAGCAGCCATCCGTGGTTCAATGAGATCGCCGCCTGCTCGGCGGGCTGGGTTCCGGCCCTGCAATCATATGCGGCTTATATACTGGCAGATTTCGCCGCCCAGACTGAGAACTTCTACTTCCTCCCCAACCTGGGGGCGCTGGTCACCGGGTGGGACCCGACCGACTATGCCGCGCTCGGCCACGGGGGGATGAACGAGGGTTTCGGCCAGTGGGGGCCGTCAAGCCCTTTCGACATCGGAGACTGGCAGTTGCAGATGGACCGGTTGCTCGCGCTCTCGAACGCGGACAGGATACTGCTGCTGGAGTGCCACCCGGACGCCGACAGTCCCGGTGAGAGGATGTTTCTGATCGGCTGCTACCTGCTGGTCAAGGGGGATCGGACCTACATAACCCTCTCCGGAGCCAACGTTGACATTGAGTGGTTCCCCGAGTACGGGATCGACCTCGGGCCATACACGGGCGGGGTTCCCGCCGATGTCGCCTCCCTGTATATCGCTGACTGGGGGGTCTACCGGCGGGAATATGAACGGGGCTTTGTCCTGGTCAATCCGACCGATTCGGCGCGCTCCATCCCCGACCTGGACGGCATCTTCCGGCTGGCGGTTGCCCAGGGAGGGGGTGCCGTTCCCGAGAACGGTGTTCCTTCGGGCGTTCTTTCTTTTTCCGAGGTGACCGCGGTTGAACTGCCGCCGTATTCGGGGGCGGTTCTTATTGATCCCGCCGCCACAACGCCGCCGCCGGCGGCGACCCCGATCCGGAACAACTATCACACTGACTTCAATGGCGATGGAACCAGTGATATCGCCATCTTCCGGCCGACAACGGGTCTCTGGGCGGTTCGTCAGGTGACCAGAGCATATTTTGGCACCTCCAGCGACATCCCGGTCCCCGGCGATTACAGCGGCGATGGAACCGGCAGCATCGCCATCTTCCGCCCCGCCACCGGGCTCTGGGCGGCCAGGGGTGTCACCCGGACTTACTTCGGCACGTCCTCCGACACCGCCGTCCCCATCCAGTTCAACCCTTCCAGCCCTTGCCGCGTCGGGGTCTTCCGGGAAAGCAGCGGGCTCTGGGCGGTGAAGGGCGTCACCCGGACCTACTTCGGAGCTTCGGGCGACCTCCCCGTCCCCGGGGACTATTCCGGCGACGGGACCAAGGACCTGGGGATATTCCGGAAGAGCTCGGGGCTGTGGGCCATCAAGGGATTTTCCCGGATGTATTTCGGCACTGCCAGCGACGCGACTGTCCCCGGCGACTACTCCGGCGACGGGACCTGGTCCCCGGCGGTATTCCGGAGCTCCTCGGGGTTGTGGGCAGTCAGGGGATTTACCCGGGCTTACTTCGGGTCTTCCTCCGACCTCCCGGTTCCCGGCGGATACAGGGGCGACGGGAAGGACTACATCGGGATATTCCGGGGGACTTCCGGGCTGTGGGCGATCAAGGGCGTTACCCGTACCTACTTCGGCTCCGGGAGTGATGTTCCGGTGACCCGATAGGCTCTCGGGTTTTCAGAGGAAGGGGAAGGGACGGTTCTCCCGGGAAGGGGGAGCCGTCCCTTTACCTTGGGGGGGGAACGCCGCATCACTCCCCGGAAATCCCCCAGTGAACTCCGCCTGTGAAACCCACCCCGGATGAAACCCTGGAAGAAATCCGTTGACTGATTTCGTGGGAAGGATGACTATCTCCGGCGGTCACATCACCTCAACCTAGGGCAACCAGTGTGAGAATGATCTGGGGGTCAGGGTCAGCAGAGTCAACCCGGCGCGGATAGCCGTATCCGAGCCGGTTTTTTCCTTTCAGGTGCAAAGAAAACCAACGAAAAAGGAGATAAATATGAAATACCAAGTCGCTAAAATGAGCATCGCTCAAACCGCCAAAGTTGCTGCAATACTTTATGCAGTAATGGGATTAGTTCATTTCGTCATAGGCGTTTTTATTATTCTTTTCGGCAAAGGCCCCGCAATAGGAGTTGGTATCCTGTTTATTTTCATGCCGGTTCTTGCAGCTATTTTCGGTTTTATTGGCGTTGCTATTGTATGTTGGATTTACAATATTATCGCTTCTAAAATGGGCGGTATCGAATTCGAGCTTACAGAGAAGAATTAATCTGCTGATAGCCTACCAGTTTTACGGGCGGCTAGTTTGAAGCTCCGGGCGCCCCGGTCGCGGAACAACAAAACCTGAAAGGAAGATCGTTATGAACAGTTAGAGTTGGACACATTTGATTGAATATCGCGGGTCGGTAGAGTATTATTTTCGCTGGAGGTGAGATATGAAACTCAAGGTATTGCTTGAACCGAGCGAAGAAGGGGGTTTTGCAGCTATCGTTCCCTCCTTTGCCCGGTTGCATCAGCGATGGGAATACCCGGGAGGAGGCCCTTGCCAATATCCGCGAGGCCGTCGAACTGTACCTGGAACCTGCTGAGGACGATACCACGGGTCTGGAGCACCAAATAATCAATAAATGATAACAGATAAATAGCTCTTGACATCAAAGGGAACCGTGCTAAAGTAGGTCGCATTAGTGAGCCTTGGTTTCAGTTTTAGGGATTACATCCTGAACGGTCGCGAGTGTCTTACTGGCATTCGCGGCCGTTTTTTTGAACCGGGCCTGGGAGTGAATTGTGCTATTTCGGGAGAAGGTCTCCCGGCAGATTCCTCCAGCTTATTCACACAGGAGTTGACCGTAATGGCTAAAGGAACAGTCAAATGGTTCAACGACCAGAAGGGTTACGGATTCATAGCCCTGGAAAACGGTGAGGACGTCTTCGTTCATCACAGCGAGATCCAGGGTGACGGGTTCAAGACCTTGAATGAGGGCGAGAACGTCACGTTCGAAGTCGCCCCCGGTCGTAAGGGCCAGCAAGCCGTCGGCGTGACCAGGCAGGTCTAAGGTCTCGTGGCGGGAAGCAAGCCCCGGTTTTCTTGCCGAAAGCCGGGGCTTGCTTATTTGGGAGGTGATTCGTGAATATTCTTCTGGTTTATCCCGAGTTTCCAGACACGTTCTGGAGTTTCAAGCACGCGCTGAAGTTCGTCGGCAAACGCTCCGCCCTGCCTCCCCTGGGGCTGCTGACCGTGGCGGCGATGCTCCCTCCGGAGTGGCCGGTCCGCCTGGTGGATATGAACGTGCGCAAGGTCACGGAGAAGGACCTGGCCTGGGCCGACTGCGCCTTCATCAGCGCGATGATCGTCCAGCGCGATCCCGCCCGGAGGATCGCCGCCCGGCTCAAGGCAGCGGGGCTGAAGGTGGTGGCCGGCGGCCCGCTCTTCACCAGCGAACACGAGCAGTTCGAAGACGTCGACCACTTCATCCTCAACGAGGCGGAGCTGACCCTGCCGCCCTTCCTCGCCGACCTCAAGCGGGGGTGCCCGAAACGGGTCTACTCCTCCGCCGAATTCGCCGATATGCACCAGACACCCGCGCCCCGCTGGGAACTGCTCAACCTCAAGCGCTATGCCACGATGGCGATCCAGTTCACCCGCGGCTGCCCCTTCGACTGCGATTTCTGCAACATCACCGCCCTGCTCGGTCGGCGGGTCCGGATGAAGACCTCGGTCCAGGTCGTCGCCGAGCTCGACGGCCTTTACGATCGGGGTTGGCGCGGCGACGTCTTCTTCGTCGACGACAACTTCATCGGCAACCGGAAGTTCCTCAAGACCGATCTCCTCCCGGCCCTGATCGCCTGGCGGAAGGGGAAGACCGGCAACGTCTTCTTCACCGAGGCCTCGATCGACCTGGCCGACGACCGGGACCTGATGGAGATGATGGCCGAGGCCGGATTCAGCAAGGTCTTCATCGGCATCGAGACCCCGGACAACGTCTGCCTGGCCGAGTGCAGCAAGGGCCAGAACAAGAACCGCGACCTGGTCGCGGACGTCAAGAGGATCCAGCGGGCCGGGCTCCAGGTGCAGGGCGGGTTCATCGTCGGTTTCGACCACGACCAGCCCTCCATCTTCCAGCGGCAGATCGATTTCATCCAGAAGAGCGGGATCGTGACCGCGATGGTCGGCCTGCTCCAGGCGCCGGCGGGGACCCGGCTTTATGATCGGATGGAGAAGGAAGGACGGCTCTGCCAGGAATTCTCGGGCGACAACGTGGACGGGACCAGCAACATCATCCCGGCGATGAACCCGGAGACACTGCGGGACGGATACCGGCGGATCCTTGATCACATCTACTCCCCGGATAACTTCTACCGCCGGATCCGGACGTTTCTCCGGGAGTACCGCCCGCCCGCCGTCCGGGGCCACCTGGAGTTCTCCCACGTGCTGGCGCTGCTGCGCTCGTTCTACCGGCTCGGTATCGTCGGGCGGGAGCGGTTCCAGTACTGGAAGCTCCTGATCTGGGCCCAGTTCCGCTGCCCCCGGCTCATCCCCGAGGCCGTCATCCTGGCCATCTACGGCTACCATTTCCGCCGGGTCTGTGAAGCGCGCGTGAAGTAATCTCACTGCAACTCCAAGACAGCCCGAAAAGTTCTGCCGACTGACTTGCCCGGGGATTTTGGCATCCCACCCCGCAACTGACCACGGTTTTTAGTGCCCGGTTGGTGCGGGGTTTCTGCTGCTGAATTCACCGATGAATCCTGTTGACTTGTCCCGAAGAAGGGAGAATTATCTCCGGCGGTCACATCACCTCAACCTCGGGCAACCGGCGTGAGAATGGTCTGGGGGTCAGGGTCAGCAGAGTCAACCCGGCGCGGATAGCCGTATCCGAGCCGGGTTTTTTCTTTCCGGCGCAAAGAAAATCAACCGAAAGGAGGCGAGCTATGAAGAGAGGAGCAATGTTGGCGGCAGCGGTGTTGGGAATGAGTCTGGGGCTGACCGCCCTGTCCGCCGACTTCAGCGGTGACGGGACGGGGGACCTGGCGGTCTTCCGGGAGGCTTCCGGGCTGTGGGCGGTGCGGGGGGTGACCCGGTCATACTTCGGGGGGACGGGGGACATCTCGGTGCCCGGGGATTACAGCGGCGACCGGGTGGACCGGGAGGCGATCTTTCGTCCCTCGAGCGGGCTGTGGGCGGTCAAGGGCCTGACCCGGACCTACTTCGGGGGGAGCGGAGACGAGCCGATGCCGGGCGACTACAGCGGTGACGGGACCTCGAGTTTTGCCATCTTCCGGCCCTCGACGGGGCTGTGGGCGGTTAAGGGGGTGACCAGGGTCTACTTCGGATCCAACGACGACGAGGCTCTGGGGGCGGGGCCGGTCAAGGATCCGTTGAAAGTGATCAACGATTCCACGACGGCCCAGGCGGCGGGCTACTACGCGGCCTTCAACCTGCAGAGCGTCCAGCCCGACCTCTCCAGCGAAAACATCCGCGGCGGGGTGACGATCTTCGGGGTGGCGGGGGACCCCAGCGTGGTGGACACCAGTTCCGGCGACGCGGCGCAGTGGCAGGTGATGACCGGAAAGAAAGCCTGGGTGGACGGGACCGAGATTACCGGAACGCTGCCCTTACGGACGGTAAACGCCGATCAGCCCGATCAGCCCCTGGGGATCTACACCGCCTTCAACCTCCAGTCCGTGGACGAGGACCTGGCGGCGGAAAACATCAGGAAGGGTGAGGTCGTTTACGGGATCGCGGGGATTTACAACGGCTCCGGCCTGCCCCAGACCGGGCAGACGACCCAGTACCGTTCCGGGGACGACGGTACCTACCAGGACGGGGCGGTCTTCAGCTACCAGACTCTGGACCCGGCCGGCAACGGCGAGATCGTCACCGTGGACAACGTAACCGGCCTGATGTGGGCCTCGGACGGATCCGCGGCCGGATGCTTCAACGGCCAGACGACCACCTGGGAGGCGGCGGTTGACTGGGCCGAGGGGTTGACTTTCGCCGGTTACTCCGACTGGCGTTTGCCGAACATCCGTCAACTGCATTCCCTGGTCGATTTCGGGGCAGTGAGCGGTGCGATCAATGCCGCATATTTCCCCAACACGGTTTTCAGCAACTACTACTGGTCCGGCACCACCCACAAGGCCAGTCACACCAACGCCTGGGCCGTCAACTTCAACATCGGCGACGTGTACTTCATCAACAAGACCAACACCCGGCCTGTCCGGGCGGTGCGCGTCGGCGAATAGCCGCACCTTTGACGATATGGCCTTTCCGGGGGTCAGCTTGCACCGACGGACGCAAACCGGTTGATCCCATCCCCTTCCCGCCGCCGCTGCCTTTGGTTCCCGGGGCCAGCCGGAGAAGGGAAACAGTATCCGTCAGCCCACAAAGGCCGGGAAGTCGCGGAAGGCATTCAGAAGCACGGAGGAAACGGTATGAGAACAACGGCGGGGCGGGCGGTCCTGCTGATCGCAATCGTCCTCAGCCCGGGGCCGGCGGAGCTGGCAGCGGCACCGCACCTCGATTACTCGTCCTACCTGGGCGGAACCGGGAGTGACAGCTCCAGCGGCGTGGCCGTAGACTCCTCCGGCTGCGTCTACGTCGCCGGCTATACCGATTCGTCCGACTTCCCGGTCCTGAACGCTTATCAGCCTTCACGGGCCGGAAACCGGGACATCTTCGTCTGCAAGTTCTCCTCCGCCGGAAACATCCTGCTTTACTCTACTTACCTGGGCGGGTCGCAGGATGATTGCGCATATGGAATCGTGGTGGATGCTTTGGACCGTCCGGTCGTAACCGGCGACACCCAATCCGCCGACTTCCCGGTCACCCCCGGGACCTGGCAGACGGTCTTCGGTGGCGGGACGGTGGACGCCGTGGTCGTCCGCCTCGCCGCCGACGGAGGCTCGCTTGGCTTCTCCACCTTCCTGGGGGGAAACGGAATCGAACAGGCCAGGGGGGTCGCTATCGACGCTTCCGGCTTCATTTATGTCACCGGCTACACCAAGTCGACCAATTTCCCCACCCACAGCCCTCTTCAAGCCTCCTTCGGGGGCGGGGATTGGGACGCCTTCGTCACCCAGTTCTACACCGCCGGAGATTTGCTTTACTACTCCACCTACCTGGGCGGCAGCGGCAGCGACCAGGCGTGGGGCATCGCCGTGGACGGGGACTACTGCGCCTATGTCACGGGAGAGACAACTTCGGCCAGTTTCCCCACGGCCAACGCCTTCCAACCCGCCATGCACTCCGCCCCCGCCTCTTCGGCTTTCGTCAGCAAACTATCTTCCGCCGGCACGAGTCTTGAATATTCCACCTACCTGGGAGGGAGCGGCTACGGTTCCTCGGCCCAGGCCATCGCCCTGGACTCCTCCAAGCAGGCCTATGTCACCGGCTACACCGCCGCGCCGGACTTTCCCACCAGCAATCCCTTCCAGGCTGATAATCATAGCTGGCCTTCCGGGACCGACGCCTTCGTCGCCAGCTTCTCTCCCGCCGGGAATGCGCTGGTCTTTTCCACTTACCTGGGCGGGAACGGGAACGATATCGGTTACGGCATCGCGGTGGATCCGTTTTACGGGGACAGCCATATCTGCGGCTACAGCATCTCCTCCGACTTCCCCCTGGAAGCCCCCTTCCAGAACCAGCGCCAGGGGGCGCAGGACGCCTTCTACACACACCTGAACGCCGCCGGCGACCGGCTCTACTATTCCACCTACCTGGGCGGGTCGGGAGATTGGGACGTCGCCTACGCCATCGCCTTCAAGGACCGGCCGGACGAACGGGTCTGGCTGTCCGGAGAGACCGACTCCGCCGACTTCCCTCTCCAGCGGGTCTGCCAGGCTTCTTACGGCGGGGGGACCGTCGATGCCTTCCTGGCCGGATTCTCCTGGGGTGGGACCCCGGCGGCCAACCGCTATCACACCGATTTCAACGGGGACGGGACCAGCGACATCGCGATATTCCGGCCGTCTTCCGGCCTCTGGGCAGTCCGGGGGATCACCCGGGCCTACTTCGGAACTTCCTCCGACTCTCCCGTTCCGGGGGATTACAACGGCGACGAAACCACGGATATCGGGATCTTCCGGGAGAGTTCGGGGCTGTGGGCGGTGAATGGGGTCACCAGGACCTATTTTGGCGGTATCAGCGATCTGCCGGTCCCAGGGGACTATGAGGGTAACGGAACCGCGGGGGTGGCGATTTACCGGTCCTCCTCGGGTCTCTGGGCGATCAGGGGAGTCACCCGGGCTTACTTCGGCGGCTCCGCCGACAGCGCCGTCCCCGGTTACTACGGACCGGAGGGGAAGAAAACCATCGGCATCTTTCGCCCGGCCTCCGGTCTCTGGGCTTTGAAGGGTGTCACCAGGACATATTTCGGAGGACCCTCCGATAGCCCGGTCCCGGGAGATTACGAAGGGAACGGGAGTTGGGACCCTGGAATCTTCCGGGCCGCCAGCGGACTCTGGGCGGTGAAGGGGTTGACCAGGGCCTACTTCGGGGGTTCCGCGGACTCGCCCATCCCCGGAGGGTATCGGGGCGACGGGACCGACTGCCTTGGGATCTTCCGGGGGACTTCAGGGTTATGGGCGATTAAGGTGGTTACCAGGACTTACTTTGGATCCGGGAGCGACGTGCCGGTGACTAGATAGACTGGCACAATCTCCAGGCAGGGAAAGGGACGGTTCTCCCGGGGACGGGTGGAGCGTCACGTTGCCTATTCCATCAAGCATATAGAGCGATGTAAACACCCGATAGCACCCCAACGGGGTTAATTTACTTACGATGGATGAAACATCTACATCCTCCTGGTTCGTTTACATCCTCAGCTGCCGTGACGGCAAACTTTATACAGGGATAACCACGAATCTTGACCAACGCGTCAAAGACCACAACCGGGGAAAAGGCTGTAGATATACCGCTTATCGCCGTCCGGTAACGCTGTTTTATTCCGAATCTCATCCCGATCGATCCTCTGCGATGAAGCGTGAGGCGCAGATTAAAGGCTGGACTAAAAAGAAAAAGGAGAAATTAATCAACGAATCACGCCCGGAGTGAGCTGGTCTAAGTAAAACAGGCAGGATCTGCGGTCCGTTTTGAAATCGGAGAGGTCGATCGACCTCTCCGATTTCTTTCCCCGATTGCTGCTGGGGGAAGGCATCGGTATTGTTAGAAACGATTGTCAGGCCTGAAAATCGCTATTGCTGCTGGGCGACGTAAAGATCAATAAGCCGGCGGATCATTTTCTGATAGTAAGTCCGCTGCTTCCCGGCCCGGGCCTTGAAGAAGCCTACGCTTGACTTGCTCAAGCCGATAGTCACCTTGACCTGCTCCTCCTTGAAGACCTGCACTTTTCCGAGGAGGCAGGATGTCTGATTCTTCGGGCAGTCATCCCTTTTTATTGCTTTACAGCAACTGAATATTGAGAAGATTATTTCGGTCTTATTCTGTTGTCTGCGTGCCGACAGGGGAGTACGCTTATATGCTGATCGTTACTCAGGCTCGAACCTGGGCATTCTCCGTGAAAGCGGAATGGGACAGAGGGGATACAGGGTCAGCCCGGCGTGGATAGTTCTATCCGGCCGGTTTTTTCTCTGGAGACAGGGCGGTAGAGCCCGCAAGGAGGATGTGAGATGAGAAGCGTTATGTCCGTTATGCTGATTCTGCCGGCCGTGCTCTGGTTGCCGTCGCCGGGAAACGCGCTCGAATGGAGCCTGGCGACCGATCTCGGCGACGCGAGCGTGACCAGCGTCTTCGCCCTGGACGAGGAAAACGTCTGGGCGGTCTGCCGGACCCCGGGGGAGATCTACCGCTTCGACGGTGCGGTCTGGACCCTGGAGACGATCACCGGGGTCAGCAACAACGGGGTGGCGGCGGCGGCGGCCGATGAAGTCTACGTGGCCTCGAATGACGGGAAGGTCTTCCACTACGACGGGGCCTGGGAAGCGATGGACGTCTCCGGGATACTGCAGAACCTCTCCGTCTCCGTTCTCGGTTCCGACAATGTTCTGGTCGGGGCCCAGAGCGGTTACCTGTACTTCTACGATGGCCACTCCTGGAGTACCCACACCCGGTTCTATTACTCCGAGATGGTCTCCGGCATCTCGATGAATACCGGGTCCGGGATCTGGGCGGCGGCTTACGATATCTTCAACGAGTACGCGAGGATCTACAAGCTGGAAACCGACTGGGTCGTCCAGACCACCGTCCCGGGCATCAGCCTCTACGAAATAACCGTCCCCGCCGCGGGCGCCGCCTGGACGGCGGGCGGGACCAACTCGCCCGCCACCGGATACCTCTTCTCCGGCAGCGGTCCCGCCTGGACCCTGGAGACCATCTTCGACGAGGTCTTCCACTCCGTCTGGGCCCCGGATCCGGAACACGTCTGGGCCGTAACCACGAACGGGTACATACTATTCTCCGACGGAACCTCCTGGACCCTCGAGACCGACACCGACACCTCGCTCCTTTACAGCGTCAGCGGTACCAGCCCCTACCGGGTCTGGGCGGGCGGCTACGACGGTAAGATCTACTTCGGGAGAGCGGTTTCGCCCACGCCTTCCCCGGTCCCCACCGCCTCCCCCCCACCCACGCCTGCCCCCAGCCCGACAGTATCGCCCACCCCCACTCCGACAGTGCCGTCCGCCCCCAGCGCCACGCCGGCCGTGGCCCTGAGCCCCACCCCACCCCCGGCCCCGCCCTGGATTCACGACTACGACGGCGACGGGACCTCGGATATCGCCGTCTTCCGAGGCAGATCCGGGCTCTGGGCCCTCCGGGGGATCAGCCGGATCTATTTCGGGCAGACCGGGGACGAGCCGGTGCCCGGGGACTACGACGCCGACGGGACGACCGACGTCGGGATCTTCCGCCCCTCCACCGGGCTCTGGACGGCGCGCGGGGTGAGCCGGGCCTACTTCGGACAGAGCGGCGACATCCCGGTCCCGGCCGACTACACCGGTGACGGCACCTGTAACGCGGTCGTCTTCCGCCCGTCCTCGGGGCTGTGGGCGTTCCGGAATTCCACCCGGATCTACTTCGGGCAGGCCGGGGACACGCCCATCCCCTTTTACTACCCCTGGATCGGCAGGATGGGGATCTCGGTATTCCGGGAAACCAACGGCCTCTGGGTCCTCCGGAACGTCACCCGGGTCTATTTCGGGCAGTCCGGGGACGAACCCGTGCCGGGATGCTACGGCGGGGCCGGAGACTGGGGGGCGGCGGTCTTCCGCCCGGCTTCGGGGCTCTGGGCCATCCGCGACCTGACCCGGATTTACTTCGGCGAGGAGTCGGATGTCCCGGTCCCCGCGGTATATTCGGGCGACAGGCGCGACGAGATCGCGATCTTCAGGGAGAATTCGGGCCTCTGGTCGGTCCGAGGGATCAGCCGGGTTTACTTCGGGGAGACCGGGGACGTCCCGGTGACCAGGTAACCCGATGGCGTGGCCAGGGCTTATTTCGGCTCCGGGAGTGACAACCCGGTGACTCGCTAGCCCCTCGGATTCTTCAGGGAGGGAAAGGGACGGTTCTCCCGGATAACGGGGGGACCGTCCCTTTAGCTTCTCCTTACCCAGATACCCCGTTCTATCCCGCTTATTCCCTGCAGGAGAGGTTTTAGACGGACCGGCGCAACCTGTCCTCCAGGGCGGCCAGGGCGATACGGGACCATTCCTCGACGGTGATCCCCGGATCGGCACAGAGCCGCCGAAGCTCGGCCACGGGCAGCATTCTCCCCCCGGCCAGTTCGGGACTCAGGGGAGAGATTTTCTCGCTGGGGGTCTCGACCAGGCAAAGAACGCCGAAGTGGACCCTCCCGACCGGGTCGGAGTCGTCGTTGATATAGCCCATAATCTCCGGCCGGCCCATTTCGGTGATGCCCGTCTCCTCGGCGATCTCCCGGAGCAGACTGCGGCGGACCGGATCCTCGCCGGCGGCATCGTCCTCCTCGATATGTCCCCCCAGGCCCCAGGACCATTTGCCCTGCAGACGCTTTTCCGGGTATTCCCGGTCCCCGGAGGCCCGGAGGTAGGCGAAGACCGAACCGTGCCGGGGATTATAGAGCAGGGCGTAACCGATCGGCTGCTTGAAGCGATCGTCTTCTTCCGCCCGGCCCCTTTCCAGATACCGGTATCCGGAGAGGATCCGCCGGCCGTAATCGACCCCGCCGGCCGAAACAAAACCCGAAAACGGCCCTTCGGGAAAAAGCTTCTCCCGGGGAACCACCATTACCTTTCGTTTCATCGCGTCCATCGACCAAACCTCATTTCCGTCACAGATTGTGCCATACATACTTAGCCGAAGAGGGCTTCCTTGACTTTGGCGGCGTACTCGGGGGAAAGAAGCTCGTCACAGCAAGCGGACATTTCCTTCTCGATGGCTTTATAGTCGATGGCACGCATAACGTAGCGGATCTTTTCGGCGTCGAGCGTATCGAGTTCCTTCTCGTTCTCCCGGATCCACTTTTTCGTGGCCCGGCCCAGGGGAATCCCGAGTTTGGGGGAGTACTTGATCGCCCGGAGGATGAGCCGGGCGGCGTTCCCCGGCTTGATCTTTTCGGTCAGGAGTTCCATCGGCTCGGATCTGCTCTCATCGAGGATGCTTTCCAGGCCGCCCAGGGGGTTTATGAAGCGCCTTCCCGCGATATCCCAGCCCAGGGCGTTGATGTTGAGGTCGAAACGGGAGACCCCCATCTCCGGGGTCGGCTCGTCGCCCGGTTCAATTGACTCCTCGATCCGCCAGATATCGATCTCGATCTTCTTCTTTCCCCCCGTGATTGCCGGAGAGGGGTACCACTTGTAGCCCCCCATCATATTCCTGGTGAAGGTACCGCCCTCCACGATCACCTCCTCCAGGTCCTCCCGGGAGGGACAGTTCTCCACCATCAGATCGACATCGATGATCATATTCGAGGTCTCCAGAACGAAGTCCCGGATCGTTCCCCCTACCAGCCAGAGCTTGATCGGCCCGAGTCTCTGAAAACGTTCGCTCAGCCAGCAGATCGGCTCCCAGAAATCGCTTTCCCGGAGGGCCCGGTCAAAGTTTTCGGCCAGGTTTTTTACGGCGGATTCAAAGTCCATCGTTTTCTCCTCCCTATTAGAATCGCACTGGGGGCACAGAAAGTTCCATTCATCCATTGGCCCTGCCCATTCAAGTAATCGGACTCCCTGCGACGAACCTGCAGGCCGCCTTTCGTCTCGCCCGATTGTACCGCTTCAACCGGTTATGTCCATCATATAACACATTCTCTTGGAAGACGAAAAGTTCCGCCTCTTGACTTGTCCGGGTGGTCGAGTCAAGTTACCGCCCGACCGATGGTTAGTCCTCCATCACCGCCTGTTTTGGTGGGATTTCCTCTGTCTCTCATCTCGAGGGCCTCTTGATACTCCTTCTCCTGCTGGCGGGAGCCGGGCTCTACCGCTTCCGCTCGATCGACGACGAGATCTTCCGCGCCCGGGATGCGGAGAACAGCCTCATCCCCTCCGTCTTCCGCCGGTTAGTCCGCCCCTTCCATCAATATTGAATCCTGTTGACTTGTCCCCTCGAACGGAGAACTATCTCCCTGCGGGAGCTTTCTCACCTAACCTTGGACAGAGAGCGTGAAAGCGGTTTGGGGATCAAAGTTTGTCAACCAAGACCCGGTTCGGATAGCCGTATCCGAGCCGGGTTTTTCTTGAAGACGAAAAGAATACCGACCGAAGGGGGGTTGGGTATGAAGAGAGGGGCAATGCTGGCGACCGGAGTGTTGGTGATGAGCTGGGGTCTGGCGGCTTTGGCCGCCGACTTCAACGGTGACGGGAGACCGGACCCCTTCATCTTCCGCGGTCCCGGCGGACTCTGGGCGATTCGGGGGATAACCCGCTGCTACTTCGGGCGGGAAAGGGATATACCCGTTCCGGGCAGTTACGGCCTTTCCGCCACGGCTTCCCCGGCCGTCTTCCGACCCGCCAACGGGTTGTGGGCGATCCGGGGTCTGACCCGTTTCTATTTCGGCCGGGACGGCGACCTGCCCTTCTGCACCGCCGCCACCGCCGCCGTCTTCCGGCCCTCCGCCGGTCTGTGGGCGGTGCGCAACCTGACACGGTATTATTTCGGCCGCGGCGGCGACGCGCCCCTGCTCGGTGATGCGGACGGAGACGGAACGGATGAACCCGGCGTCTTTCGCCTGGAAACCGGCCTCTGGACGTTCCGGGGGTTGACCCGCTTTTCCTACGGCTTATTCGGGGAGCTTCCCCTTCCCGGTGATTACAACGGTGACGGTACAGATGAGGCCGCCGTCTACCGGAAGTCCACCGGCCGCTGGATGATCCGGGACAGCACCCGCCTCCATTTCGGACGCAATCCCGACCACCCGGTGGCGAATGATTACGACGGCGACGGTACAGTCGAGCCCGCAATCTTCCGGCCGGATGCGGGCTTATGGGCGATACGCGGGAAGACAAGGTTTTATTATGGGAGGTCCGGGGATCTCCCCGGGGGAACCCATCCGCCTTTCGGCTTCGACCCGGTGCTGGCGAACAGCCTCCAGGATGATATGGAGGAGACCCTGGCCGGCACCGGCTGCCCCGGCTCCGTTCTTATGGTCCGGCGGTCGGACGGGTCGGTGTGGTTCGGTTCCTCCGGAGTGGCCGTCGCCTACATCCCGGGGAGCGCGGACGGGCAGTCCATCCGCGGCGCCGGGTGGACCGGCGAGCCGTCCGACCCGGACCGGCACTACCGGATCGCCAGCACGACCAAGTCCTTCACCGCCACGCTCGTCCTGATCCTGAAGGACCGGGTTCTCCTCTCCCTCGGCGATACGGTCGGGCGCTGGCTGCCGGACAGCGGTATCCCCAACGCGGATGTCATCACCCTGAGGGACTTGCTCGGTATGTCCTCGGGGCTCTTCAATTATTCCGAGGATCCGTCGTTCGCGGTCGCCATAATGACCGATCCGCTTCGGAAGTGGACGCCACAGGAGCTGGTGGACATAGCCAATGCCCACGGACCGATCGGACCTCCGGGCGAATACTATTATAACAACACCAACTTCACCATCCTGGGTATGGTAGCCGAGCGGGCCGCGGGGTCGCCTTACCGCGACCTGGTCGACGAGCTCATCCTCTTGCCCCTGGGCCTGAACGAAACCTCCGTGCCGGCCCCGGAGGATGTCCTCCTGCCGCCGCCCGCCGCCCACGGTTACCGGTACGATGACGGGGTCGGCGGCTGGCGCGATTACGGCATCGCCACCGGAACGTTTATGTACTCGGGCGGCAATATCATCTCGACCCTGGGCGACCTGTCGCTCTGGATCGACCACCTGATGGCCGGGACGCTGCTGACCAGCGAGTCGAGAACCGAGATGTTCACCTTCGCCGATACCGGTACGGCCGCGTACTGGTACGGACTGGGGCTGAAGAAGTACCTTCTTCCGTCAGGGAGGTATATCATCGGGCATTCGGGGGAGGGGATCGGCTATCACTCCAGCATCTACCGGGTCGACAACGGGGATTCGCTGGTCGCCCTGACTAACGGCAACAGTCCCAGCCCGGGAATCGCGAACTCCGCCGACGAGATCCTGGTCAGCGCCGTCGGGGTGCTGAACAGGTAAAGGCGGATTTCCCCGGGGGGGGATGTTGCCAGCGATTAGCGGCGCGGAAAAGTTATCGGCGGCTCTCTCGGCGGGAATCGGGGGTTGGGAAGTTCGGGCGCGGCCGGGAGCTTGCTTAACGCCGCAGAGTTGCCCGAAAGGTTCCGACCATTGCGCGCTCCGGCTTATTTGACCGGGGAAAATGGGGGTCTGTTATGAGGGGTATTATGGGCTGCGGGGATGCCTTCCGGGCGGTTTCCGCTCTTGCCGTCGGGGCAGTCCTGTTCCTGACGGGGTGCGGCACCGGGAACGGGGAAGCGAAGGATTATACCCGCCTGGGTATGACCGCCTACACGATGGGCGATTATGCCGGGGCCGCCGCGTATCTCCGAAAGGCCTTCGCGGACAATCCCCGCCGCAGCGCCCTCGCCCACAACCTGGCCTGCTGTTACGCGCTGCAGAACGAACGTGCGGCCGCCCTGGAGTACGTGGAGAAGGCGCTCGATCTCGGGAGCTGTCTATTTATCGAGGATGGCGACCTGCAGGCCCTGCACGGGGAGCCCGGGTACGCGGAACTGGCACAGCGGGCACAACGGCTGCTGGATGAACTGGCGGGAAGAGAGTGGAAGCCGGAAGTCGTCCTGCCGCCCGGGCTTGACGCCGGCGCAGATTGCCGGTGGCTGATCGCACTGCACGGCTACGGAGGCAACCCGAAGGATTTCCTGGATTACCTGGGCGGCGACATCGCCTGTCCGGACCTGCTGATCTGCTGTCCTTACGCCACCGTGCCGAAAGGGACATCGTCTTTCGCCTGGGGGGAGTATCCGGACGACGAACGGAGAATTATCTCCGCCGTGGACTATTTAAGGCGAAATTTCCGCCTCCGTCCGGGGCCGGGGCTGATCCTGGGATACTCCCAGGGAGGCAGCCGGGCGTTGCTGGCCGGCCTGAAAAACCCCGGCCTGTTCGGAGGGATCATCGTCCTGGCGGGGTATTACGACGAGAACTTTGGCCGCTGCCTGGCCGGGGCCGCCGGAAAGACGGAAGTGCGCATCATCGTCGGGAGCGAGGACCAACTGCTGGACAACAACCGGCGGGCGAAGACGACGCTGGAAGAAGCCGGGGTTCCAGTCGCCCTGGCCGTCTGCCCGGGCCTGGGCCACGCCGCCCCGCCCGCCGGCAAGGTGGCCGCCGCGATCCGGGAGCTTTGCCGCACCCGCTTCGATTCCGGGAGCGATGGGCCGGCGACGAGGTGAGGGAAAGGCGCCGGGCGATCCAGATAATCGGAGGCAGTAAAATGAGCAATATGTGTCAGATCGATGTCCGCCCGGCTTCTTCTCTGTCTGATCGGCCGTTGACAGCCCTGAAAATAAGCGGCCTTCCACCCGGCCTCAGCGTTATTCTTCGGGCTGAAACCCGTGATGAAGCCGGAACTCTCTGGATGTCGTGGGGGTCCTTCCGGGCCGATGGGTCTGGATCGGTCGACGTCTCCCGGCAGGCGCCTGCAGAGGGGACTTTCAGCGTGGCGGATCCTTCCGCGATTTTGTGGTCGATGCGGCCCGGCGGGGACAGGTCCAGGCCGGTTCCGATGTTCGAAAAAAATACCGTGGCACCGTTAAAGGTGGAGATTTCCGTGCTGACGGGCCCGGATACCCTGGCCCGGGCCGCCGTCGAGCGGCGTTTCCTCCCGTCGGGAAATGCAGTCGCCCGTGAACCGGTTGACGAAGAAGGCGTCACCGGCGCCCTCTTCCTTCCCTCCGGCCCCGGGCCCCATCCCGCGGTGATTTGCCTGAGCGGCTCGGGCGGAGGTTTTAACGAGCCCCGGGCTTCCCTCCTGGCGGCGCGCGGTTACGCCGCTTTCGCGCTGGCCTACTTCGGCGCCGGATCTCTTCCCGCCGAATTGTTCGAAATCCCCCTGGAGTTCATCGAACGGGGGCTGGCCTGGCTCGGGAAACACGCTGCCGTGGACAGCACCCGCGTCGCCGTTTATGGTTACTCCAAGGGCGGGGAATTGGCTCTCCTGCTGGCTTCCCTTTATCCGCAGATCAAAGCGGCGGCGGCATTTTCCGGGAGCGCGTTCGTCTGGCAGGGCCTGCACCGGGGGCGGCCCGGCAGTTCCTGGACCCGGGGAGGGAATCCGTTGCCCTATCTCCCGCTGAAGATGCCGCTCCGACTCGTCATCAAATTGATACTGGGCAGGAACGTCGCCTTCCGGGAGTGTTATCAGAGAGGGCTCCAGTCGGCGAAAAATATCAATGACGCCTCCATCCGGGTGGAGCAGATCGGTGGGCCGATCTTCCTGGTCGCGGGAACGGATGACCAGGTCTGGCCGGCGGCGGATTTCTCGGATACGGTCGCCGAACGGCTTAAAGCGCGCCGATGTCCTTATCCGCTGGAATACCTGAGGGAGGAGGGAGCCGGTCACCTGGTCGGGATGCCTTACCTGCCCAGCGCGGAGGTCTGCCGGAACCTGGTCTTTACTTCTTCCGATAGCGAGCTCACCTGCCTGACGATGATCCGGGCCTGGGACGCCCTGATCGATTTCCTGCACGAGTCCCTGGTCCGCCCCACCGGAGACTGACCCGGGTTTGCTTCGTTGCCCGGGGAAACATCCCGGTGACGCGGTAGAGCTTTTCCCTCGAATGGCAAACGGCGGCGCTCCGCGTCGTTGATCTCCAAGCCTGAGTATGGTTAGCCATTCCCCGGCCTGATGTCTCCCCAAGCCCCGGACGGGGCAGCGAGAGAATACCCACTTCGGGGTATTGCGGGAAAGGCCATCCGATGGCATAGAGCAGGTTTGTTTATCGAAAGATCAGCACTCCGGAGGCTATCGGAGGGAAGGCCGGGTGATATGTCAATCATAGACCAGATAAAGTGGAAGACGGGCATCGCGGCGCTGGCGGCCGTCGCCGTCCTCGGCGCGGGCAGTAGGATTTTTGCCGCCAACCCCGACGGCCCGCTGCGGATCGAGCTGGTCACCGCCTACAACTACATCGTCGACTCCAACGTCGAGACCCCCGCCACCTACGCCCCCCGGGCGGCCTACATCGAGGCCAGGATCTGGAACGACGGCGCCACCGACCTGACCGGCGTCACGGCCTACGTCGGCGATTACTCCGCCGGCACCCCGGGGGTCTACCCCTCCCGGGCCCACCCCGGCCTGACCGGGCCCCTGCCGGGCAGCGAGTTCGCCATCACCCACGAGGGCGGCACCCTGGGGACGGCCGACGCCACCCGGTACCTCGGCACCATCCCCGCCGGGGGGTACGTCGCGGTCTACTGGCTGGTCAGCTACCCCAACCTGGACGAGAACGGGGACACCGTCACCGGCGGAGTGAACCCGGCCGACGACCTCTACCTCTACTACGACGTCTGGGCCACCGCCGATGACGGGGGCACGCCCCGGGCGGCCGACGTCACCCGGAAGGTGACGATGCGCAACTGCATCAGCGCGATGGCCAACAAGATCTTCCCCAACACCGCCGGCAAGGTCCCCGACGTCTACCAGGAGCTGCTGCAGAAGTACGCCCCGGAGTGGAACTTCACCCCGGTGGACGGCTCCACCGGCACCAAGATTATGACCGAGGGGATCTGGTACGACCTGGGCAACGTCGGCCAGGGGTTCGACAACGACGGCGACCTGGTCCCCGACCAGAACGCCTGGATGCAGCCGGTCGGCGACCCCGACCTCTTCGATGCCGGGTCCTTCCGCCTGGCCAAGACCTACGCCCTGATCGTGGTCAAGCTCAAGGACGGGGGTGAGCTGGTGATCGAGGCCCAGGACCAGCTCTACTTCACCAACCTCCCGGACAACACGGGGGTGATCGGCCTGATCCGCTACGACTTCCTGGTCCTCCAGTCGGGGGCCACCTCGCAGACCACCCCCTATCAGATGGCGGCCTCGGGGTTCGAGAACGAGAAGTTCAACGGGGACTACGGGGCGACCCTGGGGGAGGGTCTCTCCTCCCAGCCCTCCGCGCTGACGCTCGACAAGACCGGGGATGCGTTCGCCGCGCCGGGCGGGCAGATCGACTACAGCATCGCCTTCGCCAACGCCGGCTCCGTCGCGGTGGGCGACCCCCTGACCAACAACCCGCTGGTCATCCGGGACTCGATCCCCGCCGGTACCGTCTATGTGGCCTTCACGGCCGACACCGGCAACACCCTCCCCTCCGGGGTCTCCTCCTACACGGTCCTCTACACCACCGACGGGACCGTCTGGCTGGACGAGGAGCCGTCCCCCGCCGGCGGGGTGACGGAGATCGAGTGGTGGCTGAGCGACGCCCTGGCCCCGGCCGCGAGCGGGGTGGTGACCTTCTCGGTTGCGGTGGACGACCCGGCGGCCGGGCCGCTGGTGAACAACTACGCGGGGTTGAGCTTCGGGGCTACCGCTTCCTTTATGACCGACACCGCCCTGACCCTGATCTCGGGGATCAACCGGCTCGGGGACACGGTCTTCCGGGACAACGGAGTTTACGAATACTACGGCAACTGGGTCCAGGACACGGGGGAGACCGGCATCGAGGGGATGACCGTCACACTCTACTACGACGCCAACTCCGACGGGTTCGTCGACTCCGGCGACTTCGTGATCGGGACCGAGGTCACCGACAGCAGCGGCTGGTACCAGTTCAGCGACCTCTTCGACGGCGACTACCTGGCGGTGGTGAGCTCCTCCGATCCCAGCCTCCCCGCCGGCTACTCCCCGACCTCCCCGACGGTCCACGCCGCCGACCTCGACTCGGGTATGGCCGACCCCAACCCGGTCGTCTATTTGGACGCCGACTTCGGCTTCGCCCCCGCCCTGGTCCTGGACAAGTCGATGGTCGGCTCCTCCCCGGTCTACGAGGGTGACGAGATCGCCTACCGGATCACGGTCTCCAACGAGTTCCCCGGCTTCGGCGACCAGACCGGTGGCGCGCTGACCTACACCAACTACGCCACCGCCCGGGACACCGCCAAGGACGCCGCCACCGGCTGGTCCAGCCAGAGCAATGCCCTCCTCGCGCCGGACTCCCTCTGGGCGATCGGGACGGTCAGCAGCGTCAAGGACCAGTTCGGCGTGACCGGCTTCACCGGGGGAGGGGTGGGATCGATCACCGCCGCTAACGTCCTGATCCGCGCGAAGCACTCCAACCCGCTGGCCAAGAATTTCTACCTCCGGGCCTATATGTGGTTCCCGGGCGCGTCTTCCGGGACGCTCTTCGCCACCTACACCTCGGGGTCCCTGCCCAACGGCTACGACGGTACGCTCACCGTCAACGTCACCGGCCTGACGTCCTGGACCTGGCAGACCCTGGCCAACTCCACCATCCAGCTCGAAACCCAGAAGGACGGGGGCAGCGGCGGCAACGTGATCTCGATCGACTCCATCGGTTTCCACCTGACCACCAGCATCGTCTACCCGCCCGCCACGGACGGCACCATCCTCTACCCGGTCCCCCTCCAGGACGTTTATGACGCCTCCCTGATGACCTTCGTCTCCGCCGTGCCCTCCCAGACGTCCTTCAGCGTGGAGAGCGGCGTGGGGATGATCGACTGGGATAACGTCGGCCCGATCTACCCCGGCGGCGAGAGCACGGTGACGGTCTACTTCACCGCCCTGGAACCGCCCGGCAACGACTTCACCACGCTGACCAACGCCGCCCTGGTCGAATGGGCCACCTTCAGCAACGGGGTGCCGGCCAACGACGGCTACGACGAGGTTGTGGTCGACCTGTACTCGACCGGTTCGATCGGGGACTTCGTCTGGCGCGACCTCGACGGGGACGGGGTCCAGGACGGCGGGTACGAGGCCGGGATCGCCGGCGTGACCGTCCAGCTCACCCCGCCGGCCGGGGTGGACCTGGGCAACGGTCCGGGCGTGGCGGTAACCACGGTCACCGACAGCAGCGGCTACTACCTATTCGACGGCATCCCTTCCACCGGCTCCTACACCGTGGCCGTCCTCACCGCCACCCTGCCGGGCGGGGCGGGGACCAACACCTACGACGAGGACGGCGGCACCGCGACCCCGAACAACCAGACCGTGGTGGTGCTCGGGTTGGATGGAGACGGCCCCGCCGACCACCTGACCGCCGACTTCGGGTACAACAACCTGACCAGCCTGATCCGGGGAACGGTCTGGAACGACGCCGACCGGGACGGCGCCTCCGCCCCCGAGACCGGCGAGCCGCTGCTGGCCGGGGTGACGATTCAGCTCTATAACAGCAGCATGGTCCTGATCGCCTCCACGACGACCGCGGCGAACGGGACCTTCTCCTTCCAGAGTTCCTTCAACGGCGACTATACCGTGAGGGTCGTGACCGGCACCGGCGATATGTCCTCCGGGGACTGGACCGCCTCCTTCGACAGCGACGGCCTCGGTTCCCTCGACCAGGTCACCGTCACCGTGCCCCTGGGCGGGCTGGGCGTCGCCGACTTCAGCTATTACGAAACCGGGGACTACGGCATCGGGGACACCCTCTTCTACGACTGGGACGGCGACGGCACTCAGGACGCCAACGACGAGGGCATCGCCGGCGTATCGGTATCCCTGTACGGGGACAGCAATTCCAATGATGTCTATGACCCGGGCGTCGATCCCCTGATTGCCGCCGACACCACCGCTCCCGACGGCACCTACCTCTTCGAGAACCTCCCCCCCGGGGACTACATCGTCATCGTCGACCATAATTCCGCCGGGTTCCCGGATGGCTACACGATCACCGCCGACCCCCAGGGGGCTCTGGACGGGCGAAGCGCGGTGACCATCGTCGCCGCGGACGACCTGGCCCAGGACTTCGGATACCAGCCCACCGGGTCGGGGGCCATCGGGGACACGGTCTGGCGCGACCTCAACGGCGACGGGATCCAGTCGGGGTTCGGCGAGATCGGTATCCCGAACATCACCGTCACCCTGCTGGCGGACCTCAACGGCGACAGCACCTATGTGACCGTCGCCGTCACCTCCACCGACGCCAACGGGAACTACCTCTTCAGCGACCTCCCCGACGGCGACTACCGGGTGGTGGTGGACGTCGCCGACGCCGACCTCCCGACCGACGCCTTCGGCTACGTCTGGTCTCCGAGCACCCCCGCCTACCACGACGTCACCATCAGCGGGGGGAATACCGACCTCACCGCCGACTTCGGCTTCGACCCGCTGGGCGCCATCGGCGACACCATCTTCTGGGACGCCAACGAGACCGGCACCCAGGATCTCTTCGAGGGGGGCGTGGAGGGGGCCCTGGTCGAGCTGTACCAGGACGTTGACGCCGACGGTTACTTCAGCGAGGGGACGGACGTCCTCTTCTCCACCGCGACCACCTCCGCCGACGGGAAGTACATCTTCACCGGGCTGCCCGAGGGCGACTACGTGGTCTTCGTCGCCCAGACCGGGGTCCTGGCGACACCGATCCTCTCCGCCGACCCGGAGAACGACGGCCTGCCCTGCTCCGACCCGGAGTCGGTCGGCTGCGACGGCGAGACCGGGGTCTCCATGATCATCGGCCAGAACTTTATGGGCGCGGACTTCGGCTACCTGCCCCCGGGGGGCACGCTGGGCGGGACGGTCTGGGTCGACTTCGACGACGACGGGATCGTCGACGCCGGCGAGGTGAGGATCCCCTACGCCACGGTCGAGCTGTGGTCGGGCGGGGCGCTGGTCGCCAGCACGCTCACCGACGAGAACGGCGACTACCTCTTCTACGGGCTGGACGACGGCACCTACCAGGTGGTGGTCCGGACCGACCTCGACTTCCCCGACGGCCTGACCCAGACCGTCGACCCGGACGGGACCCTGGACGACCAGGCCGAGGACGTGGTGATGTCCGGCGCCGCGGTGGTCACGATCGGCGGGGACGCCTGGACCGCCGGGGACCTGGAGATCAACTTCGGCTACCGCTACTCCGGGGACAACACCCTCTCCGGGACCATCGGACTGGACGGCACGGTCCCGGACGGCGTGATGGGCTCCGGGACCTCGGGCGTGGACGCCGACGAGCTGGCCTTCCCCGGGGTCACGGTCTACGCCTACCTCTGGGACGACGCCAACAGCGACGGGATCGTGGATTCGGGCGAGGCGGCGATGCTCGGCAGCACCAGTACCGACGCGAACGGGGACTACGGATTCAGCGGCCTGCCGGAAGGTGAGGCCGGGTACTACTACATTGTCTCGATGACCCCCCCTTCCGGCGGGCTGGAGCTGACCACCACCGCCGACGACACCCCGGCCGCCATCCTGGTGGAGAAGACCGACGCCCAGGGCTACACCACGGGGGCCTACCAGGCGGTGCCGGTCGCCCAGGACATTACCGATATGGATTTCGCCTTCCTCTCCTCCATACTGTACGACTACGGCGACCTCCCCGCATCCTACGGCACCCTCTTCCCCTACGGCGCCCGCCACAGCGTGGCCGTGGCCCCCGAGCTGTACCTGGGGGCGACGGTGACCACGGAGATCAACGGTCAGCCCTCGGCGCAGGCCGACGGCGACGGCGGCGACGATGGGGTGGCCAAGACCGGCTTCTGGAGGGAGACGTCGGGGGGCGGCTCGGTCGAGGTGACGGTCGGGGCCGGGGAAGGCTGGCTGGTCGGGTTCGTCGATTTCAACCGGGACGGCGTCTTCACCGGCAGCGGGGAGATGGTCATCGACCAGGCCGTCTCCAGCACCGGCGGCCCGGGGAGCGACGGCGTCTACGAGATCACCTTCGACATCCCGGAGGGGTCCCTCTTCACCACCCAGACGACCGTCCTCTACGCCCGTTTCCGCGTCTTCCCCACGGCGCCGCTCTTCCCGGAACTCTCTTACAGCGGCTCGGCTATCAGCAGCGAAGTGGAGGACTACCTCTGGGAGGTCGGGCCCACCCCGGTGAAGATGGTGGATTTCTCCGCCGCCGGTTTCGACGGGCTGGTGGCCGTCGAGTGGGAGACCGGGGCGGAGATCGACAACCTCGGTTTCCGGGTCCACCGGTCGGAGGGGGAGGAGGGGCCCTACGAGCCGGTCAGCGGGCTAATTCTCGGCCTGCTCTCCAATCCGATGGGTGGGAGGTACCTCTTCATCGACCGGAACGTGGAGAACGGGAAGGTCTACCACTACCGCCTGGAAGCCGTCGATACCGGGGGGCGGAGCGAGTGGTACGGGCCGATCGCCGCCCGGGCGGGGGAGATGACGGAAGAGTTCAGCTACGACCCGTCCGACTACATTTCGGTGTCCGAGAGCATCTCCCCCCGCCCCACGGGCACGGCAACCCCGTTCTCCTCTCCCGCGCCGTGGCGGCCGACCCCCATCCCGGCCTCGCCCTCTCCGGCGGATTCCGCTTCGACCCCGGGCCCATCCCCCGCGCCGTCCCCGACCGCTGGCGGGTCCCGGCCCATCATCCCCGATTTCGCCGATTATGACGGCGACGGCATCTCGGACATCGCGGTCTTCCGGGGGAGCTCGGGCCTCTGGGCCGTCCGGAATGTGACCCGGGTCTACTTCGGCTCTTCTCCCGACCTGCCCGTGCCCGGGGATTACGACGGGGACGGCACCACCGAGCTCGCGGTCTTCCGGGGCGGCGCCGGCCTCTGGGCGGTCCGCGGCGTGACCCGGGCCTACTTCGGCTCGTCTGCCGACGTGCCCGTGCCCGGGGATTAGGACGGGGACGGCACCACCGGGATCGCGATCTTCCGGGAGAGCAGCGGTCTCTGGGCCGTCCGCGGCGTGACCCGGGCCTACTTCGGCCGGTCCGGCGACCGGCCGGTTCCCGGCGACTACGACGGTGACGGGACTAAAGAACCGGGGGTCTTCCGGGGGAGTTCGGGGTTGTGGGCCCTCCGTGGAGTCAGCCGGCTTTACTTCGGTTCCCCCGCCGACACCGCCGTTCCCGGAGACTACGACGGGGACGATGCCTGGGAAGCCGGCATATTCCGGACCTCTTCGGGGCTGTGGGCGGTCCGCGGGGTGACCAGAGGATATTTCGGCGCCGATACCGACCGGCCGTTCCCCGCCGACTACAACGGATCGGGCGCGGACGACGTCGGCATCTTCCGGGAGGCCTCGGGACTGTGGGCGATCCGTTCCGTCACCAGGATCTACTTCGGGGGATCGGGGGATATCCCGGTGACCAGATAACGCACAGCGCGGAGCGCCCGGGGAGCTGTCCTGTTCTTGCCGGCGAAGCTGTGGTGGTCAACACCCGGCGGCGCGCGGGTTTTTCTGTCCCGGAAGCCCCGGAGACGATAACCGAAAATTGCGCAGCACGCCTGTTGACGGGAGGTGACCGGGAAGGTATAAGCAACCGGAGTAACCCGATCGTCAAGGCAGAGCAATCAAACCATCCGAAAACGGGGGTTTTCGGCTAACCACGGAAGAGGCCAGACCAAGTTATGAAAACAAGCATCGTCAGGATCATCGGGATCTTAACCGGGGTTGCGGCAGTTCTGCTGATCGGTTCCGGGCGGGCATTCGCCGACCCGGCCGGGAACGGCCTGGGTCCGATGGACCCGGACGAGATGCGGATAACCTTTATGGGGACCTCCTTCCTGCCCCGCCTCTCCCAGGAAGCCAACAGCGTCTTCGTGGAATGCGGCGAGGATGGGAGTTTCGTCTTCGACTGCGGGAGCGGGGTGGTCTCCAAGTACATCTCGATGGGGGTGGCCTATTCGCAGATGGACAAGATCTTTCTCACCCATCTCCACGGCGATCATATGAGCGACCTGATGTTCATCTACCTTTTCGGCCCATCCGCCGATCGCCTGACCGATCTCCACGTCTGGGGGCCGACCGGCCCCACGGAGGAGGACGGGATAACTTCGTTCTGCCAGCACCTTTACGAGATGACCTACTGGCACCGGGAGAGCTTCAGCTTCCTCCCCACCGGCCTCAAGAACGGCCAGGACGGTTACAATCTCGTGCCCCACGATTGCTCCTACGAGGAAGCCATACAATCCATCCTCGACGGCAACGGTCCCCCCGTCGCCTACGACAGCAACAATGTGAAGATCAGCTATTTCCCGATGATCCACGATCGCGACGGAGCCCTCGCTTACAAGCTGGAGTGGCGGGGACTGAAGATGATCTTCTCCGGCGACTCCCTTCCCAATAACCTGATGATCGATCAGGCACAGGATCTGGATGTTCTGATCCACGAACTCACCCTCTCCCCGGAAGTCTGGGCGCAGAAGAACTCCGGTCTCACGCCCGATCCGAATAATCCGGAATGGGTGGAAGCGGTGAGCAAGGCCCGGCTGATCCAGAACTGTTCCCACACCCCGGCCCGGGCCTTCGGCTACATCCTCAGCCGGACCAACCCCCGGCTCGGCATCGCCACCCACTTCCAGAACCAGAGCGACACCGTCGGGGCGGTCAAGGAGGAGATCAGCGTCTTCTACCCCTTCAGCGACTCCGATGATCCGGCCCGGGTCCTCCTGGCCACCGACTGTATGGTGATCAACGTTCCCGTGGACAAGGGGCAGCCGATCCAGTGGCGTCAGGCCATTCCCGACCCCTACGCCTTCCAGACCACCGCCATATTTCATAGTCCGGACGAGCTGGCGGATCCCAAGTATCCCGGCAACCGGGATCAGTTCAGCCCCTGGCTCAAGGACCTGATCATCAATCCGCAGGTCTACGATCCTTCTCCTTCCGGCGACTCCGGGGATTACAACGGGGACGGGACCAGCGACATCGCCGTCTTCCGGACGACTTCCGGGCTCTGGTCGATCCGGGGGGTCACCCAGTTCTACTTCGGGTCGGGGGCGGAGCTCCCGATGCCGGGGGACTACAACGGGGACGGAAGGGCCGAAGCCGCGGTTTACCGGGGCCAGTCCGGCCTCTGGGCGGTCCGGGGCCTGACCCGGGCGTACTTCGGCGCCCCGTCCGACGTGCCGGTGGCCCGGGACTACAACGGCGACGGCAAGACCGATCTCGCCGTCTTCCGGGGTTCTTCCGGGCTCTGGGCGATCCGGGGAATCACCCGGCTATATTTCGGGACGGCCGCGGATATCCCGGTGCCCGGTTACTACAGCGGCGGCCGGGCCGAGATCGCCCTTTTCCGCCCCGCCACCAGGCTGTGGTCGGTCCGGGGCCTCACCCGGTTCTACTTCGGGACCACCAGTTCGGACCTGCCCGTTCCGGGGGATTACAGCGGGAGCGGATCCTGGCAGGCGGCAATCTTCCCCTACTCGGACGGTCTCTGGAGGATCCGGGGGCTGACCCAGATCACCTTCGGCGCCTATGACGATAAGCCGGTGCCCGGCAAGCATGGAGGCGGGGTGGACCGGGTCGGGATTTTCCGCAGCGGGGAAGGCCTCTGGGCGGTCAAGGGGATGACGCGGGTCTACCACGGGAATATGGACGACCTGCCGGTAACGCGATAGCCCGTCCGGGTCTTCAAGAAGGGAAAGGGCGGCCTCCCCGGCGGCGGGGGCCGCCCTTTCCATCTTGGCGGTGAGCCGGCCGGAGGCTTCTGCCCACGTAAATTCAGCCGAACAGGGCTTCCTTGACCTTGGCGGCGTACCGGGGGGAAAGCAGCTCGTCACAGCAGGCGGACATCTCCTGCTCGATGGCTTTGCATATGAATACCTCGGCGGGAAAGACCGGCCTGGCCGGTCCGATCCTGATCTCCGCGGGCCGGGCCCTGATCTACCGGATGACCTTCTTCTTCCTGCCGCTCTACCTGCTCGGGATCGGACGGAGCGGCTGGGAGGTGGGGTTGTTGATGTCCCTCTTCGCCGTCACCACCCTGGTCCTGGCGATGCCCTCCGGCCTCTTCAACGACCGGGTGGAATCGCGGAAGCTGCTGGCTGCCGGGTTCGTCTGCCTGGCCGTATTTTTCCTTGGGATCCGCACGGCTGCCGGTCTCCCTTTGCTGATCGTCTTCTTCCTGTTCGGCGGCGCCGGGGCCAGCCTCACCCAGCTCTCGATCGAGAGCCTGGTCCTGAAGGGGGCGCGGGAGGGGAGGAGGGGTCGGCGCTTCGGGCTTTACAGTCTGGTCACCACCCTGGTTTTCGCCGCCGCCGCCGTGGCCGGAGGGTTCCTCCTCGGCGCCCGTGATTTCCGGGCGGTCTTCGCCATCTCCGGGTGGGGGGCGCTGGTCCTGGCCGCCCTCTCCCCGCTGCTGGGGAGGAGCCGGCCGGTCTTCAGTCCCGTCTCCTCGTACCGCCGGGACCTCTCCGGCCGGGGGAAGAGGATTTTCGTCCTGATCCTGTTCTTCTTCGCCTTCCACTGGGGGGCGGAGGTGACCTCCTACACCCCGTTTCTGCGCCATAAATTCGGTTTCACGCTCGGGCAGACCGGCCTTTATATGGGGTGTGCGCTGGCGGCCCTGGCGGCCGCCTCCTGGGCGGGCGGAAGATTCTCGGACCGCCTCCTCTCCATCCGCCACGCGATGGCGGCCGGCTTCCTCCTCTCGGGGATCGCGCAGATAATGATGGTCTTCCCCCCCTGGAGGATGAGTTTCGGCTTCCGCCTGCTCCACGAGGCGGGGGACGGGATGATCCTGGTCCTGATCTTCTTCTGGGTTTCCAAGCTTTTCCACCAGGACCGGGTCAGCGGCAACTACGGGGCGCTGACCTTCGCCCTGCTGGCCGGGCAGGCCGTCTCCTCCTTCATCTTCGGCCCGATCGGCGCGGCTTTCGGGTACGCCGCCCCGCTCTGGATCAGCGGGATCGTCATCCTCCTTTGCCTGGCCCTGCTCCGGCGTTATCGGCACGAGATTTTCGAGAACGTGTGACCCCATTCGCGCCGGGGCTGGAGGCGGATCCCCGGAAACAAGGCAGCTCGGTCGGGGTTTCTCTATGCGGGGGAAAGGGCGTCCCCCATCTTACGGCGGCATCCCTTTTCCGTTGAATCCTGTTGACTTGTCCCCCCCGGCAGGAGAATCATCTCCCTTGGTCAGCCATATAACCTCAACCTCGGGTAAACAGCGTGAAAGCAGTCTGGGGATCGGGGTTTTCCAGATCCGCCCGGCGCGGATAGTTGTGTTCGCGCCGGGCTTTTTGTCCGGGTGGCGATCACAATGAAATTGCGGGAGATGTCGTTATGACTATATCGAAGTTTCCGCCGGCCGCGTCGGCAGCCTTGCTCATCCTGGTTTCCGGCCTGGCGCTCTCCCCGGAGAGTTTCCCCGGGGAAAGCAGATGCTCCCTGCCCTCGGCCTACGACCTGCGCGACGCGGCCGGGCGCTCTTACGTCACCCCGGTCAAGCGGCAGTGCGGGCTCCTCGAGGACGGCCGGCCCGACTTCGGGATCGCGGTCGGGACCTGCACCTTTATGGCCAACCTGTCCTCCCTCGAGAGCAGCCTCCTCCGGCAGGGGATCACCGACGACCCGGAATCTCCCTCCTCCATCCTCTCGTCCTGGCACCTGGGCTGCCACGTCGGCTACAACGACCCGGTTTACGAGTTCAACCCCCAGACGATGCCGGGTTCCGACCCGCCCGTGCCGATCAGCTACCAGCAGAACCCGGACGGGACCGGGGGCTGGGGCGGGAACGTGGAGTGGACCATCGACTACCTGGCCGGGGGCGGGGGGCCGGTCCTGGACTGGCGGGCGCCGGTCCCCCTGGACGATATGCAGGCCCGCCTCACCCTGACCCCTCCCCCCGCCGTCCTCCCGGTTGACTATATGCTCCGGGCGGCGCTCATCTTCAGCCGCGAAGATCACCCCGAGGGGGCGGAAGGCGATGAAGAGTTCCGGGGGGTCGTGAAGGGGGCGGTGATGGAGCACGGGGCGGTGACGGGGATGATGTTCACCGAGGCCGGGGATTATCCGGGGCAGACCGGGCACAGTTTCTACGACCCGGCGACCGCCGACTTCTACTGCGACTCCGAGGCCCTGGTGAACTATTTCATCCACGCCGTGGCCATCGCCGGCTGGGATGACGGACGACCCGTCGCCGGCGCGCCGGGTCCCGGCGCCTGGCTGATCAAGAACAGCCTCGGCCCCGGGTACGGGGAGGGGGGCTACATCTGGATTTCCTACCACGACACCGTCTTCCTGAAGGGAGCATCCAGCGCATACGCGTTCATCGCCGACGACGGGAGAGGTTACGCCCGGCCGCGTTACCAGACCCACGCCGGGGCCCTGAGCTACTGGGAGGAAGAGGGTTACTGGATCTATAGGAGCGACGGCTTCAACTCCTCCGGGCTCGACTCCTGGGCCGCCGCCCGGTTCATCGCCTCGGCCAACGGTCTCCTGCGGGCGGTGGGGCTCGTCACCCTCAACCGGAACGAGGAGGTCACGATCGAGGTTTACGACCGGTGGGACGGAGGGGCCACACGGCCGGAGGGCCTGCTCCTCTCCGACACGGTGGCCGTCGCCGAAGCCGGTTACCACGTCCTCGACCTCTCCGGGCCGGTCCCGGTCCGGAAGGGGCGGGAGTTCGTGATCGCGGCCGGCTTCGCGGCGAAGGGTCCCGGCGCCGAGGAACCGCTGGTTTACGTGACGGACGAAGGCGACCCGCCCCCTCCCGGCCTGACCTATCGGGCGTCTTCCGCCCCGGGTTCCGGGTGGAGCGCCTGGAGCGACTACCATTCCCTTCACGGGGGAAGCGTCTTTTACCTCCAGGGGATTATGGACGACAGCGGGGAACTGGCCGCACCCGCCTCGGGGGATTACGACGGCGACGGGAAATCGGAGATCGCGGTCTTCCGCCCCGCTGATGGCCTCTGGGCGGTCCGGGGACTGGGCCGCGTGTATTTCGGGGAGGCGGGGGACGTCCCGGTCTCCGGCGACTACGACGGCGACGGGATAACCGATCTCGCGGTGGTCCGGCCGTCCGCCGGCCTCTGGGCGGTCAAGGGTATTACCCGCCTCTACTTTGGCGGGCCCCGGGACCGGCCGGTCCCCGGGGACTATGATGGGGACGGGACCTGCGACCCGGCCGTCTTCGGGAGGACCTCGGGCCGCTGGGCGGTCCGGGGGGTCACCCGGGCCTATTTCGGGCTCCCGTCCGACGAGCCTGTCCCCGCGGATTACGGCGGTGCAGGGCGGACCGAGCCCGCGGTCTTCCGGGAATCCGTCGGGCTCTGGGCGGTGCGGGGCCTGACCAGGGTCTATTTCGGCGGAACGGCCGACCGACCGGTCCCCGGGGTCTACGGCTGGTACGCTTCGGGCAAGTCCTCCGCCCCCTTCCGGGACGGGATCGCGGTCTTCCGCCCCGCCTCGGGGTTGTGGGCGATCCGGGGCGGGAGCCGGTCATATTTCGGCCAAACCGGGGACCTCCCCGTGACCGGGGACTTCACCGGCAGCTCGCTCGACGGGATCGGGATCTTCCGGGGGTCTTCGGGGTTGTGGGCCGTCCAGGGGGTCACCCGCGCCTACTTCGGCTCGGCGAGCGACGTCCCGGTGACGAGATAGGATCAATCCGGAGATAACGAGTCTTGCCAGGTGATCTCTTGCCAATCTCGCCGGGCGAAAGCGATTTTCTGTCGGTCGAGGGGCTGAAGCGGGGCCGGAAGCTGATCGGGATGCTCCACGTCCCGGTCACCAGCCTCCTGATTGCGCCGCCGGCCTGGCTGGAGAAGCTGGGCCTGCCGCGCCTCTCCCGGAGAGACGCCGAGCTGATGGCCGCCCTGGAGCGAGAGGTCTCCGAGGGCGCCGATCCGGCGGAGCCCCCTTCGATCGAGGGCCTGAGCTTTCTCGCCTTCCTCGAGGACCGGGTCCTGGCCGAGGCGGACCTCTACGCCCGGCACGGCCTGACGGCGGTGCAGCTGGAGAACACCGGGGCGCCCTACGCCGCCGGGGAGCGGATCGGGATGGTCGAGGCCGCCGTGATGGACCGCCTGGCGGGCGTCGTCCGGGAGCGCCATCCCGGGTTCGCGGTCGGACTCCAGATACTCTCGGCGGGAGGCGTCCAGGCGCTGCGGATCGCCCAGCGCCGGGGGCTGGACTACATCCGCGTGGAAGGGGTCCTCTTCCACGGCGTCCGGCCGGAGGGGCCGCTTCCCCCCCTTGGTTCGCTGCACGCCCTCTACGCGGCGCGGAGGCGGGAGAACCTGCGGCGTGATGGACGCGACAGCGGGCGGCCCCTGGTCCTGGCCGACCTCCTCAAGAAGCACACCGGCTTCCCGCCGGAGCTCCAGCCGCTCGACCTCTGGCTGAAGCAGATCGCCTTTATGAAGCTCGAGGGCGCGATCATCACCGGCCCCGAGACCGGCCTTCCGGCCGAAGAGGCCGCCCTGGCCGCTGCCGCCTCCGCCGCGGGCCGGGTCTTCGACGAGTTCGGGATCTTCGTTCCGCTCCTGGTCGGTTCGGGCGTCACGCCGGAGAACATCGCGATGTACGGTCGGCACGCGCACGGGGTCATCGCCGGATCGTACGTCAAGAGGGACGGCTACTGGGAGAATCCCCTTGACGAAGAACGCCTGGCGCGGCTGGCGGCGGCGGCTGGTAAGGCCGGGTTCGAGGTGGGGTAGGGAAGAGAAGAGTTCAGTTGCTATGGTTCAGTCGCTGTTTGTGCCATCGAACCGCGGAGGTCCGGCTGGAAGCCCTGGTTTCCCTGGGAATGTTGTTGACTTGTAACCGCGAAAAGAGAATCATCCTTCTCCGTCATTCACATTACCCCAACCTCGGGCAATCGGCGTGAAATCTGTCTGGGGATTATCGTTTTCACAGTCAACCCGGCGCGGATAGCCGTATCCGAGCCGGGTTTTTCTTTGCCGGGTTCAAAAGATTCAAGCCGGAAAGAGGAGGAGTTATGAAAAAGTCCCTTGCGGCAGCAATCTGGACAATGGCAATCTTGCTGATATCGTCGTCCGCCGGCGCCGGGTGGGAAACCCTGCCGGTGGTGGTCCCGGCCGACATCGGGCTCGACGAGGTGTCGATCGCCCTTGACGGCGCCGGCGTCCGCCACGTCGCCTACCGGGACGTCAACACGCTCGCCCTCAAGTACGCGACCGACCCCGGCGGGAAGTGGCAGACCGCCATTGTCGACGCCTCGGGCAACGTCGGGACCTACGCCTCCATCGGGGCGGACTCCAACGGGAAGGCCCACATCGCCTACCACGACGTGACCAACTCCAGCCTGAAGTACGCCACCAACGCCTCCGGCGTCTGGGCGGCGACGACGCTGGACAACACCGGCGCCGTCGGGTACTACGCATCCCTGGCGGTGGACTCCTCCGACCGCGTCCACATCAGCTATTTTGACTCCTCAAACGGAGCCCTGAAATACGCCACTAACGCCTCCGGGTCCTGGGTCCACTCCGTTGTCGACGGCTCCAGCGGCTACACCTCGATCGGGGTCGACGCCGCCGGCCACGCCCACATCAGCTACGCCTCCAGCGGAGGGGGGGACTACGACCTCAAGTACGCGACCAATGCCTCCGGGGCCTGGGCGGCCCAGACCGTGGACAGCGACGGCAACGCCGGGAGGGACACCTCGCTCGGCCTGGACTCCTCCGGCTTTGTCCACATCAGCTACTGCGACGTGGGCGAGTATATGCTGAAGTACGCGACCAACGCCTCCGGCTCCTGGGTCCGCGAGACCGCCGACCCCGGGCCGAACACCGTCGGCCAGTATTCGTCGCTCGGGATCGACTCCGCCGGCAAGGCCCACATCAGCTACTACGACGTCAGCGATATGGATCTCAAGTACGCCACCAACGCCTCCGGTTCCTGGGTGGCCCAGGATATCGTGTCGCACAGCACCTACAACATCGGCCGCCGTTCCTCTCTGGTGGTCGGGGCCGACGACATCGTCCGGATCGTCTACGACAACAACCACCAGTGGCTCTACTACATCGACAACGCGATCGGCTACTTCAGTATGTCCTACGTCCAGCTGATCGACGGCCGGACCGACCCGATCGGGCAGTACACCTCCCTCAAGCTCGACTCCTCCGGCATCCCCCACGTCAGCTACCAGGCCACCTACCACCTCCGCTACGCCACCGTCCGGGAGGGGGTGTTGTACGAGACCCAGGTGGATAACGGCGGCAACACCGGGGCTTCCTCCTCCCTGGTCCTCGATTCCTCCAATGCGCCGCGCATCGCCTACAACGACTCCGTGGGCGCCGACCTCGAGTACGCGAGCTTCGCCACCGGGACCTGGGTCCTGACCACGCTCGACGGAAGCGATGTTTACGATCCGTGGATTTCCCTGGCCCGGGACTCGGCCGACAAGATGCACATCGCCTACAACGACTGCCCGGCCAGCACCGGCACCCTCCGCTACTTCACCGACGCCTCCGGTTCCTGGGTCGGCGCCGCCCTCTATGCCACCAGCTACTACGGCGGGGCCAACTCCATCGCCGTGGACGGGAGCGGCAAGGTGCATATCAGCTACTACTGGAAGGATCTCACCCCGACCTGCCGCCTGTACTACGCCACCAACTCCTCCGGAGGCTGGACCAATACTCTGGTCGACACCTCGGGGGACGTGGGCAGCCTCTCCTCCTTGGCCCTGGACTCCTCCGCCAAGGCCCACGTCGCCTACTACGACGCCACCAACGGCGACCTCAAGTACGCCACCAACGCCTCCGGCTCCTGGGCCACCAGCGTGCTCTACGACGGCGGGGACGTCGGCTCGTATTGCTCCCTGGCGGCGGACGCCGGCGACCACCTCCACCTCAGCTACTACTACGCCACCGGCGGCGACCTCCTCTACGCCACCAACTCCTCGGGCGCCTGGATCAGCGAGACCGTGGACAGTTCCGGGGTGGTGGGGCAGTACAACTCGATCGCGCTCGACTCGTCGGGAAGGCCCCACATCAGCTATCACGACGCCACCAACGGCGCCCTCAAGTACGCGTATTTTCTTCCGAGCCCAACGGTGACCCCCGAAGGCTACCAGACCCCGTCGCCGACCCCGACGGCGGTTCCGACGGCGACGGCGGTCCCGACATCCACCCCGCCTCCGACGGTGCCCCCGACGGTGCCTCCGACACCTCCGCCGACCTTGCCTCCGACCCCGCCCCCGACGGTACCCCCGACGGTACCCCCGACACCTCCGCCGACTGTGCCTCCAACCCCGATACCTCCCGCCGCGGCGCCCTGGATCTATGACTACAACGGCGACGGGACCTCGGACATCGCGATCTTCCGCCCGGCCAATGGGGTGTGGATCGTCCGCCAGGTGACCCGGGCCTACTTCGGGAGCTCCAGCGACCGGCCGGTCCCCGCCGACTACACCGGCGACGGGACCACCGATATCGCGATCTTCCGGGAGTCCAACGGGCTCTGGTCGGTCAGCGGCGGCCAGAGGACCTACTTCGGGAGCTCCGGCGACCTGCCGGTCCCCGGCGACTACACCGGGGACGGGACCGCGGACCTGGGGATCTACCGGGAGTCCAATCGTCTCTGGGTGGTCAAGGGGGTGACCCGGGCGTATTTCGGGAGCTCCGGCGACAGCCCGGTGCCCGGCTACTGGGCCGGGGATGGGAGCAAGTCCATCGGGATCTTCCGGCCCGCCAACGGCCTCTGGATCATCCGGGGGATCACCCGGTCCTACTTCGGGTCCGCGAGCGACACGGTGGTCCCGGGGGATTACGACGGCGACGGGAGCTGGGACCCGGGGGTATTCCGGCCCGCCAACGGCCTCTGGTCGGTGAAGGGCGTGACCCGGACCTACTTCGGCCAGTCCACGGACCTGCCGATGCCCGGAGGGTACCAGGGAAACGGGCAGGACTACCCGGGGATCTTCCGCAGCGGCCTCTGGATAATCAAGGGCTTGACCCGGGCCTACTTCGGCTCCGCCGGCGATGTCCCGGCGACGAGGTAGACCGCTTGTCCCGTCGCCGGCGCCATCCCGGCGCCGGCGCGGAACCGGCCTGAAGGCCGGGATTGGAGGCGGAACGAGGATGAGCAGGAGGAGTCCGCTGACCACGGTTCCGGCCGCCTTCCTGACCTTGCTGTTCTTCCCAACCGCCGCCCCCTGCACCGAGATCATCGTCGCTCCTTCCGGCGGCGACTACGCCACACTCCAGGAAGCCCTCAACGCCGCCGGCCCCGGCGACACCGTGACCGTCCTTTCCGGTGATTATTCCGAAGCGCTGGAATTTCCCCGGAGCGGCACTCCCACCGGGGGATATATCACCCTCCGGGCGGGACCGGGCCAGACGGTGAAGCTGGATCCCAACGTCTCCGCCGACATCATCTCGGTGGAGAACCGCGGCTACCTCAGGATCATCGGCCTCGAGCTGACCAACTCCGCCTCCCTGAGCGACGCCTCCGGCGTCCGCGTATCCGGCTGGGCCGACCACATCGAGATCCGCGACAACGTCATCCACGGCCTGCGCGGAACGGACGCGATGGGCATCACGGTTTACGGCACCAGCGCGACGCCGGTTTCGGAGGTCGTCATCTCCGGCAACCGGGTTTACGACTGTGACCCGGCGCCGAGCGAGGCGGTCGTTCTCAACGGCAACGTCACCGGCTTCCTGGTCGCCGACAACATCGTCCACGACGTGAACAACATCGGCATCGACTTCATCGGCGGCGAGAGCTGGACCGGCAACCACGGGGCGGCCCGGAACGGGGTCTGCCGCGGCAACCGGGTCTACCGGGCCCGTTCCGGCTACGGCGGCGGCTACGCCGCCGGGATCTACGTGGACGGCGGACGGGACATCGTCGTCGAGCGGAACAGCGTCAGCCAGTGCGACCTGGGGATCGAGATCGGGGCGGAGAACGCCGGCTGGGACGCCGGCGGGGTCATCGTCCGGAACAATGTCGTCTTCGACAACGACAAGGCGGGGATCGTCTTCGGCGGCTACGAGGAGACCTGCGGCCGCGTGAACGGCTGCGAGTTCTTAGGCAATACCCTCTACCGGAACGACACCCTGAAGGACGGGAACGGGGAGATCGCCGTTAACTGGGCCGACGGCAACCGGGTTCGGAACAACATCGTCCGGGCGGGGCCGCAGAACCTGCTCATCGCCGCCGGGCCGGGCAGCTCCGGCAACACCTTTGACCACAACCTGTATTTCGCCGATACCGTCGCCCAATCCGCGGTCTTCGACTGGGAGGAGACGCTCTACACGGGTTTCGAGAACTACCGCTCCGCCACCGGCCAGGACGCGGCCTCCCTCTACTCCGATCCTCTCCTGGACGACCCGGACGGCGGCGGGTTCCGCCTCCGGCGCGGTTCCCCGGCGGTCAATGCCGGGGACGGTTCGGATATGTTGTTACTGGGCGGTTGCGATTACTACGGCCGGCCCCGGATTATGGGGGGGACGGTGGATATCGGGGCCGCCGAGACCATCGGTCCGGCGGCCGCGGATTCCGGGGACTACGACGGCGACGGAACCACGGAGATCGCCGTCTTCCGCCCCGCCTCGGGCTTATGGGCGGTCCGGGGGGTGACCCGGGCCTACTTCGGGACCGCCTCGGACGTCCCGGTCCCGGCCGATTTCAGCGGGAACGGGACCACGGAGATCACCGTCTTCCGTCCCGCCTCGGGCGTATGGGCGGTCCGGGGGGTGACCCGCATCTACTTCGGCGGTCCCGCCGACGATCCGGTCCCGGGCGACTACGAAGGCCGGGGTACCGCCGGGGCGGCCATCTTCCGTAAGTCCTCCGGGCTCTGGGCGGTTAGGGGGGTGACCAGAATGTATTTCGGCGGTTCCGCCGACCTCCCCGTCCCCGGCTATTGGGCCGGGGACGGAAGGAAGTCGCCCGCCGTCTTCCGTCCCGCTCCGGGGCTCTGGGCCGTCCGGGGGCTGACCCGGGTCTATTTCGGCTCCTCCGCCGATGAGCCGGTCCCCGGGGATTACGCCGGGGGCGGGAGCTGGGGCCCGGGGATCTTCCGGCCCGCCAGCGGCCTGTGGGCCTTGAAGGGAGTGACCAGGGCTTATTTCGGGGGTTCGGCTGATATTCCCGTGCCCGGAAGATTCCAGGGAGACTGGGCCGACCGCCCCGGGGTCTTCCGGGGGACCGGCGGCCTCTGGGCGGTTCGCGGAGCGACCCGGGCGTACTTCGGAAGATCCGGCGATGTCCCGGCGACCCGCTAAGACAGAGGGGGCGGGGCTTGAGCCGATTTGCTTGACCATAACTCCGACAGGAGTATAATATCAGAACCCAAGCCACGAAAGGAGCCTCCAATGACCGAAGACAATGGCGAGTTGAGCTGCAGGGAATGCATCAACCCGCAAGAACTGTGCGAGGAATTGCAGATCATCCTTGATTCCGTTCCCGCGTTGATTTTCTACAAGGACAGGGATAATCGTTTCCTGAGGGTTAACCGGGCATTTTGCGACATTATGGGGACGACCAGGGAGGAATTGGAAGGTCGAGCTATGATTGATATCTATTCCCCCGAGCAGGCGGAAGCTTTCTGGAAAGACGACCTGGAGGTGATCGGTTCCGGCCGGCCCAAGAGGAACATCGTGGAACCGATGGACAGCAAGGGCAGGACGCTCTGGCTGCAGACGGACAAGATACCGTACCGCGACTCCCGGGGGAATATCATCGGGATCATCGGCTTTTCCCTGGACATCACCGCCCGGAAGAAAGCGGAGGACGCCCTGCGGGCGGCTTACGCGGAGGAGCAGCAGATGCGCCGGGGCCAGGAGCAGCTAGTCGAACAGCTCAAGGCGGCCCTGGAGAAGATCCGCACGCTCGATTCGCTGCTCCCCATTTGTGCGGTCTGCAAGAAGATCCGGGATGAAAAAGGGGAATGGCAGTTTATGGAGAACTACATCAGCGAGCGGACCGCAGCCCAATTCACGCACGGATACTGTCCCGAATGCGCCGAGAAGTTGCGGAAGGACATCCGCTCCCGGCCCGCGGTCTGCGAGATGTGCGGAAACAGCCTGACTATGCTCAGGTACGTCGACGGGGACAAGCACTTTAGAAGGTATACCTGCGAGAAATGCGGGTATTCCAAGGAATATGTCCGGTCGGCAATCACCGGTCCGGAGTGAATGTTCCTTTTTTGTCCGCCGGGCAACTTCGGGATTCCCTTCAATGAATAACACCGGCCGGCGCGCCGTGCGGCATCCCGGGCTGTTGTTTTTCGGCGTCGCGACGGCGCCACTGATGATCGGCATCGATATGCTGGCGATCGCCGTCGCGATCCAGCCGATGGCCCGGGAACTGCGCGTCGGCATCTCCACCGTGCAGTGGTTCCTGACCGCCTTCGCGATCGGGAACGCCTGCCTGCTGGTGACCGCGGGGCGGCTGGCCGACATCCTCGGCCGGAAAAAGGTCCTCATCTGGGGCCTGGTCCTGTTCATCGGCAGCTCGACGGCGATCGCGGCCGGCCGTTCCGTCTGGCTGATCATCCTCTGCCGTTTTCTCCAGGGGGCCAGCGGCGGCGTGATGTCCACGACCGGCATCGCGGTTTTGATGGGCCTCTACGAGGGCGAGGCCCGGGCGGACTGGATCAGCCGGCTGGTGGGAATGGGGGGGCTCGGCCTGGTGCTCGGCCCGATTGTCGGCGGGGTCCTGGTGCATTATTTCGGCTGGCGGTCCGTCTTCCTGATCAACCCGCCGATCGGCCTGGCCTGCATCGTGCTGATCGCTCTCTTCCTGCCCGGCCGGTCCGGGCGCGCGGAGCAGAAGCTGGACGTCCCGGGGGTGCTGCTGCTCACCGCGGCGCTGATGCTCCTGACCGCGGGCCTGTCCCAGGGGCACGCCTGGGGCTGGCGCGGCCCGAAGACGCTCGGCTGCCTGCTCGGCTCGCTGACCGCCCTCGGGGCGCTCCTCTATGTCGAGAAGCGTCAGGACCAGCCGCTGATCGTGATGGCCCTGTTCCGGGCCAGGAACTTTCTGGCCGCCAACGTGGCGGGCTTCGCGGCCTATTTCACCTTCACCGCCGCGATCCTGATCTTCGGGATCTACCTGCAGAAGGTTATGGGGTTTAGCCCGGCCAAGGCCGGCCTGAGTTTCGCGCCGATGGGCCTGATGATGGCCCTCGCCTCGATGGCCGCCGGCAAGGCCGTGAAGTTCCGCGGCGCCCGGCCGCTGATCGTCGCCGGGTTCGCCTGCGGCCTGGCCGGGTTCCTCGGCCTCGGCGCTATGCCCGTCCTGCCTCGCTTCGCCTTCCTGGCCCCCTTCTTCGCGCTCATCGGCCTCGGGTTCGGGCTGGTCAACGCCAGCTCGATCCCCGCCGCCCTCGAGTTCATTCCGCCGGAAAGGGCGGGCATCGGTTCCGGCAAGTCGCTGATGATCCGCTGGCTGGGCGGCGCCGTCGGCAGCGCGGTTATCTCGACGGTCTTCGTCGGGGCCACCCTGGCGTTCCTCGGAAGCTGGGACGCCGGGCACCCCGCGTTCGCCGATCCGCCAACGGTCCGCCTGCTCCATAATGCGGTGACGGGCAGCGCCGGCGAAACGGAGGTCGGCGCCCTGTTCGACGGCCCGGCGCGGGCGCTCGCCCGGGAGGCCGTCCTCGCGGCCTCGCACCACGGAATGGTGACGGCCCTGCGGGTGATGGCGGCGCTGTCGCTGGCGGCGCTGGCGGTCGCGCGGTTATGGATCGCGAAGAAGGAGGGCTGAACGGGGCTCCCCGACCTTCCGTTCGGCACCAGAGAGGCGCCGGCGGTCCCCGCCGCCCGGCGACTCCGGTCGATTCCGGATTTCAGCTTGTCCGCAACGGATTTTTCCGACATTATGCAAGGCGCATCACTGGCATTCGAGACCGAAACTGCAGGAAAAGGGGAAGACGATGATCGTGCAAGACCGGATTTACGGCCGGTTCGAGATCGCCGACCCGGCGATCCTGGACCTGATCGCCACCAGGCCCTTCCAGCGCCTGAAGAGGATCAACCAGTACGGGGGGGTCGACCTGGTCTTCCCCGGCCGCTACGGGGTGACCCGTTACGAGCATTCCCTCGGGGTCTGGCGCGTCCTGAACTCCCTGGGCGCCCCCCGGGAGATCCAGGTCGCCGGCCTGCTCCACGACCTCGGGCACACCGCCTTCTCCCATATGGTGGATATGGCGCTCTCCGACGCCGGGGAGGACTACCACGAGAAGAAGATGCGGCTGATCGAGGGGATGGAGGAGGTTGACGTCGTCCTGGAACGCCACCGCCTCCCCCTGGTCCCGGGCGACGACTGCCCCGAGATCAAGCGCTCGCTGCCGGACGTGGGGGCGGACCGGATCGACTACGGGGTCCGCGACTACGTCGGAGCCCTCAACACCGGCGCCGGCCTGGGGGAGAAGGTTCTCCGGAGCATCGAGCTCTCGGGGCGGGAGATCGTCTTCACCGACCAGGAGACGGCCGGCGAGTACGCCCTGGCCGGCCTGGAGGCGATGTGGCTCTGCATCTACGACCCCCCGGTCGCCTGCGTCTACCAGGCCCTGACCGAGATCATCCGGATCGGGTTCAAGGAAGGCTGGATCCGGGAGCGCGACCTCTTTGGCGACGACCCCTCCCTCTTCGCCGTCATCGCCGCCCACCGGGAACGCCTCCCCGCGACCCACTTCAAGCTCTTCACCACCCCCTTCCGCGTGGAGGAGGTCCCGGAGGCCGAGGCGGATTTCCATCACGTCAAGCTCAAGGTGCGCTACTTCGACCCCCCGGTCCGCGCGGGGGGGCGCCTGGAGCGGGTCTCGGCCCTCGATCCGGCTTTCCGGGAGAAGCTCGAGCCGATGAAGGCCCGGTTCGAGGCGCGCAAGAAGGGCGCCTTCTTCAAGGTCGTCTTCGCCGATTCCTGAACCGTCCGGCCACCGCCGGGCCGCCGTTCCAATGAAGAACGAGCTCACGCTTCCCGTCAGCATCCTGGCCTCGCCGCTCCACCAGGACGCCCTGGCCCGCCTGGCCTCTCCCCTGCTGGAGGGAGTGCGTGAACGCCACGGCGTGCGTCTCGAGCCCGTTTCCCCGGATTCTTCCCCGCGTTTGAACGTCCTGCTGCTGCTGACCGGCGGCACCGAGCGGCCGGCGCTCGAGCTGGCGGACAGGTCGCCGGGGCCGGTCGTGGTGCTCAGCCACGGCGCGCACAACTCCCTCCCCGCCGCCCTGGAGACGACGGCCGCGCTGCGGGCCCGCGGGCGGCGGACCCGGCTGATCCAGCTCGGCGGCCCTCCGGCCGCGGACGGCCTCCGCGTGATCGCCCGAACGGCCGCCCTGGCCGGGGTCTTCGCCCGCCAGCGCGTGGGGTTGATCGGCCGGCCCTCGCCGTGGCTGGTGGCCAGCAGCCCGCCCCCCGATGAGGTCGAAAGGCTCCTCGGACTTTCCATCGAGCAGATCGCGCTCGACGAGGTGCTCAACCGCCTGCCCGGGGATCCGTCCGAGCTGCCCCCGGGGGAACTCAAGGGGGTGGACGAGTCAGCGCGGAGAATGGCCGGACGGGTCCGCGACGCCCTCCTGCAGCTGGCCGGGGACCGCCGGCTGACCGCGCTGAGCATCGCCTGTTTCGGCCTCCTCCCGCACGGGCTGACCGCTTGCTGGGCGCTGGCCGACCTCGCGGGGAGGGGCATCCCGGCCGGCTGCGAGGGAGACCTCCCCTCGCTCCTGGCCCTGATCGCCGCGCAGGAACTGACCGGGCTCCCCGGTTTTCTCGCCAACCCCGCGGAGATCGACGCCGGGGCCGGCCGGGTGCTGCTGGCGCACTGCACCGTTCCGCTGCCGCTGCTCTCCGGGCACCGGCTGCGCACCCATTTCGAGTCCGGGCTGGGGCTCGCCGTGGAGGGGACGCTGAAACCCGGGCCATACACCCTGGCCCGTTTCGGCGGCCGGTGCCTCGAGGAAGCGTTCTTCGCCGAGGGCGCGGTCCTGGACGAGCCCGTGGGCCGGGAGGACCTCTGCCGGACTCAGGCCGTGTTCAGCCTGTCCGGGTCCGCCGCGGCCGGCATCCTGGAGCGCCCCCTGGGAAACCATCACGTGCTCATCGCCGGGCATCACCGCGGGGTGCTGCGGTGTTACCACGATCTGTTCCTGGCCCGGCCCGCTGATTCATAGAAACCATTATTCCCGGCCGCGAGGCCGGGGGAGGGAGGTTGGGAATGAGTCTCGCTCGGGATCTGTTTGCCCGGAGGAAGAAGTTCTGGATCGGGATGATCCACCTGCTTCCGCTCCCCGGCAGCCCCGGTTACGAGGGGTCGATGGAGGAGATTCTCCGGGCGGCCCGGCGCGACGGGGAGATCCTGGCCGCGGCCGGGGCGGCCGGCCTGATGATCGAGAACTTCGGGGACGTCCCCTTCGTCCCCGACCGGGTCCCGCCGGAGACCGTGGCCGCGATGGCCGTGGCCGCGGCCGAAGCGGCCCGGTGCTTCCCCCTCCCCCTGGGGATCAACGTCCTGCGCAACGACGCCCTTTCCGCGCTCGGGGTCGCCGCTGCGGTCGGGGCCGGTTACATCCGCTGCAACGTCCACACCGGCGCCGCCGTGACCGACCAGGGGATCATCGCCGGCCGCGCCGCCTGGACGGCCCGGAAACGGGCCGAGCTGGGCTGGCCGGGGGAGATCTGGGCCGACGTGCTGGTGAAGCACGCCGCCCCCCTGGGGGAGACCTCCCCGGGGGAGATCGCCCGGGACACCGCCTACCGGGGCCTGGCCGACGCCCTGATCGTCAGCGGCGCCGCCACCGGGGCGCCGCTCTCCCTCGAGCTGTTCCGGGAGGTGAAGGGGGCGGTCCCCGACCGCCCGGTCCTGGCCGGGAGCGGGATAACGGCGGACAACCTGGAGAGGTATTTCGAGTCCGGGGACGGTTTTATCGTCGGCACCGCCCTCAAGGCGGGCGGCCGGACCACCGCCCCGGTCAGCCGCCGCCGGGTTGAGGCCTTCGCCCGCGCCTGGAAGAAAGCTTCGGGGCGGGCGCGGTAAACCTCAGAAAATATCAACCCCGCGATCGGGGAGGAGCTTGCCTTGAAGAAGACGTCGGTTGCAGCGGCAATAGTCATCCTATGCGGTTTCGGGGCCCTGGCGGATGAGCCGGTCACCGGCGGGGATCCCCTGCTCGCGCCGGCTCCCGGGGACTCGGTCAATCTTCCGGACGGTTCGGCGGACCCGGAGGTCGCCGTCCCGTTCTTCACGACCCAGTACCTGCTCCCCCAGACGCTGAGCGAGGAGAACCTCAGCGCCTTTTTGGCGATGGAACACCCGGAGTACCATCTCGACGGCTGGTTCTTCCTCGGGCACCTGATCGAGGGCGCCGGGGAGCCGCCGCCGGCCGGCGAGATCAGCACTTTCGCCGTCTCCATCCAGCGCAAGGACATCGCCCAGGTCCCCGGGACCCCGTTCCGCCTGGCGGTCTTTCCCAGTATGGTCATCTTCCAGGGGCCCCGGCACGAGGGGTACCTCTACGGCGGGGCCCTCGACCTGGCCCCCCAGGTGACGGTGACCTCCGATCCCTGGTCGGTGGTGGCGGTGACCCCCGGCGAGTACGGGATGATCAGTATGGCCCTGGCCGAAGGGCGGATGGGGATGAAGGACGCGGTTTACCACCTGGCGGCGGACGTGGTCGACCAGGAGGGCCGCCGGTTCCAGACCGACGTCTGGATCCGGGACGTCTTCGGCGTCATCAACAACGGCTACGGGCCGGCGTCCTTCTACCCCCAGTGGATAACGCCGGAACAGCGCGGGAAGATCCTGTCGCAATACGGCGGATCGCAGGAGGCTTACCTCTTCGCGGAGAACGACCCGATGGTCTGCCAGGGCGACTATTACTACTCGACCCCGCAGCTCGAGGTCCTCTACTTCCGGGTTGCCCGGGACGGCGACGAGGTCCTGACGGAAGGCAGCCGGGGCCGGCTCTGGCTGGACTACACGGTGGCGAGTTACGACGAGCGGGCCTCGGAGATGGTCGAGTACTGCAAGTGGCAGTGGTTCGCCATCCAGTTCTTCGGGGGGACCGACTCCCTGATGGTGCTCAACACCGAGACCCTGAAGACGGACGCCCTGCCGGTGGCGAAGTTCTACCGGGACGGGGAGAAGAGCCTCAACGGGGCGGTCAACGCCGCCTACTCCTGGGACATCGACAAGATCAGCGTCACCCCGGTCGAGGGCTCGGTATGGAAGAGCCCGGCCACGGGGATAACCTACTACACGAGGTACGACATCGATCTCCTCTCCGGCGACGCGGCGATGAACGCCCACCTGACCGTCGCGATGGTCAGGGACGATTCGGAGCTGTACTTTCCCGGCGAGAACCCGATGTACGAGGGGGTGGGGCTGGTCAGCGGGACCTTCGGGTCCCAGACCGTATCCGGCTACGCCTTCGCCGAATTCGAGCAGACCTACCTCGATCCCCGGTGGCTCACCGACTACGACGGCGACGGGACCTCCGACCTCGGGATCTTCCGCCCCGAATCCGGCCTCTGGGCGGTGAGGGGGATAACCCGGGCCTACTTCGGAACCGCCGGCGACACCCCGGTCCCCGGGGATTACGACGGCGACGGGACGACCGACCTCGGGATCTTCCGCCCCGACACCGGGCTCTGGGCGGTCCGGGGCGTCACCCGCTCCTACCTCGGGCAGAGCGGCGACCATCCCCAGCCGGGCGATTACGACGGAAACGGGACCTGCGATCTCGGGTTGTTCCGTTCCGCTTCCGGCCTCTGGGAAATTCCCGGGGTGACCCGGGCCTACTTCGGCGGCCCGGCGGACGCCCCGGTCTCCGGGTACTACGACCGGACCACCATCCTGAGGAACCTCGGCGTCTTCCGGCCCTCCGCCGGGCTGTGGGCGATTCGGGGGGTGACCCGCGCTTACTTTGGCTCCGCTTCGGACACCGCCGTGCCCGGGGATTACGCCGGCGACGGGAGGTGGGAGGCGGGGATATTCCGGGGAACCTCCGGCCTCTGGGCGGTGCGGGGGCTGACGAGGGCGTACTTCGGCGGTTCCGCGGACTCCCCCGTCCCCGCCGGATACCGGGGCGACGGTACGGACTGTCCCGGGATCTTCCGGGGAACCTCCGGCCTCTGGGCGGTGCGGGGTTTGACCAGGGTTTACTTTGGGTCCGCGGACGACCTGCCGGTGACGAGGTAGGCTGTCCGAAGATATTTTCTTGACTGGGTGATCGCTTTTAGCTAAGATTGATTCTGTCAAGATATTGTGGCTGTATGACGCCCGGCGGCGTCCAAAACCAAGGGAGAAGGAATATGAAGCTGGTATTCGCTGTTTGTGCGGCAATGATGTTCGTTCTGTCTCTGGGGCCGGCGGTCGAATCCGGAACAGTGACCGAGGGTTTCGACAACTTCGACACCGGGTTCCGTCCCGCGGGTTGGAGCTTCTTCGGGTGCGGCCAGGACAGCGACGCCGACACGGTTTATTTCGGCGTGGCGGCTCCCTCGGTCCGCCTGGACGAGGACGGCGACTACATTGACACTCTTGGATACAGCCCCGACGGAGCCAGCGCAGTCGCCTTCTGGCTCTCCGCCCTGGCTGCCAATCCCAGCAGTTCCCTCACGGTCTCCGAGTTCGATTCCGACCTGGCGGACTGGGTTCCGTTGACCGAGATCTTCTCCGTGCCCGTGGCCCCCGCTTACAATACCTATAACCTCGGTCTCAATCCGAGCACCTCCCAGATGGTGAGGTTCTCCTACAACAAACTCGACGCCGCCGCTTTCGTGATCGACGATGTGGTGATCGACAACGTCGTCACCCCGACCCCGGTACCGTCGCCCACCCCGCTCTTCCTGGTCCTGGATTCCGGCGACTACACCGGCGACGGACTGGCCGACATCGCGGTCTTCCGGCCCGCTAACGGCCTCTGGGCGGTGCGCGGGCTGGGGAGGGCTTACTACGGCCGGGCCGGAGACCTGCCGGCCAGCGGCGACTACGCCGGCGGCGGAATCTCCAACATCTCGGTCTTCCGTCCCGCCACCGGACTCTGGGCGATCAAGGACCTGACCCGGGCCTACTTCGGGGCCGCCGGCGACTTCCCGGTCCCCGGCGACTACGACGGTGACGGAATCACCGAGATCGCGATCTTCCGTCCCGCCACCGGTCTCTGGCGTCTGCGGGATGTCAGCAGCGCTTACTTCGGCGAGGAGGGGGACCTCCCCGTTCCGGGGGATTATTCCGGCGACGGAACCGAGGTGATCGGAATCTTCCGGCCCTCGACCGGCCTCTGGGCGATCCGGGGGGTGACCCGGGTCTACTTCGGAACCGCCGGCGACCACCCGGTTCCCGGGGCGCACCAGTGGTACGGCTCCGTCCGGACCGCTCCCTTCAAGACGCAGATCGCCGTCTTCCGGTCCGCGACCGGCCTCTGGGCCGTCCGGGACGGCCCCCGGAGCTACTTCGGGGCCTCCGGAGACACCTCCCTGCTCGGGAATTTTTCCGGCGGCTCCCTGGACGATATCGGCATCTTCCGTCCCGCCACCGGGCTCTGGGCGATCAAGGGCGTCACCCGGGTTTACTTTGGTTCCGGTACTGACGTGCCGGTGGCCAGGTAGTCCGCCCGGTTCTGGCCCGTATCGTCGGGAGCGGGAAGAACCCCGCCCGCGGCCTGTATCCGGTCATCTTCCGGCCGGCGGGCGGGTCACCCGGGATCGGGCGATAGATCTCTAATCGGGAAGATACCGGGAGCCATTTCGGAGGCGGCGATGGCCAGGCACGTCATCCTGATCGAGGGCAACATCTGCGCGGGCAAGACGACCCTGACCGGTCACCTCAACCGGAACCCCGGCTGTTTCGGCGAGTTCCTGGGGGAGGGCGAGGAGTTCCGGTCGATCGTCGAGTTCATCGACCAGTCCTGGCTCCAGCTCTTCTACCGGGACCGTTCCCGCTATACCTCCTGGTTCGAGAAGAGCTGCCTGATCGGCCGGATCGGCCGCCACTTCGTGGCCAAAGAGCACCGGGGGATTGTCCTCTTCGACCGGGGGATGCTGGGGGGAGCCTCCACCTTCTGCCGCAACTCCTTCGAGGACGGCTTCCTCCGGTACAACCAGTGGATGGAGTACCAGCAGATGCTGCGGAGCGGACTGGACGACCTCGACCGTTCCGAGCAGAAACGGTGGCTGGAACAGCTGCTGGTCTACCTGAGAGTGAGGGACGTCGGGGTCCTCCAGCGCCGCCAGCGCTGCCGGGACACCGAGGGGGAGGTGATCCCGGCCGGTTACCTGGAGAGGATCGGCGAGCTCTACGAGGAGTTCATCGCCGGGATCGGCCGGATCTATGGCGATTACGGCCTCAAGCCCCCGCGGGTGCTGACGGTGGACGCCGAGGCGGACTTCTTCGAGGACGGTTCCTTCCTCCAGCAGGTGACGGAGCGGATCGCCGGGGCCCTGCGCGAGGAAAGGGCCGGGGCCGGCAGCCGTTCTTCAACCGGGTCCCCGGGGAGATAACCGCGATGAAATATTTCCGAGTGGTTCCGGCGGTCCTGCTGGCCGCGCTGCTGGGGCAGACTGCCGCCGGGGACCAGGTCAAGGACCTTCTCTTCGACCTCCAGGTCGGGAAGAAGGACGTCAGGATCAGCGCCGCCCGGAGCCTGGGGAACCTCCACGACCGCCGGGCCGTCCCCGCCCTCCTCGAGCTGGCGGAGAACCGGGCCGAGAACAAGGACCTCCGGCGGGAGGCGGCCATCGCGCTGGGGAAGCTGGAGGCGAAGGAGGCGGTCGGGCCGATCACGCTGCTGGCGGTCAACCCGGACGAGAAGGCTGACCTGCGGATCACGGCGATCGAGGTCCTCGCCCGGATGGAGACCGCCGAACCGGTCGGGCGGATCGCCGCCGCGCTGGAGAACCCCAAGGACAAGGACCAGGTCCGGGCGGCGATGATCGGCTACCTCGGCCGGTTCGCCGGCCGCGGCGTCTTCCCCTCGCTCAAGCTGGTGCTGGAGAACCAGAAGGACGACTGGAAGGTGCGGATCCCGGCGCTGGAGCTTGCCCACCGGCTTAACCCCGGGGCCACGTCGGCGGCCCTGAACCACGTCATCCTGAACCGCGCCGACGACCGCCGGGTCCGGATCCGCGCCCTGGAGATCCTCTCCTCCGCCCCCGTCCCGGAAGTGACGGCGGCGGTGATCGACGTCGCCGGCGACATCAAGGACCGCGACGATGTCCGCCGGGCGGCGATCGGCTACCTGATCGAGACGAAAGAGAAGCAGGCCCGGGAGACGATGGTCAACGTGGTTGACAACCGGAAGGACGACTGGGAGGTCCGGGTCAAGGCCCTCCTCTACTTCCCGGTGCGGCCCCCCCGGCAGTGGCCGGAGGTGCTCTCCGGCCTGATCTCAGACAAGAAGGAGAAAGACGCGGTGCGGATCGCGGCCTTCGGGGCGCTGACGGCGCTCAAGGGCAACGCGCTCCGGGAACAAGCGATCGCCGTGCTCCGGGACGGAAACGCCGCCGCCGACGTCCGGGCGGCGGCGGCGGAGTTCCTGGGCGAGTGCGGCGGAGACGAGGCCGGTCCGGCCCTCCAGGAGGTCCTGACCACGCCGACCAAGAAGGGTATCCTGGGGATCGGCGGGGGCGGTTCGGCGCGTCTGCGGGAGGCCTGCGTGACGGCGGTGGGGAAGCTGCGCTACCGGCCGGCGAAGGAGGTGGTGGATTTCCTCTCCCGCCGGGACGATGACGTCAACGTGCGCCGGGCGGCGCGGGAAGCCCTGGAACGGCTCTGAACCGGCCGGCCGGGGCGCGTCAACAGTTCGGATCGCGGAGTGAAGACGGCGGTTCTGGCGATGATCGCAGCGGGAATGGCGGCCCTGCCCGCATTGGCGGGGGAAGGGGCCGATTCCGCCCCGGCCCCGACGCGGGTGCTGGTGGTGGACGGTATGAACGTGATCGGCAGCCGGCCCGACGGCTGGTGGCGTGACCGGGCCGCGGCGGTTGTCCGGCTCCTGGGGCGCCTGCAGCTTTTCGCCGCCTCCGGCGGCGGGACGGTGGCGGCCGTATTCGATGGCTTCCCGCCGCCCGGTCTCTCCGACGGTGATCACGGCGGCGTTGCGGTCTTCTTCGCGCACAGCGACGAACCTGACGCCGCCGACGACCGGATCGTCGCCCTGGTGGGGGAGCTGGCCGATCCCGCCCGGGCGGAAGTCGTCACCTCCGACCGGGCCCTGGCGGAACGGGTGCGGGCGCTCGGCGCCGCCGTTCTTTCCTCCGGCCGCTTCCTGGCCCGGCTCGACGCCGACGGCTCCTGAGGCTCCGGAGCCCCCCGCGCCCCCGCGGTCTCCCGGGCCGGGGCGGCGGAGGGGACCGGTTTGGTTCCTTGAACGCCGCCGTCTCCCGTGCTATTCTTCCCCCCACAGTCCGAACCCCGAAAACCAGGAGAGGAACGATGGCGCTCAACCCCGGAAAGATCGCGGCCTTTTTCGTCGAGGATATCTGGCGGATCCGCCTCCGCCGGCAGCCGAGGGGCCGGTCCTTCCTGATCCGGAGCCTGAGGATCGTGCTCCTCGCCCTGCGGGGTTTTTACGAGGACAAGTGCCAATTGCGGGCCTCGGCGCTGACCTTCTACACCCTGCTCTCGGTCGTGCCGATCGTGGCGATGGCGTTCGGGGTGGCCAAGGGTTTCGGCTTCGAGAAGATGCTCGAGGACAAGATCCGTTCCGGCGCCGCGGGCCAGACCGAGGTGATCGGGGAGGTCATCGGATTCGCCAAGAACCTCCTCGACAACACCAAGGGCGGCCTGGTCGCGGGGATCGGGATCGCCGTCCTCTTCTGGACGGTGATCAAGGTCCTGGGCAACATCGAGGCCAGCTTCAACGAGATCTGGGGGATCAAGAAGGGCCGCTCCCTGGGCCGGAAGTTCAGCGAGTACATCTCCGTTATGCTCCTGGCCCCGCTGCTCCTGATCATCGCCAGCAGCGTGACCGTCTTCGTCACCACCCGGGTGGAGTCGATGGCGGACGGCGTCACCCTGCTGACAACCGTCGGGCCGGCGATCCGCCTTCTTCTCCGGGGCCTCCCCTACTGCGTCATCTGGGTCCTCTTCACCTTCATCTACGTCTTCATCCCCAACACCCGGGTCAACTTCCGGGCCGGCCTGACCGGCGGGGTCATCGCCGGCACCGTCTACGTGATCGTCCAGTGGGCCTACATCAACTTCCAGGTCGGGATCGCCAAGTACAACGCCATCTACGGGAGCTTCGCCGCCCTCCCCCTCTTCCTGGTCTGGCTCCAGCTGAGCTGGCTGATCGTCCTCCTCGGGGCGGAGATCTCCTTCGCCCACCAGAACGTGGAGACCTACGAGTTCGAGCCCGATACCGAACGGGTCTCCACCCGCTTCAAGCGGCTGGTCGCGCTCTCGGTGACCCGGCACGTCGTGCGGCGCTTCGCCCGCGGCAATCCCCCCCAGACCGAGATCGAGATCTCCCGCGAACTGGAGATCCCCATCCGGCTGCTGCGCCAGGTCATCTTCGAGCTGGCGGAGAGCGGGGTCCTGGCCGAGATCGCCGCCGCGAACGGCGGCCCGCCGGCCTACCAGCCGGCCCGGGATACCGGCCTGATCACGGTCAAGTACGTCACCGATGCCCTCGACCACCGCGGCGTCGACAACCTGGAGCTGGCCCCCTCCGAGGATTTCCTGCAGGTCCGGGAGCAGGTCCGGAAGATCGACGATCTGGCCGCGAAATCGCCCGAGAACATCCCGCTGAAAGACCTGGAATAAGAAGTTCGCGGCTGACCGCGCCGTCCCGGCCGGGGATACGGTACTCCGATGAAAAGACGCGGATGGATTGTTCTGATCGTTCTGGTCCCGGTCATCCTGGCCGCCGCGGCCGTCGCCGGGCGGCTGGCCGCATCCCGGAACTCCCCCCGGGACGTGCCGATCCTGATGTACCACCGGATCAGCGACGACGGCGGCAAGTGGTGCGTCCCCCCGGAAGTCTTCGAGGAACAGATGCGGTTCCTGAGGGAGGAGGGTTACGTCAGCATCCTCCCCGCCGACCTGGCCGCCAACCGACGCTGGGGCAATCCCCTGCCCGCGCGGCCGGTGATCATTACCTTCGACGACGGCTACCTGGACACGATGGTTGAGGCCGAGCCGGTCCTGGCGAAATACGGCCTGCGCGGCATCGTCTACCTGGTCACCGACTCCGTGGCCGACGACCCGGCCCGTCGCCGGCAGTTCGCGGGGGCCGATTGCCTGACCTGGCCCGAGGTGCGCGAGATCCGCCGCCGGGGCGTTCTCGCCTTCGGGGGCCACTCTTCCGACCATATTGCTCTTCCCCGGCTGCCGGACCAGCCGGCGGCGGCAAGCCGCTGCCGGGAGGAGATCGAACGGGCCGGGGGTTTCACGCCCGACTCCTTCTGCTACCCCTACGGGATGTGCCGGGCCGAATCGGCGTCCGCGGTCCGGGAGGCCGGTTTCAGCACCGGGGTGATCTGCGGCGACGAGGTCGCCGCCTGGGGACCCGGGGCCGATCCATACCGGCTCCCGAGGGTCTCGGTGATGGGCGGCCGGAACCGCTTCACCCTCGCCCGCCGGAGCGGCGGTTCCTCCCCGGACCCGGTCTTCGACCTCGAGTACGAGGGGGTGGATATGCGGGTCAGTCCGGCGCTTCGCCTGTTCGGGCCGGAGAGCGCCCTGCTCTGGCACGACCCGCTCGATCTCCGGACGGACCGCTCTTACGAACTGCGCTGGCCCGCGGATGCCGCGGCCGGAGACTTGCGTCTCCGGGTGGAGATCTGGGACCGGAACCGCGTCCTGCGCCTTCACTCCGAAACCTTCGACTGATCGCCCGGTCCGGTTTCCGTTTCCGCCGGCCCCGAGGGACCTGAATGCCGCCGCCGTTGAAAAGTGATTCGACCGCGCTCGTTCGGGGCGGTCTCGGCCGCCGCCCGGCCGTCCGGTGGGCATCCCGTCTCCTCCTGGCCGCCGCGCTCTTCGCCGTCGCGCTCTCGCTCCGTTCCCGGGGCGGGGATTGGCCGAGCCTCCATCCCGACAACGACAATATGACCCGCTGGCTGCGCTGGACGCTGGACCACTCCTACGTACGGGAGCGCGTCTACCCGGGCGGGTTCTTCACCCTTTTCCGGCCCTACCAGAAGCTGGAACTGGCGCGGGCCGCCGCCCGGCTGGAACGGGACCCCGGGATGCGGGATTCGGCCCCGACCCCCCTGGAGATCGCCCGCCGCCGGCACAACGTCATCCACCTGGCCCGGCGCTTCAACGCCCTCCTGGGCGCGCTGACCTGCCTGGTTCTGCTCCTCCTGGCCTGGTCGGTCACTGGTTCCTTCGGCGCGGCGCTCTTTGCCGGAGCGCTGGCCGCCTTCAACCCGTGGCATATCGAACACTGCCACTACGCGGAGACCGATATCGCGATGGTCTTCGCCCTGAGCGCCGCCCTGCTGCTCTGGGCCCGGGCGGAGAAGAGGCCGGGGACCGTTCTCTTCCTCCTGGCGGCGCTGGTATCGGGGTTCGCCGCCGGCGTCAAGTACCCGCTCCTGCTCCTGGTTATCTTCATCCCCGTCTTCGCCTGGCGCCCCGCGCGCCGCCGTCCGGCTCTCCTGACGGCCGCCGGGCTGCTCGCCTTTCTGCTCGGGTTCGTCTGGGCCGACCCGGCCCTGCTCCTCGATCCCCGCTGGTTCCTGGGGGAGATGGGGGAAGCGGCGGCGGGCGTGGTCTCCGAGACCCGGAACACGGTCGGCCTGGCCTACGGCCGCCCCTTCGCCCGGGTGATCCACCAACTGCGCTGGGGATACCGCTTCCTGCTGGCACTGGGGCCGGTCCAGGCGGCGGTGATCCTGGCCGGGACGGCGGTTCTCTTCCGCCGTCCCCTGAGAAGGCTCTGGCGGGCTACGCTCCTCTTCCCCCTGGCCGATGCCGTCTTCCTGGTCGGTCTGTCGCCCTGGATCCGGATGCAGGAACTCCTGGCCTTTATGCCCTTCTTCGCCTGCGCCGCCGCCGCGGCCGGGTGGTCGTTGGCGGGGTGGAGCCGGACGGGCGGCGGATGCCTTCGCCTCCGGCGGGCTCTGGTGCTGCTCCTGGCCGCCGGGGTTCTCCTCCAGGCGGGGATCGGGGGAACCCGGCGGGCGAACCTCTTCACCGTCCGCGATACCCGGCACTACGCCCAGGACTGGCTGCAGAGCCGTTTCCCGCGGGGCACGATCCTCGGCGCCGAGATCTACACGAAATCCCGGCCGGGTCGGCCGGTGCCCGTGCCGGAACTGGAGGGGCTCTACAAGATCGAGTGGCGCGGCCTCGGGCACGCCCGAAAGCGCGGTGCTGAATACCTCCTCCGCAACGCCACTCTGCCGGGCCGGGGGGCCTTCAATCCCTTCACCGGAAGGCTCTACGAACGTTACGAGCGGAACCTGCGCGAGTTCCTGGGCTCTTCCGAGCTGCTGGCCGCCTGGTCGCCGTTCGAACCCGAGGATGAGGTGACCTTCGCCTTCGCCAACCCGGAACTGCGCCTCTACGGGCTCCAGCGCTTCCGGGAGAAACTGGCCTTCGAGGCGCCCCTGCTCGCCCCCTGCCCGGTGCGGGCGGAGGGAGAGACGGGCTGTTCCCCGGTCGGCCGCCGTCTGGCCGAGCTGCCCGCCGTCCTGGTCGATGCGACGCCGCGGCGCCTAGTGCTCGGCGGCCCGGATTATCCCCGCGCCGGCCTCTTCCTGGTGCTCCGCGACGGCGGCGAAGGGGCGGCCGTCCGGGTGCGCGCCCTGGGCCGGGTAATGAACCTGAAGCCGGGGAAGGGGGAGACCGTCGCCGTCCCCCTGGCCGGGCTGCCGCTCCGGCCGGCGGTCAAGCGCTTCGAATCGATCCGCCTGAAGGCGGCGGCCGGCGGCCGGGGAACGGCGCGGGCCGTCTTCGACCGCTGGCACGCGGCGGCCCTTCTCCTGGAAGCGGGCAACCCGCGCGGCGCCCTCCGGCTGCTCGAGTCCCCGGCGACGGTCAACGAGCGCCTGGTGCGCTTCCTGGCCGCGGCCGCGGCCGGCGTCCCCCCCGACCCGGCGGATCTCGCCCAGGCCCGCGAGACCCTCCGCCTGCTGAAGGAGGCCGTCTCTCTTCCCTCCCAAGATCTGCGGGTGAACGGTGTGAGCGGATACTATCTCGACCGGTTCGCCCGGCTGTATCTCGGGGACCGCGACAAGGTTTACCGGGCCGCTTCGCCCTTGCCGGGGGTGATCCTGCCGGCCGGCCGCTGGCGGCTGCAGGCGGAGGTCCGCGGGGAAGACGGGGCCGGGTGGACCCCGGTCAGCCGGGAACTCGTCACCGAGCGCGAGGAGCGCCTGGAACTGCCGTTCCGGACGGGAGAGTGGTTCGCCTACCGGAACGCCGAAATCTCCTGGACCCTGCGGGATCAGCTCCTCCACCTGCAACGGCGGATCGAGCGGGCGCTCGCTTGCGACGGAGCCTTCACCGTGGACAGTGAAGCGTTATGAGCCCGCTGACCCTCACCTCCGCTCCCGTCCTGCTGCTTGGGGTGTGGCTGGCGGCCGAGATCGCCCGCCTGGTCGTGCGCCGCCGGGCGGGAGGGGATGGCCCGGCGGGGACGTGGACCCGGATCGGGGTTCTGGCGACCCGTCCCTGGGCGGTCTGGGCGGTCTTCAACGGCTTCTGCCGCCTGAACGCCGAACGGATCTTCAACGATCCGCTGACCTTCCCCCTTTACGCCGGTCCCTGGTCGGGGGCGCCGGTCCTTTCCTCCCTCGGGGGGCTGATGAGGGAACCGGAGTTCTGGTTCTGGTCGCTGGCGGCGGCCGGCTTGGCCGTTGCGGTGGGGGCGCTGGCGGCGGCGGTATCGCGCCGGGGGGAACCCGGACCGGGGCGGACGGCGGTGACGGCGGGGCTGCTCTGTCTGGCGGCTTTCTCGCTTTGGACGGCGGTAGCCTGCCTCCCCCGGGGCGCGCGCTCACGGGGACCGAAGGATCCCGGTTCCTACCTCGGGGTCTGGCACGAAGCGGGATCGACGTTTCTCTACAGTATGCCGCACGTCAAATCCCCCGGCGCTTTCCTCAAGGATTTCGCGGCGGTCCAGCCCCGGCTCCGGCGCACCATCCACGCGGCCACGCACCCCCCGGGCGCGGCCCTCTCGCTCTACTGGATCGGCCGGGTGGCCGGGGCCGATCCGGCCCGGATCCGGGAGAACGGCCAGAAGGTTCGCTACGCCCTGGGCCTGACCGCCGTGGCCGCCCTCAACGTCGCCGCCGTCTGTCTCCTGGCCGGGGGGCTGTTCCGGAGCGCCCGGATCGGCCTTCTGACCGCCGCGCTCTGGGCGGTCGCCCCGGCCGCCGTCACCTACTCGGTCTTCGCCCAGGACGCCGTTTACGCCCTCTTCTTCCACCTCGGCCTCGCCGGGACCTGGTTCGCGGTGACCGGCCGGCGGAGCGTTCTCGCCGGCGTCGGGCTGGGGGCGGTCTTTTACATCCTGACGATGCTGACCTTCAGCTGGGTCATCATCGCCGCCGTCTTCGCGGTCTTCGCCGTGATCACCGGATTCCGCGAGCGCTGGAGCCGGACCGACGTGCTGGCGCGCGGGGTTTTGCCCCTGGCGGTGATGACGGTCCTGGCCGCCGCGACCATCCTGGTTTACCGCCTCGACTACCTCGCCGTCTACCGTTATGCCCACGACTATCACCGCCAGTGGTACCGCTACACCGGCGCCGGCCAGTGGCTGCTGGCCCTGGCCGGCGGTCAGCTGGAGATGGTCCTGATGATGGGGACCGTGCCGGCCTCGGTCTGCGCCGGCCTGCTCCGGCGCCGGCGTCTCCGCGCCCGGCTCTCTCCTCCCGTGCTCTTCCTGGCGGTGACCATCGCCGCCTACCTGCTCCCCATTGTCTTCGGCCCCAACCCGCTGAAGATGGAGACCTCCCGCTGCTGGCTCTGGATCCTGGTCCTGCCGCTGGCCTTCGCGGCCCGGAAGATGGCGTCCGGACCGCGACACGCCGCCTGGTTCGCGGGGGCGGTCGCCGCGTCGTTCGCCTCCGTTTACCTGATGCGCCTCTTCATCAATTTCGGGATCTGAGCGTCTTCCGCCCGGTCCCGTCGGCCCCTCTCCCCCGGGCCGTGCGGGTCTCCTCGAATTAGCCTTGATCACTCCCTCCGCGGATGATACGATGCCGGAGGCATATCAGGGTCCGCCCGTCAGCGCAGGCTGAGGGTGCGGCGCCGGTGATCGGGAGAGGCTTTTCCATCGCCGGTATTTGTCTTGACGGTTCCGTGCCGCCTTATTTTATTTCGCTGTTTTTCAGATGAGCGAGGGTTCGATATGAAGAAGGCCGCTTTGGTATTCCTGGGGATGGTACTCGCCCTGTCGGTCGTGGCCGCCGGCTCGGCCCAGACTTTCTGCAGCGCGAGCTCGACGAGCTACGAATGGGAGTATATCAGCCGCGTCCAGTTCAGCTCGATCGACAACTCCACTGGGGGGAGTTACTACTCCGACTTCACGGCCCTCTCCACCGTGGTGATCCGGGAAAGTTCCTACGACATCACGGTGACCAACGCCGACAACTTCTCCGCCCCCAACTGCTCCGTCTGGGTGGACTGGAACCAGGATACCGACTTCTACGACGCCGGCGAGGAAACCGTCCTCGGCAGCGCCGATTTCACCACCTACACCGGCACCATCACCGTTCCGGCGTCCGCCGCCATGGGGTCGACCAGGATGCGGGCGATGCTCCACACCGGGGCGATGGATCCCTGCGGTTCATTCGGGTTCGGCGAGGTCGAGGACTACACCCTGGTGGTGACGAGCGCCATTACCCCGACACCGACGGTGTCGCCCGCCGGGCCGACCGCCACGCCGAGCGTGTCGCCGACGGCCACGCCACAGCCGACGGCCACGCCGAGCGTGTCGCCGACCGCCGTCCCGGGCTCGGCATTCTGCAGCGCGAGCTCGACGGATTACTCGTTGGAGTACATCACCCGCGTCCAGTTCGGGACGATCGACCACAGTAGTGGGGGGAGTTACTACTCCGATTTCACGGTCTACTCCACCGTTGTCAGCCCCGAGTCTTCCTATGAGATCATTGTGGCCAACAACTCTCCCTGGGAGGGCGACCGCTGCGACATCTGGGTGGACTGGAACCAAAATACCAGCTTTTCCGACGCCGGCGAGTGGACCCAGCTCACCGTCACTGAGCTGTTTCCCGGTTGGACTGATTTCACCGGCACCATCACGGTACCGTCGGGTGCCCTCTCGGGGCCGACCCGCCTGCGGGCGATTTTGAAGTGGGGCGGCGCGGCCGATCCCTGCGGGACTTTTGAATTGGCCGAGGTTGAGGACTACACGGTGGTGGTAGCTGGGGCTACCACCGCGACGCCGACGGTACCTCCGACCCCGACCCCACAACCGACATCGTCACCGAGCGTGGCGCCGACGGCCACGCCACCACCTACCGCGCCGCCGACGGCGACGCCGAGCGTAGCGCCGACGGCCACGCCACCACCTACCGCGCCTCCAACGGCGACGCCGAGTGTGGCGCCGACGGCCACACCACCGCCTACTGCCCCGCCGACCGCAACGCCGAGCGTGGCTCCGACGGCGACACCACCGCCGACCGCGCCTCCGACGGCGACCCCCAGCGTGGCGCCAACCGCTACTCCTCCGCCTACTGCTCCTCCGACGGCGACCCCCAGTGTGCCGCCAACCGCGACTCCGCCACCGACCGCGCCTCCGACGGCGACGCCGAGCGTAGCGCCGACGGCCACACCGCCACCGACCGCGCCGCCAACCGCAACGCCGAGCGTAGCGCCGACGGCTACACCACCGCCGACCGCGCCACCGACGGCTACGCCGAGCGTTGCGCCAACCGCTACTCCTCCGCCTACTGCGCCTCCCACGGCTACGCCGAGCATCGCTCCGACAGCGACACCGCCGCCTACCGCGACCCCGAGCGTGCCGCCGACTGCAACTCCGCCGCCTACTGCGCCTCCGACGGCGACCCCTAGTGTGCCGCCAACCGCGACTCCGCCACCGACCGCGCCTCCGACGGCGACGCCGAGCGTGGCGCCGACGGCTACCCCTCCGCCAACTGCGCCGCCGACCGCAACGCCGAGTGTAGCGCCGACAGCCACACCACCGCCTACCGCGCCGCCGACGGCGACGCCGAGCGTCCCGCCAACCGCTACCCCTCCGCCTACTGCTCCTCCGACGGCGACCCCTAGTGTGCCGCCAACCGCGACTCCGCCACCGACCGCACCTCCGACACCATCACCGAGTGTTCCGCCGACGGCCACGCCTCCGCCTACCGCGCCGCCGACAGCAACGCCGAGCGTGGCGCCGACTGCTACTCCGCCGCCTACCGCGCCTCCGACGGCGACGCCGAGCGTGGCGCCGACGGCTACTCCTCCGCCTACCGCGCCTCCGACCGCAACGCCGAGTGTGGCTCCGACGGCGACACCACCACCGACCGCGCCGCCAACCGCTACTCCTCCGCCTACTGCGTCGCCGACGGCAACGCCAAGCGTGGCGCCGACGGCGACACCACCACCGACCGCGCCTCCAACAGCAACGCCGAGCGTACCTCCGACAGCAACTCCGCCGCCTACCGCGCCTCCGACGGCAACGCCGAGCGTGGCTCCGACAGCGACACCGCCTCCTACCGTGCCACCAACGGCCACGCCGAGCGTGGCGCCAACCGCTACTCCTCCGCCTACCGCGTCTCCCACGGCTACGCCGAGCATCGCTCCGACAGCGACACCGCCGCCTACCGCGCCGCCGACGGCGACGCCGAGCGTGGCTCCGACCGCGACTCCGCCACCAACCGCGCCT
>JAXGWO010000016.1:0-63101 GCA_040773245.1 PVC group bacterium
AAGTTCATCGGGGAATAACCCGAGCCCAGCCGTCGCGCAGGGCTTCAGCCCGGCCTAGCCGTCGCGCCGGGCTTCAGCCCTGCTTCGAACCTGGGCAGGGCTAAAGCCCTGCGCTACACTTTATGATTGTTTCGACTATGCAGCCAACATATCTCCCGATCGCCGGCGAGGCGGTCAGGCCGGGGGACTCGATCCCGGCCAGGGTGATCATCCCCTCCAGCCCCCGGTCAGCCTCGTGGCAAATGACGAAGTCCCTCTCCTCCTCGCCCTTCCGGTAGAGCTTGGCCCGGATCCCGGCCATATCCGGCGTCAGGCTCTCCCGCTTCAGGACCGGGAGGTAACCCCGCGCCCCCGCGAAGAACTCCTCAAGATGGGACTCGTCCACCGTGTGATCGATCCCGTCGACGTAAAAGGCATTGGGTCCGATCTTCACCCCCCCCTGGAGGTCGATCACGGTGTGCAGTCCGAGGCTGATCCCGGTCGGGGGGGGATAGACCAGCCGGTTCGTCCGCTCCCCCTCCCCGCCCCGGAGGCGAAAGTACTCCCCCTTGCAGGGGTAGGTCGTGTAGCCGGCGCCGGCGGTATCGATCCCGGCCATTTCCGCCACCTTCTCGGCCCCCACCCCGGCGGCGTTGACCACCGCCCGGCTGAAGAAGGAGAACTCCTCCCCGTCGGCGTCCCGGATAATCACCCGCCAGCCTCCGGAAACCTTATCCAGCCCGGTCAGCTCGCAGTTGTAGGCGAAGGTGGCGGAGACGGAAGCCCGTTTCTCGAAGTGCTCCATCAGCCGGTGGCTGTCGATGATCCCGGTCTCCGGCGAAAAGAGTCCCCCCACCGCCCGGACATTCGGCTCCATCTCCCGGACCTCCTCCCGGGAGAGAAGCCGCAGACCCTCCGCCCCGTTCTCCTCACCCCGTCTTTTCAGATCCTCCAGGACGGAGAGGTCCCGCTCGTCGAGCGCGATGATGATCTTCCCGATCTTTTTGGTCGGGATCCCCTCCTCATCCGAGAGCCGGTAGAGCAGCTCCCGACCCTCCAGGCAGAGCCGGGCCTTGAGCTTCCCCGGCCGATAATAGATCCCGGCGTGGATCACCTCGCTGTTCCGGCTCGAGGCCTCCCGGCCGAAGCCATCGTGCCGCTCGACCACCACCAGCTCCCGCCCCTCCCCCGCCAGCTCCGCCGCCGCCGCCAGCCCGACCACCCCCGCCCCAATCACCGTGACATCGACCTTTTCCATTACCTCACCTGGAAAATATTCACCGCGGAGGCGCGGAGAACGCGGAGGTTTAGCAGAAATGCTGGCTTCCCCATAATCTCCGGTCAACTTCAGAGTTCATATTGGTCATAACAACTATGGCCAATAACTATATTTTATTTCCTCCGCGTCCTCCGCGCCTCCGCGGTGCAAAATTCTTTAGCGGCCGATCACGATGTTGACCAACCGGCGGGGGACAACGATCACCTTGAGCGGCTCCTTTCCGGCCAGCTGCTCCCGGACCCGCTCGTCGTCCAGGGCCGCGGCCTTGATATCTTCCTCTCCCGCCTCCGCGGGGATGGTGATCCGGCTCTTCAGTTTGCCGTTGACCTGGACCGGGATCTCGATCTCCTCGGTCTTCAGGGTCTCGGGGTCGAACTCGGGCCAGGAGGTCTTGAAGACGCTCTCCCGGTGCCCGAGGCGGGACCAGAGTTCCTCGGAGAAGTGGGGGGCGATCGGGGCCAGTAAAATCAGCATACTCTCGATCGCTTCCCGCCGGACCGCCGGGTGGATACCCTCCGCGCCCCGCAGGGCGTTCAAGAGTTCCATCACCGAGGAGATGGCGGTGTTGAAGCGGAAGCCGCCCTCGATCGCCTCGGTCACCCGCTTGATCCCCAGGTGGGTCTTCCGCCTCAGGTCCCGGTCGGCGGAGGAAAGCTTCCCGGGCATCTCGTCTCCGCTGCCTTGCAGATCGGCGGCCGCCGACGCCGCGGTCTCCCAGAGCCGATTGAGGAAACGCCAGGCACCCTGCATCCGCTCGTCGGACCAGACCCGGTCGAGGTCGGGCGGGGTGTCGGAGAGCATATATAGCCTCACGCAGTCGGCGCCGTAGCGATCCATCATCCGGTCGGGATCGACGATGTTGAGCTTCGACTTGCTGATCTTGGTCATTTCCCCCCGGACCGGGCCGCCGCAGTTGAGGCAGGTCCCGCCGACGATGGCGTCCCCTTCCCTCTCCCCCCCCTCCACCCGCTCCTCCGGTATCCACTGGCAGTTGGCGCAGTAGTAAGCGGTCTTGCAGACCATCCCCTGGCAGAAGAGCCTTTTCGCCGGTTCGGCGAAGTCGAGCAGCCCGAGGTCTTTCAGCGCCCGGGTGAAGAAACGGAAGTAGATCAGGTGCATCGTGGCGTGCTCGATCCCCCCGATGTAGAGGTCGACCGGCATCCAGTAGCGGACCGCCTCATCCGAGAAGGGCCGCTCCTCCTCGCGGGGGGAGCAGTAGCGGAGGAAGTACCAGGAGCTGTCGACGAAGGTGTCCATCGTGTCGGTCTCCCGCCGGGCCGCGCCCCCGCAGGTGGGGCAGGCACAGTTGACGAAGGAGGGGGAGGTCTCCAGGGGGTTGCCGGGGGCCTGGAAGTCAACGTCGAGGGGCAGCTCGACCGGAAGGTCCTCCTCGGGGACCGGGACCTCGCCGCACTTTTCGCAGTAGATGATCGGGATCGGCGCCCCCCAGTAGCGCTGGCGGGAGAGAAGCCAGTCGCGCAGCCGGTAGTTGACCGTGGGGCCGCCGATCCCCTTCTCTTCCAGCCAGCGGGCGATATCGCCCATCGCGGAGGTGTTGAGCCGCCCGTCAAAGGGACCGGAACCGGTCATTATCCCCGGGTCGACGTAGGCCTCGGTCATCTTCTCGGGGTCAAGCTCGCCCTCCTGGGGGCGAATCACCACCCGGATCGGAAGGTTATATTTCCGGGCGAACTCGAAGTCCCGCTGGTCGTGGGCCGGGACCGCCATCACCGCCCCGGTCCCGTAACTCATCAGGGCGAAGTTGGCCACCCAGAGCGGCACCTCCTCCCCGTTGACCGGGTTGACGACGCGGCAGCCGGTCCAGACCCCTTCCTTCTCCATCTCCACCTGCTCCCGGACGCTCGTCCCCTGGGACCGCATCTTCTTCACCGCCGCCAATACCTCGCCCTCCCGCTCCGTCCCTTTCACCAGCTTCTCGATCAGCGGGTGCTCGGGGGCCAGCGACATAAAAGTCACCCCCCAGAGGGTATCGGGGCGGGTGGTGAAGATCGGCAGGTCCTCGCCGGTCTCGGCGACCCTGAAGACCACCCGCGCCCCCTCGGATCGTCCGATCCACTCCTCCTGCATCTTGATCACTTTCTCCGGCCAGCCGCCCCGCAGTTCTCGATGACCGTCGAGCAGGGCCTGGGCGTAGCGGCTCATCTTGAAGAACCACTGGTTGAGGTCCTTCTGGACCACCTCGGAACCGCAGCGCTCGCAGGTGCCGTCGGCCAGAACCTGCTCGTTGGCCAGGACGGTGGCGCAGGAGTCGCACCAGTTGACCGGGGCCACCTTCTTCTCGGCCAGGCCGTTCTGGTAGAAGAGGAGGAAGAGCCACTGGGTCCAGCGGTAATAATCAGGGCGGGAGGTGGCGACCTCCCGCGACCAGTCGTAGCCCCAGCCCGCCCGGGACATCTGGGTCTTCATATGGGCGATGTTCCGCTCGGTGAAGTCGGCCGGGTGAAGCGGAGCCTCCCCCCGGGCCTTCGCGGCCTTCGCCTGCTTGCGGGCGGCGTTCTCGGCCGGGAGGCCAAAGGAGTCCCAGCCCATCGGGGAGAGGACGTTGTAGCCCCGCAGGATCTGGTAGCGGACGATCACGTCGCCCAGGGTATAGTTGATGACGTGCCCCATATGGAGCACCCCAGAGGGATAGGGATACATCGTCAGGCAGTAGAACTTCTCCCGTTCCCGGTCCCCGTCGCGGGCGATGAAGAGTTCCATCTCCCGCCAGCGCTCCTGCCACTTCCCCTCGATCGCCTTGAAGTCGTAACTCTCCATCCTCAACCCCTGAATTCTTATTTTACAAACGAGGTATGACTTGAATTGTAAAATAACAGGTTATAATTCCGGGTTCCGTTTCAGGAAAAGGTTCCCGGGGAAAGATCGGAGCGAGCATAGCACCGCCCGGCGGGACTGTCAAACCGCGTCCGCTGATCTGCCAACCGCATTGGCCGGACGGCGGAAGCTCTTCACCAGGGCGATGTTGCGGGGGTCGTCCTCGGGGGTTTTCTTCGGTGTCTCAAGGATGAAGGCCTTGTCCTTAAGGAGCGGGTGGCGAGCGATCCGGCGCATCCCGGCCAGGCCGATCTCCCCCTTCCCGATGTGCTCGTGCCGGTCGCGGCGGGAACCCAGCCCGTACTTGCTGTCGTTGAAATGGACCAGCTTCAGGCGGTCAAGACCGATCCAGCGGTCGATCTCCTCCAGCGTCTCCTTCAGTCCCCGGGCGGTGGAAACGTCGTAGCCGGAGACGAAGGCGTGGCAGGTGTCGAAACACATTCCCAGCTTATCCCCCGCCCCGGCCCGTTTGATAATCTCGGCGATGTTCTCGAAGCGATGGCCGAGGCTGGAGCCGGCGGAGGCGGTGTTCTCGAGCAGGACGGTGGTCTTCAGTCCGGGCAGCAAGTCCAGGGTCTCCTTGAGAGAAGAAGCCATCTTCTCCATCCCCGCCGCGAACCCTTCCCCCCGGTGGTAACCGACGTGATGACGAAACCGTCCGCCCCCAGCAGGTCGCAGCGCTTCAGGTCGTTCTGGAAGGCGGCCAGGGACTTGCGGTAGATCTCCTCGTCGGGGGCGGAGAGGTTGATCAGGTAGGGGGAGTGGATGAAGACCGGGTATATAGCCTCCTCGCGGCAGCGGCGGCGGAACTCCGCCGCCGCCTCGGGGTCGAAGGGAACGGCACTCCACCCCCGGGGGTTGCTGCTGAAGATCTGGACCGCCTCGCAGCCGGCCGCCCTCGCCCGGTCCACCGCCCTCGCCACCCCCCCGGCGATCGAGATGTGCGCTCCGATTCTCATCTATCAGACCTGATCTGCGGACCGGGCGAGGAAAAAACTTTCGGGGGGAAAAACCAAGGATCTTCGACCGAACGGGAAGAGGGCGGGCACACTAACACGAAGGACGCGAAGCCTTACGCCCCGCCCCGCGGGGAGGGGAAGGACGTTGGCTTCAATCAAGCGATTCCGCGCCCCGGAAGACCGGGGCGCGGAACCGCCAGAACGTCAAAGGCAAGGCTACTCGCTGATACGGACAGCGCGGACATAGTAGGGGGTGGCAACCTTACTGGGGTTGTTCAAGTAACCTTCGCTGAAACTGACGGTCCAGGCGCGGGTCGTACCTTTAGCATAGGTGCTGCCTGACCAATATTCGCTCGAAACCGTGTTTGGAAAATAGGCGGTATTGATCGTTGGGTCATATATTCCGCTATCTATAAGAGACTCCAGCTGGCGGCGGTTCGGGAGTTTCCAGTCGCTGTAGCCGGCGAAGGTCAGACCTTCCGCCCAGTCGAGCGCCGCATCCCAGATTGTCTGGTTCCCGAAGTTGCAACCGGCCCCACTTCCGTCCGAAGCCCACATCAGCCCGGTGACGTTGTCCACGGTGACGACCTCGCCGTTGCCGGCCGGGTCCAGAGTCTGGTAGCTGAAGGCCGCCCCGTCCCCGTAGTAGCCGTCGTCGCCGGTGCGGTAAATTTCCGTCTGCCCGGTCCAGAGCAGGCCGGGGCCGTTGTAGGTCCCTATTATCCCGTAGACGACCTCGTCCTTCTTGATGTTCCCCGCGGCGAGGTCGGGGTCCACGTTCTGCAGGTTGAAGAGTGTGTATATCCCGCCCAGCTGAATCAAGTTGTTCGGGTTTACCGATCGTTCATTGAGCGTCCCGGTGACCTCGGTCCCGTCCACCCAGGCCTTCTTATCCTGCCTGATATCGTTCCCCTGCGAATTGCCGGAACTGGTGTCCGCCACGTTCGGGTCCCCCGCCACCCCGAAGATCGTCGCCCCGCCGCGGATGTTGGCGGAGTCGAGATCGGGCTGGACCGTTGCCAGGTCGAAGGCCGCGTAAAAGCCCGCCGCCTGGGCGGTCGTGGAATCGTTAATTACTTTCAACGGATCCTTGACCGGCCCCGCTTCTAAAGCTTCGTCCGTGGCGGAACCGAAGTAGATCCGGGTCACTCCCTTTACCGCCCACAGCCCCGTCGAGGGCCGGAAGATCGCCGGGCTCGACGTCCCGTCGCCGCTGTAGTCGCCCGGCATCGGCTCGTCTCCGCTCCCCCCGAAGTAGACCCGGGTCAGGCCCCGGACCACCCAGAGGCCGCTCGCGGGCCGGAAGATCGCCTCCCGGTCGGCCCGGTCGCCGCTGTAATCCCCGGGAACGGGGATGTCCCCCATCCCCCCGAAGTAAGCCCGGGTCACACCCCGCACCGCCCACAGGCCGGAGGACTCCCGGAAGATCGCCACGTCCCCCGTCCCGTCGCCGCTGAAGTCGGCGGCCGTACCTGACAGACCCAGGCCCAATCCCAACACCACAAACAAAAGCACTATCCCTCTATTCATTCCCTCACCTCCCGTTTTGTTCCCTCGGCTACCCCGCCCCGTTGACGGATGAGAACCCGAAGGATCAGGCTTAGAAAAAAGCCCGGGCCGGAAAACCGGCCCGGGCTGTATATAACAGCGCTCCCTAAAAAGGATTTGTTCATACACGAATAACCCCGGTCAATGTTTAGAACAGGTATATCATACTTGTGCACACTCCATCGTCAATAAAATATATTCCCTGGCACGCCTACAACCACAAGAATGCGCTGCCGCTCGGAGAAGACCCCGGCGGTGCAAACGAACACCTCGGGGGAGAAGGCGGGTGGGCGGCCGTTCACCGGCCGCCCCGGACCGCGCGGACATAATAGTAGATATCGATCTTGTTATTCGGCTTGGCGCCGATGTAACCGCTGCAGTAGCTAACAAACCAGGCGATCGTCTCTTCATAATGATAACGGGAAGTGCTCGACCAGTAGAGGTCTTCCCCGCCGGTACGGGTATTCGGAAAATAGGCAAGATTGATCGCGGGGGTTAAAGTTCCGTATTCCCAGCGCCCGTAATTCACCAGCGAGAGCAGCTCCCGGAGGTTGGGGAGCCGCCAGTCCCGATAGCCGGCAAACTCCAGGTTACGGGCCCAGGAGACCGCGGTGGACCAATCCAGGGGATTGCCGTTGTTGCCGCCCCTCCCCGCGCCGTCGCTGGCCCACATCAGCCCGGTCACGTTGTCGATGGTCACCACCTCATTCCGCCGGGACGGGTCCGGGACCGCGGTCTGGTAGCTGAAGGCCCGGCCCGACCTGTAATAGCCGTCGTCGAAATTCTCGTAGATCATACTCTGTCCCGTCCAGAGAACCCCTTTGCGGACGGGCAGGACGGCCGGAATGGGGATGTCGGACGGACTGCCGAAATAGGCCCGGGTCACCCCCCGAACCGCCCAGAGACCGCTGCTCTCCCGGAAGATCCCGATATTGCAGGCACTAGAGGGGTTGAGCTGCAGGGGAACGGGGATGTCGGAGGATACCCCGAAGTAAGCGCGGGTGACTCCCCGGACCGCCCAGAGACCGCTCCCGGGACGAAAGACCGCCGGGACGGCCGTCCCCAAACCGTCATAATCTCCCGCCACCGGGATATCCCCGCTCGCCCCGAAATATTCCCGGGTCATACCCCGCACCACCCAGAGACCGGAAGAGAGTCGGAAGATGGCGAAGTCGCTCTGCCCGTCGCCGTCGTAGTCCACCGCCACCGGCCAGTCGGCCATCCCCCCGAAATAGACCCGGGTCACCCCCCGCACCGCCCAGAGCCCGGAAGCGGGACGGAAGACCGCCATATCCGGGGTTCCGTCCCCGTTGAAGTCGGCGGCGAAAATCCCCGCGGTCCAGGCCGCGGCCAGGAGAAGCGCACCGCCGATTGTCCACCTCTTCATCCCGTATTGCCTCCCGTATTTCACTCCCGGACCGACTGGGACAGCGCGCTGACCGGATTCCCGGGCTCGCTTACTCGCCGACCCGGACCGCGCGGACATAGTTGCGATCGGACTTGTCCCGGGGGACGATATACCCGCTGCTGAAACTTATTATCCAGGCTTGAGCTCCCACCGGATACCAGTAGGTGGTGCCGGACCAGTAACCGGATAAGTTGTCCGCCAGAACGCCCTGCTGGGGCTCGGTATTCGGAAAGTGCTCGCTGCTGAGCGCGGGGTAAAACTGGCCGTAATCCACCAGCGAGAGCAGCTCCTGGAGACTGGGGAGCCGCCAGTCGTCGTAGCCGGCGAACTCCAGGTTACTGGCCCAGACCAGCGCCGCGGACCAGGTCGAGCTCTGGCCGTTGAAGCATCCCTTCCCCCGCCCGTCGCTGGCCCACATCAGCCCGGTTGTCCTGTCGATGGTGACCACCTGATCCGGTTGGGTCCGGTCCGGAGCCGCGGTCTGGTAATCGAAGGCCAGACCGGCCTGGATATCCCCGTCATCGCCGTCTTGAACGGGGTCTGTCTGCCCGGTCTTCAGGAGCCCCTGCAGGGCCGCCCGGCCCGACGGGACGGCGATATCGGACGGCCCACCGAAATAGGCCCGGGTCACTCCCCGCACCGCCCAGAGACCGAGCGCGGAACGATAGACCGCCGGGGCATCTGTCCCCGCGCCGCCGTAATCTCCCGGGACCGGGGTGTCCCCGCCCGCCCCGAAGTAGACCCGGGTCACCCCCCGCACCACCCAGAGGCCGGAAGCGGGCCGGAAGACCGCCAGATCCGCGACCCCGTCCCCGTTGAAGTCGGCGGCGAAGAGCCCCGACGACCAGGCCGCGGCCAGCAGGAACGCCCCGACGACTGTCCGCTTAGTTGCCTGGCTGCCTCTCATAATTTCCCCTCTCCCCGGGTGATTTCGGCCGGCGGTGAATGTTGCCGGTTATCACCCCCGAGGAAATTAACATACCACGCCCGGGGGCGGGCGTCGAGACCGCCACCCCCGAACAATCACGGCCGGGGCGGGGGCAGGACCTTCAGCCCGGCACGGCCCCGGCCCGGACCGGCCCGCGGGCGCCGGGTTACTCGGAGAAGACCTCGGCGGTGTAGACGTAGACCTCGGTGGCGGGGTCCTTCCAGGCGTCGGGGGGGAGGCCGGCCTTGCCGGCGGTGCAGGAGGAGAGAAATTCCTCCTTGCTCATATTGTGCTCGGTGGCCACCTGGGGGAGGTAGGTCCCGGCTCGGAACCCGCGCTTGATGTAGATCCCGTGCTTCCCCAGCTCGACCTCCTTCATCGGGTCGGCGACCCGCCGCATCGGAGAGAGAACCGAGATCTCAACCGTGAGACCGTTAAGCTCCGCCGGCCGGACCGGCGGGAAACGGGGATCGCGGAGTGCCGATGACTGGGCCATCTCCCGGACGGTCCGGTAGAGGGGGACGTCGGCGGTGAACTGGCCGATGCAGCCCCGCAGGGCTTCCCCGCGCTTCAGGGTGACGAACGCCCCCTGGTGTCCCTGGAGCTCGGGGTCGTCAACCGGCTCGGAGGGCAGCGGCCGGCCGTTGACCGCTTCGGTCAGGGCCTGGCGGGCGATCTCCAGCAGCCGGTTCCGGGCGGCCGGGCTCATACCTTCCTCGATCTTCTTCTCTTGGCTCATCTCGGTTTCCTCTTTTTCTTCTGTTGGCGGGGGGCCCCAGACGGCGACCGCGCCGTAGCCGACCACCTGGTTGGAATCACCGTGGGGCGAGTCGGCCGAGTTGGAGTAGTGAAGGATCTCCCCCCGTTCCGCCCCCAGGAGGTTGGCCGCGGTCAGGGTGGCGATCACCGCCTCCTCCCCGCACATCGCGGTGGCCAGTCCGGGGACCGGGCCGGGGGAGGGGTGGCGGCAGGCGGTCCGGATCCGGGCCGGGTCGAGCGAGGCGACCGCCTCCAGGGTCCTCCGGTCGATCCGGCGGGCCTCCTTCTCGGGCGGGTAGTGGGTGAGATCGGTGCTGCAGACAATCACCGTGCCGGGGTTATTGCGGATGGCCTCCGCCATCGCCTCACCGAGTTTCTCCACGGTCCGGCGGTCGGAACGGCCGAGCAGGATCGGGACGATGGAAAGTCCGGGGACCGCCCGCTGGAGGAAAGGCAATTCGACCTCGAGCGAGTGCTCAGCCCGGTGAGCCGCCTCGACATAGTTGAAGGCGTCGTCCCGGGACCGGATCCAGTCCGCCAGTTCCCGGTTGACCGGGACCACGCCCAGGGGGGTGCGGTAGCCGCCGCCGTCAAAGACCGAGACCCCCGGGTAGTACTCCCGGTGGGCGCAACCGATCAGGAGGACATTCTTCACCTTCCTTCCTTTCAGGAGGGCCAGGGACGAGGCGGCGGTCCGGCCGGAGAAGACGTAACCGGCGTGGGGGGCGAGCACCGCGATCAGTTCTCCCTCCCGGGAAGCGGGACCGGCTTCGGCGAGCAGACCGTCCACCACCCGTTTCAGTTCGACCGGATCGCCGGGGTAGAACTGCCCCGCCACCGCCGCCGGCCGGATCCTTCCCTCCGGCTCCCTCCCCGCCGGGGCCGGTTCGCCCCCGGAACAAGCGGTGAGGGGAAGCAACACACAGAGTAGAATGAAAAAACCCCGCGCTAACGGAATCCCTGGGAAATTTGGCTTTTTCATAACATCTTCACTCTTTAAGGCGCACTCATTATCATACCATCGGAAAAGGAATTCTTCATCTCCAAATTCCCCGGGACGTCCCCCGGGGCGGCCCGGGGAATTTTAATTTGACTTTGATCAACGCCTCGTTATATTAGACTGTATCTTGAGTTCCGCGTTCTTTGAACGCGGACTCGTCTGGGGCTGTAGCTCAGCTGGGAGAGCACAGGGCTGGCAGCAATGGGGTCAGGGGTTCTAACCCCCTCAGCTCCATCAAGAAAGGCCCGGCCGAATATGCGGCCGGGCCTTTCTTGATGCTGGGGAACATTTCATCGTGGAATAGTGAAGACTCCCCGATCCCGGGAGAAACAACGACAAATATCCCCTTCCCGGAAAAATTGAAAATTATTCTTGACCGGGATGGCGTTTCTATATATAGTAACGCCAGGATGAGAAAAACAGCCGAAAACGCGGCCGGTTTCTTCGCCTGGGGCTGGTCCCGGCCTTAGCCGGGGTCCGCCCTCGTTTTCGGCGTGTCCGAACCGCGGGACCCCCGGAAAGGGCGCCCGCGGTTTTTTTATTCGAAGAAGCAGATCAACTTTAGTCACTTTTAACTGGAGCCCACAATGTACTACCCGGATCAGAAGCTGTTTCGCCAGAAGGCCCGGCAGGGGAACCTGGTCCCGGTCTACACCGAGGTGATCGCCGACCTGGAAACCCCGGTCTCGGCCTTTCTCAAGCTGGAGAGTTCGCCCTACTCCTTCCTCCTGGAGTCCGTGGAGCCGGGCGAGGGGATCGGACGCTACTCCTTCCTCGGCGCCAACCCCTCGGTGGTGATCCGAAGCCGCTCCGGCGAGGTGGAGATCATCGAGCGGGGCCGGACCCGAAGGGTGAGGACGAAGAACCCCCTGATGTTCCTGAAAGGGTTGCTCGAAAACTACCGGCCGGTCCGGGACGAGTCCCTCCCCCCCTTCTCCGGGGGGGCGGTCGGCTACGTCAGCTACGACTGCGCCCGTTACTTCGAGAAGCTCCCCGCGAAGAAGCTCGACGAGCTGGGCCTCCCCGACCTCTGCTTTATGGTCGCCGACACCCTGCTGATCTTCGACCGGCTGACCAACAAGATCCGGATCGTCGCCAACGCCCGCATCGAGGGCGACCCGGATACCGCCTACTCGGAAGCCGTCTCCCGGATCGAGACCCTCCTCGGCCGGCTGCTGGGGACCTCCCCCGGAACCTACTTCCAGCCCCCGCCGGAGAGGCCGGGGGGCGAGCTGGAGAGCCGGACCAGACAGAAGGACTTCGAGCGGGCGGTCCTTGCCGCCCAGGAACACATCCGCTCCGGGGATATTCTCCAGGCCGTCCTCTCCCAGCGCTTCCAAACGCCGGTCTCCTGCCCCCCCTTCAACATCTACCGCTCCCTGCGGACGATCAACCCTTCCCCCTATATGTTCTTCCTCCGCTTCGACGACCTCCACCTGGTCGGCTCCTCGCCCGAGATAATGGTCCAGGCGGCCGACGGCAAGGTCCGGCTGAGGCCGATCGCCGGCACCCGGCCGCGGGGGATCTCCAAGCTGGAGGACGAGCGGCTGGAGGCGGAACTCCTGGCCGACCCCAAGGAACTGGCCGAACACGTTATGCTGGTCGACCTCGGACGGAACGACCTCGGCCGGGTCTCCGTCCCCGGCTCGGTCCGGGTGAACGAGTTGATGACGGTCGAGCGCTACTCCCACGTGATGCACATCGTCTCCGACCTGCGGGGCAAGCTCGCTCCCGGCCAGGACGCCTACACCGCCTTCGCCGCCGCCTTCCCGGCCGGGACGGTGAGCGGGGCCCCGAAGATCCGGGCGATGGAGATCATCGAGGAGCTCGAGCCCTTCCGCCGCGGACCCTACGGGGGGGCGGTCGGCTACTTCAGCTTCGACGGCAACCTCGACTCCTGCATCCTGATCCGGACGGTCATCGTCAAAGACTCCACCGCCTTCATCCAGGCCGGGGCCGGGATCGTCGCCGACTCGGTCCCGGAGCGGGAACACCAGGAATGCCTGAACAAGGCCCGGGCCCTCTTCCGGGCAGTCCGGATGGCCGAAGGAGGTCTGAAGTGATCCTGCTGATCGATAACTACGATTCCTTCACCTACAACCTGAAACAGTACCTGGAGGAACTGGGCGCCGAGGTGACGGTCCGGCGCAACGACCGGGTCACGGTCGAGGAGGCCCGGGCCCTCGACCCCGAGCGGATCGTCATCTCTCCCGGCCCGGGACGGCCGGAGGAGGCCGGGGTCTCCCTCGAACTGATCAAGCGCTTCGCCGGGAAGGTCCCGATCCTCGGGGTCTGCCTCGGCCACCAGGCGATCGCCGCCGCCTTCGGGGGGAAGATCGTCCGGGCGAAAAAGCTCCTCCACGGCAAGACCTCCCCGATCCGGCACGACGGAAAGACCATCTTCTCCGGCCTCGACAACCCCTTCGAGGCCACCCGCTACCACTCCCTGGTGGTCGAGGAGGAGTCCCTCCCGGCGGAGCTGGAGGTCACCGCCCGCGGGCCCGACGGGGAGATTATGGCCCTGCGCCACCAGAAACTTCCCCTCGAGGGCGTCCAGTTCCACCCGGAGTCGATCCTGACCCGGTCCGGCAAGCGGCTGCTCTTCAACTTCATCGCCGGGACCAGCGAGGGGATCCCGATCAAGAACGCCATCGACCAGGTGATCACCGGAATCTCGCTGACCCGCCAGGAGGCAGCCGGGGTGATGGAGACGATTATGTCCGGGGACGCCACCCCCTCCCAGATCTCGGCTTTCATCACGGGATTGCGGCTGAAGGGGGAGACGGTGGAGGAGATCTCCGGCTGCGCCCGGGTGATGCGGAAGATGGCCCGGCGCATCAGGACCCCCCGGGGCCGGACCGTGGTCGATACCTGCGGCACCGGGGGCGATAGGTCCGACACCTTCAACATCTCCACCGCCGCCGCCCTGATCGCCGCCGGCGCGGGGGTCACCGTGGCCAAGCACGGCAACCGCTCGGTCTCCAGCCGCTGCGGCAGCGCCGACGTCCTCAAGGAACTGGGGGTGAACATTATGGCCCCCCCGGAGGTGATGGAGCGGTGCCTGGAGGAGATCGGGATCGCTTTCCTCTTCGCCCCGCTGCTCCACTCGGCGATGAAGCACGCCATCGGTCCCCGCCGGGAGATCGGGATCCGGACGGTCTTCAACATCCTCGGCCCCCTCGCCAACCCGGCCGGAGCGACCGTCCAGCTGCTGGGGGTTTACAGCGAAGCCCTGACCGAGACCCTGGCCCGGGTGCTCGGCGACCTGAAGAGCGAACGGGCCTGGGTGGTTCACGGTGCCGACGGCCTCGACGAGATCACCCTCACCGGGGGGACCGTGGTCTCGGAACTGAAAGACGGTCGGGTCAGAACCTTCCACCTCACCCCCGGGGAGGCCGGGCTCTCCCCCTGCCGCCCCGAGGACCTCAAGGGCGGGGAGCCGGCCGAGAACGCCCGGATCATCCTCGATATCCTGGCAGGCAAGAAGGGCCCGAAGACCGACGCCGCCCTCCTCAACGCCGGGGCGGTGATTCTGCTCGGCGGCGAGGCGGGAACCCTCCCCGAAGGGGTGGAGAAAGCCCGTATCGCCGTCAAGAGCGGAAAGGCGATGGAGAAACTGGAGAAGTTGCGGGAGTTGACCGGAGGAGAAGGCAAACAGTAAGCAGTGAGCAGTAAGCAGGCCTGCCAACCGGGACCAGGGCAGAAGTTCAAGGCTGATCCGAAACCGGATGAACGATTTCTTAAAAAAGGTAACGGAGTTCAAGCAAGAAGAGGTGGCAGCGGCCAAAGAGTCGGTGCCGCTCGCTGAACTGCGCTCAATGACCCGGGATCTTCCCCCGGCCCGGGATTTCCGGGGGGCCCTGGCTGGCGAGGGGATAGCCCTGATCGCCGAGGTGAAGAGATCCTCCCCCTCCGCGGGGCACATCGCCCCGATCGGGGATCCGGGCCGCCGGGCCCGTCTCTACCGGCAAGGCGGGGCGGCGGCGGTCTCCGTCCTGACCGAGAGCGGCTGGTTCGGCGGTTCGCTCGACGACCTGGCAACGGTCAAGGCGGAAGTCAATCTCCCGGTGCTGAGAAAGGACTTCATCATCGACCCCTACCAGATCTACCAGTCCCGGCTGGCCGGGGCGGATGCCGTCCTCCTGATCGCGGAACTCCTTGAACCGGAGACCCTGGCCGACTTCCTCGGCCGGGCAAAAGAGATCGGTCTGGCCTGTCTGGTCGAGACCCACTCTGAAGAGGCCCTGGCCGGGATCCTGAAAACCCCGGCCCCGATCGTCGGGATCAACAACCGCGACCTGAAGACCCTGACCGTCGACCTGGAGATCTCTTTCCGCCTCCTCCCCCTGGTCCCGGAAGACCGGATCCGGGTGGCCGAGAGCGGGATCAAGAACGCCGGGGAGGTCCGCCGCCTGGCCGCCGCCGGCGCCGACGCCGTCCTGGTCGGCGAAACCCTGGCCCGGGCCGAAGACCCCTCCGGGAAGATCCGGGAATTGCTCAGCGGAATGTAGCGCAGGGCTTTAGCCCTACTCGAAAGGCACAGGTGTAGCGCAGGGCTTTAGCCCTGCCCGAAAGGCACAGGTGTAGCGCAGGGCTTTAGCCCTGCCCGAAAGGCACAGGTGTAGCGCAGGGCTTTAGCCCTGCCCGAGGTGCAGCCTCTGCAGGGTTGCGCCACAGGTATGGAAATGCCGGCAACCGGAATTAAAATTAAAATCTGCGGACTGACCAGGAAGGAGGACGTCCTTGCTCTCAACGGACTGGGGATCGACTTCGCCGGCTTCATCTTCGTCTCCGGCACCCCCCGTTGTCTCGACCTGGAACAGGCGGTGAAACTAACCCAGCTCGTACCCGCCGGGGTAAAGCGGGTCGGGGTCTTCTTCGACGAGCGGCCGGCGGCGGTGAAAACCATCGCCGCCGCCGCCGGGCTCGACGTGCTCCAGTTCCACGGTAGCGAATCACCGGGTTACTGCGGCCAGTTCGGCCTCCCCTACTTCAAGACCGTCCGGGTCCTCGACCGGATCGAACTCGACCGGCTCACCGCCTACCGCCCCGAAGCCTTTCTCCTCGATACCTTCGCCGCCGGCCAAGCCGGAGGAACCGGCAGGACCTTCGACTGGTCCCTGGCTCGGAAAGCGGCCGGAGAGGGAATGAAGTTCCTCCTCGCCGGCGGCCTGAACCCGGAGAACGTGGGACAGGCAATCCGGGAGGCCGCCCCCTGGGGGGTGGACGTCTCCTCCGGTGTGGAATCCGCCCCCGGGATCAAGGACCCGGGAAAACTCCAGGCCTTTGTCCAGGCAGTAACCGGCAGGCAGCTATAAAAATGAAGAAAAGCGCATCGAAAACGACCCGGAAGTTCGGGGGGCAGTTTGTCCCCGAGACCCTGATGGCCCCCTTGAGGGAACTGGAGGAAGCCTACCGCCGCTTCCGCCGGGCCCCGGAGTTTAAAAGGCGGCTGAAAAAACTCCTGGCCGACTACGCCGGGCGCCCCACCCCGCTCTACTTTGCCGAACGTCTGACCGGATACTCCGGCGGGGCCCGGATCTACCTGAAACGGGAAGACCTCTGTCATACCGGGGCCCACAAGATCAACAACTGCCTCGGCCAGGCCCTCCTCGCCGAGGCAATGGGAAAGAAGCGGGTGATCGCCGAAACCGGGGCCGGGCAGCACGGGGTGGCCGCCGCCACCGCCTGCGCCCTGCTCGGGCTGAAATGCGAGGTCTATATGGGGAGCGAGGACACCCGGCGGCAGGCCCTCAACGTCTTCCGGATGGAACTGCTCGGCGCGAAGGTGATCCCGGTCGAGACCGGTTCGCGGACCCTCAAGGACGCCTGCAACGAGGCGATGCGGGACTGGGTGACCAACGTCCGCGACACCTACTACCTCCTCGGCTCCACGGTCGGCCCCCGCCCCTATCCGGAGATGGTGCGGGATTTCCAGTCGGTGATCGGGAAGGAGGCCCGCCGGCAGTTCCTGGCCGAAAAGAGGAAGCTCCCCGACTGCCTGGTCGCCTGCGTCGGCGGGGGCTCCAACGCCCTGGGCCTCTTTTACCCCTTCCTGAAGGACCCGGTCCGGATGGTCGGCGTGGAGGCGGGGGGACTCGGACTGGCTTCGGGAAAACACGCCGCCACCCTGCTCAAGGGCCGGCCCGGCGTCCTCCACGGCAGCTACAGCTACCTCCTCCAGGACAGCCACGGCCAGGTCACCGAGACCCACTCCGTCTCCGCCGGCCTCGACTATCCCGGCGTCGGACCGGAACACAGTTGTCTCAAGGAGAGCGGCCGGGCCGAATACACCTCGGTCACCGACCGCGATGCCCTCCGGGCGACCGTTCTCTTGAGCCGGTTGGAGGGGATCATCCCCGCCCTGGAGTCGGCCCACGCCGTCGCCCGCGCCGTCAAGCTGGCCCGGAAGATGAAGAAGGACCAGTCGATCATCGTCTGCCTCTCCGGCCGCGGCGACAAGGACCTGGGAATTTTGCGGGAGGCGGGAATCGGGTCGCTTTGATGCGGCACCCCGGCGGGATCCTCCGGCCCGGAGGCGTTGTTCACCCCGAAGGGGTAACACATCTCAGCCCGGCGAACATCGCCGGGTCATAACGAATGCGGCCACAACCGGCACCCTGAAAGGGTGCCACATCAAAACCGAATTCAATGAACCGGATCGACAAGAAATTTCTGGAGCTGAAAACCCAGGGCCGGAAGGCTTTCATCGCCTACCTCACCGCCGGATTCCCGGATCTGGAGACGGACCTCAAACTGGTGATGGAGATGGAAAGACGGGGGGTGGATATCGTCGAGCTGGGGATCCCCTTCTCCGACCCGATCGCCGACGGCCCCACCATCCAGGCCTCCTCCCATCAGGCCCTGGAGCGAGGGACGACCCTTGACGACGTCCTGGACCTGGCGGAAAAGATCCGCCGGGGATCCCAAATCCCGCTGGTCCTGATGGGCTACCTCAACCCCTTCCTCCGCCGGACACCCGAGAAGCTGGCCGCCGATTTCGCCCGGGCGGGGATCGACGGCGTGATCATACCCGACCTCCCCCCGGAAGAAGCCGACCCGATCCGCCTTCCCCTGAAAGAGCGGGGAATCCACACCATCTTCCTCCTCGCCCCGACCAGCCCCCCGGAAAGGATCAAGCTGGCCGCCAGGAGAAGCGACGGTTTCATCTACTACGTCTCGATGACCGGTGTCACCGGGGGAGAAGCCAGCATCTCTCGGGAACTGCAAAAGAAGGTGAGGGAGATCAAGGGAACGTCCGACCTCCCGGTCTGCGTCGGCTTCGGGATCTCGAACCGGAAGCAGCTGCTCGAAGTCTGGCAATCCGCCGACGGCGCCATCGTCGGCAGCGCCCTGATCAAGCCCTTCCTGAAAGAACCCACCGCCCGCTCCGGCCTAACCCGTTGCCTGGAAGAACTGGACCGCCTGCTGAGCTAAATCCGGGTCAACGGGAAAACATCTCCTGCAGCACGTCCAGAACCTGCTCCTGGACCGCGGCGGAAATTGTGCCCAGGCGGCGCGCCAGGCGTGACTTGTCCACCGTGCGGATCTGATCGAGAATAATCTGGCCGCGTTTTCCCTGAAAGGTGCACAATACCCGCGTGGGATAAGGACGGCCCTTGGTGGTCATTGGAGCCACGATCACGGTCCGGATATGCCGGTTCATCTCATCAGGAGAGACCACCAGGCAGGGACGGGTCTTTCTGATCTCGCTTCCCCGGGTCGGGTCAAGGGAAATAAGAAAAACGTCAAATCTGCTGATCACCATTCCCATTCTTCATCATCCCAAGCTGTCCCCGGCTCAGCGACGAGATCAAGCAGTTTGTCATCCTCAAGCTCACTCATAGTCCCGAAGGCGGCGTCCCATCCCTCGCGATTATGGCGGGCGCAGCGGACAATCAACTCTCGATGGTGAACTTCCATCTCCACCTCGTTCTCAAATCCGCATTGTTCAATCACCGGCTTGGGCAGACGAATCCCGCGACTGTTGCCGATCTTTACCAGGGCTGCTTTCATAACCACAATGTAATTACATTCGGCGCCTTTGTCAAGAGGCAAATAGGGGCGACGGCGGCACGGGGAGAATACTCACCAACCACCTCCCCAAAGGCTCGGTCAGGGAGAAGGCCACGGTTCCATCGAAGCCGTATTCGTTTTTTTCCTCCACCAAATTCACCGCTCCGAAATAGGACATCGGCTGGAGGATGGTCATCTCCACACCAAATTTTGCGTATTGATTGCTCAACTCTTTACTGACCGCATCATCCCTCCAACCCACCGCACGGAGAACCTCATCGGCAAACTGATAGAGAGCTTTGTTTCCCCGGCCGCCGGTCCGCCTTAAAAGCGGAACAAGCTTTGACCGGTTTTCAAAAAGCGCCTTGACGAAAATATCTTCGCTGCTGCACGGCAACCCCCAGGTATAGTTGTTCCACCAGCAGAGAAACAGAACCCCGATCTTCCGGCACGGATCGGTGTCCCGGCAATTCGAAAGATGCGGACCTTTTCGATAACCGCCTTGGGCGGTTATCCTGGTCAAACCCGCCGCCAGGGACAGGTGATCCATAAAATTCAGCCGGGGAAGCTCGATCTCACTCCGGACCAGATATGCCTCGTCGGTAAATTGTTTCTCCAGTGGATCGGGACGGCGAAAGAGAGAGTTAATTCGGCGGCAATTCCGCAGGGGTATAAGATTCAACTTCGGTGTCAGCTGAATCTTTTCCTTCTCCACGTAATCCAGAAACGCCTCCAAGTCGTGCAGGAAATCTCCCTCCCGCGCCTGGGCCGCGCACTGATCCATTGTGGACTCGTTCATCTCTTCCTGATCCATTTTCTGCTTAATGCCCCTTCAGATATCACAACGCCTGCAGGATCTTAAGGAGCAGTTCCTTGATGTTCTTTAGGATATTTTGTCATTTATTTTTCGCTGTTCGGCTTTTCGGCAACCATCAAAATTTCTCGCCGGCCGGACAAGCCGGCCGGGATCGCTATGGGTAGATGATGGTTCCGTGTATCTTATGAACTTTCGCTCCGGTGGGACAAGCCCACCGGGGGCGTAAAACCTGGTGACCTTGTGTCACGGATGATCAATCTTACAGCTAACTTCCGACTCCCAACTTACCTCTCCGGATCACCTGGTCGTCGGGAGGTCGCCGGTGGCGCCGTAGTAGAGACGGGTCTGGCCGCGGACGGCCCAGAGGCCTGTGGCGGGGCGGAAGACGGCGGGGTCGTCGTAACCGGCGCCGGCGAAGGCGGCGGGGACCGGGTAGTCCCCTCCCCGGCCGAAGTAGAGGCGGGTCCAGTCGCGGACGGCCCATAAGCCCGTGGCCGGGCGGTAGACGGCGGGTACCCGGAAGCCATCGCCGGGGTAATCCCCCGGGACCGGGCGGTCGCCGGCGGCGCCAAAGTAGCATCGGGTGAAGTCCCGGACCGCCCAGAGGTTGCTCTCCCCTCGGAAGACCGCGATCCCGGCCCGGCCGTCTCCGGCGTAGTCGCCGAAGACGGGGAGGTCGCCCCCCCTTCCGAACCAGACCCGGGTCCGGGAGCGGATCATCCAGAGTCCGTCCCGGAAGACGGCGATATCGCAGGACCCGTCACCGGCGTAGTCGCCGGGGACCGGTATCCCGCCGGCAATTCCGGTATAAACCCGGGTCAGAGAACGGATCGCCCAGAGGGCGGTGGAGGGCCGGTAGATGGCTGCGGCCGCCGTCCCCTCACCCGCGTAATCACCGCTGACCGGGATGTCCCCCGGCAAGCCGAAGTAGAATCGGCTCAAGCCCCGCATCGCCCATAAGCCGGTGGCGGGGCGGAAGACGGCGATCTCGGCGGTCCCGTCGCCGTCAAAGTCGCCGGAATCGAGGACCAGGAACGCCGGAGTGATGGTGGGGATGGGCGTGGGAGTGGGGATGACGTATTCCACGCCCAGACTGGCGTTACAGTCCCAGTCATCGTGGAAGATGACCATCTCCCGATGGATCCCTGGTCCCAGGGAGGAGGTATCGCCGAGGGAGACTGTGACCTGGAAACTCTGGCTGTCGAAGCCCAACCCCCGGGGAGGGTCAACCACCAGCCAGTCGGTGGAACTGGTCCACCAGCCGTTGAGCACCCCAGGCATCCCGGCATTGGTCCAGAGCATATGGTAGGTGACGGTCCGGGAGGGTTCCCGATCGGTCAGGACGATTGAAGCCGGTTCGACGCTAGGGGCGCCGGGGATTGGCGTCGGGGTTCGGTAACCCGGTGGAGTCGGGGAGATGGAAGGGGTGGGCGAAGGGGTGCAATAACCGACCGGGGTCGGGGTGGTCGAGGGGGTGGGCGGGAGGGCGGCCTGGGCCAGGATCGTCAGGCGGTGATCGCAATAGGTCGCGCCACTATCAGCGACGTAGAGCTCGGTGTAGCCGGTGAAGGCGGGCAAATAGATATGGAAGTCCCGCCCGCCGTCGTGGGTCAGGCGGAGGTCGTCCCCTGGCCGGGGGCTATAACCGGCGTGGGCGAAGGCCTCGACGACGACCTCGCGCGGCAAGATGACACCATCATAAAACCGGTTCTCCCGGTCGTAAGTATGTCCCCAGGCGCTGGACCCCGGGGCATACCTCAAGCGGTAAACCAATTGATATGGCAGGTCACTCCGAGGATGGGTGACCCGGAGGTCCTCCAGGTCGGTGAGGCAGAAGAACTCGGGCGGGGGGTGCCGGTAGCTGACCCACAACCAGGCCATATCGCAGACCCAGTCGTCGTGGAACTTGACCCACTCGCCATACTCCCCCGGGGCCAGGGACGAGGTATCGCCCAGGGAGACGGTGACCGCGAAGGTCTGGCTGTCGAAGCCGAAGCCCTGGGGGGGATCAACGATCAGCCAGTCGGTGGCGGAGGTCCACCAGTTGTGAATCAGGTTGGTCTCCTGGAGGCAGTTGAAGCAGAAATCATAGATTATCTCTCGGGAGGGAGCCTGATCCGAGAGAGTGATATAGGATGTTGATAACTGCGGGCAACCGTAGCAATAAGGCGGCTGTGGACTCGAGGTCGGGGTGGGAACTGTAGATTTGTAGGCCATCGGTGTAGGCGTAGTGGTGTGGAACCCCTCGGGCGTCAGGGTGGGAGTGGGGGTTCCCGGCAGGGCTTCCTGGGCCAGAAGGCTGAGTCCTCCGTCATAATAAGTGGACCCGTCGGACGCGACGAAGAGCTCGGTGTAGCCGGTCAGTTCGGGGAGGTAGATCCTTTTTCCCCGGCCGCCGTCATAGGTGACCAGAAGATTGTCTCCGGGTTCGGTAGAGAAGCCTTTGTGGGCAAATAACCGGAGAAGGACGGCTCCATCGCCGGACTGCTTGGGGTAAAACCGGTTCTCGGTGTCGAAGATGTGGCCCCGGGTGGAGATCTCTCCGGCGGTGTCCCGAAGCTGGTAGGCCAGGGAATACCGGGTGCCACCCCGGGGATGCGCCACACTCAGGGATTGGACTTCGGTCAGTTGGAAGAAGGCACTCCCGAGGATCGGCGGCGATGATGGGAGAGCTTGGTGGGCGAAGGAATAAGAAACGCCAAGAACAACAACGAAAAGACCGGCAGCCAGGGATATCGCGAAGACTCGAACCGAAAACCCGCGGTTCCAGTTCATTGTATTCTCCTTTTCTCTCCGCCGGGGAAGTATATACTTACAACCAGGATCGCCTCCCTGAGCGATTCGATGAATCAGTCTTTGCTATAAGGGACAGCTTGAACGCAAATGCCGACAACCGATTCGCGATATTCTTGACATCCTGTTCAAGCTTAAACTACTAATTCCGGGGACACAATACTTAATTCCGCCGGCGGGGCGGGTTATTGTGAGAATTACGAATATGGTTATATGTCAACAGCTCAGCCGATCAGACTCATAACCTCGCCGAGCGTGGGGAGGGTGGCGCGGCCGCCCAGGCCGCGGCAGACCAGGGCCCCCATCGCGTTGGCGAAGTCGAGGGTCCGGTTCATATCCCAGCCCTGGAGAACGGAGTAGGCGAAGCCGGCGTGGAAGGCGTCGCCGGCGGCGGTGGTATCGACCACCTCGACCCGGCAGGCGGGGCGGCGGAATAAACCCTCGGGGGTGAGGGCGACCGCCCCTTCCGATCCGAGGGTGATCACGGCCGCCTTCGGACCGGCGGCGAGGATGGCCTCCAGGGCCTCCTCGACCCCGGCGGCGTTGAGGGTCTCGACGACGTCCCGGGAGCCGACCACGTAATCGGCGGCGGCCAGCATCTCCCCAAAGCCCTCGGCCAGGTGCTCGGCGTCGTAGATGACCGGGATCCCCCGCTTTCTCGCTTCCCCGGAGATCGCCAGTCCGAAGAGGGTCTCGTGGGGATCGACCAGGAGGCAGCGGGTGGAGAGGACGAAGTCGAGGTCGACCGAGGAGGCGGAAAGCCGGCCGGGGGCGGTCGGCTGGTAGGCGATGGTCCGGGTGTGGGCCGTCCTGTCCACGAGGATCAAAGCGGCCGGGGTCTCTCCCCCCTCCTCCACCACCACCGAGGAGACGTCCACCCCGAACTCCTCCAGGCCGGAGAGGACCAGCCGGCCTCCTTCATCGTCCCCGACCACGCCGACGTAGGCGGTCTTCAGGCCCAGCCGGGAGAGGGCGGCCAGCGCGGTGGTGGCCTGACCGCCGCCGACCACCCGGAAAGCCTCCATCGGGACCTTGGCGTCGGGGGGAGGGAGAGCGGGGACCAGGGCCAGGTAATCGACGCAGTTGCGCCCGATCCCGACCGCGTCAAACCGTCTAGCCCTACACTTCACTTCTTGAATTGAACCGCGGAGGCGCGGAGAACGCAGAGGGTCTTTTTATGTTTTCGACCGGGACTTCCTTCTCTTCCGCCACGAAGAGAAGTATCGAGAGGCATAACCATCCCGAAGCGCGACCAGACTCCGGTCCCATTCAAATCTCACCATCCTCTGCGTCCTCCGCGCCTCCGCGGTGATATTTCCTCGGACTCAGCGGGGGGCGAGGGTGAGGTTGATCTCGATCAGGGCCCGCGTGGAATTGGTGATGGAGACCGCCCCGGTTTCCGGGTCGATCTCGCCCTCGGGGGAGCAGGACTCGACCGCGTAGCCTTCGGGGGGGAGGACCCGGACCCGGGCGAAGTTGGTCTCCCGGACGAAACGGAGCTGGCCGTCTTCGCCGGCGAAGTAGGACTCCGGCTGGGTGAAGAAGCTCTCCATAACGTAGCGCTCTTTCTCCCGGGGATATTCAACCCCGCCCCAGCCCCAGACCTCGACCGCGGGGGGCTCGTCCGGCACCAGCCGCTCGATCAGCCGCTCGCTGCTCTCCCGGTCGAAGGCCACCGGGTCGTCGATCCGGGTGGCCGCGGTGGAGGAGGCCACCTTGAACTCCGGGCGGGGGAAGTAGGTGGAGACCTTGAAGACCCCCGGCTCGGCGAGCAGCCCGTACTCGACCAGGGTCTCCTCGCCCGGAGCCCGGCTCCGGACCGCCTCCATCATCTGGAGGTAGGTCTCCAGGGGGAAGGCGGCGGGAAGGAGGGCGCCGATCCCGGCGGTCAGCTCCTCCGCCACCCCTTCCACCGACACCCCGGCTTCCCGGTAGGGCGAATCCTCTTCCAGGGCGCAGCCGGCGGGCAGGGGCGGCTGGAGAAAGTTTTCTCCCTCGACGGCGAAAGGCTCGAAATCGGTTTCGTTGCCGGCCAGGAGGTTGTTGTAGAAATCAGGAGCCGATTCCTCGTCACGTCCCAGGGCGACACCGGCCCGGGCGACCAGGTTGTTGGCCGCGGCGGAGGAGGGGCACTTCCAGAAGAGGAAGCCCCGTTCTCCCCCGCAGACGGTGTTGTTGGCCGCCAGGATATAGGCCCGGGCGGAGTCGATCCCGGCCGCGCCGCGATTGGAGCGGATCAGGTTGTTGACGATCACCGCGTCGCCGGCGCCGACCCGGATCCCGCTGCCGGCGTTGCCGGAGATGATGTTCTCGAAGACCCCGGTCAGGGCGCCGGAGGCCTTCACCCCCTCAATGCCGCCCGTGATCGTGAAACCCTTGACCACCCCGCCGCCTTCGGCCACCACCACCGGACCGGTCCCGCCGCCGTCGAGGACGGTCGCTTCCGCCCCGGCCCCTTCCAGGATCACCCCGGCCGGGAGGACCAGGTTAACCCGGTAAGCTCCGGCCGGAATCCGGACCACCTCGCCAGGGGCCGCCGCGTCGAGCAGGGCCTGGATATCCAGTCCTTCGGCCGGGAGCAGGGCCGGACACGCCGCCAGGAACAGACCCACCGCCAGAAGACAAGCCAGCATCTGTTTCATCTCTATACCTCCGGTTTTTAAGTTGCCATCCCGGCGCACGGCCGGGAACATTATCGCTTGTTTTAAAGATAATGGTGAAACCACCCCTCGTCAAGACCGGATTTGCTTCTTCCATTTTCTTTTAGCCTTGCCCGGGATCCGTGTTAATATCCGCTAACGAACAAGGAACCTGACTGAAAATGCTCTGGCGCGACCACAAAAGAATGGCGGCCCGGATGGCCAAGGCCTTCAACCTCCCCCGGCAGGAGCTGATCGACGGCTCGGTGGAGCCGGACCGGAAAAGAACCCTGACCCATACCTGGCCGAAGGCCCGGCGGGCCACCCGGGCGGCGCTTTACCGGGCCCGGAGGGCCTTTCTCCGGGGGAACCTGAAGAGGACCGCCCGGTTTCTCGGGATCGTCTCCCACTACATCGCCGACGGGATGGTCCACGAGACGATCGACACCTATCACCGGGCCAAGGATCATTCCCGGATCGAGGGAGATCTGGGGGGGATGGTGGAGATCTCCGCCCTCCCCGTGCTCGATCTGGCGGACGAAGGCCTGGTCGATGGAGAATTCGTCTTCGCCGAGATCGACGCCCTGGTCCGGGACGGGCTGGACCGGGAGCGGCTGGGAAGGGCGCTGACTCTCATCGGTTCCGCCGTGATCGGACCGACCGAGGCGCCGGAGGAGCTGATCGCCACCCGTCGGAATTTCACCAGGCGGATCAACCATTTCCGCTTCAAGGTCCTCGGCCTGGCGGCGGCCGCGGCGGCGATCGCCGGCTTTGTCGTTTGGCGGATGAACCCGATCTTCCTGCTTCCCCTTCCCTTCTGCCTCCTGGCGGCCGGGAGGCCGGCGCTGTTCCGGCTCCTCTCCCGCCGCGGCTGGATCCTCGCCGCCGCCGCGCTCGGCGCCCTGATCGATAAATGGTTCAACCTCCCCTATCTGGTCCTGACCCTAATCCTGGCCGGGCTCTTCATCTACCTGCGGACAGTCCCCGACCTCAGCCGCCTGAGCGAGAAGTGGTACAGTTTCGAAAAGCGCAAAGAACAGAGCGCATAGCGCCCGGCTCACTGAATACCGATTACCGAGAGGAAGCAGCGATGACCGAAACAAACTCGACCAAGATTGACCTGCTGATCCGGCGCGGAGTCCGGATCCTGGCCCCGGAGACGGTGGAGATCGGGGAAGACGTCAACCCGGAACGGATCTCCCCCGACCGGGTCACCATCTACCCCGGCTGCCGGATCTATGGGAACGACACGTTGATAATGGCCGGGGCCACCATCGGGTTCGAGGGGCCGGCCACCATCGTCAACTGCCAGGTGGGGCCGGGGGCCGAACTGCGCGGGGGGTTCTTCCAGAAGGCGGTCTTCCTGGACAAGGCTTCCCTGGGGTTGGGGGCGCACATCCGGGAGGGCTGCCTGCTGGAGGAACAATCGGGGGGCGCCCACTGCGTGGGCCTGAAGCAGACCATCCTCTTCCCCTTCGTCACCCTCGGCTCCCTGATCAACTTCTGCGACTGCCTGATGGCGGGGGGGACCAGCCGCCAGGACCACAGCGAGGTGGGGAGTTCCTACATCCACTTCAACTTCACACCCAACGGGGACAAGGCCACCCCCTCGCTGATCGGCGACGTCCCCCGGGGGGTGATGCTCAAGGAGCCGCCGATCTTTCTCGGCGGCCAGGGGGGGTTGGTCGGGCCCTGCCGGGTCGGGTTCGGGGTGGTGGTGGCCGCGGGAACAATCCTGCGCAAGGACGCCGCCGAGGACGGGAAGATGATCCTCGGTTCATCCACCCCCGCCCGGACGGTTCCCTACCATCGCGGCCTCTACGGCTCGATCCGGGGCCGGACGCTTAACAATATCAACTACATCGCCAACCTGATCGCCCTCCGGCGGTGGTACCGGAACGTCCGCTCCCTCTTCACGGACGGGGACTTCTTCCGGGAAGAACTCCTCCGGGGAGCGGTGGAAAAGATCGACCTGGGGCTGAAGGAGCGGGTCAAGCGCCTGGTCGCCTTCGCCGAGAAACTCCCCGAGAGCGCCCGGATCCACGCCCGGGTACGAAGCGGGGAAGACTCCTCCCGCTGCGGGGAAGGGAAGGATGAACTCTACCGGGCCCGCCACCGGCTGGAGGATCTCTTTCTCCGGGCCGGGGAAGAAGATGGCCGGGGCAGTGAGAAGGAAACGTTCCTGGCCGGCGTCAGCCGGGCCCGGAGGGAGAGCGGCGATGGTTACCTGGCGGTGATCCAGAAGCTGCCCCCGGCGGACTCCGCCGCCGGGACCCGCTGGCTCCAGGGAGTGGTGGATGAGATCAACTCCGCGGCCCTGGAGGTTATCCCCAGCTTCCGGGAGTAGGGCAGAGAGCATAGCGCATAGCGCCTTTACTCTCCTGGCTCTCTGCACTATGCGCTATGCCCTCTGCGCTGATCCGGGGCGGAAGACTTCCTCCCGGAAGAAGGTCACCAGGGCCTGCTTCCTCCGGCGTTCCTGGACCTGATAGGGCATCAGGTCCTTCTCCGGCCAGCGCAGCAGCGCCATCTCGTAATCCATCAGCGAACCGTAGGCATCGTCGAGGTACCAGGCGTAGAGGAGGCCGAAGAGGAGCCCGGGGGGGAGAAAACCCTCCCGATCGTTGATGGTGATCCGGTAGACCAGGGGGTCCTTCCGGTCGGGGACCATCCGGGCCAGCCGGAGATAGCGGTGGAGCTGGTGGTCGCTCAGCCAGCACCGCCGGCGGTCGGGAGGACGGAGGCGGATCTCGTAGCAGCGGGCGGCCGGGTCGGACTCCGCCGGCGAGCCGGACCAGCGCCGGCTCTCCAGGTAACGGCCGAGGAGGGATTCGCCGAGGGCGATCAGGAGGTCCTCGCGGAGGCGCTGAGGCCGGCGGAGCAGGCGGCGATGGATCTTCAGCTCCCGGTCAGCGGGGTCGAAATACCCGAGCACGTTGTCCCAGTCGGTGGAGCGTCCCCACTGGCGGTCGCCGACCAGGCGGACCCCCCGGAATCCGGAGAGATGTCCGGGGAGGATATCCCGGTTCTCCCAGGCCAGGTCGAGCATCACCTGCTTGAGCTCTCCGGGCTGGAAGGTCTTGCCCCGCAACTTGTCCGCCATCAACTCCCGGTAGCGGCAGAGCGGCTCGCCCCGGACCGGCGCCGGGCGGGGGGAGAGGGAACGGCTCCGGCGGGAAGTAACGGACCTTTTCCCGGAGAGGGGGGGGAGAAACCGGCGTGCGCAGTAAAGCGCGCGGACGGCCAGGGCGAAGTTGCCCGGATCGTGATGGATGGCCGAGCTCCGCCCGGGACGGGGCGGGGGAAAGAGCATCGCCTCCACGGCGCGGAAGCCCATCGCCTCCACCCTTCGCCGGTCGAGGTGGATGGGGACCTTCCCCTCCAGGGCGTAATTTCGCAGGATGTTGGCCGGGACGTGATCGAGGTCGGCGCTGAGCACGGTATCGAAGAGACCCGCCACCCCCCCGGGGATGGTCCGGTTATATGACTCGATCAGGTCGGAGACGAGAAACCCCTGGCCGTTCCCCCGGGGGGAGAGGTCGGTCTCGCCCTCCTGGATCCAGAAGTTGGCCGCCAGGATCTTCAGGGCCCGGCGGTTGGCCCGGACGGCCGCCGCCAGGGGCCGGATCTGGAGGAGGGGAATCATACTGGTGTAGAGGCTTCCCGGGGCGTAGACGATCAGGTCGGCCTCCCGGACCGCCCGCAGGACGGCCGCCGGTGCCGCCGGCTCCCGAATGAACTCGGCCGTCACCCGCTCGACCGGGAAGCCCCGCCGGGCCCGGGACGACTTGTGCTGGCCCCAGACCTCGACCCCGTTGGCGTAGCGGAACCGGAGCTGGCCGGGGACGGCGGTGGCCGGGTGGAGGGAACCGGGGTCGACCCCGATCAGGCGGGAGACGAAGTCCAGTCCCTTCCGGATGGCCCTGGCGGGGGGCGGGCGGTCGGACCTCCCCGCCGCCCGGAAGATCGCCGCCGCCAGGAGGAGATTGCCGAGGCAGTGGCCCTCCGGCTCCACGCGCGGTCCTGCCCCGCCGGGCGACAGGTAGGCGGCCAGGGAAGCCAGGGCCGCGGCCAGCTCCCCCGGACAAGCGGGGCGGAGGAAAGCCGGAACGGCCCGCAGGGGATCGCAAAAGACCCGGCGGTCCGCGCGCTTTTCCGGGAAACGGTAGTTGAAGATGCCGGCCAGGACCCGGACCAGGTCCAGGACTTCGCGGTCGTCCAGGTCCCACCGCCGGCGGAGGTTCTCCGCCCGGACCAGGGAGAGGCAGCACTTGCGGAGGTCCCCGATCCCGATCATCGGCAGCTGCCGGAGGAGCCTCCCGGTGGAGCCGCCGTCATCGGTGGTCACCACCACCGCGGACAGGCGGGAGAAGGTTTCCTTCAGCCCGACGAAGGGGTGGCTGGGCCAATCGGGGAGGCGGGACTCGCCGCCGACCACGGTGGAGAGGCCGGTCCCGCCGCCGAGCACCGCCACCCGGACCTTCCCGGTCCGGAAGCGGAGGATATCCCCGACCAGTTCCTTTTCCTCTTCGCCGGTGCAGCCGGCGGAGGCCCCGGCCAGGATAACCCGGACCAGGTTCTCCGCCGCCGGCAGGCGCCCGGAAGAAATCTCTGTCTTTGCCCGGCCTCTCATCGATCCGCACTATACATCCGGCCGGCGCCGCGGTCACGGATCATTTCTCCCGATCCCCCGGCTCAGCGGCCGTTACCGGACCGGAGCGCGACCGGACCCGGGTGATCTCGAGGACGGCGTGGTCGGTATTGGTAAAGGTGAAGACGTGGGAGCCCGTATCCCCCTCCCAGCTCTCCCGGGCGCCGAGCGCGGTCAACCGTGGAGGTACATAAAGACCTTTTCCGGGGTCAGGGGGAGGGAGGGGATCGGCTTGTCCTTGCGGACGCTTCTTAAGGCCTTCAGGATGGCGAAGTAGGCCCCGATCCCGTGGATGTAGGGGGGCTCGCCGACCGCCTTGGAGTTGCAGACCGCGTAGGGATTGGAGGAGTCCTCCAGGAGGTGGATGCTGAAACGATCGGGGACGAACTTGATGTCGGGGATTTTGTAGGAGTTGACGGCGGTCAGCATCCGGCCGTCCTCGCCGTAGCGGAGCTGCTCGATCGTCGACCAGCCGATCCCCTGGATCACCCCGCCCTCGACCTGTCCGCGGTCGATCTCCGGGCTCAGGGATCGGCCGACATCGTGGACGATCTCGACCCCGAGGATGTCGTAGGTCCCCCGCAGGCAATCGATCTCCACCTCGGTCAGGGAGGCCCCGTAGACGTAGTAGGCGTAAGGCCGGCCCTTCTCCTTGACCGGATCGAGGTAAACCCCGGGGGTGGCGTAGAAAGCGTGGCAGGAGAGGTCGACCCGGGCGGCGTAGGCGTCGCGGACCAGCTCCTCCCAGGTATAGCCCGTCCGGGCGTTCATCAGGCAGACCTCCCCGTCGCGGATCGAGATGTCCCGGGGGTTGTTATGTTTGAACCGGGTGATGGCGAAGGCTTTCAGCCGCTCCACCAGCTCCCGGCAGGCGTACTGGGTAGCCATCCCGTTGAGGTCGGCGCCGGTGCTGGCCGAGGTCGGGGAGGCGTTGGGGACCCGGGTGGTGTTGGTGACCTCCATCCGGACCCGGCGGGCCGAAATGCCGAGGGTGTCGGCGGCGATCAAAACGATCTTGGAATAGACCCCCTGCCCCATCTCCACCGCCCCGGTGGAGACGGCAACACTGCCGTCGAGGTAGATGTTGACCAGGCATCCGGCCTGGTTGAGGGTGGTCTGGGTGAAGGAGATCCCGAAGCAGACCGGCTGGACCGCCACCCCGCGCTTGAGGTCTTGATGAGACCGGTTGAAGCTCTCGCACTCCTGAAGCCTCTTCCGGATATCGACCCGCCGGTCCAGGGTCTCCCAGCAGCGGATCCCGGTGGGATTCTCCACCCGCACCCCGTAGGGTAGGCTGTCGCCGTCACGCAGGAGGTTCTTGAACTGCAGCTCCTCGTGCGGCAGTCCGATCTCCTCGGCCGCGTGGTAGAGTGCGGCCTCCATCGAGAAGACCGCCTGGGGGACGCCGAAGCCGCGGAAGGCGTTGTTGGGCGGGATATTGGTCTTGCAGCTGACCGCGGTGATCTTCACGTTGGGGATGTGGTAGGCGCTGGTGGCGTGGAGGAACGACCTTCCCAGCACCGGGAGCGAGATGTCGGCGCAGCCCCCGGCCTGCTGGTAGAAGTCGACCTCGTAGGCCAGGATCCGGCCCGCGGCGTCGAGACCGATCCGGTAGTCGAAGACGTAGGCGTGGCGCTTGCCGGAGGTGGCGATGTCGTCGTTGCGGTCGAGGATCAGCTTTACCGGCCGGTTGAGCAGCCGGGCGGCAAAGGCCGGGGCCACCACCCAGACGGCGGTGGACTCTTTCCCCCCGAAGGCCCCGCCCATCCGGCGGATCTCCAGCTCGATCTTGTGCTGGGGGATGCCGAGGATCTCGGCGATGTGGTGGTGATAGGCCCCCGGCGACTGGGAACTGGCGATCACCTTCAGGGTGTCGTCCTCGACCGGGAGGGCCAGGGCGCGCTGGGTCTCGAAGTAATAGTGCTCCTGGGGCCCGCTGGCGGTGCTGCCCTCGATGACGTACTTGCACTTCTTGAAGGCCTGTTCGGTATCCCCGCAGACCTGGATCCTTTTCTTCCCGTGGATCAGGCCCCGGCGGAAGGCTTCCCGGGGGTCGAAGACCGGCTCGCCGGGTTCGACCTCCAGCTCGATCAGCTTGCAGGCGGCGCGGGCGTCCCGCCGGGTGTCGGCCACGACCAACGCGATCGGCTGGCCGATGTACTCCAGCTCCTCCTCGGCCAGGAAGGGCTGGTCCTCGGCGATGTGCCCGATCTGGTTCTTGCCCGGGACGTCAAGGTGGGTGAAGACCGCGGCGACGTTCTTGGCCTTCCGGGCGGCGGCGACGTCGAGCCGCTTGATCCGGCCCTTGGCCACCGGGGAGGTGAAGAGCACCGCGTGGAGGAGGTTGGCCGGAGTCGGGATATCGTCGATGAAGAGCGACCTTCCCCGGACGTGCATCTCCATATCGGTATTTTTCATAGTCAGTTTTCCCGCCGGGTTGAATATTCCTGATAATGGGCCTCCACCAGCCGTCCGAGAAGGAGGCGCTTGTACTCGGCCGAGCCCCGGACGTCGTCGATCGGGGCGACCGCCGCCATCGCCGCCGATGCCAGATCCTTGAAAGTCTCGGGACTCACCTTCCGGCCGGCGAATTCATCCAGACCCCCGATCAGAAGGGGCACCGGGGCCACCCCGCCGGCGGAGAGCGCGATCCGGGCGATCTTCTCTCCCTTCGTCTCCAGCAGGATGGCGGAGTTGACCGCGGCGATATCCAGGATCTTCCGGTTGGAGACCTTCTCGAAGTTGTAGAAGACTCGCGGGCCGGGGATGGGGATGACGATCTCCCGGATGATCTCGCCGGGGCGGAGGTCGAAGTCCTTGTAACCCCGGTAGAATTTGGCCAGGGGAACCTTCCGGGTTCCGCCGCCCGCCGCCTCGAGTTCCAGAACGACTCCCAGGGCCAGAAGCATTATGGTGATGTCGCCGATCGGAGAGGCGTTGACGATGTTCCCGGCCAGGGTGGCCCGGTTCCGGAGGATGGTCGAGGAGTGGAGGAGGACGTCCTCCTTCATCGCCGGAAGGTGACGGTTGACCAGGGGGTGGTTTCGGAAGTCCTCCAGGGTGACCGCGGAGCCGACCCGGAGGGAACCGTCCTCCGCGCGGACGAAATCCAGATCCCTCCGCCCGGAGAGGAAGAAGAGCGGACTCTGGAGCAGCTCCTCCGGCCTCTGGATGAAGAGATCCGTCCCCCCGGCCACCACAACCTCCCCTTCCCGATCCGGAACGGCCGGGGAGTTCTTCAGCTCCCGGAGCAGTTCGGCAATTCCGAGAAAGTAATCCGGCAGGACCCCGGACTCGACCAGGGCGGGGATCCGGTCTTCCCGGTCCCGGACATTCTTCTCTAACGTCTCGGCCAGCTTCGCGGCCGCCCGCCGGATCGCCGCGTAGCCGGTGCAGCGGCAGATATTCCCGTCGAGGGCGTCGAGGGCGCCGGCGTAACTGTAGGTTTCGGCGGAGAGGGCGAAGCCGGTCAGGGATAAGACGATCCCCGGGGTACAGTACCCGCACTGGGAGGCGCTCTCCCCGATAATAATCTTCTGGACGGCGTTGAACTCCTCCCCGTTCACCCCCTCCACCGTCACCACGTGGCAGCCGGCGACGTCCCCGATCGGGAGGAGGCAGGAGGCGCAGGCCCGGTAACGCGGCCGGCCGTCGTCGTCCAATCTTCCGATCAGGACCGTGCAGGCCCCGCACTCGCCTTCCCGGCAGGCTTCCTTGGTCCCGGTCAGCTTGGCTTCGTAGCGGATGAAGTCAAGCAGCAGCGTCCCGGGGGACTCATCGGTTTCCACCGGTTCCCGATTGAGAATGAATGACAGCATCGGCTTTCTCCCCGCGAAGCGGATCGTTCTGGTTGTTTGGCGGACTGAGAAAATAACAAACCACTTTATCCCGACGTTGTCAACAGATCAGGCCTCTCCATCCGCCGCCGGGTTATCGTTTTGGCTATTCGAATATTCAGAGCTTATCCTCTTCAACCTCGGCGAAAGCCCCCGGGACCCGGTAGCCGGAGGACTGGAGGAGGCGGAACAGCTCCGCCCGCTTGTCGCCGAAATCTCCCGAGAAGAGGGGGCGGCAGCCCATCGCCCCGGCCTGCTCCTGGGCCAGCTTGACCGCGAAGGCGAGGCAGGTCGGCGCCCCGCACTGCCGGCAGTTCTTCCCCGGCAGGAGCTTGTAGACGTCCAGGGCGGTCAGCCGCTGCCGCCGCTCGAAGTTCGGCTCGATCGTCTCCCGGTTTGCAGAGCAGTGGTTGATCAACCCCCGCAGCCATTCGAGGGTCCGGTTGATGTCTTCCAAGTCGAGCAGCTTCCCCCCGGCGATCTTCCGGGGGTGGAGGCTGATCAGCCTCCCTCCCTTCTTGATCGTCAGGGTCCCGCCTTCGTGATTGTAGATCGCCCCCTCCAGAAGCGCGTTGAGATAGGGAAGGACCCCCGAGATATCCCGCTCCAGGTAGGCGACAAAACGCAGTTTTTCCGGGTCGGCCAGGCAGGGCAATACGTGACCGATCTCGATCTTCTCCAGGAACATCTCCGATCACCCCTTTTCCCCGGCTGGGGGGACGGGGAACCAGTGCCGCGTCCGCAGGCAGATCTTCACCAGCCAGAGCATCACCGGAACCTCGATCAGGACCCCGACCACGGTGGCCAGGGCCGCCCCCGAGGCCAGGCCGAAGAGCATCGTGGCGGTGGCGATCGCGACCTCGAAGTGGTTGGAGGCGCCGATCATCGCCGCCGGGGCGGCATCGGCGTAGGACAGCTTCAGCCGGCGGGCCAGCCAGTACCCGATCCAGAAGATCAGCATCGTCTGGATGAAGAGCGGAATGGCGATCCAGAGAATCGTCAGCGGGTTGGTCAAGATCACCTCGCCCTTGAAGGAGAAGAGGAGGATCAGGGTGACCAGGAGGGCGGCGATGGTGACCGGGGTGAGGACGTGGAGGAACTTCTCCCGGAACCAGGTCTCACCCCGGGCGGCGATGATCCACTTCCGGGAGAGGAAGCCCGCCGCCAGGGGCAGGGCGACGTAGATGGCGATGGAGAGGACCAGGGCCTGCCAGGGGACGGGGAGACGGCCCACCCCAAGGAGGAACCCGCCCAGCACACCGTAAAGGACCAGCATCGTCAGGGAGTTGATCGCCACCATCACCAGGGTCAAACCATCGTTCCCCCGGGAGAGGTAGCCCCAGACCAGGACCATCGCCGTGCAGGGGGCGATCCCGAGCAGGATGCAGCCGGCCAGGTAGCTCCGCCAGAGCGGGACCTGAAGCATCTTCACCCCCTGGTGGAGGACCACCGTCCCCGCCCCGTGGGCCGCCCCCACCGGGAGGCCGAGGCCGAAGGGCATCTTCACCAGGTCGGTCGCCTCGGCCCCGATGAAACCGCGGAAGAGGACGCCGAGAAAGAAGATGGCGATGGCGTACATCGTGAAGGGCTTGATGCACCAGTTCATAAACAGGGTCAGCAGAACCGGCTTGCCGCTCCGCCCGGCCTTGATCACCGAGGCGAAGTCGATCTTGACCATAATCGGGTACATCATAAAGAAGAGGCAGATCGCGATCGGAATCGAAACCACCGGCGCCTCGTTGACGTGGATGGACAGGCCGTCGAGGTATTGCGCCACCCCCGGGGCGACCTTGCCCAGCAGGATCCCGGCGGCGATGCACAGCCCCACCCAGACGGTCAGATACCGCTCGAAGACATTGGTCAGTTTTCTCTCCCCGGTCGAATTCGCCGTTTGGCTCACGGACAAACCTCCTTACTTTGCCGGGGCGAGCTTTCCCCCGGCATCTTGTCGATTGAACTCCCCCTCCGCTAAAACGTCCCCAGGAAATAAAAACCCACCGCGATCAGCACTACGCCCGCCGCCCGGCGAACGACCGCTTCCAGCCTCTGGAACTTCACGACGCCGGCGGCCAGGGATACTCCCAGCAGCAGCGCGCCCAGGGGCAGGGAAAATCCGAGGGCAAAGGCAACCAGGATTCCGGCCATCCAGAGCGTGAACCCCTGCAGGACGGCCGCGCCCAGGATGATGAAGATTCCGGGGTTGCAGGCCAGCGAACAGACCGCCACCGCGCCCCCGCCCACTATCCCGAAAGCCAGGGCCCCCAGCCGGCCGGCGGTCGCCGGATTGACCCGCATTCTCCGGAACGATCGGAGCGGGTTGAAAGGCAGCAGATCGAGCGCCCCCAGCCCCAGGAAGATGGCGAGAATCCCCGCGAACAGCTTCCAGTAGCGCCCGAGCGTACTTTGCGCCGCTTGCCCGACGGCCGCCGCCACGGCGCCCAGAATTACCAGCGCCAGCGCCGCCCCCAGGGCGAAAAATCCGGCCGTCAGGACCCGCGCTCCGGTCTTGCGATCCGGGCGGGTGCCCGCGTATCCGACCACGATGCTTAACACCGGCAGCGTGCAACAGACGCTCACGATCGCGCTCAAAAGACCGAGCAGGAAAGCCAGCGGTATAGCCGCCGGACCCCCGCCCGCCCGGTCAAAGGCCGCGCTCGCCCCCTGCAGTATGGATTGCGGCCATTCCATCCTGGCCTCCGGCGGCTACCTGCAGCCGACCGGCCCGCAGCTTCGCGGGCCGCAACCCGACGGCCGCGAGGACGCGACAAACGCTTTCAATAAATTACCCTGTCCCACTTCCTCGTCTCGCACCGCCGCCATCCCTCCTCCCTTGCTGAACGCCAGAACCGCCGGGCTTCCGACCTGCGAAACCAGCGCTGCGTATTCCGGCGAATCCCAGCTCAGGAGAAACCTGCCCATCCGGGAGCCGCGCGCGCCGATGGTCGCCGCCGCCGCCGATACTTCCCGGAGGATCGTGGCCATCCGATTTTCATCTTTGGACGGCAGCACAACAAACACCGCCTCGGTATCGGCCGCGACCTTGTTCAGTTCGGCCAACGTTTTCAGCGGCAAGGCCCAGGTTTCGGAATCCGCCGACGACGCCGGTTTTGCCGCGTCCGGCCCGGTCACCACGGACACGGCCGCCGCATAGTCCCGGGGCGGGGCCTGACTTTTCGCCGCCGCCGCGTTCGATAACCGCACGGCGACCACCACCACGGCGGCCAGCGCCACGGCGCCGCAGATTATCCACTTCTTCCGCGAACCGCCCCCGCTGGTCCCGCAAGCGCACTCCGGACCGCAATTCACCGCAACCGGCTTCAACTCATCGTTTTTCTCTCTCATAGCTCCTCCAGCCTTTCTCACCTTTCACCGCAACAACCTTTGGTTGCTCCCCCCGGGCAACATCCGGCAGCATTGCCGGCGCCGCCGGACAACACCTCCGCCGCAAACTGGCGCATCGCCGACGCCGCGCCCTTCTCCACCAGGTGTCCGATGGAAATCGCCTCGCGGATGTCGTCGTCCTTGATGCCGAGATCCTTGGCCCTGCCGACGTGATAAACCAGGCACGGCTGGCAATGCGCCCCCACGGACGCTCCCACCGCGATCAACTATCATCATCTCGTTCATATTGCGCCTCCAATTCCGACTTTGCCCAATTGCCCTACCGCGATGCGCGTTCCCTTTGCCGCCGGCACAGGCTCTCCGGATCGCAGGCGATCACGGCCCGCAGTTTCTCCCTGTCCCGGCCGGGTTTTTAACCGCAACAACCGGCGCCGCCGCAGCCGCCCGCGAGTTCGCCACCCCGGGACTTGCTGGGAATGCCGTATCCGCCCAGAATCACCCGGCGGATCTTTTCTCCGGTCTCCGGGTGTTCCCTCAACGGCGCGTCATTCATACTTTGCCGGATTTCGTAGTAACTCGGCTTTTCACCGGGCCGGGCAGGTATGGTTTCATATACGTATGTTGTCATTGACTGATCTCCTTCCGCGCCCAGTTCCTCAATTTGAATATTGCAGCACGCGGATTTTTTGCCGCCGAAAATTCCGGCCCAGAAACTCTTTTTCGTCTCGGTCATAGATCAACCTCCTTTTTCAGATCAGGCTGAACGCGAATCCGGTCAGCACCGCCGTAAAAAACACCATCGCCACGAAAACCGCCACCAAGCGGAACTTGAAGATGCCGGCCAGCATACTCATTTCCGGGATGCTCATACCCGCGCCGCCGATCACCAGGGCGATCACCGCCCCCAGACCCATCCCCTTCCCGGTCAGCGCCACGCCGATGGGAATCACCGTCTCGGCCCGGACATACAACGGCACGCCGATGATCGCCGCCACGGGTATCGCCAGGGGGTTCTGCGGCCCGGCGACCCGGACCACGAAATCGCCGGGCACATACCCATAAACGGCGGCCCCGATCGCGACGCCGATCACCAGGTAGACCAGCACCCCGAGAAAGTCGCCCCAGGCGCCGGCAAAGGCGCGGCGCAGCTTCGCCCGAAACGACCCCGTGGTTTCCCGGGCCGAAGCGCCGCCGCTGATACGCACCTGCTTGACCCAGCGCGCGAACCCCCATCCCTGCAGGATCGCGCCGCTGAAGACCGCCAGGATGAACGTCACCACCCCGTAAACCAGGGCCGCTTTCCATCCCAAGAGAACCAGGAACATCGTGAGAATGATCGGGTTCAGCAGGGGCGAGGCCAGCACGAACGACATCGTGGCCCCGAACGGAACCCCGGCCCGCAGCAACCCGACCGTCATCGGAATCGTGGAGCAGGAGCAAAACGGCGTCACCGCGCCCAGCGCCGACCCCAGGATATTGCCGAGCAAGCCGCGCCGCGACATCCAGCGGCGAAGTTTCTCCTCGGAGACATAGGCCAGGATCAACCCCACCACTGTGCTCACGGCCAGAAACAAGACAGTCAGTTCCGCCAAGATAATGACGAAAAATTGCAGCGAGGCCAGAAAAGTATTCATTGAGCCTCCGGGCGGCGGGCCGACTTGCCCGCCTCAATCCGGGCGGAGCGGACGACCCGCTCCGCGCCGCTGCCCGGGAACCAATCCTTGATGAAAAGCGCGCTCTCTTCGATCACCCGGACGCGGATGTCGGAAAATCCGGCGGCTTGAAGCATTGCTTCCGTCTCGGGGACGGTGGCGCTGCCGGCGATGCAGCCGCTGTGAGCCTGGAGATCGGCCTTAATCCCCTCGGGGATGGGCGCGACGGCCACCACGTCGGAGATGGCCAAGCGTCCACCCGGGCGGAGGACCCGGAAGGCCTCGGCGAAGACCCGTGGCTTGTCGGGAGATAGGTTGATGACACAGTTGGAGAGGATCCAATCCGCGGTCTCGTCCGCGATGGGCAAGTCCTCGATCTCACCCACGCGGAACTCAACGTTGGCAAAGCCGCCGGCGGCGGCGTTGGCGCGGGCCTTGGCGATCATCTCCTCCGTCATATCCACCCCGATCACCCGGCCGGCCGGACCGACCCGGCGGGCGGCGAGAAAACAGTCGAAGCCGCCGCCGCAGCCGAGGTCGATCACGGTCTCGTCTTCCTTCAGTTCCGCCATCGCCTGGGGGTTGCCGCAGCCCAGACCCAGGTCCGCCCCTTCCGGCGCGGCGGAGAGTTCTTCCGGTGAGTAACCGATCCGGGCGGAGGCGGCGGGCGCAGGGCCGGCGGACGGCTGGCAGCAGCCGGGTGCGCAGCCGCAACTTCCGGCGGATTGGGCGATCGCCGCGTAGCGGCGGCGGATCTCGCTTTTGATCTTCTCGGGCGGATGGCTTGGCATAATTTTTCAGGCCTCCTCAGACCAAGGACATAAAGGACTTAAAGGACCTAAAGGACACTTGGTGACTAACCGGGTTTTACCGGGCTTTGCGGGGGCAGTTGATGACCTGGGGGCGCTGGCGCCAGGCGGTGCAGGTCTCCATCTCGGGGCACTTCGAGCAGCCGATCTCGACCATTCGCCGGTAATGGTAGCGCATCGCGAACCGGAAGAAGGGATGACTACCCGGCCCAGCCTCCCGGTGGAGACGGGCCATCAGTTCCTCGTCGTAATCGGGATCGCCGAAGCGGTGGTAGCGGCTCCGGCGGGCCGGATCGGAGAGAACCTCGTAGGCCTCCTGGATCCGGATGAACTCCTCCGAGCGGCAGCCGCCCCGGCGGTCGGGGTGGTACTCGCGGGCCTGCTTGCGGTAGGCCCGCTTGATCTCGGCTGGGGTGGATTCTCTCGCTATGCCGAGGACCGCATAATAATCCACCCGCTTATGAAGCCGTCTCATCTCCTCTCCCTTCAACCGGGGCCGGGGGGCCCCCCGGAGATCGATTCCCCGACCTCTCTCTCCACGTAATCCATCAGCTCCTCGGAGGAGACCGCGATCTTTTTCCAGGTCTCCCCCGCCACCCGCCACGCCACTTCCCGGCTGTCCCGGAACCGGGAGATGACCAGGGAGGGGCAGGGCAGGTCGTAGCGTTCGATCGCGGCAGCGTTTTCCGGCCGGTCGTAATCGACCGTCCGCCACTCCAATTTCCCAGCCGCCATCCTTTCCCCGAACCTCTCTTCGACGGTTTGCCGGGAGAACCGCTCGATCTCCAGGCACTCGAAACAACGGATCGTCCCGTGGTAGTAAGTTACCACCACCCGCTCATCTTCCCCGGCGGTGGCAGCGGCAACAATGACCAGCCCCGCCGCCAGGCACACAACCAACCACCATAATCCACCGGTTATTCTCATCCGGTGAAGATCAGGTAAAAGCCGCCGAGGATGACCAGGACCCCGCAGATCTTCTTCAGGATCAACGCTCCCCGGGAACGGTCGGTCCAGTTCAGGTAATGCTGGACCACCTCGGTGAAGGTCCCGGCGGCGACGATCACCGAGCAGTGCCCGATCCCGTAAACCAGGAGCAGCACCATCCCGTAGATCAAATTGGTGGCGGCCAGCTTGAAGGTGACGGCCAGCATCGGGGCCATATAGGCGAAGGTACAGGGTCCAAGTGCGATCCCGAAGATCAGGCCGAGGAGGAAGGCGGCGATCCGACCCTTGCGCTTCATCCCCACCCGGCCGGGGCCGGACCAGGGCATCGGGATGAACTCCAGCAGGTGCAGGCCCACTACCAGGAAGATCAGGGCGACCAGGTAATTGCCCCAGCGCCCGACGTCCCCCATCATCCTTCCGGCGGCGGCGGTCAGGCCGCCGATCAGCCCGATCGTGACCAGGATCCCCACCGAGAAGAGGACCGAGAGGTTGAAGGCCCGCCGGGTGGAGATCTTCCCCTGCTCGTCGATGAAGCCGACGATCAGGGGGATGCTGGCCAGGTGGCAGGGGCTCAAGATGATGCTCAACACCCCCCAGACAAAGGAGGCCCCTAGGGCGACCAGAGGAGCCCCTTCGATCGCCCGGGAGAGGGAGGTGAAGAGTTCACTCATATCTTCAGTTCCTCCCCTTCGCCGGGGGCGGAATCTCCACCCCGTACCGGAGGAAGGTGTTCAGGATATCCTCCTTCCCGATGAAACCCTCGTGGCGGCCGAGTTCCTTGCCTTGGGCGTCGAAGAAGATCTGGGTGGGGATGAGGCGGATCCCGTACCTCTGCCCGGCGGTCCGGTCCTTCCAGACATCGAGAAAGATCACCTCCAGCCGGCCATGGTATTCTTCCCGCAATTCTTGCAGGATCGGGGCCATCTTGATGCAGGGGACGCACCGGTCGGCCCCGAGGTCGATCAGGGCGGGGATCCCCTCGCCGGGTCCGCCCGAAGGGGCGGCCGCTTCTGCCGGGCGCGGGCCGCTCTCCCGGGCCACGATCAGCACCGCCGCAGCGGCGAGCACCGCGACCGGGATGATGATTTTCCAATATTTCATCGGCAATCAATCTCCTTGAATGTTCAACAGCACCGGGGAGGTGGAAGGAGTTCCGCCCCGCGGGCGGCGACCGCGGCCACCCGCTCTTCCGTCGCCGGGGACTCGCCCTTCTCCATCCCCAGGTCGGTGACCCGGAGGTGGGCGAAATCGGAGAACCCGGCCTCTTCCAGAGTCTTCTTCGCGCAGTCCAGCCGGCAACCGTCAAGGGCCAGGACCGCGGCGGCCGCCTCGGTCGAGGCCATCATCCCGCTGATCCTGCCCCCGATCCCGGCCAGGCAGAACATCTTCCCCGCCCCGGCGGCGGCCAGTTTCCTCGCCGCCCGGTCGGTGAGCTCCCCGGTGTCAGCTGCCCCGGAACAGGCAAAGATCAGGTTGGGGGCGGCTCCGCAGGCGCATTTCTCGGCCATAGCTATTTTCCCTCCAGCAAAGACTTGGCCTGCTCGACGCTGGGAACCTTCCCCACCAGCTTCACCTCGCCGTCGATCACCACCGCCGGGGTCATCATCACCCCGTAGTCGGCGATCTCCTTCAAGCTCTTCACCTCGGCCAGCTCGGCTTCCTTGCCCAGTTCGGCCAGGGCGGCACGGATGTTCTCCTTGGTCTTGATACATTTCGGGCAACCCATTCCCAAGACTTCGATCTTCATTTTGTTCTCCTTTCCCGGAAGGGACTTAAAGACATTAAGGACCTAAAGGACAACGGGGCTTTTAGCCCCAGACGGAACCAAAGATATAGCCGCTGACGGTGGCCATCGAGACGACCAGGGCGACGAAGACCACTGTCTTCTTCGTCCCCATCACCGAGCGGATCACCAGCATATTCGGCAGGCTTAAGGCCGGGCCGGCCAGCAGGAGCGCCAGGGCCGGCCCCTTGCCCATCCCCGCCCCGATCAAACCCTGGAGGATGGGAACTTCGGTCAGGGTGGCGAAATACATCAGCGCCCCGGCGAAGGAGGCGAAGAAGTTGGCGAAGAGGGAGTTGCCCCCGACCAGGTTGGCCACCCAGCGGGAGGGGATCAGCCCCTCGTGACCGGGCCGGCCGAGCAGCACCCCGGCCACCAGAACGCCAATGAAGAGCAGGGGCAGGATCTGCTTGGCGAAAGTCCAGGTGGAGGCGGTCCAGTCCTTCAGCTCGTCCTTCTTGAACCAGGCGATCAGCATCCAGATCAATCCGGCCAGGAAGAGCCCGGTCAGGACCCACTTGAACCGGAAGATGAAATCCCAGATCCCGCCTTCGCCCCGCGCCGCCCCGGACCAGTTGGCGAAGACCAGGATCCCGACCATCGAGGCGAAGTAAAGCCCGTTCTTCCAGAGCGGCCGGGCTTCCTCATCATCGCCGGAGGCGAAGTCGGCGGCGTTCTTCGCCTTCTCCCGCTCCTCCTGGAGGAAGATAAAGTGCATCGCCAGGCCGATGACCACGCTGAAGACCACCGCCCCCACCGCCCGGGCGACGCCGAGTTCCATCCCCAAGACCCGGGCGGTGAGAATGATCGCCAGGACGTGGATCGCCGGACCGGAATAGAGAAAGGCGGTGGCCGGGCCGATCCCCGCCCCCCGCCGGTAGATCCCGGAGAAGAGGGGGAGGACCGTGCAGGAGCAGACCGCCAGGATCGTCCCCGAGACCGAGGCCACCGAGTAGGCCAGAACCTTGTTGGCCGAGGCCCCGAAGTACCGGATCACCGCCTGCTGGTTGACGAAGACCGAGATCCCCCCGGCGATGAAGAAGGCGGGAACCAGGCAGAGCAGGACGTGCTCCCGGGCATACTCCTGGAGCATCAGCAACGCTTCCTTGACCGGTCCCCCGAACCCCCAGGAGTCGAAGGGGAGGAAGTAGGCGAGGAGGAAGACCGTAAGGATCAGGAGAAAAATTATCCGCTGGTTTTTCATCGATTATCCCGGATTAAATACGCCTCAACAGCACGCGGCCTTCGGCCGGCAGATCTCTTCCCGGCAGACCCGGCGGGCTTCCTCCCGGTCGAGAACGAACCGGGGGTCGTCGTTTCCCCATCGCCGCAACCCGGCCAGGAGATCGGCGGTAATGTCATCGCCTCCTGCGGCGAGGGAGTAGTTCACCCAGAGCCCGTCCTTGTCGTCCCGGACCAAGCCGGCGTCCCGGAGAATCCCGAGATGGCGGGAGACGCTCGACTGGCTGAAGCCGAGGATGCGGGTAATCTCGCAGACGCAGAGGGGTTTGACCTCCAGCATCTTGAGAATCCGGATCCGGTTCCGATCGGCCAGCGCCTTGAAAACCTGTTCGATTTTTCTCATAGTTACGACTCCAAAACTATATCGATATATGCGGATATATGCTTTATAGTATCATTGACCGCCGGGCTGTCAAGGGCCTCGGGAAAAAATTTTGCCGCAAGGGGAGGCGTGTGCTAAACTGGAGATCCCTCGCCTGAGCAGGTCCGCGGGGTATTCCTCCAAGACTTTGACGAAAATCTGATTATGAACGGGAAACTGCTGATCGTCTCCAACCGTCTCCCGGTGGTTTTGAACCGGGAGGGGGAAGAATGGAAGATGGCGCCGGGGAGCGGCGGGCTGGTCTCCGCCCTGGCCCCGGTCCTCAAGGAGAGGGGCGGGACCTGGATCGGCTGGCCCGGGACTTCGGAGGACGCCCCCTTCGACCGGATCTTCGAGCATTCCCGGGAGAGTCTCGGTTACCGGATCGTCCCGGTCTCCCTGAGCGAAGAGGAGGTCGACCGCTACTACCACGGGTTCTCCAACGAGACCATCTGGCCGCTCTTCCACAGCCTGCTCGGAAAGGCGGCCTTCAACCGCCCCGACTGGGACACCTACCGCGAGGTCAACCGCCTCTTCGCCCGGGCGGCCGCCGGGGCCGCCGGCGACGGCGACCTGGTCTGGATCCAGGATTACCAGCTCCTCCTGGCGGGGGAGTTCCTGAGGGAGATCAAGCCCCGGACGGCCTCCGGTTTCTTCCTCCACATCCCCTTCCCCTCACCGGACATCTACTTCCGCCTCCCCTGGCGAAAGCCCGTGATCGAGGCGATGCTGGCCTACGACCTGGTCGGGTTCCAGACCCGCAAGGATCGGCGGAACTTCCTCCAGTGCGTCCGCAGCCTCCTCCCGGCCGCCGGGATCACCTACCGTTCCCCGCTCTCCACGGTCAGTTACGCGGGGAGGACGACCCGCGTCGGCGAATTCCCGATCGGGATCGATTTCCGGAAATACGACGAGCTGGCCCGGAGCCGGGAGGTGGAGCAGGCGGCCTGGTTCCTCCACGAGAAGTTCCCGGAGCACAAGCTGCTGATCGGGGTGGACCGGCTCGACTACACCAAGGGGATCCCCCAACGCTTCGCCGCCTTCGAACTCGCCCTGGAGAAGTACCCCGACCTCCGGGAGCGGGTCTCCCTCCTCCAGGTGGTGGTCCCCAGCCGGACGGAAGTCCCCAAGTACGCGGCGATGAAACGGGAACTCGACGAGATGGTGGGCCGGATCAACGGGCGCTTCACCACCCTGGGCTGGATCCCGATCCATTACGTCTTCGGGAAGCTGACCCCGGTGGAACTGGCGGCCCACTACCGTTCCTGCGAGATCGCCCTGATCACCCCCCTCAACGACGGGATGAACCTGGTGGCCAAGGAATACTGCGCGGCCTGCATCGACAACCGGGGGATTCTGATCCTGAGTGAGTTCGCCGGGGCCGCCTTCCAGTTAAAGAAGGGCGCCCTCCCGGTCAACCCCTATGATATCGAGGGGACCGCCGCCGCCATCCACCGGGCCTTCACGATGGCGGAGGAGGAACGGGTGAAAAGGATGCGCTGGCTCCGCAGCCGGGTCCGGAGACACGACGTCTTCGGCTGGGTGGATGACTTCCTCCGGGCGGCGACGGGGGCTCCGTGAAGCATCTCCTGGAAAACTGGGAGGAGACGGCGGAGCGGATCAGGGAGGCGGAGCGGGTCCTGCTCGCCTTCGACTACGACGGGACCCTGACCCCGATCGTCTCCCGGCCGGAGGATGCCCGGCTGGGGGAAGAGACCCGGGCCCTCCTGGGAACTTTATCCTGCCGGCCCCGGTACCGGGTGGCGGTCGTCAGCGGCCGGAGACTCGACGAAGTCCGTGATTTGGTGGGGCTGCCGGGGCTGATCTACGCCGGGAACCACGGGCTGGAACTCGAGGGGGGCGGCTGGCGGTTTCTCCATCCCGCCGGGGAGAAAGCCCGGCCGGTCCTGGAAGCGGCGGCCGCGGAGCTGCAAAAAGGCCTAGCGGGGATTGCCGGGGCCCGGGTGGAGGACAAGGGCCTGACCATCAGCGTCCACCTGAGGAGAGTCAGCCGGGAGGACCGCCCACGGGCGCTGGAAACCGTCAATGCCGCTGCCGCCCGCCGAAGCGGCGAGCTCCGGGTCACCCGGGGCAAGGAGGTGATCGAGTTCCGGCCGGCGGTGGATTGGGGCAAGGGCGAGATCCTGGCCTGGCTGGCGGAGAAGATCGGAAGGGAGAAACCCGGGAGTCCGGTCCTGACCGTCTATACCGGAGACGACCGGACCGACGAGGACGCCTTTCTTGCCGTGGGAGAGAGCGGGATAACGATCAAGGTGGGCGGCGCCGGGAAACCCTCGGCGGCGGCCTACCGGTTGGAGGACTGCGCCGGGGTGAAAATATTCCTCGCCCGGCTCCGGTCTCTTTGAACTCAGCTCGATCAGTCGGGGCGCACGGAAGAGCGAAAGGGATGAAAATGGACCAGGATTCTTTGTGGTACAAGGACGCGGTATTCTACGAGCTCCACGTCAAGGGGTTCTTCGACAGCAATGACGACGGGGTCGGGGACTTCCGGGGGGTGATCGAGAAGCTCGACTACCTCCAGGACCTCGGCATCGACTGCCTCTGGCTCCTCCCCTTCTATCTCTCCCCCCAGAAGGACGACGGGTATGACATCTCGGACTTCTACCGGATCCAGCCCGAATACGGGACGGTCAAGGACTTCAAAAACCTCCTGCGGGCGGCCCACCAGCGGAACATCCGGGTGGTAACCGACCTGGTGATGAACCACACCTCCGACGGGCACCCCTGGTTCGTCGAGTCGCGTTCCTCCCGGAGATCTTCCAAGCGGGATTATTACGTCTGGAGCGATACCGACCGGAAGTACCGGGACGCCCGGATCATCTTCGTCGATACCGAGGAGTCGAACTGGACCTACGACAAAGCCACCAGCCAGTTCTACTGGCACCGCTTCTTCAGCCACCAGCCGGATCTGAACTACGACAACCCCCGGGTCCGGACCGCGATGCTGCGGGTGATCAACCACTGGCTGCAGATGGGCCTGGACGGCTTCCGCTGCGACGCCGTCCCCTACCTCTTCGAGCGGGAGGGGACCAGCTGCGAGAACCTACCCGAGACCCACGAGTTCTTCCGGGAGATCCGGGCCAAGATCGACGCCCGGTTTGACGGCAAGATCCTGATCGCGGAGGCCAACCAGTGGCCGAGCGACGTCCTACCCTACTTCGGCCGGGGCGACGAGTTCCATATGGCCTTCAACTTCCCCCTGATGCCCCGGATCTTTATGGCCCTGCGCCAGGAGTCGGGGGAGCCGATCGAGAACATAATGCGGCAGCTGCCCTCGATCCCGCCGGCCTGCCAGTGGGGCCTGTTTCTCCGCAACCACGATGAGCTGACCCTGGAGATGGTGACCGACGAGGAGCGGGACTATATGTACCGGGAGTATGCCCAAAACGGGAAGATGAAGTGCAACCTCGGAATCCGGAGGCGCCTGGCCCCGCTCCTCGACAACGGCCGCCGCCAGATCGAGCTCCTCAACAACCTCCTCTTCACCCTCCCCGGCTCGCCGGTCATCTACTACGGCGACGAGATCGGGATGGGGGATAACATCTACCTCGGCGACCGCAAGGGGGTCCGGACCCCGATGCAGTGGGACGGCTACCGCAACGCCGGCTTCTCCCGGGCCGACGCCGCGGCGCTTTACAGCCCGGTGAATATGGACCCGGTCTACGGCTGCCAGTCGATCAACGTCGAGGCCCAGCTGCGGACCTCGACCTCGCTTTTGAGCTGGATGAAGCGGCTGATCCGGGTCCGGAAGGACCATTGCGCCGTCTTCGGCCGGGGCGACCTCAACTTCGTCTCCTCGAAGAACCCCAAGACCATCTCCTACACCCGGCGCTGGCGGGACCGGGTCGTGCTGATCGTCAACAACCTCTCCCGCTTCACCCAGCCGATCGAACTTGACCTGAAGGAATACGAGGGGTTCCGCCCGGTGGAGATGCTGGGACGGACCGAGTTCCCGCCGATCGGAACCCTCCCCTACTTCTTCACTGTCGGCCCCCACAACTTCTTCTGGTTCGACCTCGTTCCGGCCTCGGAGCGGGCCGAGCAAAAAATCCGCCGCCTCCGGCGGCGTCAGCCGGCCTGAGGAGACCGGTCCTGGCCGGCCAGGAGGGCGTCATACTCGGCGTGGACCCGGCAGTATTCCTCGTAGGTCCGCTCGATCGCGGCCTTCAATTCCCCCGCCTCCCGGGTCAGGCGGACGATCTCCGGAACGTTCTGGTCCCGGGAGGCGGCGATCAGTTCATCGGTCTTGAGCGCGTGGGCGGTCTCGAGGCGGCCGATCTCGCCCTCCAGCCCCTGGACCCGGGTCTCTAGGGGGAGGATGATCTCCCGGTGCCGGAGCCGCCGTTCGGCGGCGGCCTGCCGCCGGGCCTTCTTGTCTGACTGTCCGGCGGGCTTCTCATCCCGCTTCTCCCGCTCCTCCCCCTGCCAGCCGACCTCCTCGAGGAATTCGTCGTAGGTCCCGGGGAAGAGGAGGATCCTTCCCCCCTGGAGGACGATCAGCCGGGTGGCCGTCCGCCGCAGCAGGTACTCGTCGTGGGAGGCGATCAGGGCGGCACCCTCGTACCGGTTGAGGGCGTCGATGACCGCCCCGCAGGACTCGAGGTCGAGGTGGTGGGTCGGCTCGTCGAGGAGGAGCAGGTTGGCCGGCCGGGCCAGGACCTTCCCCAGGAGCACCCGGCACTTTTCTCCCCCGGAGAGGACGGCGATCTTTTTCAGGGCGGCGTCCCGGGAGAAAAGCATCTTCCCGCAAATCGCCCGCGCCCGGGACTTCTCCCCCGGGGGGAGGGAGAGGGCGATCTCCTCCTCGACGGTCAGTTCCGGGTGGAGAGTCCCGGCCTCGGCCGGGTCGTAGACGGCGGTCCGGGCCCGGGGGTGGGTCCGGATCGTCCCGGCCAGCGGCGACAGCTTTCCCCCCAGGAGCCGCAGGAGCGTGGACTTCCCGGCCCCGTTGCGGCCGACGATCCCCACCCGGTCGGACGACTGCAGGGTGCAGGAGAAATTGCCGATCAGGTAGGGGAGCGATCCTCCATAACTGAAGGCGACCTCCTCGGCGGTGAGAATGTTCTTCCCCGGGCAGGGCGAATGGAGAAAGCGGAAGTCCAGGGTTTCGATGGCCGGCAGGCGGTCGGTCAGTTCCATCTTTTCCAGGCGCTTGATCCGGGACTGGACCTGGCTGGAACGGCGGGCCTTGGCCCGGAAGCGGTTGATGAACTCCTCCTCCTGCTTCCTCTTCTTCTCGTCGTTGAGCCGCCGCCGCTCCCTGACCTCCTCCTCGCCCCGGATCTGCCGGTAGTAGTTTTCGGTGGGGCCCCGGATGATCCGGACCAACTCCCGGTAGATCCCCGCCGTGTGGGTGACGACCTCGTCCATAAACGCCCGGTTATGGCTGACGATCATCATCTCGCCCGGCCAGGCCCTCAGAAACCCGGCCAGCCAGCGGATGGAGAGGATGTCGAGGAAGTTGGTCGGCTCGTCCAGGAGGAGGAGGTGGGGCCGGGAGACCAGGAGCCGGGCCAGGGCGATCCGCATCCGCCAGCCCCCGGAGAACTCTTCCGGGGAGCGGTCCAGGTCTTCCCCGAAGAACCCCAGCCCGGAGAGGACTTTTTTCACCCGCCAGCTTTCGTCTTTCTCCTCCGGGGGGAGACCCCGGCAGCCCTCCTCGAGGACCGTCGGTCTCTCCCAGCTGAACTCCTGCTCCAGCAGGCCGATTCGGTAACCCCGGGGGGCGGTGATCTCCCCCTCGTCGCAGGGTTCCTCCCCGGCGATCATCATCAGGAGCGTGGTCTTGCCCGTACCGTTGCGGCCCACCAGGCCGAGCCGGTCCCCGGCCCCCAGCGAGAAGGAAGCCTTCTCGAAGAGCACCTGGTTGCCGAAATGCTTGGTTATGTTCCGGGCGGTTAACATATCGATCTATCCGCGCGATGGCGAAGACCGGTTAATGAATTCGGAACTGGGGGATGGCGGCGATTCTCCCGGAAGACTGTCGCTTTCCATTGTCGGAAGGCGGGGTATGGTATAGACTGCGGGAACGCTTGTCAACTTCCCGGACGATGACCGCCGATCGCGAAAAACTCACGGATATTGCCCGCCGGGAGGCCCTCCGGGTGGTGAGGGGCTGCCTCCGGGCCGGGGGGATGGTGGCCTCGGCGGAGATACCCGGCTACCCCCAGGTCTGGGCCCGGGATAGTGTGATCACCCTGCTGGGGGCGCTGGGCGCCGACGATACGGAGATCAACCGATCGCTGGCGGCCAGCGTCAGGCTGCTCACCCGCCACCAGACCCCGCTCGGGCTCGTGCCCAACAACGTCCACATCCGGACCCGCCGTCCCAACTTCCAGGCTTACGCCGACGGGGGGCTGTGGCTGGTGATCGGGGTCGCCGCCTATTACCGGGCGACCGGGGACTTAGCCTTTCTGAAGAGGTATTACCCGGCGGCAAAGAAAGTCCTGGGCTGGTATGAATACCAGGACGTCGACCAGACCGGACTGGTCACGATGACCGAGGGTTCCGACTGGCAGGACCTCTTCGCCACCCGGGGCAAGGGGCTGACCGTAAACGTCCTTTATTACCTGGCACTGCAGAAAGCCGCTTCGATGGCCCGGACCCTGGGGGAAGAAGAAAGGGCCGGGCGGTACCGGAAGCGGTCCGCGGCATTGAAACGGCGGATCAACCGCCACTTCTGGTACGGGGGCGACCCCGCCGCCCTGCTGGTCCACCTGGAGCCGAGTATGTCCACCGAGATCTTCAGCCGGGAGGGGCTGGACAGCCTGGGAAGGGAACACGCCGTGCCGAAGAAGCGGATCCTGAGGCACGAGTCCTACTATCTCCCCTACCTCACCTTCCGGGGTTTCGGGGAGTGGTTCGACTCCCTGGGCAACCTGCTGGCGATCCTCTCCGGGGTGGCGGGTCGGGAACGATCGGGAAAGATCCTCGACCTGATCGCCCGGAGGAAGATCGACCGCCCGGGGCCGGTAAAGGCGATCGACCCCGCGATCCGCCCCTCCGACCCCGACTGGCGCTACTTCTACGTCTTCGACGATCTCAACCTTCCCCACCGCTACCATAACGGCGGCATCTGGCCCTTTATCGGCGGTTTCTACGTCGGGGCGCTGGTAAAGATGAAGCGGTTCCGGGAAGCCGGGGCGGCGCTGGAGAAACTGGCCCGCCTGAACCGTAAGGGTCGGAAGGGGGAGTGGGAGTTCAACGAGTGGTTGGAAGGAGAGTCCGGGGAGCCGCTGGGGATGGCGAAGCAGGCCTGGTCGGCCGGGATGTATCTCTGGGCCGACCGCGCGATCCGAGAGAGAAAGACCCCGTTCTTTTAGCGGCCGGCTTTTCCCCGGGCGGGGAGGAGACCGGAGAGAAGACCCCGGAGGCGGGCCAGGGTGTAGGGCTTCTGGAGGATCCCGGACAGGCCGTTCCCGGCGAAGCGCGCGCCGAGAGCGCCCTCGCTGTACCCGCTGGCGATCACCACCCGGGCGGCGGGGTCGATCCGGCGGATCTCCGCCAGGGCCTCCCCGCCGTCGAGGCGGGGCATCGTCAGGTCGAGGATGACGAGGTCGATCTCCTTTCGGTGCTCCCGGAAGAGATCGACCGCTTCCCGGCCGTCGGAAGCGGTCAGGACCTTCAGCCCCAGCCGGCGGAGGATATCTCCGCCCAGGGACCGCAGGGTCTCCTCGTCCTCGGCCAGGAGCACCGTCCCTTCCCCCCGCCAGTCGAGCCCCCCGGAAGCGGAGGCGGCGCCGGCGGCGGGCGGCGAGGAATCCCCGGGCTTCAGGGCGGGAAAGAAAACCCGGAAGGTGGTTCCCTTACCCGGTTCGGTCTCGATCCGGATCGCTCCGTTATGTCCCCGGACGATCCCCAGCACCGCCGGCAGCCCCAGGCCGCGCCCGGTGAACTTGGTGGAGAAGAAGGGCTCGAAAATCCTCCGACGGGTTTCCCGGTCCATCCCGATCCCGGTATCGGTCACCTGGAGGAAGACATAGATCCCCGGCTGGAGGGCCTCGCCGAACTCTTCCGGTTTCAGTTCCTCTTCCCCGCAATCGGAGGCACCGATCGAGACGGTGACGTAACCGCTCCGGCCGTCCAGGGCCTCGGAGGCGTTGATCAGGAGGTTCATCACCACCTGCCGGATCTGGGAGGGGTCGGCCTCGATCGGGGGCAGGTTCTCCTCGAGCTGGAGGTTGAGGACCGCCTTTTTGGAGATCGAGGCCTTGAGGAGGTGGACGATCTCCTCGACCAGGGTCTTCAGGTCGACCGGCCGTCGGGTGAAGGATGACTTCCCGGTGTAGGCGAGCATCTGCCGGCAGAGATCGGCGGCCTGGCTGACGGCCCGGGTGATCTCCTCCAGGTGCAGCCGGGCCGGGGAATGATCCGGGATCGTCTTCAGGGCCAGCTCGGCGTTGCCCAGGACCACCATCAGGATGTTGTTGAAATCGTGGGCGATCCCCCCGGCCAGCACCCCCAGGCTCTCCAGCTTCTGGGACTGCTGGACCTGCCGCTCCAGCTCCCGGCGCTCCTCCTCCAGCTTCTTCAGGTCGGTGATATCCCGGAGGTGCTCGATGACCTGGACGAGCTTGCCCTCCCCATCCACCACCGGGTAGGCCCGGCAGTCGAGCCAGCGCCCCATCTCCCCGACGAATTTTACCACCCGGGCCGGTTGCCCGGTCCGGGTGGCTTCCTTGGTGGCGCAAACCGGGCAGGGTTCTTCCCGGCCCAGCAGCTGGTAGCATTTCTTCCCGACCACCTCCTCGGGACTGACGCCGAGAATCTTGTACCCGGCTTCGTTGTACCGGATGATCCCGCGGTCCGGGCCCTGGATGCCGAGGATGTCGGGAATGGTGTTGAAGATTGTTTCCAGGAGGTTGGAGAGCTCCCGGTACCGATCCGCGTTCTCCCGGATGGAGGTCTCCGCCCGCTTGCGGTCGGTGATGTCGATCGCCAGCTCGAAGCGGACGTCACGCCCGTCGCTCCACTTGATCACCCGGTCGATGATCTGGTAGTCGCGGCCGAGCTTGGGGTTGTGGTACTCCCAGTAATAGGGCTGGTAATCGAGATTTTTTATGATCTTATTGGTACAGAAGCCGCAGGGCTTCTCCAGGCCCTGGAATTCCCGGTAGCAGGTCTTCCCGACCAGGGGGCGGCCGATGATCGCCTCGGTCGCCGGGTTGGCAAAGAGGATCTCGTGGGTATCCATATCGGCGACGTAGATCACCTGGTCGATGCTGTCGAAGAGGGAGAGGAGCTGGGCGTGCTCGGTCCGGATCCGGTCTTCCGCCCGCTTCCGGTCGGTGATGTCACGGACGAACTCGATCACCCCGGTAACCTCGCCGGTGGCCGGGTCTTTCATCGGGCAGGAGAATAGTTCCAGCCACTCCGCGGGTGAGCCGGGAAGCCCGGGCACAATCTCCCGCTCGGGTTGTCCGGAGTCCAGGCAGCGGAGGGTCGGGCAGGGGGAACAGGGTATCTTCCGGTCGTGGTAGACCTCGAAGCACTTCCGGCCTTCCAGGGGGAGGTTGGCCCGGTACCATTTCTTCATCACCGGGTTGACGTGGCGGACGGTCAGGTCGGGGTTGAGGATCGAGATCCCGTCCTGGATGGTGTCGATCACCTCGCCGAGCAGACGCTGGTCGGCGCTTTTGACGCGCTTGAGTTCCTCCTTCAGGCGGGAGATCTCCCGGAGGAGGTCATCCCGGGTCGGGTTATTTTTGCCGGAAGGCATTCTGGGTTTTCCCCGGGCGCAGAGAAAGGACCTCAAGGACGAAAAAGACCAAAAGGACACCAGGGACTTTAGCCCCGGGAAACGGCGGCCGTCAAGAAATTATCGGCCCCGGCTCAGGGTTCCGGTTCGCGGCAGGACCAGGCGGTCCGCCGGCAGAGGGAGAGGAACCGGGCCAGATCCTCCTTGATCAGGAAGAGCGAGGGGACCAGGACCAGGTTGATGGCGGTGGCGAAGATGATCCCGTAGCCGAGCGAGATCGCCATCGGGATCATAAACCTCGCCTGGCGGGAGGTCTCGAAGATCATCGGGGCCAGCCCGCCGAAGGTGGTCAGGGTGGTCAGCAGGATCGGCCGGAAGCGCCGGATCCCGGCCCCGTGGACGGCCTCGACGATCCCCATTCCGCCGGCCCGCTCCCGGTTGATGAAGTCGATCAGGATCAGGGCGTCGTTGATCACCACCCCGGAGATGGCGATGATCCCCATCATCGACATAATGCTTAAGTCATAGCCCATCAGGACGTGCCCGGCCACCGCCCCGATCACCCCGAAGGGGATGGAGACCATCACGATCAGGGGCTGGGTGTAGCTCCTCAGCGGGATCGCCAGCAGGACGTAGATCCCCAAAAGGGCGAAGAGAAAACCGGTCTTCAGGGAGGCCATACTCTCCCGGAAGTCGGCCTGGCGGCCCTCGAAGCTCCAGGAGAGCCCCGGATAGCGGGCGACCAGGTCGGGCAGGATCGACCGGGTGAGCAGGGCGAGGATCCGCTCCGACTCGGCGGGGGGAGAGGCGTTGGCGGAGACGGCGATCGTCCGCCGCCCTTCCCGGCGCTCGATCGTGGTGTAGGCCCGGGTGCGGTCGATCCGGACGACCTCGTTCAGGGGGACCTCGGCCCCGGCCGGGGTCCGGATCAGGACCCGTTCGAGGTCGTGTTCGGAGTCGCGCTCGGAACGGGGCAGCCGGACCATCACCTTGACCTCGTTGCGCCCCCGCTGCTGCCGGAGCGCCTCCGTTCCGTAAAAGAGGCTCCGGACCTGGGAGGCGACCTCGGCCGAGGTCAGCCCCAGGCTGATCCCCGAGGGGAGGAGGGAGAAGTTGTACTGGGGCTTGCCGTCGGCCACCCCGGGATCGATGTCGCTCACCGAGGGAAAGACCTCCAGCCGCGACGCCAGGTCCAGCCCGGCCCTTTCCAGGACCAGCTTGTCGGCGTGGATCAGCTCGACCGTGATCGACCGTCCCGAACCCGGCCCCCCCCGGTCGGCCTCGTAGATCAGGGCCTGGAGCCCGCCGATCTCCCCGGCGGCCTCCCGCCAGCGGCGGGTGAACTCGGCGGTCGAGATCGGCCGGATGTCGGGGTGGGTAAGAGTGGCGCTGACCTCGATCACGTGACTCCCGGAGACGCCGCCGTACTCCCGCCCGATCTCGGCGTAGATCCCCTCGATCAGCCGGTCGCCCCCGTTCTCCCCGGCCACCCGGCGGGCGGCGTTGATGAGGCGGTCGCGGACCGCCGCCGACCGCTCCACCGGGGAGCCGTAGGGAAGGACCGCGGTCACGATCGCGTAGTCGGACTCCACCCGGGGGGCCAGGACCATCGCGATCCGCTTCCCCCCCACGTAACCGAAGGTCAGGATCAGCAGCGCGACCGAGAGGGCCAGGACCAGGTAGCGGAACCGGAGCGCGAGTTCGAGGAAGGGGGCGTAGCGCGACCGGACCATCCGGTAGAACCAGGAACTGAAGGCCATCTGGCGGCGAAGCCCCCAGCCCGGACGGGTCCCCTCGGGCCGCCGGCGGTGGGAGAGGTGGGCGGGGAGGATCAGGAGGCACTCGACCAGGGAAATGGTGAAGACCGTGATGACCACGGTCGGGATCACCCGCCAGATCTTCCCCATCGTTCCCGGCATAAAAAGCAGGGGGACAAAGGCGGCGATGTTGGTCAGGACACTGAAGACCACCGGGGTCGAGACCTCCTTCACCCCCTTGAGGGCCGCTTCCAGGAGCCCCATCCCCCGCAGCCGGTTCTCGTGGATATTCTCGCCGACCACGATCGCGTCGTCGACCACGATCCCCAGCGCGACGATGAAGGCGAACATCGACATCATATTTATCGTGACCCCGAATCCGGGGAGGAAGAGGAAGGAGCCGAGGAAGGAAATCGGGATCCCCAGCATCACCCAGAAGGCGATCCGGGGCTGGAGGAAGAGGCCGAGGAGGAGGAGGACCAGGACCAGTCCATACAACCCGTTCTTGACCAGAAGGTCCCGACGCTGCCGGTAGGTATCCGACGAATCGCGGAGCACCGAGATCTTCACCCCCGGGGGATAGTCGGCGTTGAGTTCCGCCATCACCCTCCGGGCGGCGGCGGCGACGGTGATCGGGGTCTGGTCGCCGATCCGGTAGACCTCGAGCAGGACGCAGGGCTCCCCGTCGTAAACGGCGAAGCGGTCGGTATCCTCGAAGCCGTCGGCGACCGAGGCGATCTCCCCCAGGAGGACCTCCCCCCCCGTCTCCGGGCCGAGCAGGGGAAGGGCGGCGAACTGCCGGCCGAAGTCCCGCCGGTCCTGGACCCGGACCAGGACCTCGCCGGAGGGGGTCTTCAGTCCGCCCCCGGCCAGTTCCAGGGCCGACCGCCGGATCCGCTGGGCGACCTCGGGGATGGTCAACCCGAACTCTCTCAGCCGCTTCCGGCCGATCGCCACCTCGATCTCCAGCCCGCGGATCCCCCCCAGCTCGACCTGGGTAATCTCCGGCTCGCGGAGGAGCCGCTCCCGGGCCTCTTCCGCCAGTCCGCGGAGCGTCGTCTCGGGGATATCCCCGTGGAGGGCGAGGTTGATCACCTCCCGGCGGCGGGCGACCAGGACCACGCTCGGCTCTTCCGCCTCCTCGGGGAAGGTGGTGATCCGGGCCACCTCCTGCTGGATCTCCTGGTAGATCTTCTGCCGGTCGGCCCCGGCGAGGAGCTCCACCGTAACCACCCCCGCCCCCTCCCGGGCGGTGGCCGAGATCTGCTTCACCCCCTCCAGCCCCCGGACCGCCTCCTCGATCGCCAGGACGATCCCCTGCTCGATCTCCTCCGGCCCCGCCCCGGGGTAGGCGACGGTGACCCGGACCAGGTCGAGCTCGAAGTCGGGGAAGACCTCCTGGGTGATCGAGCGGAGGCTGATCAGCCCGCCGACCAGAAAGGTGAGCATCAGAAGGTTGGCGGCGACCCGGTTGCGGACCATCCAGGCGATCGGTCCCCGGTCGGGGGGCGATGGAGAGGGGCTGTTCACGACGACGGCTGGTCTCCTCCGTCGTCCGGTTTGCGCAGGAGCATCCCGGCAACCGGCGCGGCCAGGCCGCTGACCACCAGCTCTTCCCCGGCCGAGAGACCCTCCTGGACCAGGACCCGCTCGGCCCCGCTCCTGATCACCCGGACCTCCCTCATCACCAGCCGGCGGTCGGGACCGAGGAGCCAGACCCGGCCGCCGTCGCGCAGCGCGGTCCGGGGGATGGAGAAGACATCGGGGATCTCCCTCCCCTCGATCCGGGCCCGCAGGTACGTCCCGAGCAGGAGCGGACTCCCCTCCAACGGGCGGGGAACGGAGACCAGGACCCGGGCCAGCCGCCCTTTCTCCTCGAGGGCGGCCTCTTTCTCGATCACCCGTCCGGTCCAGACCGTCTCCCCTTCCGGGTCGGAGGCCAGGCTGAGCAGGACCCGGGCGGCGGCATCATCTTCCCCGGCTTCGAACCAATCCAGTTCTTCCGCCGGGAGCGAGAGGTTGACCCAATACTGGTCGGTCCCGGCCAGAACCGCCAGGGGAGTGGCGGTGGTGACCTCGGCACCCAGGTCCACCGACTTGGAGATCACCACCGCGTTGAAGGGGGCCAGGACCGAGGTCCGTTCCAGGTTGAGTTCGGATCGGCGCAGGGCCGCCCGGGCGGCGTCAAGGGCCGCCTCGGCCTGCTTCAGCTGGGGGATGCGGAGCGTCAGCTCCCGGTCAAGTTCGCCGGCCTCCTCCCCCGCGCCGAGCAGTTTCCACTCGTGGCGGGCGATTTCCTGTCGGCCGAGCTCGATCCGGTACTCCGCCTCGGCCCGCGCCAGGTCCGACTTCCGTTCCTCCACGGCCAGCCGGTAGTCCTCGGGGTCGAGGGCGAGGATCTCCTCCCCGGCCGCGAACCGACCGCCCGGGCGGAAGGCGGGACTGATCCTGACTACCTGTCCGGCCACCCGGGGCTTCAGCTCGACCCGGCGGGCGGGGACCGCCGTCCCGGCGGCGGTGATCTCGGCCCTCTCCAGCCCGGAGGCGAGGGTGACGGTCTCGACCAGGCGGGCTTTCTCCCGGGGCTGGCGGAGCGCCGGGCGGGGCGCCGTCCGGATCAGCCGGCGGGCGGCCAGGAAAGCCGCCGCGACGATCACCAGGGAGAGGATGATCATCAGGACCCGTCTGGAAGGCCGGACACTGACTCTGATCTCATCGTTCATTGGTCTTGCTCCGTGAAACTGTTCCATCCGGTTAACATAATCGCTATCGGTATCGAACTTTCTGAACCTGAAACACAGGGATTCGATTGCGATACCGATAGCATAAACTGCCTGTCCTACTGCTCACCGCTTACCGCTCACTGCTCGCTGTCTTCCCCCTCCCAGCCCCCGGCCAGGGAACGGTAGAGGGCGACCCGGTAGAGGAGCAGGTCGCGCTCGCCGCTCAGGAGCTCCCGTTGCAGCGACTGGGTCGAGTTGAGGGAGGAGAGGACGTCGAGGTAACCGGTCTCCCCCTTCCGGTAACGGAGCTGGGCCTGGCCGAGCGCGCGCTCCGCGGCGGCCAGCTGGAGACGGAGACCGGCGATATATTCGGCCTGCTTCTCCTCCCGGACCAGGGCGTTCTCCACTTCCCGCAGGGCGTTGAGAACCGTCTGGCGGTAGCCGGCCAGGCGTTCTTCGGATACTGCCAGCATCCGGTCAGCCTCGGCCGACCGCCGGCCGCCGTCGACCAGGGGTGCGAGGAGACCGGCGGCGAAACCGGCGAACCAGTTGTCGAAGAGGTCCTCGAACTCCCCGGAGCGGTAGCCGGCGGATCCGGACAGGGTCAGGGCGGGGAGCCGGTCGGCCCGGGCGGCGGAGACCCCCCAGTCGGCCGATTCGAGACGGGAAAATGCCGCCCGGATGTCGGGACGGTTCCCGATCAGCCGGGAAGGCAGACCGGTCCCGGGCCGGGACGGGAGAGAGGGGAGACGGTCGGCCCGCAGGCCGAGGTCGGCCCGGGGCGGACGGCCCAGGAGCACGGCCAGTTCGTGGCGGACCGTCTCCAGTTCCGACTCCAGGGCCGGGATCAGGGACTCGGTGGCGGCCACGATCTGGTCCTGCTGGTAGACGGCCAGGGCGGTGGCCAGGCCCCGGCGCTGCCTCAGGAGGAGGAGTTCCCGGGTGGTCCGGTTGGTCTCGACCTGGCGGCGGGCCAGTTCCAGGCGGGACCGGAGGTTCACCTCCCGCAGCCAGCGGTCGGCGACCTCGCCGGCCAGGGAGATCCGGGCCGCCGACAGGTCGAAGGCGGCGGCGGCGGCCAGGGCGCCGGCCTCCCGGGCGGCGGAGCGGACCCGCCCCCAGAGGTCGATCTCGTAAGCCGCCGCCAGGGAGAGTCCGTAGTTCTCGGCGGTGGCGGTCTGCCGCTCGCCGCCGGTCTCGGCCGAGGTCCGGGTCGCGCCCGCCTCCCCGGCCAGGTTGACCCGGGGATAGCGGCCGGAACCGGCCAGGGCGGCGGCGGCCCGGGCCTGGCGGAGCCGGGCTTCGGCTCCCTGGAGGGTGAAGCTCCCGGCGAGGGCTTCTTCCACCAGGCGGTTCAGCTCTCCGTTGTTGAAATCCTCCCACCAGCGGGCGGCCGGGGCCTCCTCGCCGCCCGCCCGGTTAAAACTTTCCGGAATTTCCGGCTCGGCCGGCTCCTCCCGGTCGGGGAGAAAGGAACAGCCGGAGGAGAAGGCAAGGACCAGGAGAACGAGTCGGGGAAATTTCATAGGAACACGGACCCTCGATCCCGATACCGACTGTGTCCGCCGTAGCTTTGGCGAAGGCGGATAGCGATTTATGCCGCGCGCACGGAAAGGTGCTGGCCGAAGGTTATTCTGAATTCTGAATTCTGGATTCTGAATTCTGAATTCTGTATTCTTACAATATAAACACCGCGGCGGCGATGGTGGTGGTCCAGAGGCCGGTCTTGTCGCCCTCCGCCGACTGGCAGACGTGGCTGGTGGTGATGATCTTGCCCGAGGCCTGGTAGATCTGCTTCCTTTCGTCCCAGGCGATCTCGGGGTCGAACTCGATCCCCAGCGTGGTGGCGAGCATCGTCGCCGCCAGGTCCTCGGCGTAGTCCCCCGACTTCTTGGCCGTCTCCCCGAAGGCGTGGTGCTCGGAGAGATAACCGTAGCCTCCCTTGAAGGACGGCTTGGCCACCCCGATGGCGGCGGAGACCAGCCGGTTGGGCTCGTTGGTGTCGTTGCGGGCCATCACCACGAAGACGATCTGGCCGGGGCGGAGCAGCTTCTTCCCCTCCCGGCTGGAGATCCTTTCGCAGCCGGGGGGGAGGATGCTGGAGACGTTGACCAGGTTGCACTTCTCGATGCCGCCCTTGCGCAGGGCCATCTCGAACGAGGCCAGCCGGTCCTTGTGGACCCCGGCCCCCTTGGTCAGGAAAAATTTCTTCGGGATCATTGTCTCCCCTCCTCCAGGATGTCGGCGTAGGACCTGGGTTTCCTTTCCTTCCAGCTCCCCCGATGATACACGTAACTGGCCAGGAGCGGGAAGGCGATGGTCGCCTCGGAGTAGACCATCTGCTCGTAAACGTCGTCCACCTTGCCCCAGGAGTGGGCTTCCTTCAGGGTGGAGCCGGAGAGCGCTCCGTCCCGCTCGTCGGCCACGGTGATCTGGACCGCGTAGCGGTGCATCGAGGGGTTCTCCTTCAGGATATCGGCGGCGACCACGATATCCTGGGCGAAGTTCTTGGGCACCCCGCCCCCGATCATCACCAGCCCGGTCTCCCCGGCTTCGACCTTGATCCGGGTCAGCTCGAGGAAGTCGCGGGCGCTGTCGATGGAGACCATCTCCCCCTTCCCCCGCCGGTGCTGGTGGGCGACCAGGCCGAAGCCGGCCGAGCAGTCGGAGAAGGCGGGGACGAAGATCGGCACCGCCTGCCGGTGGCACTCCAGGACCAGGGACCCCTCGCCCTTGCCTTCCCGCTCCAGGTATTTCCCCATCTCGCGGATGAACTCCCGCGAGGAGTAGGGCCGGGGGGAAAGGGAATCGGCGATCTGCGCCGTGGTCATATCGCAGACCCGCAGTTCCTCCTCGTCGATGAAGGTGTCGTAAATCCGATCGATCATATTCTTCCGCAGGAGCTCGTCGTCGACGAACGGCGTCCCCCGATAGTGTTTGAACCCCAGGGCCTCGAAAAAGTCCTGGTCGACGATGATCGCCCCGGTGGAGACGACGGCGTCGACCATCCGGTGGCGGACCAGGTCGCGGACGGCGCTCTTCAGCCCGGCGGAGAAGAGCGAGCCGGCCAGGCAGAGAATGATCGAACAGTCCCGATCGGCGATCATCCGGTCGTAGATCGAACAGGCGGTGGCGAGGTTCCGGGCCTGGAAGGCCATCTTCCCGAAGGCCTCGATGATCGGGGTCGAGTCAAAGGCGGTGATGTCGATGGGGGCGATCTCCTCCCGGAGAAGTTTGCGGCGGCTCATAGCTTTTTCCTCAATGTTGATCCGCCCGGCGGGCGGGCGCGCTGGTCCGATGGTCGAAATTATCCGGGTATGGTATTAACAATCCCCGGCCCGCGCAACCAGATAATTGCCGCGGGTTGACGGGAACGCCGGGACGGGGTAAATTATTTGTTGCCTTTTGCGGCAAACCCGCTATAAGGGGCCCTCAGGCTATCAACGCTATCCGGGTGTTGTAATGAATTTGGATTATCTCGATCCGGACGACGGCGAGTTGGAGCTCTCCGGCCGGCAGGAGAAGTTACGGAACCGGCGGCGGGAAGAGACCGAGTTCCGGGGCCGGAAAGACCGCCTCAGTCCGCGAGAACGGATCAGAAGAATCAGAAAGTCCCAGGCGAGGTATTAGCCATCCCCCCGTTCCCGGTTCAATTCCTGGATGACGGGAGCGAACCGTCCCCGTTCGTCCCCGCCGAGCGGGCGGCGGTTGTCATCATCCCCGTCCCCCTGGAGAAGACCGTCTCCTACCTTCCGGGGACCGCCGCCGGGCCCGGGCGGATCTTGGAAGCCTCCCGCCAGGTCGAACTCTACGACCCTGAACTGAAGGTCTCTCCCTGGCGGGCGGGCATCTGCACCACGGAGCCGATCGACTGCCGGGGGGATTCCGCCGCCGGCCTGGACCGGATCGAAAAGGCGGTGAGCGCCCTGGGCGGACGGGCGGTCCCGGTCTGCCTGGGCGGGGAGCACACCCTGACCCTGGGCGCGATCCGGGCGCTGGCGAATACGGAGCGGGATTTCACCGTCCTCCACCTCGACGCCCACGCCGACCTCCGGGACAGTTACGGCGGCACCCCTCTCTCCCACGCCTCGGTAATGCGGCGGGTCCGCGAACTGGGTATCCCGGTGGTCCCGGTCGGGATCCGGGCCGTCTCCCGGGAGGAAGCCGACTACATCGCGGCAGAAAAGATCCGGATGTTTCCCGGCTGGGAGTTCCCGTCCGGGGATTACCCCTGGGAGGATATCGCGGCCGCGCTCGGGGAGCGGGTTTACATCTCGATCGACCTCGACGGTTTCGACCCCTCCGAGGTCCCCGGGGTGGGGACGCCGGAACCGGGGGGGCTGCACTGGCACCAGGCGCTGGCTCTCCTGCGGGCCCTCCGCGGCGCCGGGAAGACCCTGGTCGGGGCCGACTTGGTCGAGCTCTGCCCCCGGGAAGGTTCGGTCGTCTCCGAATTCTTCGCCGCCCGGCTGCTTTACAAGCTGATCGGGTATTTTTGGGGAATGGGAAATAGGGAATAGGTAATGGGAAATAATAACATTGCCATATTCGAAAGTTACGGATAATAATACGGGAACGATTCATCAACGAACCTCACTCCAGAGCAATGAATAACACGCAAGGGAGAACCCTGATCCGGCTGGGGCTGCCCAAGGGGAGCCTGCAGGAATCAACCTTCGAACTCTTCCGGAGGGCCGGTTTCGCCGTCTCGGTCGGCAGCCGGTCCTACTATCCCAGCCTCGACGACCCGGAGATCGAGGCGGTCCTGATCCGGGCCCAGGAGATCCCGCGCTACGTGGAGAAAGGCGCGATCGACGCCGGGATCACCGGTTGGGACTGGATCACGGAGAGCGGATGCGGAGTCCGCGAGGTCGCCGACCTGGTCTACGCCAAGGCCGGCTTCCGGCCGGTGCGCTGGGTGCTGGCGGTCCCCGAGAATTCGCCGTTCCGGAAACCCGATGATCTCCGGGGGAAGAGAATCGCCACCGAACTGGTCGGGGTGACCCGGGCTTTCTTCGCCGAGAGGGGGATCGACTGCGAGGTCGAATTCTCCTGGGGGGCGACCGAGGTCAAGCCCCCCCAGCTGGCCGACGGGATCGTGGAGCTGACCGAGACCGGATCCTCGCTGAAGGCCAACGGGCTGCGGATCGTGGAGACGGTCCTGGAGAGCACCACCCGCCTGATCGTCAACAATCGGGTCTGGGAAGATCCGGCCCGGCGGCGGAAGCTGGAGAACATCGCCCTCCTCCTCCGGGGGGCGATCGAGGCCCAGGGCAAGGTGGGAATCAAGATGAACGTCCCCCGGCCGGAACTGGAGCG
>JAXGWO010000017.1:0-62148 GCA_040773245.1 PVC group bacterium
ATTGTTGCCCGGTGACGCGCTTCTTCTGCGTCCTTTAGGTCCTTTGGGGAACGGCCCGGCACCTAAACCACCCGGATCGGCACCGGGATGAAGCAGGCGGCCAGGATCAGGAAGGCGAGGGCCGCCAGCCACCGGCGGCCCGGGTCGAGGGGACTGACGTCGTCGAGAGGGGGGCCGTGGCGGGGACCGAAGACGGCCACCAGGAGGGCGAGGAAGATCCAGAAGGGCGAGGAGGCCAGGAGCCCGAAAACGGCCAGAACCAGCATCACCGCCCGGGTGATTACCCCGTGCCGTCTTCCGAAGACCGCATAGGATATGTGCCCGCCGTCGAGCTGGCCCATCGGCAGGAGGTTGAGCGCGGTGACGAAGAGCCCCACCCAGCCGGCGAAGCCGATCGGGCCCAGGACCAGTTCCCAGCCCTCGGGGAGGGGCCCGAAGCGGAGGGCGAAGAGCGCGGAGGTCAGAAGGGAGTCGCCCAGGTAGAGACCCGGCAGCTCGACCCGGGGGGCCAGCCGGACGGGGACGGCGGCCATCTCGGCGAACCCGATGACCAGCGCCCCCAGGGAGAGAACGAAACTGGCCAGGGGGCCGGCGATCCCGACATCAAAGAGGCTCTTCCGGTCGGGAAAGGGGGAGCGACTGATGATCACCGCCCCCATCGTCCCCAGGATGTTGGGAAAGGGGATGAAGTAGGGGAGGCTGGTCCTGATCCCGTGGCGGCGGGAGACGAAGTAGTGGCTGAACTCGTGGCAGGCGAGGATGACTAAAAGCGTGACGGAGAAGGGCGCCCCTTGGTAGAGCAGCCAGGGACGGGAGAGCAGTTCTCCCGCCGGGCATCCGAGCATCAGGGTCCCGACCGCCAGGGTGCTGAAGACGGTGGCCAGAAAGAGGAAAAGGGGGAGCCACCGCCGCCGGACCTCCTTCCGGGGCCGGCCGGCCCCGCACCGGATCACCGTGCCCGCCGCGTCCCGGGAGAGGAAGGGGAGCATCCCGAACTCCTCCAGCTGATCCCGCAGCTTCCGGACCGCGACGGGAGGCGGGAGCTTCAGCTCCCCGCGGAAGGCGAAGCCGCGCCCCTCGGGGCTCCAGTCCCTGATCTCCATCACCCCGGAGACCGCCCGCAGGAGCGGCCCTTCGCCTTTAATCGTCTCCGTCATCGCCGGTTCCCGCTCCTCCCCCACCGACCGCAGCTTCAATAGAGCCTGATTTTTCCTTCCAGCCGCTCCAGGGTCCGGTCCCCGATGCCCCGGATCTTCTTCAGGGCCTTGACCCGGCTGAATCCGACATAACGCTCCCGGTAACGGATTATCCTCCAGGCGATCACCGGCCCGATCCCGGGGAGGGAGACCAGTTCGTCGAACCCGGCCCGGTTGATGTTGATGGTAGTATAGTAATCCCGGGGGAAGAAGATCCAGCCGTCCTCGGACACCTCCACTTCCGGCTCCCCGGGGAGGGAAGGCCGGGTCAGACGGAGCGGCCCCCGGGCAGGTTTATCCCCGTTCGTCTCGGCCTCGTCCCGGCCGGGGGAGAAGTCCGGGTCGGGGAGCGCGGCCCGCAGTTCGTCGTAAAGCGGAGTCAGGCCGGCGGGCGGCTCCTCCCGGCCCCGGATGACCGTGGAGACCCCGGCGGCCGCTCCCCAGATCAGGGATGCCGCCAGCAGGGACAGGATCGCCCGTTCCTTCCCGGTCAGGCGATCGTACAGCGACCGGCCAGCCCGGCCCGCGGTCAGTAACATCGCCTTCATCTGCCCTCCCCGGCCGCGGCGCAAGCGCGGCCGATGCCCGGGATATTAACCGGAATGTAATCCCAAAATGATAATGTCCGCTTTCGCCAAAATAGAAATGTCCGGTTTTAAGGCACCTATAATGGCCCTCCATAAGCAAGTTGGAGGGCAGGATGAAGACACCGGACATTATTCGGATGAGCGTCAGAGAGGCGAAGCGGTTTTCGATCATTGATCAGGTCAGCAAGAGGCAGATAAAGCAAAGGAAGGGAGCCCACTTGCTGGGACTGAGCACGAGGCAGGTCAGACGCCTGGTGCGGCGGGTGAGGGAGGAAGGTCCCCGAGGAGCGATCCACCGCTCGCGCGGCCGGCCGTCCAACCGGCGGACGGAGCCTAAGACCAGGGCCGAGGTCCTTAAACTTTGCAGCAGCACCTACGGAGGTTTTGGACCAACGCTGGCCAGTGAGACGCTGGCGGAGCGGGACGGCATCAAGATCAGTCCGGAGACGCTGAGGCTGTGGTTTATCGAGGAGGAGGTGACCTACAGGCGGAGGAAGCAGCGGCCGCACCGGCAATGGAGGGAGAGGAAGGAGCATTGCGGGGAGCTGGTGCAGATGGACGGCTCCCATCACGACTGGCTGGAAGGCCGGGGTCCGAGACTGGTCCTGATGGCTTACATCGATGATGCCACGGGGAGGGTGTTCGCCCGGTTTTACGAGTACGAAGGCACGACTCCGGCGCTGGAGAGCTTCGGGAGGTACGCCCGGCGCTACGGGCTGCCTCAAGCCGTATATCTGGACCGGCACAGCACTTACAAGTCCGCCGGCAAGCCGACGATCGAGGATGAACTGAACAATCGTCGTCCGCAAAGCCAATTTGAGAGGGCGATGGCGGATCTGGGGGTGCGAGTGATCCACGCCAACTCTCCCCAGGCCAAGGGGAGGGTGGAGAGGCTGTTTCGGACCTTCCAGGACCGGCTGGTGAAGGAGATGAGACTGGAGGGGATCTCCAGCCTGGATGAAGCGAATCGGTTCCTGGCGAGGCACCTGCCGAAGCATAACCGGCGATTCCGGGTTCCGGCGGCGCGGGAGGCGGATCTGCACCGGCGAGTGCCCCAAGGCATCGACTTGAACTCGATCCTGTGCTTCCAGGAGGATCGGGTTGTCAGGAAGGACGGGACAGTAGCCATTGACGGTGGGTTTATCCAGCTGAGAAATCCGGGTCGTCTGAGAAAGGTTACGGTGGAGAGAAGGGATAATGGAAGACTGCGGTTCTCCGCTCACGGTCGACAGCTGAGCTGGCAAAAAATCGCGCGCCGTCCCCCAGGGGGACGGCCTTCCAGTCCCTCTGAAAGCAAGAAGCCTGCTCAGAATAAGTCTAAATCTCCCTGGAGACAGTTCAGCACCACCTTCTACAGTCAGCAGACCATTGAAAAGCTGAAGCGCGAAAGGGCATCTGCTTAAAAAGAGGACATTTCTATTTTGGTGAAAAGCGGACATTTCTAATTTGGTTGCACAGGGATATTAACCGGAATGGCGGGAAAAAGCAACCTGTGCTACACTGTCCGCGGACCGGGGCACCACAATGGAAAACGCGAAGATCGCCCGGATATTCAACGAAGTCGCCGATCTCCTCGACCTCCGGGGGGAGAACCCCTTCCGGATCCGTTCCTACCGGACAGCCGCCCGGACGATCGAGGATCTCCCGGAGAACCTGGCCGCCGAACTGGAAAGGGGCCGGGACCTGACCGAACTCCCCGGGATCGGGAAGGACCTGGCGGGCAAGATCGCCGAGATCGCCCGAAGCGGGCGGCTGCAGCTTCTCGACGACCTGAAGAAGACGCTGCCCCCGGGGCTCCCGGAACTTCTCCGCCTGGAAGGGTTGGGGCCGAAGAAGGTCAGGCTCCTCCACGAGGAAGCCGGGATCGACTCGATCGACAGCCTGGAGCAGGCGGCCCGGGGGGGCCGGATCCGCGGCCTGGAACGGATGGGGGAGAAGACGGAGGAAAATATCATCCGGGCGATCGAGAGTTACCGCCGGACCGCCGGGCGGTTCCGCCTCGACGTCGCCGACGGCTGCGCCGAGGCGATCGTCGCCTTTCTCCGGATGGGGAAAGACCAGTTCTACCCGGCCGGCAGCCTCCGGCGGCGGCGGGAGACGGTCGGCGATCTCGATATCCTGGCTGTCACCGGCCGGCCGGCCGCGCTGATGGAGAAGTTCGTCAGCCAGCCGGAGACGGCGGTGGTCCTGGCCCGGGGGGAGACCCGCTCCTCGGTCCGCCTGGAGAACGGCCTCCAGGTTGACCTGCGAGTGATGAAGAAAGCCGAGCTCGGTTCCGCCCTCCTCTACTTCACCGGGTCGAAGGCGCACAACATCGCCCTGCGCCAGCGGGCCCTCGGGATGGGCCTGAAGGTGAGCGAGTACGGCATCTTCCGGGGCGAAGAGAAGATCGCCTCCGAAACGGAGGAGGACTGTTACCGGGCGCTCAACCTCCCCTGGCTTCCCCCCGAACTGCGGGAGAACCGGGGCGAGATCGAGGCGGCGGACCTCGGCCGGCTTCCCCGGCTCCTGGAATTCAAAGCGATCCGGGGCGACCTGCAGATGCACTCGACGGCCTCCGACGGGCAGGAGCCCGTGGCGGAGATGGCCCGGGCGGCGAAGCAGCGCGGCTACCGTTACATCGCGATCACCGACCACTCCCAGGCGGTTCGCGTGGCGGGCGGCCTGAACGAGAAGGAACTGGCCGCCCACCTGAAAACGATCGAGCAGGCCAACAAAGAAACTCCGGGGATCCGGATCCTCAAGGGGGTGGAAGTCGACATCCTGGCCGACGGCTCCCTCGACCTGGAAGACGGCATCCTGGCGGAGTGCGAGGTGGTGGTCGCCTCGATCCATTACCACTTCAACCTCCCGGAGAAGGAGATGACCCGGCGGATCGTGCGGGGGCTGAAGAACCCCAACGTCAACATCTTCGGCCATCCCACCGGGCGGATCCTCCTCCAGCGGGACCCCTACTCCTTCGACTTCGAGGAAGTGGTCCGGGCCGCCGTTGGGGAGGGGGTGGCGCTGGAGATCAACGCCCACCCCGCCCGCCTCGACCTCAACGACGTCCTGGCCCGCCGGGCCAGGGAGATGGGGGCCCGCCTGGTCATCAACACCGACGCCCACTCCTCCGCCCAGCTCGGCCTGATGGCTTACGGGGTCTCCACCGGCCGGAGGGCCTGGCTGGAAGACCGCGACGTCATCAACACTTACCCGCTGAACAAGCTGCTGACCGCCCTCAAGCGACGGGGCTGACGTGGCACAGACAGGAATGTCCGTGCTACCTTGCTTCAAATGCCCGCTTGTCCGGCTGGAGTTCGTGTGCGATAATGCTCCGGGATATCCACCAACCCGACGCCGGACTTGCCCATCCCCGAAAATCCGATGGAAACCAACGAAAAACTGAATGAACTCCTCGCGGTCTGCGCGGGGAAGCCCTCGCTGCTGATCCTGCCCCACAACCACCCCGACCCCGACTCCCTGGCCAGCGCCTGGGCCCTCCAGCATCTCCTGGAAGAGAAGGCGGGGGTATCCTCCACCGTCGCTTATGGGGGGATCCTGGGCCGGGAGGAGAACCGGGCCTTCAAGAGCCGCCTGAAGATCAAGGCGGTGGGACTGCGTTCCTCTCACTTCAATAAGTTCTCCTCGGTCGCCCTGATCGACTGCCAGCCGAGGGGCGGGAACGTCAGTATCCCGCCCCGGGTTGAACCACTGATCGTGATCGACCACCACACCCGCCGGAAGACCACCCGGGCCCCCTTCATCGACATCCAGCCGGACTGCGGGGCGACCGCCACCATCCTGGTCGAGTATCTGCGGGCGGCCCGGCTCACCATCCCTCCCCTCCTGGCCACCGCCCTCTACTACGCCCTGATCTCCGAAACCCAGCACCTGGGACGGGACGTCACCGACCGGGACATCCAGGCCTCCACCTTTCTCTTCCCCCTCGCCCGCCACCGCCTGATCTCCCGGATCGAGCACCCGGCCCAGAACCGGGAATATTTCCAGCAGCTTTACCGGGCCCTCGGCCTGGCCTTCACTTACAAGACCTTCATCGGGGCCCGGCTGAAAGAGGTTCACTACCCCAGCTTCGTCGCCCAGCTGGCCGACTTCCTGGTCTCGCTCCGGAGGGCCACCTGGTGCTTCGTCACCGGCCGCTACCGGGAGTCGCTCCACATCTCGCTGCGGACCACCCACCCCCGGGCCCGGGCGGGAAGGCTGCTGCGGAAGGTGATCGGGCAGCGGGGGAAGGCGGGGGGACACGAGATGATCGCCGGGGGCCAGGTCCGGCTGGCCGGGATGTCCGCCGAGGAGAGGGACGACCTCGAGGATACCCTGTTCAAGAGGATCTTCAAGGAGCTGGGACTGCCGGAGGACCTGTCCCCCACTCCCCTGGTGGATGCGGGGGGGAAGGGGAACGAGAAGCAGTGATCGGTGATCGGTAGGCAGTAAGCAGTGAGCAGTAACGATCAGTTGGGGGAAGGTGAGGGCGCCGGCCGAGCGGCGGTACGACGGGCCCGGGCCTGCTCCTGCAGTTCCACGGCGTCGGGCTTGAGATACCGGATATCGTAGGTCTTCCCGTCGGTGGTGACGATGACGGTGTCGTCGCCGTGGCATTCCGAGGCCGCCTTTCCCTTGTCCAGCCGGTCGGTCCTCCAGATCCTCACCCCGTGAGCCTCGTACCTCTTGACCAGGGAGGCGTCGGGGAGACCGTGCCGGTTGCCGGCCATTATGATCCCCTCCCGCGGCGATACCGCCCGGATGTAGGAGTTGGTGCTCGAGGTCTCGCTCCCGTGGTGGGGAACCTTGAGGATGGTGGATTGGAGCCGGTTCGCCTCCTCACTGACGTAGGTATCGAGGAGGAAACGCTCCACCCGGATCGGGCGGTCGGGGTCGTGATACCCGGAGGAATCCGGGCGGTTCTTGCCCTCACCGTCCCCGGTGAAGAGGAAGCTGACCTCCCCGTACCCCATCCGGATCACGATCGAACTGTCGTTGACGGTGGACTCGGAGATCGCCGGGTTGCTGTAGAGGATCTCCACCGCGAGCTCGTCGCCCCAGTCCAGTTTCAGGGGCACGGACTGGCCCAGCGACTGCGTCCCCGGGATGGCGGGGATTCCCACGACGGGGAAGTAAAAAACGCTCTGGGGCTCGACCAGGGCGGACCAGCAGAAAGCCCCGAAGTACGAACTCGGGGACTGGAACCCGGGATCCACCACCCGCTTCACCCGGTACATAGTCAGCATCCCGATCAGCCCCCGGTAATGGTCGTTGTGGGCGTGGGTGTTGATCATCCACTCGATCTCCGACCCCCATTTCAGGCCGAGCGGGGGCATCATCTCCTGGATCCTCTGGGAACTGGGACCGCCGTCGATGATGATGTTGTAACCCTCGTAAATCCCGTTCCCCTTGACCCCGTCATCCGGGGTCCGGATCCAGATGCAGTCGCCGTGGCCGACATCGACGAAGTGGACGACCAGGGGGGTGACCTCGCCCTCCCCGGCCGGGAGCGCCGGGAAGATAAGAAAGAGGAATAACACCGCCAGCGGCGGTCCGAGGATGCCCTGTCTGATCTTCCTGGTCATAGCCGTTTCCTGTCGGTATAATTAGTTTGAAGGAAAACATACTTATACCACACATCGCGGACGTCGGCAGGGGGAATCCGCGCCGGGGGGCGACCCCGGACTTTACTTTCCTCCCCCCTGGTTTATAATGGGCCGTTTCGCCAACCAACCGGAAAACTACAAAGGGAGGGGAGATCAATGGACCTTCTGATCAGAAACGCTCGCCTGCGGAAACGGGAAGAAGCCTGCGACATCGCCATCACCGGCGGCAAGATAAAGAAGATCGCCCCGAAGATCGCCGGTTCGGCCGAAACCGAGATCGACGCCTCCGGCGGCCTGGTCACGGAATCGTTTCTCAACGCCCATCTCCATCTCTGCAAGGTCTACACCCTGCAGATGATGAGCGAGGACGCGCTCAAGGATTACCACGACGGCGGGATGGGGAAGGCGATGACCGCCATCGAGGCGGCGGCCAAGGTGAAGGAGAACTACGACGAGAAGTGGATCCTCCCCAACGTGAGGAAGGCCGTGAAGCTGGCCGCCCTCCACGGCACCACCCACATCCGGGCCCTGGCCGACGTCGACAGCAAGGCGAAGCTGGAAGGGATCAAGGCCCTGCTCAAGGCCCGGGAGGAGTTCAAGGGGGTCGTCGAGCTCCAGGTCGTGGCCTTTCCCCAGGACGGGGTGGTCAGGGAGCCGGGCGCCGCCGAACTGGTGCGGGAGGCGCTGGAGATGGGGGCCGACGTGGTCGGCGGGATCCCCTGGATCGAGTTCACCGAGGCCGACGAGCAGTCCCACATCGACCAGATGGTCGACCTGGCGGTGGAGTTCGACCGGAACGTCTCGATGCTGGTCGACGACGCCGGCGACCCGGGCTTGCGGACCCTGGAGATGCTGGCCCTGAAGACCATCGAGAAAGGCTGGGAGGGGAGGGTCCTCGCCCACCACGCCCGGGCGATGTGCCTCTACCCCGACCCCTACTTTATGAAGCTGGTCGCCATCCTGAAGAAGGCCCGCCTCGGGGTGGTCAGCGATCCGCACACCGGCCCCCTCCACGCCCGGGTGAAGGACCTGCTAGCCGAGGGCGCCCTGGTCTGCCTGGGCCAGGACGACGTCTCCGACGCCTATTACCCATACGGCCGCAACAGTATGCTCGAGGTCGCCTTCCTCAACTCCCACCTCCTCTGGATGACCACGACCGCGGATATGGAGACCCTCTACGATATGATCACCGTCAACGCCGCCCGGGCGATGGGGGTGGAAGACTTCGGGCTGGAGGTGGGGAAGACCGCCAACCTGGTCGTCCTCCAGGACGAGTCCGTCGTCGAGGCCTTCCGGAACCACCGGGAGGTGAAGTACCTGGTCAGCCACGGCCGGCTGGCCGACCTCGACGCCCTCCGGGCCTGACCCCTTATTTGACATTTCAAGTCATACCTGAATTGTAAAATAAGGGCACCGGGAAAGATGAATTATCGGATCCTGATCCCGCTCTGTCTCTTGTTGGCGGCGGGGTGCGGGACCGGGGTCGGGCCGGAGACGGAGCAGGAGCCGTCGGAACGACGGGCGCTGCTGGAGGGCAAGCTCCGCCTGGCCCGGGAGTACCTGGAGGCGGGGCAGGCCGGCAGCGCGGAAGCCCTCTTCCGGGAGATCCGGGAAACCGCCCCCGAATCCGGGGAGGCGGCTGCCGGCCTGGCCCGGGTCTACCTCCTCACCGGCCGGACGGGGGAGGCGATCCGGATGGGTCAGGCCGCGGTCCGGCTCGATCCCCGCCGCCCGGAAGCCTGGGAAGACCTGGGCCGGGCCCAGGCCCGGGAAAACCGCCTGGATGAAGCCGCTCGGGCACTGCGGAAAGCCGCCGAGCTCGACCCCGGCAACGCCGCCGGCCGGAACGAGCTGGGGGCGGTCCTGGGCCGGCTCGAACTCTACGACGAGGCGATCGCCGCCTTCTCCGAGGCCGTCGCCATCGACCCTCAATACCCGGAAGCGCTCAGCAACCTGGGGATGGCCTGTTTCCGGGCCGGCCGGCCCGAACGGGCGGAGGAGTTCCTCGGCCGGGCCCTGGCCGTCAACCCCAGCTACGCCAAAGCCCATCTCAACCGGGCCGTCATCCGCCGGGAGGCAGGGGAGAACGAGGCCGCCCTGGAGAGCCTGGCCGAGGCCCTCCGGCTGGACCCGGACCTGCTGGCGGCCTCGAGCCTGGCGGGAACGATCTATTTCGAAACCGGGCGGTTCGAGGAAGCCCGGGACGTTTACCGGGCGATCATCGACCGGGTCCCCGATTTCGCCCCGGCCTACCTCCGCCTCGGCGAGACCGCCATCCGGCTGGGCGATTACGCGGAAGCGGTGAAACTCCTGGAGAAGGCGGCCGCCCTCGCTCCCCGAGAACCGGAAGCTTACGCCCTGCTCGGCCGGGCCCGGCTGGTACTCGGGGATTACGAACAGGCCGGCACCGCCATCCTCTGGGCCCTCAACCTCGACCCGGACAACCCGGCCCACCACCGCCTGGCCTCCCAGCTCTTCCTCGCCCAGGACCGCTGGCGGGAGGCGGAGAGCGCCCTGGTCCGGGCCCGGGAGATCGAACCCCAAAACCCGGAGATCATTCTCGAGCTGGGCCTCCTCTATCTCCGGATCCGGCAGCCGGACCGGGCCCGGGAAACCCTGGAGGAAGCCGCCGGGATCGACCCGGAAGGCGAAGCGGGCGGGCGGGCCCGGGCGGAGCTCGAGCGGCTGGAGGGGACGGGGAGAGCTGACCCGGCTGGCGGCGCCGGAAAACAGGAGCATTTCTGGGAGACTGTCTTCCAGCGGATCAAGCTCGGTCCGACGCCCGGGGAGAGGAATCCTCTTGTCACCGACCCGGAGATCGGAGAGGATGGGGAGGGGGAGCAATAAACAGTAAGCAGTAATCGGTAAGCAGTGAGCGATAAACCACCAGGGAGGATACGGGAATGACAAAGATGAAGATGGACGATTTCCTCAAATTTATGGACGGGGTGAAGGTTTACGACCTGACGATGCCCCTCTCGATTCACACCCCGCCCTGGCCGAGCTATATGCCGCTGCAGATCCAGTACTTCAAGCGGATCGCCGGCTGCCACGGCGGCGGGATGGGGGCGAACGGCCAGGTGATCAAGCTCAGCAACCACATCGGGACCCATATGGACGGGGAGATCCACTTCTACGGCGCCGGCCGGCCGATCGGCGTCGTCCCGATCCGGGAATGGATCGGCAGCGGGGTAGTGGTCGATATCTCGAAGGAGGTCTCCGACTACAGCCTTTACTCACCGGAGCTGCTGATGAACAAGGCCGAGATCCGGCCGGGCGACATCCTGATCATCAACACCGGCTACCACCGCTTCGACTGGACCCACAAGACCGCCGACGAGGTCCGCTATATGGTGATGCACCCCGGCCCCGGCCCCGGCTTCGACCGGTGGTGCCAGAAGATGAAGTTCAAGTGGATCGGGGTGGACTGCGGCAGCGCCGACCATCCGATGAACACCATCATCCGGAAATGGCAGCCCGATCACTTCGCCAAGGCCGAGGCCAAGCTGGTAATGGAATACGGGAAACAATGGGACGAGCTCTTCCCGCCCGATTACTACTACCAGGTGATGCACCTCAAGCTCTTCCCCAAGCGGATCGTCCACGCCGAATGCCTGGGGGGCGACATCGACAAGCTGAGCAACCGGCGCTGCTGGATCGGGGCCTTCCCCTGGCGGGCGGTGGAGATGGAATCCTCCGGCTGCCGGATCGTCGCGATGGTGCCGTAGGGCCGCAAGGAGCATAGCGCATAGAGCATAGAGCCAGGGGCTTGGCGCTATGCGCTCTGCGCTATGCGCTCTGCTCTCAAGCTATGCGCTTTCGGTCCCGAAATTTCGCCCCGATCCTCGTCCTGATCCTGGCCGCCACCGCGGTCTACTGGAACTCCCTCGGCAACGGCTTCGTCTACGACGACCTGGTCACGGTGGAGGAGAACCTCTTCATCCGAGACTGGCGGAACCTGGGCAAATTCTTCTCCTCCGATTACTACGTCCGCACCGAGGAGTACTCCTTCCGGCCCCTGGTCACCCTGACCTACTTCGCCGACCGGGCCCTCTTCGGCGGGGACCCCCGGGGCTATCACCTGACCAACCTCCTCCTCCACTGCCTGGCTGGGCTGGCGGTTTACGGGCTGGGGAAGCGGATCTGCTCCTCGCCGGAGACCGCCGGCCTGGCCGCCCTGATCTTTCTTCTCCACCCGGCCCAGGCCGAGGCGGTCAACGGGATCTCCTTCCGCGAGGATCTCCTCTGCGCCCTCTTCTTCTTCCTCGCGCTGCTGGCCTACGCGAAAACCGGCTGGAAGGGAAGGATCAACCCGGGGCTGTACGCTCTTTCGCTCCTCGGCTTCGTCCTGGCCCTGCTCGCCAAAGAGATGGCGGTCACCCTGCCTCTGGTCATCGCCGCTTACCTCCTCCTGATCCAGAGGTATCACCGGCCGGAACTGCTCCGCGCTCCCGTCCTGGTCTTCTTCCTGATCGCCGCCCTCTACGGGGCGGCCCGGATGCTCATCCTCTTCCAGCCGGGGACGCTCCCCGCCGCCCCCCCGTTCGGCGACCCGCTCTCCCGGCTGGTTTTGGCCCTGAAGAGCCTGGGACTGTACGGGCGGCTGGCCTTCCTCCCCGTCCGCCTGACCGTCGAGTACCCCGACCCCTTCGCCCCGGTGACCTGGTCCGATCGCCTGATCCTCCCCGCCCTGTTCACCACCGCCTTTCTCCTGGCGGGGCGGAGGGGGAGGAGCCGGGCCGGGTCGTTCGGCCTGGCCTTCTTCTTCCTCACCCTCCTGCCGGTCCTCAACCTGGTCCCCACCGCCCGGCTCGGCGCCGAGCGGTTCGTCTACCTCCCCCTCTTCGGCTTCGCCGTCTGGGCGGCCGAGACCCTGGCGGGACTGGCCGCCGCCGGGACCAACCGAAAGATCGTTGTCCCGGCCGCCGGCCTCATCCTCCTCGCCCTGGCGGCGGGGACGGTCCGCCGCAATTGGGACTGGTCCGATAACCTCACCCTCTTCCGCCGGGCGGCCGCGGTCAGCCCGGACAGTTCCAAGGCCCGCCACGGACTGGGGAACGAGTACTTCCGCCTCGGCCGGACCGGGGCGGCGATCGGGGAGTTCCAGGCCGCGATCGCCATCTTCGGCCGCGAGCCGCTCTATCACAACTCCCTCGGCGTCGCCTACGGCGAGCAGGGGCGTTTCGAGGAGGCGCTCTTCCAGTTCCAGCGCTCCGCCGCCCTCAACCCCGGCGACCCCCTGGTCCGGCTGAACCTCTCCACCCTCTTCCTCCGGGCCGGGGATACCGGACGGGCGCTGGAGGAGATCGACTATTTTATCGCCGCCCGGCCCTTCGACCCCGACGGCTTCCTTAACCGGGGGGAGATCCTGCTCGCCCGGGAAGACTACCCGGGGGCGATCGCCGCCTTCGAGCAGGCCCTCGCCCTCCAGCCCGACTCCCTCCCCGTCCTGACCGGTCTCTTCGAATGCCATCTCCGGACGGGAGACCGCCGGCAGGCGCGGCATTACGCCGAGCGGGCCCTGGAACTCAACCCGGGACACCCCGGCCTGAGCCGGAACCTGGAATTCCTCGAACCGGACCGGGACTTGAATTAATCCGCCGATCCGCTATTATTGAGCTTACGGCCCGAGGGCCGAAACGTTCCAATCCAGGAGGGAGCTAGTATGACCGCCAAGCAGTATCACATCGACCTCGCCCCCGGCGACGTGGGGCGCTACGTCCTCCTCCCCGGCGATCCCGCCCGGGCGGAGAAGATCTCGAAATATTTCGACAACCCCCGGGAGATGGCCTTCAAGCGGGAGTTTCGGACCTTCACCGGGACGGTGGAGGGGATCAAGGTCTCGGTCACCTCGACCGGGATCGGCTGCCCGTCGGCGGCAATCGCCCTGGAGGAGCTGGTGGCGATCGGGGCCGACACCTTCATCCGGGTGGGGACCGCCGGATCGCTCCAGGAGAAGGTCGATGTCGGGCACCTGGCGATCGCCACCGCCGCCATCCGGGAAGAGGGGACCACCCGGCAGTACATCCCCCTCTCCTACCCCGCCGTCGCCGACCCCGAGGTCCTCTTCGCCCTCCAGCAGGCGGCCTCCGAACTCGGCTACCCCCACCACCTGGGGATCACCCACTGCAAGGACGCCTTCTACTCCGAGCACGAGGGATACGCCGCCCAGGAAGAGTTCAACCAGGACCTCTGGAAGACCTGGCTCCGCGCCAACGTCGTTTCCACCTCGATGGAGGAGGCCGCCCTCTTCGTGGTCGGGACGCTCCGCCGCGTCCGGGTGGGGGCCCTGGCCACCATCATCGGCCAGACCTGGGCCGGGAAGCCGATCATCAAGTCGGTCGACCCCGCCAACGCCATCCGGACCGCCCTGCGGGCCTTCGTCATCCTCGACCAACGGTAACCGAAATTGAACCCGCCCGGCCGGGATGACGGCGCCGGGCGCCAACCTCAACCAGGGAGAAAAGAAATGGCCAAGATAGCATTTGTCTTCCCGGGCCAGGCCTCGCAGTACGTGGGGATGGGCCGGGAAATCGCGCAGACCCCGGTCGGGGAGAAGCTCTTCTCCCAGGCCGACGGGGCCCTCGGCTTTCCCCTGAGCAAACTCTGCTTCGAGGGGCCGGCCGAGGAACTCACCCTGACCTATAACACCCAGCCGGCGATCGTCACCGTCAGCCTGATCGCCTTCAACCTCCTGGCCGAGAAGGGGATCAAACCCGAGATGGTGGCCGGCCACAGCCTGGGCGAATACAGCGCCCTGGCCGCCGCCGGGACCATCTCCTTCCTCGACGCCGTCCGCCTGGTCCGGATCCGGGGGCAGCTGATGCACGACGCCACCAAGTCGGTATCCGGCGGGATGGCCGCCATCATCGGGCTCACCCCGGAAGACGTCGAGGCGATCTGCCGGGAAGCCTCCGCGGCCGGGATCGTCCAGGCGGCCAACTACAACTCCGCGATCCAGACCGCGATCTCGGGGGAAAGGGCGGGGCTGGAGAAAGCGATCGAGCTGGCCACGGCCTGGGGGGCGAAGCGGGCGGTGATGCTCCCGGTCAGCGCTCCCTTCCATTCCCGCCTGATGGACCCGGTGGCGGAAAAATTCCAGCCGGATCTGGCGGCGGCGGCCATCAAGGACGCCGCCCTCCCGGTGGTGGCCAATGTCACCGCCCAACCCGAGACCGCGGCCGACGAAATCCGGCGCAACCTGATCGCCCAGGTCAACGGCCCCGTCCGCTGGAAGGCGACCATCGACTATATGATCGGCGCGGGGATAGATACCTTTGTCGAAGTCGGACCGGGCAAGGTCCTGACCGGGATGTTGAAGAAGGATCACCGGGAACTGGCCGGCTTCGCCGTGGAGAACCCGGAATCGATCGCCGCTCTGGCCGCCGCTCTGGGCTGAAGCTGATGCAACCGGCGGCGAAGCGCTCCCCCCGGGGGGCGCTTCGCCGCTATTTTTTACCGCCCCTTCTCCGAACGGCAGGGCTCGACGTGGACCAGGACGCTTCTCAGGGAAGCCACCCGGGACGTCAGTTCCCCCTTCACCCGCCCAGCGATATCGTGGCCCTGGACCACCGAGAAATCGGGATCAACCTCGATGTGGATGTCCACCAGCAGGTCCATCCCCGACTTCCGGACCAGGCACTTCTCCACTTTCCGCACCCCCGCCACCGCCGAAGCCAGCGATTGAATCCGCGCGGCCTCCGGTCCGGTCACCGCCTGGTCCATCAGTTCCGAACTGGTCTTCCCCAGCAACCTTAACCCCGTGTAAAGGATGATGGCCGCCACCGCCATCGCCGCCAGGTGGTCGGCGATATGAAACCGGGGGCCGCCGAGGATGGCCAGGGCCACCCCGGCCAGGACGGCGATCGAGGAGAAGGCGTCGGAGCGGTGATGCCAGGCATCGGCGACCAGGGAACTGGAGTTGAGCCGCCGGCCCAGCCGGATCTTATACTGGAAGAGCCCCTCCTTGACCGCGATGGAAAGCGCGGCAATTATCAGGACATAGCCCTTCGGCACCGTGTAATCGTTCAGCGCCAGGCTGCGCACCGAATTGTAAAAAACCATCCCCCCGAGAAAAACCAGGAAGAGGGAAACGATCTGGGCGGCCACGCTCTCCGCCTTGCTGTGGCCGTAGGGATGCTCCCGGTCGGGGGTCTTCCGGGCGACTTTCATCCCCACCAGAACAATGATCGAGCTCAGGATATCGGAGAGGCTGTGCACCCCGTCGGCCACCATCGCCGCCGACTGCCCCAGTATCCCGGCCAGGAACTTGACCAGGCTGAGCAGGATATTCCCCCCGATCCCGATCCAGGCCCCCCGCGCGCCCTCCCGATAGTTATCGTCTCGACCCGGAATCCCGATGCCTGGATTGCTCATTTAGCCGCCTCCTGGTTGATACCATTTGCTGATGCGAAGGCCGGGGGGGACTGGATCCGCTCCATAAATTGAGCCAGCGGAGCCAGATTGGAGACCACCGGACAGGAAGGAAGGGCGGCGAGGAAGGTCCTCCCGTAGGAGCGGGTCTGAAGGCGGGGGTCGAGGATGGCCACGATCCCGTAATCGTCGCGGCGGCGCATCAGCCGGCCGAAACCCTGCCGGAGCATAATCGCCGCCCGAGGGATCTGGTATTCCCGGAAGGGATCGCCGCCGGCGGCCTTGATGAAGTCGATCCGGGCCTCGGTCACCGGGTCGTCGGGGACGGCGAAGGGGAGCTTAGTGATGATCACGCACTTCAGGGAATCCCCCGGGACGTCCACCCCCTGCCAGAAACTGGTGGTCCCGAAGAGGACCGAACGGGGGCGGGACCGGAACTCCTCCAGAAGCTGGAACCGCTCCATATCCCCCTGCTTCAGGCAGCCGTATTCGGCCAGGGGCCCGGAGAGCCGCCGGTAAACCTTGTCCAGCATCCGGTAGCTGGTGAAGAGGGCGAAGACCCCGCCCCCGGCCAGGATGATCAGCCGCCCGGTATCCTGGATCACCCGTTCCTCGTATTCCTCCTTCCGGCGGACCGGGTCGGGGATCCGGCCGTCGGCATAAATCATCACCCGCTCCCCGTAATCGAAGGGCGAGTTGAGAATCAGTTCCCGGCAGGCCGAGATCCCGAACCTCCGGCGGAGGTAGGAAAAATCGCCCCCGACGCTCAGGGTGGCCGAGGTGAGGACGATCGGCCCGTATTTCTCCCAGAGCGATTTCTTTAAAAATTCCCCGACCTCGATCGGGGCCATCTGGAGCGTCTGCCGGACCCGGGGGCCGGGGTTCTCCCGGGTATACCAGTAAACGTAATCCCGGTCCTCCATCGCCGTGATCGCCCCCAGCTCTTCCCGCAGGTCCTCCGCCCGGGAGATGTAGGTCTTCAGCTCCGCCTGCCCCTCCTCGTCGGTGATGGTATCCGTCATCTCCTCCAGCCGGGCCCCCAGCTCGGCCAGCGGGCCGGAGAGGATATCCGCGATGAAGCCCGGTTCCTTCAGCCGGACGGTTCGGAAGGCGTCGGGCCACTTCTCCTCCAGCTCGGCGAAAAACTCCCGGTTGAGGTCGGCGAGTCGCTCGATCAGTTCCCGCCACGAGGCCAGGCAATCCCCGTCGGTAATCCGGGAAGGGAGAAAACCCTTCCCCGAACGGATGCTGTAGAGATAACCCAGCAGGTTGGGGAGGCGGTAGTTGGAGACCTCGTAGCCGAGAAACTCGGTGGCGATCTCCTCGATCAGGTGGGCCTCGTCGAAGACCACGGCCTTGAACTGGGGGAGGATCGAACCGCCGGCCCCGAGGTTGGCGAAGAAGAGGTGGTGGTTCATCACCAGGATATCCGCCTCCTCCCGCCGGGCCCGGGCCCGGAAGTAGAAACACTCCTCGAAACAGGGACAGATCTTCCGCAGGCAGAAATCGTGCTCCACCTCCACCGCCGACCAAACCTCGCCCCGGGGGAGAAAGCCGAGATCGAGGCGGCAGCCGGTCTCCGTCTCCAGCGACCACTCCTCGACCTGCTGGAACTGCCCGGCGGCCTCCCGGCTGGTGAACGACCCCCGCTCGGAAGCCTTCCCCAGCCGGTAGAGGCAGAGGTAGTTGCCCGCCCCCAGGCAGAGTTCGGCCCGGATCGGGGTCTCCAGCACCCGGGAGAGAAAGGGGATGTCGTTCTCGATCAACTGGCTCTGGAGGGTCTTGGTCCCGGTGGAGACCGCCACCTTCCCGTTCTTGTTCCCCGCCCGGACCAGGGGGTAGAGGTAGGCGAGGCTCTTGCCCACCCCGGTCCCGGCCTCCACCAGCAGGGTGGACTTCTCGGCGATCGCCCGCTCCACCGCCGCTGCCATCGCCTCCTGCTGCGGCCGATGGTCATAGCGGGGGTGGACTTTCGAAAGCGCCCCCCCCTCGGCGAAGAACCCGGTTGTTGTCTCTTCCGTCATTCCCAGCCTTACGCACTCCGACCTGCCATCCGTCATTCAGAGTCGGAATCGGGATCGGGATCGCTATCGGCTTTTCCCTGCTGCCGGATACCACCCCACGCCCCCTTCGAGCCCGACAGCGATAGCGATTTTACACCCATTTTGCGGCTTTATCGGGTATTTAAGTCTATGTTATGATTAATGAAAATGACAGTGAATTTCACCCCCGATGACCCGCTGCCCGCCATACCTCCTGAAGAAGGTCCGTTTCGGCGGGGAGACCTTCCGGCTCAAGCAGCGTCTCCGCTCCCTCGGCGTGGCCACGGTCTGCGAGCAGGCCCTCTGCCCCAACATCTCGGAGTGCTTCGCCGCCGGCGAGCTGACCTTTATGGCGATGGGGGAGATCTGCACCCGTTCCTGCCCCTTCTGCGGGGTGAAGCGGGGCCGACCCCTTCTCCTGGACCCGGAGGAGCCGGAGAAGATCGCCCGGGCCGCCAGGGAGCTGGATCTGAATTTCGTGGTCATCACGTCGGTCACCCGGGACGACCTCCCGGATGGCGGGGCCGACCACCTGGCCGCCGTCATCCGGCGGATGAAGGAAGTCCTCCCCGAAGCCGGGGTGGAGATCTTGGTCCCCGACTTCGGCGGAGCCGAAGCCGACCTGGAAACCGTCCTCAAGGCGGAGCCGGACGTCCTCGGCCACAACCTGGAGACCGTCCGCCGCCTCTACCCGGAAGCCCGGCCGGACAGCGACTACCGCCGCAGCCTGGAAGTCCTCTCCCGCACCGCCCGGGCGGGGATCCCGGTCAAGTCCGGCTTTATGGTCGGACTCGGGGAGACCGAGGAGGAGATCGGGGAACTGATGGCCGATATCTATGCCGCCGGGGCGAGTATGCTCACCATCGGACACTATCTCCCCCCAACCGCGAAGCACCTCCCCCTGGTCCGCCCCCGGCCGGAGGAGAAGTTCGAGGAATACCGCCGGCAGGCTCTGTCTTTCGGTTTCAGAAGCGTCCGCTCCGGGATCTTCGTCCGCAGTTCCCACCACGCCCGGGAACAACTGGCGGACTTGCAAAAATCGCAGAATAGTTTAGAGTGAGCGGCGGATCATTGGTGAAGTAAATAATGGAAGTAATCCTGATCATCCTGGCGGCGGGCCTGCTGGCCGCGATCATCCTTCTCATCCTTCTCGCCCTTGCCCTGCGGGAGAAGAGCGCCGGGATGGAGGACCTCCGCGTCGAGAAGGTCCGCCTGGAAGCCGGCCTGGATAACGAGCGGAAAGCCGCCGCGGAGAAGATCGCCCTCCTTCAGGACGCCGAGACCAGGCTGAAGACCGAGTTCGAAAACCTGGCCCACCGCATCTTCGAGGAGCGGGGCCGGGCCCTCGACGAACGGAGCCGGGAACGCCTCTCCGCGCTGCTCCAGCCCTTCAAGGAACAGCTCGACTCCTTCCGAAACCGGGTCGACCAGATCCACACGGACGAGAACGAACGCACCGGCCGGCTGCTCCAGGAGGTCCGGCAGCTGGCGGAACTGAGCAACCGGGTCAGCGAGGAGGCCAACAGCCTGGCCCGGGCGATCAAGGGCGACGCCAAGGCCCAGGGCGACTGGGGGGAGCTGATCGTGGAGCGGATCTTCGAGGCCTCCGGCCTGGAGCAGGGCCGCGAGTACGATTCCCAGCCAGCGCTGCGGGACGAGGACGGGAACCTGAAGAGACCCGACTTCGTGGTTTACCTCCCCGGGGACAAGGCGGTGATCGTCGACTCCAAGGTCTCCCTCACCGCCTACGAACGGTGGTGCGCCACCGAGGAACCCGAGGAGCAGAAGATTCAGCTCGCCGCCCACCTCACCTCGGTCCGCAACCACATCGCCGAACTCCGGTCCAAGGACTACACCGCGCTGCTCGGAAACCGGACCCTCGACTTCGTGGTGATGGCCATCCCCCTGGAGCCGGCCTTCCAGGCCGCCGTCGGCAATGATCCCGACCTCCTCTACGACCTGGCCCGGACCAACATCGTCGTCACCGGGCCGGCCAACCTGATGATCACCCTGAAGCTGATCGCCCAGATCTGGCGGCGGGAGAAGGAGAACCGCAACGCCGAGGTCATTGCCGATCAGGCGGGAAAGCTCTACGACCAGGTCGCCCTGGTCGCCGAGGCGATGGCCGAGGCGAAGAAACGCCTGGGCGGGGTGGCGGACTCCTTCGAGCTGGCCCTCAGCCGGCTCCGGGAGGGGCGCGGCAACCTGCTAACCCGGGTGGAGAAGCTCCGGCAGTTGGGTGCCAAGGTGAAGAAGGAGATTCCGGCCGAACTCGCCCCGCCGGGGGAATCGGAAGGTGAGGGAGAAGAACCGGCCGGGGAAGTGGACGGGGTTGACGCGCCGCCATTGTAGCCGCACGCTTTAGCGTGCGGGAATTATTCGGGGAAGATGGCGATGAAACAAACCTATGACCTGGTGGTGATCGGGGCCGGGCCGGCGGGGTACCCGGCGGCCATCCGGGCCGGGCAGCTCGGCCTGAAGACGGCCCTCGTCGAGAAGGAGTACCTGGGCGGGGTCTGCCTCAACGTCGGCTGCATCCCCACCAAGTCGCTGCTGCGCAACGCCGAGCTGGCCGCGATCGTCGCCCGGCGGGCTCAGGAGTACGGTCTCGGGTTCGACAACCTGACCCTGGATTACGAGGCCGCCTTCCGGCGAAGCCGACAGGTCTCGGAAAGACTGGTCAAAGGGGTCAACCTCCTGCTGAAGAAGAGCGGGGCCGGGATCCGCCGGGGCCGGGCGGTCCTGGAATCCCCCCGCCGGGTCCGGGTGGAGTCGGAGGAAGGGGAGACGGAAATCCTGGAAACGAAGAAGATCGTCGTCGCCACCGGGGCCCGGCCCCGCGCCCTCCGGGGCTTAGAAGCTGATGGGGAGAAGATCATCAGCTACGTCGAGGCCATCCTCTCCCCGATCCTCCCGGAGAAGGCCGTCATCGTCGGCGGCGGACCGATCGGGGTCGAGTTCGCCACCATCTGGAAAAGTTTCGGGGTCGAGGTGACGATTGTCGAGGTCCTCGACCGGGTCCTCCCCGGGGAGGACCCGGAAGTTTCGGCGGTGATCGAGCGGGCCCTGAGAAAGGAGGGGATCGCCGTCCATACCTCCAGCCGGGTGGAGCGGGCGAAGCGAACGGCCGGCGGGGTCCGGGCCAGTCTCGCCACTCCCAGGGGGGAACTGGATCTCGAGGCCGGGTGGCTGATGGTGGCGGCCGGTTTCTCACCCAACACGGAGGGTCTGGGGCTGGAAGACCTGGAGATGGCCCGGACGGAGAAGGGCGGCTTCATCGCGGTCGACGATAAGCTGGAGACCTCCGTCCCCGGGATTTACGCCGCCGGGGATGTGACCGGGAAGCTGATGCTGGCCCACGCCGCCACGGCGATGGGGACGGCGGCCGCCGAGGCCGCCGCCGGAGGGCAACCGGAACCGATTGACTTCAAGATGATCCCCCGCTGCGTCTATACCCGCCCCCAGTCCGCCTCGTTCGGATACACCGAGGAAGAAGCCCGCGACGCCGGCTTTGGGGTCAAGGCCGGGAAGTTCCCATTCCTGGCCAACGGCAAGGCCCTGGGAATGGGCGAGCTGGAAGGGTTCGTCAAGATCGTCGCTGACGGGAAGACCGGGAAAATCCTCGGCGCCAGCCTGGCCGGCCCCGAGGTCACCGAGCTCCTCGGCGAGCTGACCCTGGCGCAAAGGGCCGGCCTGACCCTGGAAGATATCGCCGCCAACATCCACGCCCACCCCACCCTCTCCGAGGCCGTCGGCGAGGCCGCCGCGGCCGCCCTCGGTCGCGCCCGGCACGGCTGAAATGCCGGTTTACACATTTTCTCCACCGGATTTGCCCCGGAGGAGAGTTAACTTACATCTGAAAGATGAAGTTATTCCCGGCAGCAATTCTGGCGGCTCTGATCCTCTTCCCGCCTCCGGGCGGGGCGGCGGACTTCGACGGCGACCTTCGGGACGATATCGCCGTTTTCCGGCCGGCCGAGGGGCTCTGGGCGGTCAGGGGGGTAACCCGGCTTTACTTCGGGCGGGAGGGGGACCTCCCCCAACCTGGCTACTACACCGGCGGCAACTGGGTCGATATCGCGGTTTTCCGGAATTCAACCGGGCTCTGGGCGGTCCGGGATATCACCCGGGCTTATTTCGGAAGCAGCGGCGATATCCCCCGTCCCGGCGATTACACCGGCAGCGGCAGCGCCGACCTTGCCGTCTACCGGGAGACTTCGGGACTCTGGGCGGTCCGGGGCGTCACCAGGGCATATTTCGGCCGGGCCGGAGATATGCCGATCGAGGGCGGCGCAGGCCAGCGGCTCTATGACTATGTCGTCAAGCCGGGGGACGGGGACGACCTGTCGGCGGCCCTCCAGAGCGACACCTACCGCAGCGTCTTCATCCCGAAGGGAAATTACCCGGTCCCGAGTGATCTCCACGTCAACGGGGTCAGTCTCATCACCGGCGCCGGCCGCGGAGACACCTGGATCCTCCTTGCCGACGGGTGCCGCGTCTTCCTGGAGACCGGCGGCGGGGTATCCGTGGAGAAACTTTCCGTCCGCTACGGCGGTGGCGGAGGCGGCCAGATCCAGGTCGGCGGGCTGGCCGGTTCCACCAGTTTCCTCGGCGTCGACGTTCACGACAGCGCCGGCCACGGCTTCTCGGCGATGAGCGGTGCGGAGAACATTAGTTTTGTGGACTGCCAGGCCCTCGCCGCCGCCGGGCACGGGTTTTATAACTTCAGCACCGGCGGCGGCTTCGCCAACTGCATCGCCCAAAACTGCGGAGGAGTCGGATATCACACCTGCGGCAGCCTCGCCAACTGCCTGGCGGACGGCGGAGGCTCAGCCGTCGGCGGCTTTCGCGACTGCAGTCAGCTGGCCAACTGCAGCGCCTCCGGCGGCGGTGACGGCTTCAACGAATGCCACGAGATCGCCACCGGCGAAGCGGTCGGGAACACGGATTACGGCTTTGCCAACTGCAGCTATGTATCGGCCAGCTACGCGGAAAGCAACGGGACCGACTGGTTCAACTGCACCCATACCGCGGCCTGCAACGATTGAACGGCGGGGAAAATCACCTGACATACATTCATCTGCCAACTGTGCTCTTTACTTGACTTGCAACCTCCGTGTGCTAAGATTAGGTTGTGTTGTTTCAGGTTGGAGGGGAATAGTTTTCCTCGGGGAAAACAAAAAAGGAGGGAGTGTATGAAAAAGCTGGTTCTGGTGGCGGCGGCTTTCCTGCTGGCGGGAACCGCCGGTCTGCTGGCCGCGGATTTCGACGGCGACGGGGCGAACGACATCGCGATCTTCCGGGAGTCCAACGGGCTCTGGGCGGTCAAGGGGGTGACCCGGACTTACTTCGGGGGAAGCAACGACATCCCCGTGCCGGCCGATTATTTCCAGAACGGACGGTCCGAATTCGCGATCTTCCGCCCCAGCAGCGGACTCTGGGCGGTGAAAGGAGTGACCCGGGCCTATTTCGGGGGCGCCGGGGACACCCCCCTGAGCGGCGGCAACCCGTTCTGGAACATCCCCAACGGCGGCGCCACCAATAGCCCCAAGCTGCGCTTTGCGGACACCACCGGGGATTACATCGCCAACCTCTATATGGACAGCAATGACAAACTGCATATTGAAAATTTGAGCTCTTCGGGCAAGGGGGTCAACATATTTGCCGGCATCGGCGGGGTATTTGAGGTAGCCAACGGTATTGCGATCGCATTCAGCGTCCAGACATCACCCGATTCCGTAAACCCCGGCCAGACCCGGGTTCACACCCTGGCGCAGGGCACGGTTTACAGCACTACCGACGGCACTCTGACCAACTCCGCTCCGTCTTCCGCTGACTACAAGGAAGACATCCAGCCGATCGACCTCCACGCCGAGCGGGTTTTGAAGCTGGAGCCGAAGTCATTCGTCTGGAAGGAGAACGGGAAGCGGGACTTCGGCTACATCGCCGAGGAGGTGAGGGAGGTGGTCCCGGAACTCTACCGGGAAGACCGCCAGATCAAGGGTTACGATATGGCCAAGCTCTCCTTCTACCTCACCGAGGTGGTCAAAGCCCAGGACAAGAGGATCTCCGCTCTCGAGGAAGAAATCCGGGCACTGAAAGCGGAACCGACGGCCGGAGAGTAGCGGTTAAACAATCTATTCCCGGTGAATAGCCCCGGCACGGGGCCCCGGCCCGGTTTACCGGGACGGGGCCCCGTTTTTTGTGAAGTGGAGATGGAAACGGAGACGGCCAGGATCGAGGTCTCGATCATCATCCCGGTGGGCCGGGAGGATATCTCCCGCTGCCTCGACTCCCTCCGCCGCCAGACCCTTCCCCGGAACCGCTACGAGATCATCCTGGTCTCCCACCGCCCCCTGACCGTCCGGGCCGAAGGCGACCTGGTCTGCCTGGTCGTCACCGCCGCCGACCCCTCAACCAAGCGCAACGCGGGAGCCCGCGCCGCCCGGGGCGGGGTTCTCGCCTTCATCGACGACGACGCCTGGGCCCGCCGGGACTGGCTGGAGACCGGGCTGGCCTACCTCCGGGGCCACCCGGAGGCCGCCGGGGTGGGCGGCCCCCGAATCCTCCCCCCCGGCGCCAATTTCCGCCAGAAGGCGAGCGACGTGATCGCCCACTCCAAGTTCTTCGGCAACGGCCACTACAACTGGCCGGAGATGGAACCCCGGGAGAAGATCCCCCACGGGATCATCAACTCCTGTAACTGCTTCATCCGGAAGGAGGTCTTCTCCTCCCTCAACGGTTTCAACGAGGTGATCGGGATCGGGGGCGAGGATACCGAGTTCTTCTTTCGGGCCTCCCACCGCTCCTCCCACCGCTTCGCCTACACCTGGGAGATCGTCGTTTACCACGCCCCGCGGCGGATCGGCTGGGGCCTCTTCCGGCAGCGCTTCCGCTACCGGGTCCAGAACGGCAAGCTCCTCTGGGTCCACCCCTCGATCTATCTCTCCCGGGCCACCTTCAGCATCGGGCTCTTCGGGATCTCGATCTTCATCGTCCTCTCCCTGCTCGAACCGCTGGTCTTCCCGATCGGTATCGCCTTCTACTTCCTCCTCGCCTTCGCCGTCTCGGCCGGCTACGGCCGCTATGACTGGCGCTTCCCGATCTTCCTCCCCCCGATCTTCTTCCTCCACCACTTCGTCTATTACATCGCCATCTGGCGGGGGATCCTGACCATCGTCACCAACCCCGGCGAGATCCGCCGGCTCCGCCGCTCCTCGGGGGGCCGGCCGGCCTTGGTCCGATGAGGGAAGATAAGCCCGCCATCTCGGTCCTGGTCCCGACCCGGGACCGGAACGAACCGCTCCTCCGGCTCCTGAAGGGACTGCGGACCCAGACCATCTCCCCCTCCCGCTTCGAGGTGATCGTGATCGACAACAGCCGGGAGGGGTCGGCCCGGAATCAGGTCGAAGGGGAGCGGAAGGATTCCCCCCTCCGAATCCGCTATCTCCACCAACCCCGGCCCGGAAAGTCCCGGGCGATGAACCTGGGGATTGCTTCCGCCGCCGCCGATCTCCTGGCCGCCACCGACGACGACTGCCTCCCTTCGGCGGACTGGCTGGAGACGATCCTCTCCGGATTCGCCGGCGAGGGGGAGGATACCTTCTGCCTGGTCGGAAGGGTCGTTCCGGCTAGGGAGAGAGAGGACTATGCCGCCGCCGGTCTCGACCGGAAGCGAAAGATCGCCTACCGGGGACTGACCGCCCGTTTCCGGGCGGGGACGATCGGGAACGGGAGCAACGTCGCTTACCGCAGGCGGGTTTTCGTTGAACTGGGCGGTTTTTCCCCCGCCTTCGGCCCCGGCTCCCCGCTCGGGACCGGGGAGGAGACGGAGTTCTTCGACCGCGTCCTCGCCGCCGGGAAGCGGATCGTCTTTCTCCCCGGATCCGTCGTCCGCCACCGGCCGGAGAGGACGGAGAAGGAAAACCGCCGCCGGGAACGGGACAGCCTCCGGGCCCGGGGGGCCGTCTTCGCCCTCCGTCTCGTCGGGGGGGACCCCTGGGCGGCGGCGCTCTTCGTGGCCCGGGTCCTGGCCGGGCCGCCGGCGGCCGTTCTTCTTTACCTCCGGCGGCTCTTCCGCCCCGGCCGGAAGGTCCCCTTCTGGTACCGGCCCGACTGCCAGGCCGAGCTGATTTACGGGTTCGTCACCGCCCTATTCGATCCGCGAAGATGGAACTGACCAGGAGAATAGATCTCAACCTCGGCTGCACCTGCGACCTCGACTGCCGGTTCTGCTACTACCGGGAGAGCCGCCGCTCCCCCCGCCGGAAACGGCGCCGGGACCTGACCACCGCCGAGGCGAAGAAGTGGCTCCGCTTCTTCTGCCGCCACGGTCTGGAAGCACTGGACCTGACCGGGGGGGAGCCGACTATCCGGGAGGATATCTTCGAACTGATCGCCTACGCCCGGGCGATCGGCTTTCGGACGGTCTGCGTCATCACCAACGGGATCCGGATGGCCGAGGAAACGTTCTGCCGGAGACTGGCGGCGAGCGGCCTCAATGACGTGCTCGTCTCCCTCCACGGTCCCGGCCCGGAGATCCACGACCGGCTCACCGGGACGGGGGGAAGTTTCGAGAAAGTCCGCCGGGCGCTGGAGAACGCGGCCGGACTCGGGCTCCGCCTGAGGAGCAACACGGTGGTAACCGGGATCAACCTCCAATGCCTGGAAGAGACGGCCGCCCTCCTGCGCGAAAGGGGGGTATCCCGGGCCAACTTCATCCTCTTCAACCCGGTGGTGGAAGCCCGGAACGCCGGGGAGGAGATCGCGGTCCGCTACCGCGAAGCGGCGGCCCCTCTCCGGCGGCTGATCGCAAGACACGCGGCGGGTTTCGAGCGGCTGACCATCCGCTACTTCCCCCTCTGCCTCCTCCCCGGCCTCGAAGACCGGATCGTCAATATGCCCCGGGTCCAGTACGACCCCGACGAGTGGGACTACCTCTGGCGTTCCTGCTTCCGCCGGAGCCTTCCGGTCTGGCTGGCCGCGGTCGCCGGGGGCTTCTTCCTCCATCCGGATCTCCGGGGACTTCTCCGGCTCCCGCTCAAGACCGCCCTGCGGGAGGCCGTGATCTGGTCGATCATCGCCGTCAATATGAACCGGTCTTCCCCCTGTCGGAGCTGCCGTCTCTACCCCGCCTGCGGCGGGGTCTGGCGGGGATACGCCGAACGTTTCGGGACCGGGGAACTGATGCCGGTCCCAGGCGTTCCGGAGCTCAATCCGGACATCCCCGGGGAGGACGGGTTATGAATTTACTTCGCCGCCTCTTCCCCCGGTCCCCCGGCCGGGTCGATGACTCGGTTATCGGCTATTACCGGGCGGTGACCGATCTCTATCTCCTATACAGCGGCGGGGCCGGCTGGCACTACGGGATGGCCGGAGACGGCGTCCGGACCCGGGTCGAGGCCCTGGTCCGGGAGAACGAAATCCTGGTCGAGGGGCTGGAGATCACCCCGGCCAGCCATATCCTCGACGTCGGGTGCGGGGACGGGGCCTTCGCGGCCTGGTGTGCGGAGAAGTTCGGCTGCCGGGTGACGGGGATCACCCCGGTCCCGGAACACGCGGCCATCGCCCGGTCCCTGGCCGAAGAGCGGTCGGTCGCCCGCCGCTGCCGTTTCCTGGCGATGGATATGAACCGGCTGGCCTTCGCCGACGGGGCGTTCGATTACGTCTTCAACCAGGAGTCGGTCTGCTACGCCCGGGACCGGGCCCGCTACCTGGAAGATGTCCGGAGGATCCTCGCACCGGGCGGGTCCTGGTCGGCGGTGGCGTTCGGGATCCGGGAAGAACCCCTCACTCCCGCTGAAAACGCCCGCTATGAAGAGGTCCGGGACGGGTTCCGGATCCCCGAACTCCTCCCGCCTTCACGGCTCCGGGCCATCCTGAACAAGACCGGCTACGTCGATATCGAGGATCGGGACCTGACCCCCCTGGCCCGGGATACCGCCCGTTACATCGTCCGGGTCTCGCGGTTTCCGATCTGGCAGTTCCGGCTCGGGATCGCCCCCCTCTTCTTCCGGGTCTCCGCGAACCGCCGCCGCCACATTCGCGGACACTTCTCGGCGGGCTCCGCCTTCAGCCGGGGCCTCCTCGAGGGCTATTGCCAGCTCACCTTCCACCGGGGTTGGAAACCGCGCTGAAGGACGATCAGATCGGCGGTTAACCGGGGAAAAAACCCGCCGCGGCGACGATCTGGCGGACCTTCTCCCGGGTCAGGCCGGGGGCGATCCAGGCCAGGAAGATGCCCGGAAGGAGGACGTTCCATCCCCCCCGCAGGGCCAGGACGACCGCGAGGCAGAAGGGCACGACCAGCTGGGGAAAGAGGGCGTGGGGGAGGTTGGCGGCGGGACGGTTCCCCCGGTAGTAGTAAGGATCTTCCAGCCCGCCCGCCCGGACGAGCAGGAGGAGATAGAGGACGGCCAGGGGAAGCGCGGGCGGAATCCGGCCGACCGGTACCGGACCGACCATCAGGACGGCCACGATCCCGCCGATCGCCAGGCGGTCGAGGAGGAGTAAAACCCGGTAGAACCGCCGGGACGAACTCTCCCCCAGCCGGACGGCCAGCGTCCCCACCCCCGCCGCCCGGTCGGCGGCCAGGTGATGGATCTGCTGGCCGAACTCGGTGGCGAGACCGTGGAGGAAGGAGGCGGCGGCGAGGGCGATGATCCCGGCCCCGGCCCGTTGTCCAAGAGCGGCAAAGACCAGGAGCGTGGGGAGGACGAACTGGGCGGCGACGTTGGCGGCCAGCCCCCAGAAGCCGCGGGCCTTGAGCCGGGCCGGGGGGAGGGAATAGGCCGCCGCCGCCAGCAACTGGGCCGCCCAGAGAAGGACGAACCAACCCCGGCGGAGGAAAGGCAGAGCGGAGACCGCCATCACCGCCAGGACGGAGAGGAAGACCAGGGAGGCCGGACCGGGCCCGAGACCGCGCAGCGAGTTCTCCTTCCCCCCCGCCCGGTCGCTCTCCCGGTCGCCGAGGTCGTTGGCCAGGTAGCCGAAGACCGCCAGGGCGGAGAGGAAGACGACGCCGGAGAGGAACTCGATGAGGAAGCGGCCGGAAGGCCCCGGAACCGCCAGGGCGGCGTAGAAGAAGAAGGTGAAGAAGAAGGGGAGCTTGTCCGGCCCCCACTCCCGCCAGCGGATGAAGTCCAGAAATTTCATCCGGTCACCGTTCGCCCCCGGAGGCCGACCGGAGGAGTTCGAGGTTGCGGAGCGGATCGGCGAAGCCGGGGTCGAGTTCCACTGCCCGGAGGAAGGCCCGCCGCGCCCCAGCCGGGTCGCCGGCCCGGTAGAGGGCGATCCCCAGGGAGTTCTGGAGCACCGGGTCGGAGGGGGCCAACCCGGCGGCCCGGCGGTAGGCGGCCGCGGCTTCTCCCCGGCGGTCCAGCTCCCCGCTGACCCGCCCCAGGTTGGAATGTCCCCGGGGATCGGCGGGGTCGAGTCGGATAACCTCCCGGTAGCATTCAGCCGCCTCCTCCCGCCGACCCAGCCTGACCAGGACGTTGCCGAGGTTGAGGCGCATAACCGGGTTGAGGGGGAGGATGGAGACCGCCGTTTGGTAATGGACCAGTGCCTCCCCCGGCCGGTCTTCCTCCTCGTAGGCCCGGGCCAGGTTGTAGTGAGCCCGGCCGGACATCGGGCAGACCCGGAGGGCGGACTCCATCAGGACGGCCTGGTTTTCCCAGTCCCGGTTCCGGGTCCAGGTTCTGATACCGTAAAAGACCAGGAGGCCGGCCGGGAGCAGCAGGAGGGCCCGCGAAACGCCGGGGGATCCCTTCGCCGGGCGGAGGAGATCGCTCACGGCCAGGGCCGCCAGGAGGCAGAAACCCCAGGAGGGAAGGTAGAGGAGCCGCTCGGCCATCGGGGTGTTGATCACCATCAGGAGGTTGGAGACGATCAGATAGGGGGCGGCGAAGAGCCAGGCGGCGAGGAAGTACCGGCCGGTCTTCTTGAGCGAGGCCAGGGCCAGAACAATCCCGGCCGCCCCGGCCAGGATCCCCCCGGCCGTCCAGAGGAGCCGGACGGCCGCCGGCGGGCAGGAGAGCTGGGCGTAGCCGTAGTCGCAGCTCAGCCGGAGCGGGAAGACCAGAAGGACCAGGTAGCGGGCGAAGATCCCCACCACTGCCGCGATCCTCGGAAGGGGCGTCAGGTAGCGGAGATAATTCGCCCAGCCATCGCCGGTTCCGGGGGCGTAGCCGGCGGCGAGGATGATCCCGAAGACCAGGACCGGTAGGAGGAGATAGGGGAGATAGAAAACCCGGAGGCGGCAAAAGACCGCCGCCCGGCGTCGGGCGGGGAAACGGAAGAGGTCGCAGCCGGCCATCAGCAGGGGGAGGGCCCAGGAGGTCTCCTTGGAGAGGACCGCCAGGAGGAAGAGGGGAAGCGTGAGCCAGAACCAGGGACCCCGGGAAGAACGCGGCTCGGGCGTATTCTTCAGGTAGACCAGGAGGATAAGGAGAGCCAGGGAGGAGGCCAGCAGCTCGGAACGGCCGGCCACCGGGTTGACCACGTCGCCGTGGACGGGGTGGAGGGCGAAGAGGGCCGCCGTGAGGAAGGCGAGCCGATCCCGGCCGGGGAAGAGCACAAGACCGAGGTGATAAATCAGCAGCGAGACCAGGCCGTGAAGCAGGATGTTGACCAGGTGGTAGCCGGCCGGGACCGTTCCGTGGAGCGCGTGCTGGAGGGCGTAGGTGAAGAGCGGGATCACCCGGGCCGGAGGGGGATCCTGTTTCGGCTGCCGGAAGTACATCCGGAAGAGGCCGGAGAAGTCGAGCGACCGGACCAGCGGGTTCTCCGCCACCTCCCGGAAGTCGTCGTAGACAAAGCCGTTTCCGAGGGTGTTGCCGTAAACCAGGACGGCCAGGAGCGCCGCCAGGAGGGGAAAAACAGTTTCCTGACGGAATCCCTTCTTCATCGGCGACCCGACGATGCGTCTCGGAAGCAAATACAGTTCCGGGTCATCGCGAGCGAAAGCCAAGCAAACTCAAGCCATTGCAGCGAGACAGATTGCTTCGTCACCGCGTTCCTCGCAATTATGACATAGTCATTCAATCAGTTGTTTTTCCGTCGGGCTAAAACTCCAGGGTAAACTCCAGAGCCCGGCTCGAGTAACGCACGGCCATCCGGGCGCCGGCGAGTTCCAGCCGCCGGCGGTGGGGATTGAGAAGCTGCTCCCCCAGCCGGTAGATCGGGCGGGCGAATTCCACCCGAACGAGAAGAGCCGGCCCGTCCCCGCCGGCTCGGACCGTGAAACCGATCGACGACGCTCCTTCTTCGGCCAGTTCTTCCAGAAGACGTTTCAGGGCATCGAGGAACCGGACCCGCGCGATTTGGACCGGGACCGGGGAGGCTGCCGGTTTGACCACGATCTTCACCCCCCGGAAGACCGGGACCAGGGAGAGGGAGCTGATGAGATAATCCAGAAACCCGTCAGGATCATCGGGGATCTCCTCCAGCGACAACCCCGAACCGGGGACCCGCCGCATCTCGGCGGCCAGCCCCGCCGCCAGTTCGTTGAGGTCGGCTTCCGTCCTCTCCTCCGCCGGCCGGAGGCCCCGGGCGGCGTTGATGAAATCATCCAGCAGCGTCCGGGTCAGCCGCAGGAGCGACGGATCGAGAACCTTGTCCAGCCCCTCGGATTCGAGCAGGAGGGCGATCCGGCGGATGAGCTGGATCGACTTGTGGGCGATCTCGACCTCGATGACCTCCCCCGCGCGGAAACTTTCCTGGAAATTCCGGAAATCAAGCATCAGCTGGGAGACCCGTTCCGAGTCCAGGATGCGGGCGATCGCCGCGGCCGCGGCCGGCTCCTCGAGTTGATCGAGCCGACCGGCCAGGTCTTCGAGCCGGCCGTGGATCAGCCGGAAAGCATCCCCCAGTTCTTCAAAGAGTTCCCGGGCATAAGCGGATATGTACTTCACCCGTCCGCGATCGGCGGTCTCGATCTCCGCCAGAGCGCCGGCTTCTTCCCGGATCCGCCGCAGGATGGCCGCGACTTCCTCCCCGGAGGCCGGCCGCCCGTGTCCCGGGAAGCAGACCCGGATCCTGCCGCCGGCCAGCAGGCCGAGCAGCCCCTGCACCGACCTGACCAGGTCATCCCGGTTCCATCCCGGCGCCCCGGCAATCAGGGGGGAGACCGCCGCCAGGACATCCCCGATGAACAGGGCCGAGCCGAAACGGTAGCAGACGCAGTCCGGGCTGTGCCCGGGTACGGCGTAAGCCTCCACGGCGTCCGGCGGGCCCAGGGGAATCGACTCGGAGAGGAGCGCCGGTCCGGCCGGGTCCGGCGCCGACGGCGAAACAAAAAGGGGGAGATCGGCCGAGAAGGGAACCAGGTCGTGACCCAGAATCGCCGCGTGGGTCAAGCGATGGTCCGCCGCCCGGAGGGCGGCCGCGCCCGCCGAGTGGATGGCCACCTTCAGTCCGGGCAGCCTTCTCCAAGGGCTGTCCCTGATCACCTCCAGCGCGTGATCGGCGTGGCAGTGGGTGAGCAGAACGTACACCGGGCGCGGCTTCTCCCGGAGCAGTTCTTCGACCAGGGGGATCAATGCCTCCGTCTGTTCCGGCAACCCCCCGGGGTCGATAACCGCGATGCTGCGGTCCGTGCGGATCAGATAGGAGTTGCAGGACAGGACGTGCGGCTTGCGCAGATAGGCGTAAAGCCCCGCGGAAGGGGCCCCGGGGATCGGCTGCCACTCCGGAGGTTCCGGTCTTTCCCGCGTTCCGCTCTCTGGAGGGGGAGACAAGATGGAGCTGCTCCCGGAGGCGCGAACGCTTACAGCGTCCGCTGGAGGACTTTTTGCGCTTTGTTTAAGTCCTTCGGGGACAACGCGACATAAAACATCGCCTTTCCCCCCATCCCCATCGCGGAGAAGCCCCGGATGTTGATCCCCGCCTCCCCCAGCGCGCGGGTGATCTTCACCCCGATCCCCCGCTTATCGGGGCCGGTAATCCGCAGGGACCGGGTCTGACCGGATTTGGCCAGGCCGAGTTTTTTCGCCGCCCGCAGCGGCGGGCCGCCCTTGAGCGGAGCGAGGAAACAGACGGCTTGGCCGGCGGCCGTCCCCCGGCCGAAGAGGAATTCGAGACTCGACCCGGCCGTGTTCAGTACCTCGAGCACCCCGGCCAGCTCTCCGGGCTGGTCTTTCAGGTAACCCAGCCAGACTTCGACTTTTTCCACCCGGTAGGCCACAATCCACCTCCTGGATTAAATGCCGGGGAACGCAAACCCGGCTGATTGTTCCGGCAATGCTAATCGATAAACCGGCTGGATACCATAATATTCTTGATTCAGGAATATTCTACCCCGGCGATTCCGCCGGCCGGCTCAAGGGAAGACGCCGGTGACCGGTCCCGTTATTGGTTTACCGGGTAGCCGAAATAGTAGATTCCGATGATGTCGCCGGCCGCGTTCCTGATGGGCTCGTAGCCGGTGTTGTACCGGCTTCCAAGAATGTCGGTGAGTCCGTAGAATGACTCGCCTCTTAATATGGCCGCAATCACGGGTCCATTGGGATCCAGTTGAGTGCCGACGGCGCGATGGCCATCCTGCATCACATTGGTGCTGACGCGGATGAATCCGTCACCCTTCTTCACAAAGAACGTGGCCGTGCCGCCAAACTGGGCCTTCAAGGAATCGACCAGCTCATAGTTTTCGTTCATCCTGGTCGTGCCAAAGAGAAGTGAGCCTTCCACAACCGTCGGCGCGCCAAGTTTTTCGGTATGAGATTCCATTACGGCCAGGGCTTCCTTGATCTGGGCGGACTGATCAGTCTGCGCCGGGGGAGTCGAAGCGCAGGCGGCCGCGAACCCGAGAACAGACACCATAATTGCCAGTTTGACACTATGTTCCAGGGAATACCTGATCATTGGGGACCTCCGATTGGTTTGCCTGCGGATTCCATCCTTTTCCGTTTACTGCTAACGCCCTGATTATTTCTGTTCTTCGTACCTCCCTGGCCCAACAATTGACCTGCCCGCAATCTTTGGGCCAATTCTGGCGAGTGTCCTCCAGTTGCGGGCAGAAGACAAGGACTACCTGACCGTCGCCGGCAAGGGTGTCCTCAACCCTACCCTACCGGGTCACCGGCACGTCGCTCCCGGAGCCGAAATAAGCCCTGGTCACGCCTTTGATCACCCAGAGGCCGTTGCGGAAGATCCCCGGGTAGTCCTGCCCGTCTCCCCGGTAACCGCCGGGAATCGGCAGGTCCGTGGAGTTGCCGAAGTAGTTCCGGGTCACGCCCTTCACCGCCCAGAGGCCGCTGGTCGGCCGGAAGATCGCCGGGTCCCAGCTCCCGGTGGCGGCGTAATCGCCCGGAACCGGCTCGTCGGCGGAGGATCCGAAGTAGTCCCGGGTGATACCCTTCAGGGCCCAGAGCCCCGAGGCCGGGCGGAAGATCCCGATGGACTTCTTACCGTCCGGTCCGTAGTAGCCAGGGATGGGGATGTCCGAGGAACCGCCGAAGTAAGCCCGGGTGACTCCCCTGACCGCCCAGAGCCCCGAGGCCGGCCGGAAGATGGCCGCCCCGGACGTACCGTAACCTTCATAGTCGCCCGGGAACGGGTCGTCGGCAGAACCCCCGAAGTAGGTCCGGGTCACCCCTCTGGCTGCCCAGAGGCCCGAGGCGGGGCGGAAGATCCCCATATCCGTGGTCCCGTCGCCGTCATAATCCCCGGGGACCGGGAGGTCCTCGGAACCTCCGAAGTAAGCCCGGCTGATCCCCCGGATCGCCCAGAGGCCGGAGTCCACACGGAAGATCGCGATATCCGAAGTCCCATCCCCGTCGTAGTCCGTCCGGTCGAGCAGGGGGGAATCCGAGGAGGGGGTGGGAGAGGGGGCGGGGGACGGGGTCGCCAGGGATTCCCGGAACCTGACCTCGTCGGCGTAGCCGCAGAAAGCGCTGTTGGCCGTGCCCCGGACGTACACCCGGACCTCGGTGGCCCCGGCGGGGGCGGTGCCCGAGACCGAGAGCTCCTCCCAGGATCCGGCGGTGGTGCTCCTCACAGTATCCGCGAAATTGGTGGAAGAGCCGTCCCACCAGGAGAAGGTGATGTTTATGGACTGGGTGAAGGCGGACCAGGCCCAGGCGGACAGGACGTACTCCCGGCCCCCCGTCACCTCCACGTCCTGACTGACGCCCTTGCCCCAGTAACCGGCGTCCGTGGTCGTGCCCAGGGCGGCGCCGTAGCTCCCCGCCCGGATCGTGAACGGTTCCTGCTCCGCGGTTGCCTCGTCGACCACCGTCCACCCCGTCGGCTCGCGGACCGTGTGCCAGGACTCGAATCCGCCATTCTGCAGGAGGTTGGACGCCGGCGTGGCCGTGGGCGCGGGCGTCGGGGTGGGAGGGGGGGAGGGGAACGACTCGAAAAGGGTCGCGTCGTCGGCGTAGCCGCAGAGAGCGTAGCCGGCGAAGCCCCGGACCCGGACGTTGTACACCCCGGGGGGGGCGGTGGCCGAGATGCTCAGCCGTTCCCACTCCCCGGCGCGGGTGGAGAGCGCGGGGGTGGAAGGCCACCACTCCGAGTCGCCGACCCACCAGTTGGCGCTGATGCCCATATCGCCTGTGTGCGCCGACCAGACCCAGGCCGAGAAGGTGTACCGCCGGCCGGCGGCCGGGGAGGAATACTCCTGGTACATCCCGACCCCGTTGTATTCGGCCCCGCCGGTCACCGTGAGGGCGGCGCTGCTGGCGCCCCCGTGCGTGACGCCGGTTTCCCGGGCGAGAGAGACGCCGGCGTCGGAAGACCAGCTGCTCGGGTTGGAGTCGCTCCAGCTCTCGAAGCCGCCGTTGACCAGAAGCTCGACCGGGGACGGCGTGGGAGCGGGGGTGCGGTAGGAGGGCGGGGTCGGCGTCTCCCTCGCCACGATCCTGACGTCCATAACGACGGGTAGGTGGTCGGAGGAGTAGTAGTCGTCGGTGTCGTAACCATAGAGCCCGGCGGCGGCGAGCTGGGACGCGTCCATACTCTTGGTGTTCAGGACGAAGCTGTTGGCCACCATCAGGACGTGGTCGGTGTAGTAGAATCGGTCCAGCCTTCCGAAGGGTTGGGTGCTGGAGCTGGGCCAGGTGCCGCTCTGGGAGTTCCAGGGGTTGACCGGGTTGGCGTCGGCGAGGTCGGTGTTGTCCCAATCGCCCTTCACGTCGGGGCCGAAGACGGCGTGGTTCTGGATGTCCCCCGTGCGTACCGTGACGTCCGCCTGGGGGCCGGTCGCGAAGTTGAAATCCCCCAGCGCCACCATCGGCGTGCGGGGCTCGAGGCTGACGTTGTCCCCGCCCGCCTCCTTGGCGTCGCGGGCGTCTCCCATCCAGGCGGCGATCGCGTCGGCGGAACGCTGCCGCTCCCGGATCCCGTCGTCGTCGACCTGGTAGGACTTCAGGTGGACCCCGAGGAGGTACAGGTCCTTCGCGTAGGTCCCGTCGGGCAGGTCGATCCCGCCGATCGTGACGCCCCGGGTGGAGGAGAGGGGATCGGTGTCGGTCAGCGCTCCCCAGATCGGCCAGCGGGAGGCCAGGACGGTGCGGAGGTCGAGGATCCACCCCCCGCTCGACTGCCAGCTCCACGCTCCCTCGTGGGTCTGCCAGGGCGACCCGTACGGCAGGACGCTGTCGAGGCGGGCCCGGACGTCGGCCGCCGAGACCGTGTAATAGACCTCCTGGAAGAGAATGATGTCCGGGGCCAGGGCGGTCAGGATCCGGTTGAAGGTGTCGTCCCGGCCGGGGTCGGCGATGAACCGCCGCCAGGTGTTGTAGGTCAGGAGGCGGATATCGGCGGCATCCTCCTTGGAGAGATCCCCCGCCGACGGGTCATAGGCCGGGGCGGGGGAGGTCAGAACCGCAGCCAGAAGGCACAGGGCGAGGATGCACAGAACGGCCGGGAACGGCCCGGCCGGACTTTTCGTCTTTCCGGATCGCCTGATGCCTGAGCGCATAACTATGTCCGATCATCCCTTTCCACGCGAAAAATGCACCCGATCCTCACGGACGACTCCAAGCATTAACCCGCTCCCGGCTGGGGAGGATTACGCGCGATAAAATCAGCAGAAATCGCTTTCCGCAGGTTCCGGTCGGCCGCCGCGCCTACGAGGCGAAGAAAAGTTGCGAACCTCATTATTGCCCATACCCGCCCGGAAGGCAAAAGGAAAACCGGCAGGCAGTGCGCCGGGGGGGTGGCCCGCGTTTCGGCGGGCGGATGCCCTTAGACATCGATCGCCTCAAGGAAGATCCTCGGGCAGTCTCTTCTCCGTTTATTGGCGGCGGGACCAGGAGCAAGAGGCGTACCTCTCTTGGGCCAGGCAACGGACGGAGGCGGTCATCTCCAGAGAGAGGCGGAAAGGGGAGACCGGGAAATTTTCCACCAGGCAAGCCCGGAAGCGTTCGAGGATCTTGTCCCTGGCCAGGGTGACGAAGTCGCCGATCGCGGCGCTGGGCCGGGTTTCGGGGACGGGAGCGGAGACGGCCAGGTAACGCCCGATCTTCAGCCGGGTGTCGTCGAGGGGGAGGGAGCCGTGCTGGAGGAAATAGCCCCGTTTGAGGGCCGAGGCGGACCCGGCGATCTTCTTCCCGGTCGTCACCTCGACCAGCTCGTAGGCCCCGGGGGCGGCGAAGCAATCAGCGAAGGGGGTGTAAGGGCCGGGGGACCGGGCGGCGGTCTCGATCCCCAGCGACCGGTAGAGGCGGGAGAGGAGGTCGGAGCAGAAGGTGAAGATCCCTTCCCGGGAGACCCCGCCGCAAGGGCGGTAGGGCAGGGCCAAACAGTAGGTGATCTCGTTCCAGTGGAGCACCCCCCCTCCCCCGGTCATCCGCCGCACCCAGCCGATCCCATCCCGTTCCAGGGCCGCCAGGTCGAGGTCGGCCAGCGGCTGGTGGTAGCCGATCGTCACCGCGGGCGGTTCCCAGCCGTAGAACCGGAGAAATACCTCCCCGGCCCGGCCGGCCGCGGCCTCTCCCAGAACCTGGTCGGCCGCCATATTGACCGCCCCCGGGAAATCTCCGTCCAGCAGCAGGTTGAGCTTCTTCATCCCCGATTGGCCACCCGCCTCCGATCCCCCAAACGCCGGAGGCGCTCGGCCGGAAGGAGAGAATCCGGATGGCGGGAGGAGTTGCCGGTTTTGGGAATTGTGATTGGACCGGTATTTTTATATTATACCAGTCTTCGCTCTCCCGGGGCAAGTCCGGGCGGCTCGAAGGGAGGAGAAGAGAATGGCGGAAGAGAGAAGCCCCAGGGTAACGTCGGCCGGACCCGATCGCGGATCGGACGGACAGGTCTCGCTGAAGTTTCTCCGGACGCATTCCCTGTTCGGGGGGCTGAGCGACCGGGCGCTGACCAGGATCAGGGAGCTCCTGATCCCGAAACGCTGCCCGAAGGGAACCGAATTCATCCGGGAGGGAGACTTCGGGGGCAACCTTTATCTGGTCTGGAGGGGTTCGGCCGAGGTCTGGAAGACGAACCCGGAAGATCCGAAGCAGCCGCCCTGCCTGCTGTCCCTTCTCCGGGAAGGCGACAGTTTCGGCGAGATGGAACTGATCGACATCCAGCCCGCCGCGGCCACCGTCCGGGCCCGGGAGGAGACGGAGGTCCTGGTCCTGAGGCGCGGCGACCTCTACCGGATCGAGAAGGAGGATCTCCCCGCCTTCACGATGATCGTGATGAACCTGGCCCGGGAGATCAGCCGGCACTTGCGGGCGAGGGACACCCTGGCGGCCCATTCCATCTTCCGGAAGCCGCCGCCGGGCCGCGAACCCCCCTCCCGCTGACCGCGACCGCCGGAACCGGATTCCCCACTTGATGTCCAGCCGTTCATACAGGGCCAAGGCCGCGGGCGCCCTCGTCATCGCCCTGGCTGCTTTTGGGACCGCCTGCCTGCTGGCGGGGCGCCTGCTCCCGCCGCCGGCGGACTGCGCGGCCGATGCCCGCAACCCCTACCGGTTCCGCGACTGGAAGAACTACGTCGACGGGATCGGGAAGACCGGGGATGCCGCCGTGGTGGCGCTGATCTCGGACTCCCAGGGTTATGCCGGGGAGCACCTGTCGTGGCGGGGCTACCCGGCGCGGCTCGAGGGGATCCTGAACGAACGGCGGACGGGCGGGTTCGACCGCTGGGAGGTGCTGAACTTCTCCATCGACGGCGTGACGCCGATGGAATATATGGCGCTGGCGGCCCGCCTGCAGGAAGAGTCCCCGGCCTGGGTGATCTCCGTATCCGGCAGCGCCGACTACCACGGGGACAACTTCACCCGGGGTTTCTCCTTCGCCCGCAGCGACCTGCCCAACCTGCTGACGGAATGGCGCCGGGCCCGCCGGCTGCCGTTTGCCTTCTGGAGACGCCACGGGCGGGTGGAAGACACGCTGACGGCGTGGATGGCGGACCGGCTGCCCCTGCTGCCGTTCCGCGACTTCCAGTGGTCGTGGCTGGATGTCCGCTATCCCGGGATCCAGAAGGTCTTCTACGCGCCGCTGACGTCCTACCGGTTCTGGGAGCTGCCCGGCAAGGCCCGGACGGCCGTGATCCCCGATCCGCTGCCGGCCGCCTCCGCCGACCAGCTCGACCTGACCTATGACGATCGTTCCGCGATTATGCTCGGGGAGTTCATCGCCCAGCTGGCGAGAATCCCCGCCCGTCATCACCTGGTGGCGGCCTGCCCGCTGAAGACGGATTTCGGGGACTCGAGAGCCGGAAGATGGATCAGCCGGTTCCGGGTCGACCTGGAGAATTTCTCCTCCGGGCACGGGCTGGGCTTCTGGGATATGACGGAAGCGCTGGAGCCGGAGGACTTCATCTCCGGCAACCATCTGAGCCCCCGGGGCCACTGGCGGATGGCGGAGCTACTGGCGGACCGGATCGCGGCGGAGATGGAGAGGTAGGAGATGCTCTTCGCCACCTACACCTTCGCCGTCTTCCTGGTCACGGTCTGGCTGCTCCACCTCTTCCTGCCGCTGCGCGGGCGCCAGGTCCTGCTCCTGGCGGCCAGTTACGTCTTTTACTGCTGGGAGACGCCGGTCTACGGCCTGCTGATCGGGGTATCCACGCTCCTCGACTACCTGGTGGGCCGGGGCCTGGAAGTCACGGAAAACCCCCGCGGGCGGCGGTGGCTTTTGTTCTGCAGCTTGGCGGGCAACCTCGGACTGCTCGGCTTCTTCAAGTACGGTGATTTCCTGGCGGACAACTTCGTGGGCCTGGGAAACCTGCTGGGATACGAGGGGCGGTGGGAGCCGATGGGCTTTCTCCTGCCGGTGGGGATCTCATTCTACACCTTCCAGACGATGAGTTACTCCATCGACGTTTACCGCCGGAAGTTCCGGGCCGAGCGTAACCTCGGCGTCTTCGCCCTCTACGTCTGCTACTTCCCCCAGCTGGTCGCCGGGCCGATCGAGCGCGCCGGCCAGCTCCTGCCCCAGCTCCGCGCCGAGCACCCCGTCCTCCTCGAGAACCTGGTGGCGGGGGGGAAGCGCATCCTGACCGGCCTGTTCCTCAAGCTCGCGGTGGCCGACCGGCTCGGCATCCTGGTCGATTCGGTCTTCGCCCAGCCGGGGAGGCATTCCACCCTGGCCACCTGGATGTCGGTCATCGCCTTCTCCGTGCAGATCTACCTCGACTTCTCCAGCTACGCCACCATCGCCATCGGGACCGCGCGGCTCTTCGGCATACGGCTATCGAGAAACTTCAACCGCCCGCTGGTCTCGGTATCGATCGCCGAGTTCTGGAACCGCTGGCATATGACGCTGACCCGCTGGTTCCACGACTACGTCTTCCTGCCGCTGGGGGGGTTCCGCAAGGGAGGGAACCGCGCCATCCTCAATGCCGCCATCGTCCTGGGACTCTGCGGGCTCTGGCACGGCGCCCGCTGGAATTTCATCTTCTGGGGCCTCTACCACGCCGCGCTGCTCTCGGCCTACTACGCCTGGAAATTTTACCGGAAGAGGCGCTGGGGGCGGCGGAAGCGTCCGCGACCGGGCGCGTTCAGCCTGCTCACGACGATCTCGATCCTGGTGACCTTGTTTTTCAACTTCCTCAGCGCGGTCTTCTTCCGCAGCCCCGACGTCCCGACCATCGGGAAGGTATTCCGCGCCCTGGCGGGGCAGCAGCGGGGGGAGGTGATCCCGGCCAACTGGACCCTGGCCGGCTATGGCCTGGTCCTCCTGGCCTGGCTGGTCTTCGAGTGCGCCCAGGAGTACGCCGGGCTCAACGAGAAGTGGGGGCGGGTTCCCTGGCCGGTGCGGGCGGCGGCCTGGGGCCTGCTGGCCGCCGCCACCTGGCTGCTGGCCGTCAACCACCAGGCCCCCTATATCTACTTCCGGTTTTAGCCCCGGAACCCGCCCGCCGGCGGGAGGTCGTTCCCCGCCACCCCGGTTATCGGGCGGCTTCGGCCAGGCCCCGGTCGAGGATGGCGATCCCGGCCTTGACCTCATCCTCGGTCATCGTGTGGACCGGGGCGAGGCGGATCGAGCTCTTGCCGGCGCCGAGGATCAGCAGCCCCTTCTTGAAGGCCAGTTCGATCAGGCGGTTGCGCCGGGCGGTCGCCGGCTCCTTGGTCTTGCGGTCCTCGACCAGCTCGATCCCGATCATCGTCCCCAGCATCCTCAGGTCCCCGATCAGATCGTGTTTCTCCTTCAGCTCCCGCATCCCGGCCTGGAGCCACTCCCCGACCTGCCGGGCTTTTTCCGTGAAGCCCCGGTTCTCGTAGAGTTCGAGAACCGCCAGGGCCCCGGCCAGGACCACCGGGTTGCCGCCCAGGGTGTTCTCGTGGGTGTTGAGGTCCCACTCCATCAGCTCGGAGCGGGTAACGGTGATCCCCATCGGCAGCCCGGCGGCGATCGCCTTGGAGACGCAGAGGATATCCGGCTCGAGGCCGAAGTACTCGCTGGCCAGGAAGTAGCCGGTCTTGCCGAAGGCGGTCTGGACCTCGTCCACCATCAGCAGGATCCCGTTCTCCCGGCAGACCTCCTGGACCCCCTAGAGGAACTCCTTGGGCGGGATGATGAAACCGCCCGCGCCCTGGATCGGCTCGACGATGATGAAGGCGCAATCCTCCTTGGGGATTACCCGGTCGAGCACGTGGCTCTTCAGGTACTGGAGGCACTCCAGGTTGCAGCCGGGGTACTGCTGCCGGAAGGGACAGCGGTAACAGTAGGCGTAGGGCGCGAAGGCCACCCCGGGCATCATCGAGGCGATGTAGTGGCGCCGGGAGACCGGGGAGTTGGTGGTCAGGGCCAGCGAACCCATAAACCGGCCGTGGAAGGCGCCGAGGAAAGCGATCGACCCGGGCCGGTGGGTGTGGTACCGGGCGACCTTGATCCCGCACTCGATGCACTCGGCCCCGCTGTTGGAGAAGAAGGCCCGCTTGGGAAAATCTCCCGGGCAGAGCTTGGTGAACCGCTCGGCGTACTCGACCTGGGGGAGGGTGAGGTAGTCGCAGGAGTTGGCGTGGATCAGCTCCGCCGCCTGTTCCTGGACCGCCCTGACCACCGAATCCTCGGTATGGCCCATCACCGAGACGGCGATCCCGGAGCCGAAGTCGAGGAAGACGTTCCCGTCCACGTCCTCGACGTAGGGGCCGTGCGCGCGCAGCGCCACCAGGTCGGAGGTCCGGCTGAGGCTGGTGCTGAGAACGGTGTTGTCCCGTTCGATCCACTCCCGGGCCTTCGGGCCCGGGGGGTCGGCGACGATCTTTACTCCGGTGTAGTTAAAGGCCATAACTTTTCTCCTGGTTGCCGATTTCCCTGATTACTGGTGTCGGACGCTGCGGACACCGGATGACTGACCACAAACGGACAAGCCGCTCAGAGCAGGATCCGGGCGTCGAGGACCCGGGCGCCGGACGGTCCGGCCAGGACGGGGTTGAGGTCGATCTCCTTCACTTCCGGCAACTCCATAGACAACCGGGAAAGGCCGGTGATGACCGCGTAGAGCGATTCCAGGTTGCAAGGCTTCAAGCCCCGGGCCCCGGCCAGGAGGGGATAGCCCTTGATCGACTTCACCAGCCGTTCGGCTTCCTCCCGGGAGACGGGGGCGATCTCGAAAGCCACGTCCTTGAGGATCTCGACGAAGATTCCGCCCAGGCCGAACATCACCGCCGGTCCGAACTGGGGGTCCCGGACCATCCCGGCGATCACCTCGATTCCGCCGGCGGCCATCGGCGTGATCAGGACCCCCTCGATCCGGGCGTCCTTGACCGCCCGGCGGACGGACTCGTTGATCGCCGTGAAGGCGGAGGCGGCGGCAGCGGGGGAATCGATCCCCAGTTTCACCCCCCCGGAATCGGACTTATGGATCACGTCGGGAGAGACCACCTTCATCGCCACGGGAAAACCGATTCCGGCCGCCATCTTCCCGGCTTCCTCCGGGGACCGGGCCAGGCGGTGGTCGAGGGCCGGGATACCGTATTCAGCGAGGACGGCGTAGGCCTCCGGTTCCAGGAGCGAACGCTTCCCGTTCCGGGCCCGGGATATGATTGTGCGGGCGTTCATCGCAGCGCTTCCCGGCAGGCGGCTTCCCCGGCCAGGAAGGCCTTCTCGTTCAACTCCCGGAACTTCGGCTTGAAGGAGGCGGCGATCACGTCGAGCAATATCTGCCGGTCGAAGGTAATCAGGCCGGTCCCATAGGCCGCCCCCAGCATCACGATGTTCATCGACCGGGGGTTGCCGATCTCCCCGGCGATCTTCGTCCCCTCGACCACGGCGACCTGGCCGGCCAGCCCCCGGAGGATCTTCTCGATCTCCTCGACCGGGGGATACTCGGCGTTCCCGGTCGAGACGTCGACCGGGTAGACCGGGGCGGGGTTGAGAACCACCACCCCCTGCGGGGAGGCGAACTTCTGGCCGATCCGCAGCCCCTCCAGCGGTTCCTGGGCGACGACGATATCCGCCGAACGCTCCCGGATCAGGGGGCCGTAAACGTCGCCGATCCGGACGTGGGAGCTGACCTTTCCCCCCCGCATCGCCGCCCCGAAGGTCTCGCCGACCCGGGCCCGCTCGCCGGCGTTGATGGCCGCCTCGGCCAGGATATGGGAAGCGCGGACACTTCCCTGTCCGCCTACTCCGCAGATCATCACGTTGAGTTCCATTTTCTCTTCTCCTGCTGGTATATTTCCGAAAATTGCGCAGCGCAGCCCTTCAGGGCTGCCTCATCAGCTAGTAGCGCAGGGCTTCAGCCCTGCCGGGGAAGGCAGCCCTAAGGGGCTGCGCTCCGAGCCGTTCCCGCATCATTTATTCCTTAACGATCGCTCCCGCCGGGCAGACCTGGGAGCAGATCCCGCAGTCCACGCAGAGGAGCGGGTCGATCCCGGCCTTCTTCGCCTTCGGGTCGAAGAGGGTGGCCGGGCAGCCGACCCGGACGCAGGCCTTGCAACCGATACAGGTCTCCTTGACCACGTGAGTCTTCGGCTTCTTCGCCCCCTCCCGCCGGATCACCTGGAGCATACACTCCCCGGAGAGGATCACCACCGCGAAGCCGGGGAAGTCGATCGCCTCCTTGATGGCGGCGGCGGCCTCCTCCAGGTTGTAAGCGTTGGCGGTCTTCAGGCACTTCACCGACATCGCCTGGCAGACGGCGGCGATGTCCAGGGTCCCGATCTTCTCCCCCATTCCGTCCACGCTGGAGCGGGGGCTGGGCTGGTGCCCGGTCATACAGGTCCAGGAGTTGTCGAGGACCAGGAAGGTGATGTCGGTGTTGTAGAGCGAGGCGTCGGCCACCGCCGGGAGGCAGGCGTGGAAGAAGGTGGAGTCCCCGGCCACCGCGGTCACTTTCTTCTTCGCGTCGCCGGCCAGGGCGCGGCGCTGGCCGATCGCCTGTCCGATCCCCGAACCCATCACGTAGGTGGTGTCGAGAATCTCGTAGGGCGAGCTGACCGGGTACTTCTTCGTGGCCTCCCCGCTCGGGGTGATCACCTGGGCGGCCAGCCCGTAACCGCCCTGTTCGTAGCAGCCGATATCGCCGTTGACGATCACCAGCTCCTTCTTCAGCTGCTTCATCACCTGGACCAGGGCGGCGTAGCTCCCCAGGTGCGGGCAGCCGGCGCAGAGGGCCGAGGAACGGGGCACGGTCAGTTCCCCCGCCCGTTTCAGGGAAGCGGCGTCCAGCTTGACCGCGGGGACCTTCGCCTCCAGCAGGCCGGCCACCGCCTTCATCACCAGGTCCGGGTTGAGTTCGTTGAAGGCCGGGATCACCGGCTTCGACCCCCGGCCGACGATCTCCCGCTTCAGCCCGAGGTCGGAGGCCAGTTCCTTGAGCGCGTTCTCCAGCATCGGGTTGCCTTCCTCCACCACCAGGATGGAGTCGGCGGCTTCGAGGATCTTCTTCATCTTCTCCCGCGGGGGCGGGAAGACGAAACCGATCTCGAGAACGCTGCAGGCCCCTTTCTTCTTCAGGGCGGCGAGGGCGTCGTTGACGTAGGAGGACCCCATCCCGGAGGAGACAATGGCCAGACGGCTTCCGGCGACGACCTCGAGTCGGTTGAAGGGGGAGTTCTCCGACTCGGCCAGGAAGGCCGGGTACTGCTCCTTCAGCCAGCCGTGGCGGCCCGCGGCGCCGCCGGGAGGACCGTAAACCGCCCAGCGGAAGGGGAGCTTCCAGTGCTTGTTCCAGCCGACCTCCAGGGGGGCTTCCCCGATCCCGCCCAGGACCACGTCGCCGGAGGCGTGGGAGAGCCGGGTGACCGACCGCAGGAAGACCGGCATCTCCAGTTTCTCGGAGAGGGCGAAGGCGGCAGCGGTCATATCCTTGGCCTGCTGCTGGTCCTTCGGCTCCAGGCAGGGCATCTCGGCGTACTGAGCCAGGACCCGGGTGTCCTGCTCGGTGGAGGAGTAGTGGGCGCCGGGGTCGTCGGCGACCACGATCACCAGCCCGCCCCGGGTCCCGGTGTAGGGGAGGGTGGCGAAGGTGTCCATCGCCACGTTGAGCCCCGCGTTCTTCATCATCACCAGGGTCCGGGCCCCGGCCAGGGCCGCCCCGGAGGCGACGTCGAGCGCCACCTTCTCGTTCAGTGACCACTCGAAGTAGAACCCGAGGTCGCCGGCCAGCTCCCCCAGGACCTCGCCCACCTCGCTCGAGGGGGTACCCGGGTAGCCGACCCCGACCCTGATCCCGGCCTCGACCGCCCCCCGGGCGATCGCCTCGTTGCCCATCAGCAGGGTCTTCAGCCCCGCCTCGTCTCTCCCGACTTTGTTCATTCTCTCCCTCCTTCGAATTTAAACGCCGAGGCTAATAATTTTCCCTTATTTTACAAAAGTGGTATGACCTGATTTGTCTATTTAAGATTTTGTCCGGTCAGGAGGGCGCGGGCGGCGCGGGCGGCCCTTTCCGGGGTGGGGAAGGTCGGGATGCCGGCGCCGTTGAGCTTGGGGAACTCGACCGCTTCCACCTCTCCCCCGCCGATGTAGCAGGCGATGATCGGCCGACCCACCTTCCGCTTCAGTTCCAGGCAGTTCTCGGTCGCCCGGGGGATGGGGTCGCCGAAGATCAGCAGGTAGAGATCGATCCCCGGCTCGGTCTCGGCCAGGGCCTCGACCGCCTCCCGGTAGCGCTCGGCCGGGGTGTCCCCGGTCAGGTCGAGCGGGTTGCCGACCACGCAGTGGGAGGGGAGGACCTCGGCCAGCCGGCGGCGGGAGGCTTCGGAGAGCGGGGCGACGTCGAGGCCCAGATCATCCAGGATATCGACGGCCACGATCCCGCTCCCCCCCGAGGAGGTCAGGACCTGAACTCTCCGGCCCGGACGCTTCTTCTCCGTGGCCAGGACCTTGGCGCAGTCGTAGAGTTCGTCGATCGACTCCACCTTCTCGAAGCCGACCTTGCACAGGGCGGCGTCGAAGATCTCGCCTCGCCCGGCGATCGACCTGGTGTGGGACTCGGCCGCCTTCCTCCCCCGCTCGGTCCGGCCGCCCTTCAGGACCAGGACCGGCTTCTTCTTCCCCGCCCGCAACCCCACCTCCATAAACTTCCCGCCATCCCGGACCCCTTCCAGGTAAACGGCGATGGCGTCGGTGTTGGGGTCGGCGGCGAAGAACTCGATCAGGTCCGACTCGTCGATGTCGCAGCGGTTGCCCAGGGCCACCAGGCCGGCGATCCCGATCCCCTCCTTCTCCGCCCGGTCGCCGAGGGCGGCGGCGATCGTCCCGCTCTGGCAGATCAGGGCCAGCCCCCCCTTCCTTTTGATCAGGGGCCAGCTCAGGCAGAGCTGGTTGGCCGGGTAGTTGATCCCCTGGCAGTTGGGCCCGATGATCCCCACCCCGCCGGCCTGCGCGGCGGCGACCAGGGCCGCCTCCAGGTCGTCGTTGCCGATCTCGCGGAACCCCCCGGAGATCACGACCGCGTTCTTCACCCCCAGCTTCCCCGCCTCCTCGATCACCCCCGGAGCGAGCTGGCCGGGGACGATCACCCCGATCAGGTCGATCGGCTGCCCGACGGCGGTCAGCGAGGGATAGGCCTTCCGGCCCAGGATCTCGTCGGCCTTGGGGTTGATGGGATAGATCGGGCCGGAATAGCCCATATTGATCAGGTTGTTGAGGATCTCGAAGCCGAGCTTCTCGGGGTTGGCCGACGCCCCGACGACGGCCACCGAGCGGGCGTTGAAGAGGAGGTTGAGGTCGCGCGGCGCCTTGGGGGATCTGGTGTCTTGCACGTTTTTCCTCCGTATGCGTAAAGGGCAAGGCGCAAAGCGCATAGAACCCTGTTCCTCCGGCGCTATGCGCTATGCTCTATGCACAATGCGGCTTTTCGGGTTTTACTTGAACCTGTCGGGGGTTTGGAGTAGTTACTATAAGGAAAATCGAATAATTATCAATCTTTATCGATTTAATTCAAGGAGAAGGGGATGAGCGACCAATCCAGGACCGTTTTTTACGACCGGCACGTCGAACTGGGGGCGAAGATGGTGGAGTTCGCCGGCTGGGAGATGCCGATCCAGTATCCCACGGGGATCATCCAGGAACATCTCGCCACCCGGCGGGAGGCCGGGCTCTTCGATGTCTCCCATATGGGGCGCTTCGCGGTCCGCGGGGACGGCGCCCTCGCCTTCCTCCAGCACGTCCTGACCAACAACGCAGCCGCGCTCGAGACGGGGCAGAGCCAGTACACGATCATCCCCAATCAAAACGGGGGGGCGATCGACGACGCCTATCTCTACCGTTTCGTCGAGGACGAGTACCTCCTGGTGGTCAACGCCTCCAACCGGATCCGGGACTGGGAGCATTTTTCGGCCATCCTCCCCGAGTTTCCCGGGGTCGAGCTGGCCGACCGGACGGAAGAACTGGCGATGGTCAGCCTCCAGGGCCCCCGCTCCAAGGATATCCTCTCCTCGGTGATCGAGGCCGGCGAACTCCCCGCACCGGCCCGCAACTCCCTCTCCTCGGCGCGCCTCGCCGGGGCGGAGGTCCTGCTCGCCCGGACCGGCTACACCGGGGAGCCGCTCTGTTTCGAGCTCTTCATCCCCCGGGAGAGCGCCGTCCGGGCCTGGGACCTCTTCCTGGAGAAGGGAGCCTCCCCGATCGGGCTCGGCGCCCGGGACACCCTCCGCCTGGAGGCCGCGCTGCCTCTCTACGGCCACGAGTTCGGAAGCGACCCGGAGGGCGGGGAGATCCCGATCTTCGCCGTCGGCCTGGCCAACGTGGCGGTCAGTTTCTCGGAGCTCAAGGGGGATTTCATCGGGAGGGAGGCTCTCCGCCGCCAGTGGGAAGCCCGGCGGCGGATCCGGAAAGAGGGCGACCTCTCCCGGATCGGGGACCTGCCCCGGTTCATCCGGCCGGTGGCGGTGACCGGCAAGGGGGTGGCCCGGCCGGGAGACCGGATCTTCCGGGGGGGAAAACCGGCCGGGGTCGTCACCAGCGGGACGATGGTCCCGAGGTGGGAGTGGGAGGGCGAGGGACTGGAAAGCCGGCTGGTGAACCGGAAGGGTATGCGGGCGATCGGGCTGGCCCTGGTCGACAGCGGCCTCCGCAAGGGCGACGAGATCGAGATCGAGAGCCGGGGGAAGCGAATCGCCGCCGTGATCGTCCCCTATCATATGCGGAGCGAGGCTCCGCCCTTCGCCCGGACCATCCAGTATGACCACCTCTTCACGGAAAAAAAAACTGAATCGAACGTCGACGGGGCGAAGAAAGCCCGGGACCTGATCGCGGAGGCGATCGCCAACACGGTCTGGCGTCAGCGCCAGTGCGTCAACCTCATCCCCTCGGAGATGACCGAATCCCCCCTGGTTCGCCTGCTCACGGTGATGGACCCCTCCGGGCGCTACGCCGAGCACAAGGCGATGAAGGGATTCGAGGACAAAGAGATCTTTTACTATCAGGGCGCGGAGTTCATCGGGAAGGTGGAGAAACTCCTGGAGGAGGAGCTCAAGGCCTACCTCGGATGCCGGCAGGTGGAGACCCGGGTGATCTCCGGGCAGATGGCCAACGCCGCCCTCTTCTCGGCGATGGTTCACCGGATCAACTTCGGCGACCGGAAGAGCGAACCGCGGCGGATGCGGAGGGTGATGAACCACCACATCATCCGGGGCGGGCACCTGAGCTCCCAGCCGATGGGGGCGCTGCGGGACTACGTCGCCCGGGACCCGGTGACCGAGACGCCGGCGGTGGTCAACTTCCCGGTCCTGGCCGACAACCCCTACCGGATCGACGTCGAGAGATGCCGGGACCTGATCGCCGAGCACCAACCGGAGCTGATCATCCTCGGCAAGTCGGTGATCCTCTACCGGGAGCCGGTGGCCGAGATCCGGAAACTGGTCGACGAACTCTCCCCCGGGTCGGTGATTATGTACGATATGGCCCACGTCCTGGGGCTGGTCGGGCCTCATTTCCAGGAACCCTTCCGGGAAGGGGCCGAGTTCGTCACCGGCTCCACCCACAAGACCTTCTTCGGCACCCAGCGGGGGATCGTGGCCGCCGACTACGCCCGGGACGACTACCGCTGGCCGCTCTGGGAGGCGGTCCGGTCCCGGACCTTCCCGGGCTCGGTCTCCAACCACCACCTGGGGACGATGCTCGGGCTGCTGCTCGCCGCCTACGAGATGAACTCCTTCAAGGAGGAGTACCAGCCGAGGGTAATCGCCAATGCCCGGGCTTTCGCCCGGGCGCTCCACGACGCCGGGATGGACGTGGCCGGCGACCCCGCTCTCGGCTGGACCGAGACCCACCAGGTGGTGCTCAACGTCGGCTACGGCCGGGGCCCGGAGATCGCCCGGCGCCTGGAGGAGAACAACATCATCGTCAACTACCAGGGACGCCCCCAGGACGAGGGCTTCTCGGCCGCCGGGGGGCTCCGGCTCGGGGTCTCGGAGATGACCCGCTTCGGGATGGAAGAGGACGACTTCGCCGAGCTGGCCGGGATGATCAACGCCGTCGTCCGCGAGGGCAGGAACCTGCGGGAAGAGGTCAAAACCTTCCGGAAGCGATTCCTCGACCTCCGCTACTGCTTCGCCGGAGCGGACTTCGCCCCTCTGGCCGAGAAACTCCACTCCCTGATTTAAGTGGAGATAGGGGAGCCGCCTCAACTCCGGTAACTGTCCCCGATCGAGAAGGCCGGGCCGAGCTTCTCTCCCAGCCGGTAATACAGCCGGTCCCCCGGCGAGAATATGAAGGGCCTCACCCGGGACAGGTCGATGGTCTTCTTCTCCCCGAGCACGGATTCCTCGGCCTTGACGTCCCTGATCTCCCCGACGAACATCGTGTGCAGCCCCAGCTCGACGACCTGGAAGAGGGAACACTCCAGGACCAGGGGGAACTCCCCGACGTAGGGGGCGTCCACCAGCTCGCTCTTCACCGCGGTCAGGCCGGCGGCGGCGAACTTGTCGGTATCCCGCCCGGAGGCCAGGCCGAAGTAATCGGCGGCCGCCGCCTGTTCTTCCCCGGGGATCGAGATGGTGAAGGCTTTTCTCTTCAGGATGTTATGGTGGGAATAGGTGGCCTCCCGCAGGGAGACCGCCAGGCAGGGGGGCTTCGAGCAGCAGATCCCGGCCCAGGCGGCCGCCATCGCGTTGGCCCGGCCTTTCTCATCGTAAGTCCCGACGATGTAAACCGGCGCCGGGGCCAGGGTTTTGGCCCCCAGTGATACTTTCATTCCGACCTCCTTTCCCGAAAGGCGGTTCCCCGGCCCGATCGGGGTGACCGGGCGGGCGGGTGATCACTTCGCCCGGCAGATGATGAAGGTGAAGTCCGGATCCAGCGCCCCGTTCCGGATCGCAAAATCCTCGAACGTCAGGATCAACCTCAAGATCGCATCGAAGTCCGAGCGGCCGCAGTCGGCCAGTTCGTGGTTCAGGTAGGGGTAGAGCGGATGCATCAGAGTGCCGTTGTAATCGCTCCGGTAGATGATGCGGAAATGCTCGCCGACCAGGGGGATGATATCCTCCGACCTCACTGCCTCGGACGGATCGATCTTCATCAGTTCCTCCACTGAAGGCCGGGCGACCGGCGGGCGGCGGGCCGGGGAGAGATATTCCCCGGGCAGGGCGGCGACAATTTCGTTGAGCAACTCGAGCTGGCGATCGGTCCACTGGAAACGGTTGGGGCCGATGTATTCCAGCAGGGCGAAATACCCGTCCGGGGATATCAGCGAGGCCACCCGGCTGAAGACCCGCTCCAGGGCCTCGATGTGATGGGCCGCCCCGGCGGAAACAACCAGGTCGTAGGATCCCTCGATATCGAACCGGTTGGCATCCCTGATCTCCAGGCGGTACCTCTCTTCGGGGATCCCGGCCCGGGCGAACCTCGACCGGGCCTGCTCCAGGGCCCCCTCGGAGATATCGAAAGCATGGAGGAAATTCACCTTGCCGGATTCCAGCATCGTCAGTTCGTGGGGACCGTCGCCGCAGCAGATGCTGAGAACCCGGTCGAATCCGGCGACCTCCCGGAAGAAATCATTGAGCATCCACGGCAGCCAGTGCTTCGGGGTTCCGGTCATCCGGTGATAGGTGAAGTCAAGGATCAACCGGTTGTTCTGCCAGTTAGCCGGATCGCTCCGCATCTTCCGGAAATGTTTTCCCCAGAACTTCGAGACCAGTTTATTCTGATTCTGCTTGAACATAATTCCGGCAGCCTCGCCTGCCCATCGGCCGATCACCGACCCGCCCATAGTAACACCTCGGCCCGGGACTGGAAACCGCGAACAGCCCTTTTCCGGGGAGCGGCCCCGCCCTCTTTTCCCGGGGGCCCGCGACCGTGATATAATAACCGGCATTATGAGCGGATACCCGGATCTGACCGTCTCCGAGACCGCCCACGCCCTGACCGTAATCCGCGCCGGCAGGCGGGCCCGGGAACTGGGCGTGGAGGACCCTTCCGCCCCCTGGTTCGTTGATGAGGCCGGCCGCCGGATGGCGGCGATGGCCGAGAGCTGCGACCGGGTCTACGAGGAGTTCAACCTGGTCCGATTCCTCCTCACCACCCGGCGGCTCCGGGCCCGGGCTCCGGACTTCTCCCAGGCGGTCTTCCTCGGGGCCGGGTTCGACTGCCGGGCGGTTTGCCTGGAGGTATTCCGCTCCGGCCGGACCGCCGTCTTCGAGGTCGATACCCCGGCCAAACTGGCCCGCAAGGAACAAACTCTCCGGGAACACGGGGTCCCGCTCCCGCCCTGGGTCCGGCCCGTCCCCGGCGACCTGGCCCGGGACGACCTCCCCCGATCGCTGCGCCGGGCCGGGTATGACCCGGCCGTCCCGGCCCTGGTCCTGGCCGAGGGTCTCTTCTTCTTCCTCCCCCCGGAGCTGACCGGTAAAATCCTCGACCCGGAATGGCTCCCGCTGGCCCCGGGGAGCCGCCTGATCTTCGACTTCTGGACGGATCTCCGGGTCGATACCCTCAACCGCCGGGTCCGGGAGAGCATCGGGATTGAACTGTTCCACCCCCTGCCCTTCAACCCGGCCCCGGTTGTCCTGGAAGCAGACCTCCGCCAGCGAGGCTGGCAGGCAATCTCCGTCCAACCCCTGGATGACGACTCCGAAGTCGCAGACGAATTCCCCGAAAGCTGGTTCCTGGCGGAAGCGGCCCGCGGCCGCCGGAAGGAATCGCCGGGCGGGAGATGAAGAAGGCTTTTTACCCCGGGGAAATCATCAAACACCGCAGGAGGAACCAATAATGACGGAAATATCCCTTCTCTCCCGGATCGGCCTCTACGTGATCCTGGCTCTGTTCGGGATTTATTCCCTGCTCCTCTGGGTCTGGCAGGCGATGATCCTGCGGGGCCGGGCGTTCAGGAACCCCGACGGCTCAACCGACGACTGGCACGAGCAGAAGATGTTCTTTGGCATCGCCTTCGCGGACGTCTTCATATCCTGCCCCGCCAACATCGCCGGGATCGCGCTCGTCTTTCTTTACCCGCGCTGGGGATACTATCTGCTCGCCCTGGTCAGTTTTTGGTGGGTCTGGGCCAACGTGATGACCACGGTGACCAGCCTGCGGTTCTACCACCCGAGGCTCAATCTGTTCAGCTGGCTGGTCGGGTACCCGGCGGGGATACTCCTGGGGCTGGCGTACATTGCGTGGACCGTCATCCACTTCGACATCATCTACCGGCCCTGAACTTCATCCGTGGAATAGGTGGACTGACCATCAGTGAAGGCGGAAGAGAGGATTAAAACCGGGGAAAGGATCGCTCCTCTCTCCCCGGGAAAACCGGCGGCCGAATTTATCGAGTTCCACCGGCGGGCGAGGCGGAAAATCGGCGGTATCATCCGGAAGATTCAGGAAAACGAGGCCGGGGAGCGGGGATATGCCATCCGAGCCGGCCTGATGGATCCCCTCCATTCCGTTATCTCTAAACGGGTGAAGGGATTCTGCCGCCTCCCCTACCGGACGACCGATGGGTTGATCGCCTCCTGCCCGGGGATCCTCGACAACTGGAAGGCCTGCCCGCCCCACTCCCCGCCGGTCAGGGCCACGGTCGAAGTCCTCTCCCGGGCCCGGGCCTTCCTGGTCGTTCAGTTCGCGGGCGACGAGGACCGGACCGAGCAGGGAGACGCCCACCTCCTGATCGCCCGGGCGGCGGTAGACCTGGCGGAGAACGGTTACGACGTCCGGGAGGTTTACGCCTGCGGCCCCTGCCGGATCTGCCGGCGGGGGTGCGGCGCGGCCGGGGAATGCCGCCAACCGGGGAAGCGGCTCTTCGCCCTCGAGTCCTGCGGGTTCTGGGTCAACGCCCTCTGCCGGGAGGCGGGAAAGTTCCCGGTGCTCGCCGGCGGCCCGGAGGAGGTCCGCTGGATCAGAAACTGGGGCCTCCCGAACCAGGACACCACGGCAGTCCGCTACGTCACGGGAATTCTTCTCGGGTAAGCGCCGGGGGATCGGCGGCCCCGCCTATCGCTTCTCCGGCCCCTCTCCCTTCAGCTTCAGCTCGTCGTCGTAGTGAAGGATCGGGCGGCGGGCGGCGAGGACGTCGTCGGTCCGGCGGATCGGGGTGGCGTGGGGGGCCTCCAGGAGGAGTTCGGGGCTGTTCTTCGCCTCCTCGGAGATCTTGATCATCGCGGCGATGAACTCGTCGAGCACCTCCCGGCTCTCCGACTCCGGGGGTTCGACCATAATCGTCTCCTCGGCGTGGGGCTTGAAGTGGGGGAAGTAGATGGTCGGGGGGTAGTACCCGTAGTCCATCAGCCGCTTGGCGATGTCCAGGGTCTTGACCCCGTGCTTCCTGTAGTCCCGTCCGGTGAGCACGCACTCGTGGGCGCAGAAGCCTCCGTAGGCGGGCCGGTAGTAGCCCTTCAGCTTCGCCAGCAGGTAGTTGGCGTTGACCACCGCCGCCGCCGAGGCCTCCCGCAGACCTTCCGGTCCCATCGAGAGGATCCAGGCGTAGGCCTTGACCAGGACGGGGAAGTTGGCGATGAAGGCCCGCATCATCCCGATGCTCTTCTCCCCCGGGTCCCGGAGCCGGTACTTCTCGCCGTCGAAGACCACCACCGGGGAGGGGAGGAAGGGCCGGAGGAACTCCTTCACCCCGACCGGGCCGGCCCCGGGGCCGCCCCCTCCGTGGGGGGTGGCGAAGGTCTTGTGGAGGTTGAGGTGGACGACGTCGAAACCGGTGTCCCCGGGGCGGAGGATCCCCAGGGTGGCGTTGAGGTTGGCCCCGTCGTAGTAGAGCAGCCCGCCCTGTCCGTGGACGATCCGGGCGATCTCGTCGATCCGGGGGTCGAACATCCCGACCGTGTTGGGGTTGGTCAGCATCAGCCCGGCGGTCTGATGGTCCATCGCCTTCTCCAGTTCCCCGAGATCGACCGTTCCCTGCGGGTTTGACTTCAGCTCGACGATCCGGTAACCGGCCATCGCCGAGGAAGCGGGGTTGGTCCCGTGGGCGGAGTCGGGGACCAGCATCCTGGTCCGCTTCTCCCCCCGGTCCTCGAAGTACTTCCGGATGATCAAAACCCCGGTCAGCTCCCCGTGGGCCCCGGCGGCCGGGGCCAGGGTGAAGGCGTCCATCCCGGTGATCCTTCCCAGCATCTCCCCCAGATCGTGGATCAGCTTCAGCGAACCCTGGGCCAGGTCGGCGGGGGCGAAGGGATGGGCGAGGACGAAGCGGCCGAGGGCGGCCAGCTCCTCGGAGACCTTGGGGTTGTACTTCATCGTGCAGGAGCCGAGCGGGTAGAGGCCGTCCTCGATCCCGTAGTTGAGCTTGCTCAGCCGGGTGAAGTGGCGGACCACCTCGACCTCGGAGACCTCGACCAGCTCCCGCTTCTCCCCCTGCAGCTCCGACGGGATGCAGCGGTCGAGGGGGATCTCCTCGAACCCGTCGGCGGGGAGGGAATACCCCTCCCGCCCGGGAAAGGATTTTTCGAAGATCAGCTTCATATCATTCATTTCGGGCAACCCGCGCAATCTTGCTTTATTCGCTTTCGCTATCGGTATCGAAATTGGAATCACCCCACCCGGCGGCAGACCCTCGATACCGATACCGATAGCGATTAATTCTGTTCAGTAGCGCTTAAATCTCTTTATTAACCGGTAGCTAAAATCAGACCAGCAGTTCCGCTACCCGGTCGAGGTCGTTCCGGGAGAAGATCTCGGTGACGGCGAAGAGGGCGGTGTTGGCCAGGGCCTCGTCTCCCAGGTAGGAACCGAGGCCGAGGGGAGGGATGAATCCGCCGGACAGGAGTTTCTCCCGGACCTCGTCCAGCGGGATCTTCGCCCGGAGGGTGAACTCGTTGAAGAAGGGGCAGGAGAAGACACGTTCGAACTTCCCCGATTCAACCAGCCTCTCTTCCAGGTAGTGGGCGGCCCGGGTGTTGAGGAGCGCGGTCCGGTAAAACCCTTCCGTCCCCAGCAGCGAGAGGTAGATCGCGGAGGCGAGAATGTTCAGGCCGTGGTTGGAGCAGATGCAGGAGGTGGCTTTCTCCCGGCGGATGTCCTGCTCCCGGGCCCGGGCGGTCATCACGAAGCACCGCTTCCCCTCCCGATCGACCGTCTCCCCGACGATCCTTCCCGGCAGCTGGCGGAGGTGTTCCTTCCGCGCCCCCAGGTAGCCGTTGTAAGGGCCGCCGTAGTTGAGTTCCATCCCCAGCGACTGCGCCTCCCCGGCCAGGATATCGACCCCCATCTCCCCGGGGGCCTGGAGCAACCCGAGGGAGAGCGACTCGGCGACGACCTGGACGAAGAGCGCCGATTTCTCTCCGGCCGCCGCGGCCAGCTCTCCGATCCGCTCGATCCCCCCGAAGAAGTTGGGGGACTGGACGACCACCGCGGCGGTCTCCTCCCCGAGGGCCGATTCCAGCTCTTCCCGATCCGCCAGCCCGTCCCGGCAGGGGATCTCGATCATCTCGGTCCGGTGGGGGGCGGTGTAGGTCTCGATCGCCGAGCGGTAATGGGGATGGAGCGAGGCCGCGACCAGGACCCGGTTCTTCCCGGTCAGACGCAGCGCCATCAGGACCGCCTCGGCGGCGGCCGAGGCGCCGTCGTAGATCGAGGGGATGACCGCCTCCATCCCGGTCAGACGGGCGAGGAAAGACTGGTATTCGAAGACCGCCTGGAGGGTCCCCTGGCTCAGTTCCGGCTGGTAGGGGGTGTAGGCGGTGTAAAACTCCTCCCGCGAGAGGAGGGCGGCGACCGCCCGGGGCACGTGGTGCCGGTAGGCCCCCGCCCCGACCAGGGGCTGGAGGACGGCGAAGTCCCCGTTGCGGCGGGCGAGACCGCCGACCCGCTCCCGGAGTTCGGTCTCGGAGAGCGGGCCGGGGAGGTCAAGCTCTCCCCGGAAACGGACCCCTGCGGGGATGGCGGCGATCAGTTCCTCGAAAGAGGAGACCCCGATCTCCGCCAGCATCTCCCGGCGGATCGCCGCGGTGTTGGGGATGAAGCGCATTACTCGCCCGCGCTTTCCAGGAACTTCTCGTAAGCCTCGAAATCCATCAGCCCTTCCGGGGAAACGGCGCCGTCGACCTCGATCTCGACCAGCCAGCCCTCCCCGTAGGGGTCCTCGTTGATCTTCTGGGGGTTATCCTCGAGCGCGGAGTTGACGGCCGTCACCCGGCCGTCCGCCGGCGAGTAGACGTCGGAGGTGGCCTTGACCGACTCCAGGGTGACGATGACCTCGCCCTGGCGCGCCTCCGCCCCCTCCTCGGGGAGCTCGACGTAGACCACGTCGGTCAGTTCCCGCTGGGCGTAGTCGGAGATCCCGAGGCGGGCCGGCGACTTGCCGGCCTCGATCCATTCGTGGTCCCGGGTAAAGAGCAGATTCTGCGGATCCATCTTCAACCTCCTTGGTTGCGTTCCCCCGCGCGGGGGGCCAGTTGGAAGCGCGGCCCGTTCACCAGGTCCGGGGGGCCTGGGCCCGCCGGTCCTTGTCCTGGGGGTCGACGAACATCTGGCTGAGCCCCTTCTCTTTCATCTCCCGCAGGTGCTTCCAGCGGGCGGGCCCGATGACTCTTTCGATGGTTCCGGGATCGAGCTTCAGGACCGGGAAACAGACCCCCATAGTGGTGGAACAGGTCTCGATCGATTCCTCCCCCGCGTCGGTGATGGTCAGCTTGACCACGAAGACCCCGTTGATGGTCGGGCTCTCCAGCTGGTACCCGCCTTCGATTCTCTTGGCGATCATTATGGTTCCTCCTCGGGCCGGGTTGGCCTACAGGTACTTCTTGATCAGGCCGGTCCTGGCGTTGAACTCCTTGATCAGCTCGTCCCACTCCTTCACGGCGTGGAACCGGCTGGTCCAGTAATCCTTCCGGTACCACTGGGCGTTAAGCTCCTCGACGGTCTTGCCCTGCTGTTCGATCCAGGTGAAGTACTTGAGGTTGTGCATCCTCCTCCGGTCCCAGTAGCCGCACTCCAGTATCCAGTCGGTGGACTGGCCCATCAGGCAGCGGTCGTAGTCCTTGGCCGCCTGCTCGGCGTCGTAGGCCCCGCGCTCCTCGGTCAGCTCGCGCAGCCGCGAGGAGTACATCTCCTCGGAGTCGGTGGCGACCGTGAAGATGACGTCGGTCTCGTCCATCTCGTAGAACTTGGCGGTCTTGATGGAGCCGAGGAGGTTGGCGATCGAGGAGATGCCGAGCAGGGGGAGCGAGGCCGTCAGTTCCTGCGGCAGCCCCATCCGGACCAGGTATTGTTGACCGGGTTTCTCGTTGAAGAGGCGAAGCACCCGCATACAGTCCTCGTCGGCGATGTCCACCACCAGGTCGGTGTTCTTCAGGTTGTGGATCCAGGGAACGTGCTTGTCCCCGATCCCCTCGATCCGGTGGGCGCCGTAACCGTTCGCGAGGAGGGTCGGGCACTCCAGGGCCTCCATCGCCGCCACCTTGATCCCGGGGTGGTGCTCCTTGAGGTACTCCCCGCTGCCCAGCGTCCCCGCCGATCCCTGGGTGAGGCAGAGGGCGCGGAACTCGTCGCCCTCGCGCTTGATCCTCTCGAAGACCTCCCACATACAGGGTCCGGTGACGGCGTAGTGCCAGACGGCGTTGCCGATCTGCTCGAACTGGTTGAGGTTGACGATCTTCTCCGGGTTCTCGGCGACCAGTTCCTTGGTCTTGTCGTAGATCTCCTTGACGTTGGACTCGCTCCCCGGGGTGGCGTAGATCTCCGCCCCGACCTTCTCCAGCCACTCGAAACGCTCCCGGCTCATCCCCTCCGGCAGGACCGCGATCGACTCGCAGGCCAGCAGGTAGGCATCGAAGGCCCCGCCCCGGCAGTAGTTACCGGTCGAGGGCCAGAGGGCCTTCTGGCAGGTGGGGTCGAACTCGCCCCTCACCAGTTTCTCCACCAGGGGGCCGAAGGTGGCCCCCACCTTGTGGGCCCCGGTCGGGAACCACTTCCCGATCAGCATCACGATCCGGGCCTTGACCCCGGTCAGGGCGGACGGCCACTCCACGAAGTTGACCCCCCCGAACCCCCCGCCGAACTCGACCGGTTCGTTCTTCCAGGTGATCCGGAAGAGGTTGCGGGAGTTGAGATCCCAGAGCCCGATGTTTGTCAGTTCGTCCTTGATCCCCTGGGGGACCTTTGCGGGGTCAAGCATCTGCTCGTAGGTGGGGATGATGATATCCCTCTCCCGGCACCGCTTGACCGTGTTTTCCAGCACTTTTTTGGGGTCGCGCATTACCGCCCTCCTGTTTGGGTTTGGAAAAACAGCATATTAGCCGGGGATTTTACCCCCCGTCAACCTGATTCCTGCCGTCTACTCCCCCGGCGCCGGTCCCCGGAGGGTCTCGTCGGCCGGGACCCGGTAGAGCCCGGAAAGGATGGCGCGGCGAAGCTCGTCGATCTCCTCCTGCAGCTGGTGGGGGATCCGGGTCTCGAAGGAATGGTAGGGGGCGAGGTAGGCGCCGCCCTTGGCCATCAGCGACAGTTCCCGCAGGTCCCGGGCCCGGAAGCGGCCGTTCTTCACGTCCTCGACCGTCTCGGCCACCAGCGGACCCGGGTCCCAGACCGCCCCCGTGACCATCGTGTCGGGGGCGCTGGAATACCAGTTTTTCAGGTAGCCGAAGGCCGGGATCCGCTTCGCCCGGCAGGCCGCGATCACCGCCGGGGAGGCGGCGAAGAGGTAATCGGCCCCGGACTCGATCAGCCGCGCGGCCGCCGCCTCCGCCCCCTCCGGACCGGCCAGGACAATCTCCGCCTCGACCCCCGGGTCGGCGGTGAGGACCCCGTCCCGGAAAGCGTTGAGGGCGGCGTTAAGGGCGGGATGGGGGTCTTCGGCCACGGCGCCGACCCGGCCGGAGGCGGTCAGACGCCCGGCGAGCCGGCCGCAGAGGTAGGCCGGCTCGTGCAGCCAGTAACTGAAGACGGAGAAGTTGGGATCGACCGAGTTCAGGCGGGAGTTGAAACAGAAGGCGGTCTCGGGGTGATCCCGGGCAAACCTCCGGACCGTCTCTTCCGCCCCCCGGTCGTCGCCGAAGATCAGCTCGTAGCCCTTCCCCGCGTAATCCCGCAGGACCCCCTCCATCTCTCCGGGCGGGACGCAGTCGGAAACCTCGTAGACGATCAGCATCTCCTGGGCGGCCTCGTCGAGCGCCCGGTGGATGACGGCGGCCGGGAGACTCTCCCGGGAGTCCGGAAAGACGGCGGCCACCTTGAGCCGTTCCCCGTAGCGGGCGGGACGGCCGCAGGAGAGGCACCAGGCGGACAGGGCGATCAGGACGGCGGAAGGAATATTCCCGAGGGGACGGTTCATCGCGTTTTCTCAGGCGGAGACGGGCGCGGCGGCGGAACGGTAAACCTCCAGGGTCCGCCGGGCGGTCTCTTCCCAGGTGAAGCGGGCGGCGTGGGCCCTCCCCTGCCCGATCAAGCGTTCGCGGAGCGGCCGGTCGAAGAGACAGCCGCGGATGGCGGCGGCGATCGACTCCGCCGAGTAGGGGTCGAAGAGACAGGCCGCCTCCCCGGCCACCTCAACCAGGGAGGGGACATCGGAGCAGGCGGCCGGGACCCCGTAACGCATACTCTCCAGGACCGGGAGCCCGAACCCTTCCAGAAGCGAGGGAAAGATCGTGCACGCGGCCCGGGTGTAGATGATCTCCTTCTCCCGTTCCGGGACCCAGCCGGTGAAGACGACCCGGCCGGCGAGGTCGAGCCGCTCCACCGTCCCCTGCAGCCGGGCGCCGTAACGGTTGTGCCGGACGCCGAGAATCACCAGCTGGTGGCTCATCTTCTCCTCCAGGCGGTAGTAAGCTTCCAGAAGACGGACCAGGTTCTTGTGCGGGTGGGAAGCGGCCACGGTGAGCAGGTAGGGCGGGACGATCCCGTGTCTCGCCAAAATCTTCTCCGCCTCCCCGGGGGCGGCCGGGGCCGCCCGTTCCTCGCCCCCGCCGAGGGGGATGGCCCGGATCTTCCAGAAGGGAACGTCCAGCGCCCAGAGGATCTCGTCGCGGGAGTACTCGCTCAGGGCGATCACCGCCCGGGCCCGGCGGACCGAGTGCCGGACCAGGAAGCGCATCCACTGCCGGGCCAGGAAGGGAAAGGTCTCGGGGAACTCGAGATAGATCAGGTCGAGGACGGTGACCACCGAAGGACAGGGCGCAAAGAGCGGAGCGACGAAACCGGGGGAGTGGAGGACGTCGAGATGGTGCTGCCGGGCCCGCCAGGGGAGGACCAGCTGCTCCCAGGCGATCCGGTGGGGCCGGACCAGGCCCCGGACCGGGCAGTGGTGTTCGGTGAAGTTTCCGCCCAGATCGAAGGTCCCGCGGTTCTCCCGGTTGGTGAAGACGACGTACTCGTTCTCCCGGTCGATCCGGGCCAGGGCCGAGATCAGCCGGCGGAGGTAGATCTCGCTCCCCCCGACCCGGCCGGGGATGAGGTAGAGGGCGTTGATTCCGACTCTCATATTTTTTCCTTCGGGAAAAATAGGTTAAAAAATACCGGTTCCGGAGATACCGGGGTTGCCCGGAATCAGCAAGTTACGCTTTCCCATCCGGATCCGGCAAGGGAAAGAGCCGATATCAATATAAACCGGTTCCGAAAATATCAGGGTCATCCGGAATCATCAAGTTCCGCTTTCCCGTCCGATCGTTCGCTCGCCTATTCTTTCAGGGCCAGCTCGCGGGCGGTGAGGCGGAACCGGCTCAGCCAGGAGCGGAACTCGCGGTCGGAGACTTTCCGCTTCCGGCGGATCTCCTTCCGCTTCCGCCACATCCGGGGCAGCCCCTTCAGAGCGGCCAGGTGGGCCCGGAACAGGATAACCGGGAGAGACCAGGCCGGGTACTCCCGGGCGAACGCCCCCGACGCCCCTTTCCCGGCCAGGACCCCCCAGGCCTGGAGAAGGATCCGTCCGGCGGCATAAAACGGCGCCAGCAGCAGCGGGCCGGGGGGAAAATCCTTGATCGTCAGCCAGATCCGGTTCCGTTCGACCAGGAAGGCCTTGAAGGGAGAATAGGCCCCGGTGGTCGCCGAGTACTTGTGATAGACCACGGCCGCGGGGACGTAGACCGCCCGCCATCCCTGCAGCCGGACCCGCAGGGAGAGATCGGCGTCGTCGCCGTAG
>JAXGWO010000018.1:0-60038 GCA_040773245.1 PVC group bacterium
AGGAGATCCAGGTCTGCCTGATATCTCCCAGGGCCGCCGGTACCGGGCGGGCGAGGATCAAGAACAATACAAGAATACCGCCGGCGGCCGCACAAGACTTGCCACGCTTCATCATATCCGATCTCCCTTTCAACAATTAAGGTTTGCCCTCTAACAGCCGTCAAATGGGTGGGCTTCCCAGTTGGTCCCGGAACCCTGCTCCGGGGAATAAGGATCACAGTTCCTCCCGACAGACACCAGCACCCTAAGCACACATCGTTTTCCGGTCAAGGATATTTTGGAATTAATCAGCGCTTCCCGCCGGCGGGCGGCCTTCCCACCGTCAGGGTGTCGCCCGTCTCGCCGAAGTAAAGCCGGGTCAGGCCGCGGATCTCCCACCGGCCGGGACCGAGACGGAAGAGGCCGGGTTCGGTGGTCCCGTGGCCCTGATAGTCGGCGGGAACGGGAAGGTAGCCGTCCTCCCGGCCGTAGTAGAAACGGGTCACCCCCCGGACGGCCCAGAGCCGGCTGCCGGGGCGGAAGATCCCCGGGTGGCTGGTCCCATCCCCGGTAAAATCCGCGGCCAGGGGGAAATCCCCCGGCTCGCCGAAATAGAAATGAGTCAGCCCGCGGATCGCCCAGAGGCCGGTGGAAGGCCGGTAAGTGGCGATCAGCTTCCGCGGCCCGCCGGTATAATAACCGGGAACGGGGATATCCTTCGGCCCGCCGAACCCGAAGCTGTAGGTAAAGGGAGCGGTGGATTCGGAAGACTTCCCCCCGGGGAAATCCCCTTCCCCGGACGCCGCCGCCATCTCGGCGGCCCCGAGGAGGGCCCGGGCGGCGGCCGCGGAGGCGAAGGGGATCTCAATTCTCACGTTCCAGATACCGGACAGGCGGTTGAAGATGGCCGAATCGCAGCTCCCGTCACCGTTGTAGTCGCCGGGGGCCGGGATATCGCCGGCCGCACCCCCGAAATAGAAGCGGGTGACGTAGCGGACCGACCAGAGGCCGGAAGCGGGGCGGTAGGTCGCGATATCGGTCTTCCCGTCCCCGTCATAGTCTCCGGATACCGGGCTGTCTCCCCGGGCGCCGAAATAGACGCTGTGGATGTGGCGGGGACCTTTGACCCACCAGAGCCCGGCGCTGTTCCGGAAGACGGCGATCTGCGAATACCCCAGCTGCAGGTAATCCCCGGAATCGATCAGGGGCATCCTCCAGAAACCCTTCCGGGGCGGGGGCGCGGTGACCGGGACATCCCCCCCGGCGCCGAAGTAAGTCCGGGTCAGCCCTCCGATGGCCCAGCTGCCGGCCGCGGGATTGAAGACGGCCGGATCGATCAAACCGGTCCCGCCGAAGTCGGCGGGCTGGGCCAGGTCCCCCCGGGAGAGGCCGAGGTAGAACCGGGTCAGGCCGCGGATCGCCCACAACTGGGAGCGGGGCCGATAGACGGCGATCTCGTCCCGACCGGTGCCCGTGTAGTCGCCGGGGACCGGCTGGTCGCCCGCCTGGCCGAAATAAGTGCGGGTGAGGTCCCGGATGATCCAGCGGCCGGTGCCGGGCCGGTAGACGGCGATATCCTTGGCCCGGGCCCCGGAATAGTATCCGGGGACCGGAAGATCCCGGCGGAAGCCGAAACTGACCCGCGTGATTCCCCGGATCGCCCAGAGCCCGGAACGGCCCCGGAAGATCCCGGCATCGCAGATTCCGTCGCCGTCGTAATCTCCCGGCACCAAGACATCCCCGTCCGCGCCGAAGGTGAACTGGGTCAAGCCCCGGATCATCCAGCGGCCCCGATGGGGACGGTAAACGGCCGCCGCGGTCGTTCCGTCGCCCCGGTAGTCTCCGGAGACCGGGATGTCCGCGCTGCCGCCAAAGTAGAAACGGGTCACCCCCCGGACCGCCCAGAGCCCGGTGTCGGGGCGGAAGACGGCGACATCGGCCCGACCGTCCCCGTTGTAATCCCCGGAGTCGATCAGGGCCGGCGACTGCACCGGCGTGGGGATGGGCGTGGGAGTGGTGACCGGGGTGGGCGTGGCGTACTCGATATCCACCTGGTAAGTATAGTCGATCGTCCCGGACGGTTCGTCCCAGCCCTTGGCCCGCAGCCAGATGTAGCGCCCGTCGAAGGTTATGTCCTGGGCGTGCAGGTCCGGATCGGGGAGGAAAAACTGCCGCCCGGTCCAGCTCCCATCAAGGTAATACTCCTTGACCGGGTTGTTGGATTCGCTGGAGCTGAGGGCCCCCATCCAGAGCCGGTCGCCGATCCGGCAGATCCCGAAGACCCGCTCCCCCGGATACCGCATCGGGGTGTCCTGGACCCCGTCCGGCCGGAAACTGGCGAACTTCCTCGTGTACCAGCCGGAGATCCAGATCCGGTCCGTCGCGGCGTGGTGGTAGATCCCGGAGATCTGGTCGATCTGCGAGTTGAACTTGGAGATCAGCTGGCCGGTGACGGGATTGAGCTGGATGACGTCGCCCCCCGAGGTCTTGTAAGGATCCGTCATCCAGAAGGTCCCCCGGATCGAATCCCAGGCGATCAGCGCCCCCTTGTCGTAGGCGTGGTTGACCAGCGCCCCGGTCAGCGCGCCGGTCTCCGGATCCCGCTGCTGGATGACCTCGCTGCCCCGGCTGTGCTCCCAGATCCAGCCGTCGGGGAAGACCGCGCCCGCGCCGCTCTCCTGCCAGGCCACCCCGCCGCCGCACCAGTTGGTTCCCAAGGAGATCCAGGTCTGCCTGATATCTCCCAGGGCCGCCGGTACCGGGCGGGCGAGGATCAAGAACAATACAAGAATACCGCCGGCGGCCGCACAAGACTTGCCACGCTTCATCATATCCGCTCGCCCTTCATTACGATTACCGTTTCCCCCCTGATGCCCGTGGGGGATATGCTTTCCAGCCGGTCCGGAAACCCTGCTCGATAAAACCCGGAGAAAAATTCAAGCGAAGCTGCAATTTATCCGCGCTTCGCTGTCCAATTAAGCACAATTTTGCCGCAGGTGCAACCGAATTGGAAATTATTCGGTTACGGCAAAATTTTCGTAATCATTTCAGGGACGAGGTTAGGTGAGGGGTTGCCGGGGCCGCCCCCTCCTTAATCCTCCCGCCTGAAGGAGGGGAGAGTATCCCGGCGATACGGGCTTCCGGCCCGGTCAGCCGAGAACGGGGAAGCGAACAATCCTCGCCGGGAACAACGGGGCGAGCCCTGAAGATTTTTCGTTGCCTTGCCGGCCCGCCCGCGATATAGATCTTCCGGAGAGGCATCCTTGAACCGTCTTCCGCCGACTGCGGCGGCCGGAGCGACCGATTCGGCCGCCGATCTCTGGAAGAGAATAGCAACATATCAGGGGGCGAACCCGCGTGGGACAGCCTGATAGAACGTTACGGGGCAACGATGGACGCGGCCGCCCGCGTGCTTCTCAGGACTCTCAGTTCAATCCCACTGGGCTATCTTCTTATCAAGAAGGGCGTCGACTGCTTGCGCCGGAAGAGGAACGCTTCTTTTCAGCTGCAGGCGATCTCCGGTGAGGCGGCCGGGGGCACGGTGAAAAGGGAGATTTTCTTCGCGGGAAAGACCAGCTGGGCGGTCGATTCGCGTACCGGCCTTCCGGCGAGGAAAAAGAACAGGCTGACCATCGAACGGAGCAAACAGGCCGAGGGCCTAACGATCTGGCGGCCGGGGGAAAGGGAAGCCGAGCTTATCCGGTCAAACCCCGGATATCCCCACCAGATTGAACTGGAAAAGATAATCACGCCGGGCTCGGAAGATATCGGTATGGAATGGTATCGCCCCGGAGAGCAGGATAAGCTGTCGGCCTCAAACTGGATTCATTCTTTGTCATCCCGATCGGTTGTGCTACTCTATCTGCCGTTTTCAGCCTCATCTGGAACGGTCGAATGTAGTTGATCCGCGTCACTTCGGCCTTGTGGTTAGCGAATCAAGATTAACTCCCGGCGGAGAATAGTCCTGCGGCGGGAGGGCTTTCTCGGGAAGGCGTAACAAGTTAGCTCTCCCACCCGGAGAATTCTTTTCCATTCAGAGAAGTTCGATTATGTCAATTCGGATCGCCATTCAGAAGATTTACGGGAAATCGCCGTTTCGACTCCGCTGGCTTCGAGCGGTCTATCTATTCCTGGAGAGGAGATTGCGGCAGCGCAACCGGGACCGCGTGGTGATAAAAAATATCAAGGGTATATCCTATGAACTCCATCTTGACGAGCTGATCGATTCCTCGCTTTATTATGATGGTTGTTTTGAACTCTATATTTCACGGGCGATCGAACAGCTGGTTAAACCGGGGATGACGGTCCTCGATATCGGAGCAAATATCGGCTGCCACGCCCTGAGGATGGCCCGGCTGGCAAAAGGGGGACGGGTGATCGCCTTCGAGCCGATGGAATGGGCCTGGAGAAGATTAAGGAGAAATCTCCAGCTCAACGATCTTCCCAATATCGAAGTGGAAAAGACCGCCCTCTCCGACGTGAACGGGTTCAGGGATATTGTCTTTCAAACGAGCTGGAAGATTGATCCGGCCGAGGAGGACGCCGCCCTATCCCCGGAGAGGGTGAAATTTATGACTTTGGATGAATATGTCAAGGAGCGGAGCCTGCAAAGTGTTGACCTGATCAAGCTCGATGTCGATGGCTACGAGTATAAGGTTTTGCGCGGAGGGCGCCGGACCTTGGAATCTTTTCTGCCGACGCTGATTATGGAACTGGGACCTGCCTACCTCGAGTCGGTCGGTGACAGCTTCGAGGAGCTCGCAAATAATCTCTTCTCTTTGGGTTACCGGTTCTATTCCGAGAAGAACTTCCGGCCATTCGCGGATTACGCCGCGATTATGGAATCATTCCCCGATCAGAAGAAGGAGACGATAATCAATATCGTCGCCCGCCATCCGGATAACCGATGGCCTTTTCCCCGCGCTTAAGAAACCAAACCCACGAAATTAGCAGCCAGGAACGATGAGCACGTTCAAGGGTATCCCGGTTATGATCACGGGAGCAGAGGGTTTCCTCGGGTCTCACCTGGCTTGGAGACTGGTTAGGGAGGGGGCACGGGTCAGCGGGCTGGTATTCCCCGACGCTCCCCGGGACCGGCTGGAGGAATTGGAAGGGGAAATTCGCGTTTATCCCGTCGATATCCAAGATGGCCCCGCCCTGGAGGGAGTGACCGGGGAAATCGCTCCCCGGCTGATTTTCCATCTGGCCGCTTTAACTTCAAACGCCCGCTCTCGCTCCGAGTTGGACATGACCCTCGCCGTCAATCTGGGCGGCACCGTCAATCTTCTCCGCGCCCTGGACCGGGTCAGATATGACAAGCTGGTCTGCACCTGTACAGCGGAAGCCTACGGGCAAAATCACCCTCCTTTCCGGGAGGAGATGGCCCTTGACCCCCCTTCGCTCTACTCCCTCTCCAAAGCCGCCGCCACCCTGGCCTGCAAAACCTGGGCGAACTTGTTCGGAGCCCGGGTGGTGATTCTGCGCCTCTTCCTGGTCTACGGCCCCGGCCAGGATGAAGGCCGATTCCTCCCCCAGTTGATCAGGTCAGGCTTAACTCGGAAGCCTCTCCGGATGACCGCCGGGGAGCAGACTCGGGAATACACTTACATAGACGATGTGATAGAAAGTTTTCTCCTGGCCGCGGAAAAGGGACCGGCGGCGGGGGAAGTGTTCAATATTGGAACCGGCCGCGAGATCTCGCTCCGGAACCTGGTTAAGAAGGTAGAAGAAATCCTGGGCCACGAGATTCCCATCAGTCCGGAAACTCTGCCCTATCGGGGGAAAGAGATCCGGCGGTATGTCGGGGATCACGGAAAGGCGGCCGCCGAACTCGGCTGGCGCCCGCTGGTTTCCCTGGAAGAAGGCCTGGCCCGAACCGTCGAATGGTACCGCGCGGTATCGGCAGGGAACCGGCCGTCAGCAAACGCTATTAAGTTACGGGTCCCGCTATCAAAACAAATCTCTTAATATCCTTGCTGGTTTTTATCGGCTGGTTTTTCCTCTGCGAGCGGGGCCGTCTTCCGGGAAAACTCGGGTCTCCGGGCCCTGCGCGGATTGAGCAGGGTTTACTTCGGAACAGCGGGCGACATCCTCTTGAGCGGCCGGATTCCCCGCCGGCTAACCGGCTGGCCGGCGCCGGAGACGACGACCAACCCATCTTCCCTTCCAGCTCCGATCGCCTCCCCTGTCTCTTGAAGTCCCCCGGTTAGCGCCGCAACATTGATCGCGACAATTCCCCCGAATGATCCGATCGAAATGCGAGTCAGATAATGCGATGAACCGAGTACTGAAAAATCTGCGTGCGCTGACCTCCGGGGTATCCGCCCTGCGGGCTTACGCCCGCGGGCGGGATTTTTGCCGCCATCCCCCCACCGCCCTGTGGATCGAGCCGACCAACCTCTGCAATCTCAAATGCGTGATGTGCGAGGCGCAAACCAGCTCAGAGAAACGCCGCGGCTTTATGGGAATGGACGCATACCGGTCCCTGGTTGACGAAGTATCACCCTATGTCACCACCTTCTATCTTTTTATGGGGGGGGAATCGCTGTTACACAATGAATTGGAAGAGATGATCCGTTACGCCCGCACACAAGGCATTGCCGTGCGACTCAATACTAATGCCACGTTGCTTGACCAGGGAAAGGCGAAATCCCTGTTCTCAGCCGGGCTTGATTACATAAGCTTTTCTTTTGACGGTTATAACGCCCGAACCTATGAAAGTATCCGGATCGGTTCCGGGTTTGAGCCGACATTGAATAACATTCTTGATTTTCTGCGTCTAAAAAAAGAACGCAGGGCAAATAAACCATACACCGTCCTCGAAACGTTAGTATCCAGAGACGAACGGGTTCATAGCGAGGAAGAGGCAGCTTTCCGGAATATGTTCCGCGGTCTGCCCTTGGACGAATTCAACCTCCGGCAATTCCATTCCTGGCGGGGCCAACTGGTGGACAAGTCCACTGTACCCTTGCGCGAGAGTGGGACCAACTACGCTCCCTGCCCTTATCTCTGGTGCGCTCTCTCCATTCAGTGGGACGGGACGGTGGTTCCCTGTTGCTTGGACACCGGGGGGGGGTACCCCCTGGGCAGAATCGGGGATCGTCCCCTGTTGGAAATCTGGAATGGCAACAGGATGCGCGCTCTGCGCAGCAAGATGGTTGCTGGACGCTTCCGGGAAATTCCCCTGTGTTCCGATTGCGATATTCTCTGGGCGGATAGGCATACGGGAAAGTTACCCCACACCTTGCTCAATGTCGCGCTCTCGCTTCCGGCAGCCAATCTGGCGGGATATCGTTGCATTAACAGAATCAAGCGAAGTTTGAGAGGAGAAGCCGTCAATTAAACCTGGAGAAAGAATCCCCGGCAAGACGATGAATCCACATAAGCAATTAATCATTTTACTTCTTCTGATCGCCATCATTCCCCGGGCACTTTCTCTGGCGACTTTTAACTTTATCGATTCCGGGGGAGGCAGCGACAGCGTGACCTACCTCCTGCTGGCCAACAACCTTTTCTCCGGCCGGGGATATACGCTCTTCGGCGCGCCACAGACCGTTCGTCCACCTCTTTATCCGATCGTAATCGGCTTGCTCAACTATCTGACCGGTGACCCGGTCCGGGCCGCCCTGCTGGCGTCGGCCGTCGCCGGGGCCCTGCTGGTAATCCCAGTCTATCTGGTCGCCTACGAGATGTTCGGTCGCCGAGCCGGGTTTCTAGCCGGACTGATGACCGCTCTCTTCCCAATTCTGGTCTACGGTTCAACCGAATCCTTCTCGGAATCGCTATATACCCTGCTCCTAATCTCGGGAATGGCTGCGGGATGGGCAACTTTCACGGCGGGCGGGATTCGCTGGCCGATATATTCCGGAACCTTCTTGGCACTGGGGTTCCTCACCCACCCTTTGGGGCTCAGCTTTCTCCCCCTGGTGGCGGGCTTCAATCTGCTGGCCGGCCGGAAACGGCACTGGTGGAAAGAGAGAATCCGAAGCGTGATCCTTATCTCCGGTGCTTTCATCATCGTATGCACACCTTATTGGATCTACCTATACTCCGTCACCGGGAACTGGCAGATCAGCGGACATAGTCATTACAAGGACATCGGCCTGCGTTACACTCAAGCCCGCGGGATGGCGGAGGGAGAAATTATTTTCCAGCACATGGAAATGTATTTCCACCCGGATAGGTTCGCCACATGCAACCCGGATTATAAACCACTATCAATGTCCGGCCTGATATTTCGACACCCCGCCCGATTAATCAGAATCATCCGTTTTAACCTCCTCGATGGGTACCAGGAAATTATTAAAACAGCCCATTATCTCTCGCTTTCCCCCGCAGCATTATTAACCCTTCTCTTTGGCGGGATGCTGATTTTACTGTCCTATTTTGCATTATCATTTATCCGCGGACGACGGCAAACGGCGATCTCTTACCTGATCCTGATGTTTGCTCCCATAGGGCTATTCCTGATTATGATCATCGAACATCGCTATTTTTATATCTTTATCCCTCTGTCCCTGATCGCTTTCGCCCGGATCCTTGACGATATCGGGAAAGCCGGCGCTCGGAAGGTCGGAATTCGGAGAATTTTCACCGCTGGATTGGTTGTTTATTATCTTGCGCTGACAGCGTCTTCATTATTCATAGTATACCGGAAGGTGGTAAAGGCGAATGTCCCCTACGAATACAAGATTATGGGAACCTGGATGAGGGATAATATCCCCGGGATCGAGGAGGAGAAAGTGATGGCATTTCGCCTCGGGGTCAGTTATTACGCCGGCAGCCTCTGGAACGTCTTCTACTGGGGGGATCTGCCCGGCCTCCGGGTTTATCTGGCGGAAAGAGGGATCAAATACCTGGTGGTGGACAGGTATAAACTGCATATGATCCACCCGGAACTGCGTTTCCTTCTCGATGCCGACCCGCTACCGCAGAGTTTCAGCCTGGTCCGAGAATTAGATTTTGACGGGAGAAAGATCCGGCTTATCCGATTTAATGCAAAAGGTGAATAGCCAACCCGGAAAACATTTCATACTCCGATAGGATACTTTCCGCCGGCCTGAAAACACAAACCTGGAGTGCAATGATGAAGATCCTGGATATCGGTTGCGGGAAAAGGAAATATGTATCCATCGATCCCGAAGACACGGTGATCGGCATGGACCAACTCCCTCAGGATGGGGTCGACGTGGTTCACGACCTGGAAGTTTTCCCCTGGCCATTCGCCAGCGGCGAGTTTGACTTGCTGATCGCCCATCATGTGCTTGAACACCTTTCAGACCTCGTCGCGACTATGGAGGAAATATGGCGCGTGGCCAAAGGCGGCGCGATCGTCAGGATAAGCGTTCCCTATTTTTCTTTCCCGGGTTCCTTCCAGGATCCCACTCACAAACGCTTCTTTACATTAAGAACATTCGACTATTTCCTGCCCCAGGTGGAGTTCAATTATTATTCGGCGGTACGTTTCGAGCTGGTGGCCAGGAGACTGGTGGCCTTTGCCAAGCGGCGGCGATTGAGTGCGCTTTTTGACACGGCGATTAACCGGTGTCCGCGTTTCTACGAGCGATTCCTGGCCTATATTTTCCCAGTGGAAGACCTGCGAGTGGAGTTAAAGGTGACAAAGACGGTTCGTTGATATGGTTTGTTTCACCCCGCTCACCGTCAAGGGTTATATCAAAACCGGACGGCCGCTGTTGAAGCACAGCGGCAGGCGGCTGGCACCAGTGGTTTCGAGACAAGCAACGGACGGTGCTTTGGTGGAGGAGGAATCCGGAGCCCGGGGCGGTCATCATATTTAGGCGAGATCGGTGATCAGGCGGTAATACCTCTCCAGAAATTTTCGGGGGGTGTATTCGGATCGGTAGGCTTCCCGGGCTGGCGCGATGAACTTTTCCCGGACAAGAGGCTGGTCCATCTCTTCCATCGCTTCAAGCAGTTCCTCCCCGGTTGCGAAGAGAATCCCGAACCGGCCGTTCTGGAGCAGTTCCGGCAAGAGGCCGGACCGGGAGGCTATCACCGGGGTGCCGCAGGAGAATGCCTGGAGAACCGTCTGGTTCCCCATTTCTGGCCAGATAGAAGGGGCCAGGAGAGCGATGGCATTGCGATAGAGCCACGCCAGACGGGAGGGGGCAACGTAATTTAAAAACCGGACCCGGGGATCGGGGCGGGCCAGTTCCCGCAACTCCTTCTCCAAGCTCCCGGTCCCGACCAGCACCAGATTGGTCCGACTACCCTTCTTTAGGAAAGCCTCCACCGCCATCCGAACCCCTTTATATCTCTCCAAACGGGATACGAGAAGAAAGAAAGGTTGGAGTTCCGAAAACTCCTCCCCAGCCTCCTCCCCACCGGTTACCGGATCGACGAAATATGGCAGGCAGTCCATCCTTCCCCCAACGCCTTCCGCCCGGTGGCGTTGCAGCATATAATTGCAGGGCATGATCAGGGAATCCACCTCTTCCAACATCCGGTCCATCAGCCCTCCGGCCCGCCATGGCTGGGGGGGGCGACGGTAAGCCAGCAGGCAGCGGAGGCACTCCTTCTTCTCGCAGACCCGCCTGTTGTTCTTCCAAAGATAATGGGTGGGGCAGAGCAGCCAATAGGTATGCTGGGTGAAGAGCTTGATGGCGGAACCGAACCGCAGGGATCGAATACCGCCGAAGAGCGAGATATTGTGATAATGGATGACGTCAAACTGCCGACCCAGGATCCGTTTTAATCGGGGCCTGGAAAAGACCGGACCGCCGGAAAGATAGGCCAACAGGGGTTCCATCCGACCGGCGGGGCTACCGACCCGATGAACGGTGACGTTGGAGTGGTGTGGGTAATCCCCCTCCCGGCGCTCTTTCAATTTATAAGAGTGGGCGGACCCGGAACAGACCACTTCCACTTCATTCCCGTCCCGGGCCAGAAGGTTGGCTAGGTGGTAGACGTGCAGGCCGCAACCACCGGAGTGGTGGGGCGGATAAAAAGTTGTTACTAAACAAAAACGTTGCTTTCTCATCTTCTCCGGCCAGCGAGCGGGCCGTCGGTCAAAATACTCCAATAGGAAGAATTATATACCCCGGCTATTCTCCCCGTCCCGCTTTCCGGCACTTGAGGAGGAAGTCCGGCAGGGGTATGCCGCGGTGGGCCGGGAAATGCTCCACCGAGAATCCGATCCTCTTCAGAAGGGTGACCCATTCGCCCAGCGCCCGGAAGTACTGTTTCCTCCCCAGGTTGAGGGTCCGGTCGATCAGGAAGTGGACCACCCATTTCCATTTCGGATCGGGGGTCACGTCCTCCAGCAGAAGGATCCCGCCAGCGGGAAGAACCCGGAAACAATGCCCGAGGAGCTGCTCCTGGGCCGGGGGGGCGAGGTGGTGGAGCATATCGCTCAGGATAATCACGTCGAACTCCTCCCGCTCCAGATCCAGGGCGTCCCGGAGAAGGAAGCGGATATTCTCCCTTCCCTCCATCGAGGCCCGGGCGGCACGGATCCGCGGAGCCTGTTTATCGATCCCGGTCACCCGGCGGGCCGGTCCGGTCAGGGCCAGGTAGTTGGCCAGCAGCCCCCGGCCACAGCCGATATCGACGATCCTCCCTTCCGCGGGGATATGGCCGGCGATCTGGAGGAAGGGACAGAGGCGCCAGCGGAGCCTGACGTGCCAGCGCTCCCAGAACCGGAGACCGCCGTAGAGTTCGTAGACCTCCCTGGGGATGGGGGGGAGCATATCTCAGAGATCCTTCGGCGACGGATTATACCCCCGCAGGAGCCAGAACATCCCCTGGATGACCCCGAGGGCCCAGGCCGCCTTGGTGAGAAATTCAAAGGGCATCATCAGGACGTACTTGAGGCCCTTCTTCATCGACCAGATCGTCATCGGCAGATGACTGAGCAGGGAGAGAACCAGCAGGATCCCGAAGACCAGCGGGTACCAGGGCAGGACGAGGACCGAGAGCAGGGTGAGCAGGTGGAGGGCGAGCTTGGCGTATTCCGTCGCCGTCCCCCTCGCGTCGGTGAACCGCTTCTTCCGCCGGACGTATAGAAACTTGTGCCGGGCGGTGCGCCGATGCCGGGAGAGATGGGCCCGGAGACTGTCCCGGAAGTAGTGCCGGACCCGGACGTCCTTGAGGATCTTCACGGTGTAGCCGGCCGCGATCATCCGGTAGGCGAAATCGACGTCCTCGACCAGGGGCAGGGTCTCGTCGAAGTACCCGATCTCGTCGAAGATCTGCTTGCGGATCGCGAAGCAGTAACCCCAGAAGAAATCCGGCTCCTCGAGGTTGCGGACGAAATATTCGTAACCCCGGAAGATCAGGGCCGGGACCAGGTTGTCGGGGTTGGAGATGTCCCACCAGGCCATCACCACCCCCCGGCGCTCGTCGGCCAGCAGGCCTTCCACCATCCGGCTGACCAGGTCCCCGGGGACCTGCAAATCCGAGTCCATGGTCATAATTATCTCGCCCGCGGCCGCCCGGACGGCGGCATTGCGCGCGGCCGAGATCCCCAGGTGGGGGTTCCTGATCAGGCGGACCGGAAACTTGCGGACTTCCTCGGGGGTGTCGTCGGTGGAGCCGTCGTCGACCACGATTACCTCGTAATCGGGGTAGTCCTGGGGGAGGAGGCTGTCCAGGCACTCCCCGATCATCCGGGCGTTGTTGTAGATCGGGGTGATCACCGTCACCTTCGGTCTGGAACTGCCTGGAAGCGAATTCACTTGTTCCCGCCCCTCATCTCGCCTCCCCGGGACACCTGAGTCTGTCTGATCATTGCACATAACCAAGCGCTTTCAGCTGCCGCAAGCGCTCCTGGCGGTCCTGGTTGCTCAAGGCCCCTCTGTCTCCCTCCGCCGCCAGAGGTTCAAATCCGAAATACCGGATGGCGATCCAGGAGGGCCGGGAAACCGGTTCAATCCGGGCGCGGAACTCCCGGCCGGCCACTTCGATCCGCCCCAGGCGGAAAATCCCTTTGTCGGCCGGGCGGCTCCCGGCCAGCTCGATCGCCTCCCCGGAATCCGCCTGCGGCAAAATGATCCGGAAGATATTGGCCGGCCAGCCCTGGATCTCCCCGGCCGGGGAACAGGCGACCGATACTTCGTAGCTGCCGTCGGGGAGGGGAAAGGTGATGTCCAGCGGAGCTAGGCCGGCCTGGTTGAATCCGAGCAGATAATACTGCCAGGGCATCCGGTTATGAATCCAGACCGGGGCGGCGCGGGCTCTCTGCATAATTTCGTGATCGCTCAGCAAAAGCGTGTCCCGATAGACCTCCTCGATATCTTCGCTGCCATTAAGCCGGAAGTAATCGGCCGGGATGGAGAAAGGGAAACGCGGGATTTCCTGACTGACAGATTGTTCATACCTGGTGCGCGGGACGGCCAGATGCTCCTCCCGGGCGGACTCCAGGCGGCGGGCGGTCTCCGGATCGGTATGGATTAAATTGTTCAGCTCCCCCGGATCATCGCCCAGGTGGTAGAGATGATCACCCCCGCCGCGTCCGTCCCGGATAAACTTGTAAGACGACGAGCGGATGGAATCGGGGGTATAAACATATTCCCGGGCCGGGGAAAAAGACATATCCGCCTGGAAGAGATTCTCGCCATCGAAGTCCTTGTCGGAAGGGACGGTCAACCCCAGCAATCCCGCCAGCGTGGGAAGGAGATCCACGTTTTCGGACAAATTCTCCGACCTGAGTTGCGGGGGGATCTTGCCGGGAAGCCGCATAATCAACGGTATATGGGTGACCGCGTCCCAGGGCAAGCCGTCGTGCTGAAGCAGTCCGTGCTCTCCTAGGTACTCACCGTGATCGGAGGAGATGACGATCAGGGTATTGTCATAAAGGCGGTTCTTTCTTAAGGCCTGCAAAAACAGACCGATCCGGCTATCGGTATACTTCAGGCTGCCGTCGTAAAGCGCGTTGAGATACTTGCGGTCCGCTTCGGTAAAATCCGCCGGAACTTTCTGGACTCCGTCCAGGCTGATCATATCGCGAGGGAACCCGTTCCGATCGAATTTGGCCGCATAATCGTAGTCTTCGTCTCCATAGAGCAGTGTTTCCTCCTGTCGATTGTGGGGAAAATGGGTGTCCATCAGGTGGATATACAGGAAAAAAGGCCGGGGAGAGGTCTGCTCCAGCCACTCGACCGCGCGACGCAATACTTCCTCGGCCCGGGCATACGCCGATCCGGTCGAGAAGACCGGATGGTACTGGTCGAAGTCATCCACCAGTTCCTGGCCGGGGATCAGCCAGGGGTGGGAGTTGAAGATACCGGTGTGGTAACCGTTCCTTTTGAAGAGACCGGCCAGAGAGATGGCGGACCGGTCGAGTTTCCGGAAGATCTGATCCGGATCCTCCAACGGAACGCGGATATCCGCCGGCAGCAGCGAATTGATGAAGTAGCGGGAGTAAAAGTAACTGGGCACGGAGGCGAGGGTATGGGTGCGGTTGGAAAAATGCTTGAGGAAAGTAACCCCTTCGGCCGCCAGCTCGTCCATCTTCGGGGTGGTATCATACCCGTAGCCGTTACAGCCGAACCGGTCGGCCCGGGCCGCGTCCAGCAGGATGAAGATTACGTTGGGCCGGGCCTCCTCGCCGCCGCAGCCGGCCAGCAGTAAGCAGCCCGTCAGGCCGGCCAGCAGGATGAGCGCGGCGACTGGACAGTAACTTGTCTTCACGACAGAACCTCCGCGGCCCGGGGGAAAAGCCGAAGGCAGGATTATCTCCATCCGCCCCGCTTATCCCTCCCGGCCCCCCGCCGGTTCTCCCGGCAGAAAAGATCGGTACCATTCGATGGTCGCCAGGAGCCCCTCCTCCAGGGTGAAGAGCGGCTTCCAGCCCAGGCGCCGGCGGGCCTTGGCCGAGTCGAGATACTGGTGCCGGATCTCGCCCCGGACCTGGTCGAGGATCCGGGGCTGGAGATCCTCCCGTCCCATCAGCCTGATGATCATTTCGACCAGTTCCCGGACGTTGACCTGCCGTTCGTCGCTGAAGTTGAACGCCTCCCCCCTCACCCCCTCTTCGGCGGTCTTCTCCGCCTGGAGGAGGTAACCCGCCACCGCGTCCTTGACGAAAAAATAGTCCCGGATGTACTTCCCGTCGCTTCGGATAATCGGGGGCTCCCCATTCTGCACCGACCGGATCGTCCCCGGGATGATCCGGTTCCAGTTCAAGTCGCCGCCGCCGTAAAGGTTGCCGCAGCGGGTGACGCTGACCGGGAGATCGTAGGTCTCGAAGTAGGCCCGGGCGATCAGGTCGGCGCAGCTTTTCGAGACGTCGTAAGGGTGGCGGCCCTGCAGGGGGGCATCCTCACTGTAGGGAAGTTTCGCGTGGGTGCCGTAGGCCTTGTCGCTCGACGCCACCACTATCCTCTTCACCGTCTCCACCCTCCGGCAGGCCTCGAGCAGGTTCCAGGTCCCCTTGATGTTGGCCTCGAAGGTGGAAAGGGGAGAGCGGTTGGCGATGCTGACGATGGTCTGGGCGGCCAGGTGAAAGACGGTATCGACCTCGTACTCGTTCAGGACCCTCTCCAGGAGGGCGTAATCCTCCACCTCGCCCCGGGCGATATTGATCTTCTCCCAGCATCCCAGTTCCCGCAGGTTCGACCGGGGAACCAGGTCCCGGATCAGGCCGACCACGTTCGCCCCTTTTCCGCAGAGGGCGTCGGTCAGCCAGGAACCGAGCAGGCCGGTGCACCCGGTGACGAAGACGTTCCGATCCTTCCAGAAATTATTGCTCATAACTCCAACCTCGGCTGAAGGCTTCACTTCTTCCAGGGGGCTTCTCCCGAACACCAGAGCGCGTTCAGGCTCTCCATATCCCGGTAAGTGTCCATACAGTGCCAGAATCCCTCGTGGCAGTAGATCGCGAGCTGTCCGTCCCGGGCCAGGTTCTCCAGCGGTTCCCTCTCCAGGGAACAGTCGTCGGAGAGATAATCGAAGACCCCTCTCTGGAAGACGAAGAAACCTCCGTTGATCAAACCGCTTTTGACCTGGGGCTTCTCCCGGAACTCTTTCACCATCCCGCCTTCCACTTCCAGCTCCCCGAACCGGGTCATCGGCCTGACCCCGGTCACCGTGGCCAATTTCCCCATCTTCCGATGGTGGGAAAGCAGGGCGGAGATGTCGATATCCGCCACTCCGTCCCCGTAGGTGACCATAAAGATATCGCCTTCAATATAGGGTTCTATCCTTTTGATCCTCCCCCCGGTCAGGGTTGATTCCCCGGTGTCGGCCAGGGTTATCCTCCAGTCGGGGTGGCGGCGGGTATGGGGAGTGATCACCTTCCCCGCGCCGAGGTCGATGGTGAAATCGTTGGTGTAATAGTCGAAGTTGAGAAAGTAGTCCTTGATCATCTCTCCCTTGAAACCGAGGGGGAGGATGAAGTCCTTGAAACCGGAGCCGGAGTAGATGTCCATAATGTGGGTCAGGATCGGGCGATCGCCGATCCGGACCATCGGCTTGGGACGGTACTCCGTCTCTTCCACCAGCCGGGTGCCCCGCCCGCCGCAGAGAATCACGACCGGGATAGGTTTTCTCTTTTCCATTCTCTCAACTCCTTGCCGAAACGGAATCTGGCGATATTCTTCAGAAATTCGAAGATCGTGCCCAGGTTGACGTTCGAGCTCCCGCCTTCCCTCTTCCGGAAGACGATCGGGACCTCCCGGACGGTGAGACCGAGAAGGCGAGCCTTGATCAGGAGCTCGGCGTCCAGGAACCAGTCCCTGGAAGCGAGGCGGAACTTATCCAGCCATTCCCTCCGGAAGATCCGGGGGGTGGCGTTGACATCGTAGAAGGGCAGCCCGAAGGCCAGGCAGACCAGCATCACGTATACGTTGGAGATCCAGGCGCGGACGAACCCGTCCTGGCGCTCTCTTCTCCGGACCTTGATCAGATCATAACCCGAACCGGTCAGCTGAAGAAGCCGCAATACCTCGGCCGGGGGGACCTGTCCGTCTCCGCCCATATAACCAACCCAGGCGCCATCCGCCGCCTCCAGACCGCGGAGCGCTCCCCAGCCGAAACCGAGGTTCTCCTCCACCGTGACCGTTTTCAGGCGGGGATCTCTCTCGGCCAGCCTCCGAATCAGTTCCGGGGTCCGGTCCCGCGACCCGTTGTCGACCAGGACCAGGCTGAATTCACAGCCGGCTTCATCGAGGGTGGAACTCAATTCCTCCACCACCCGGGTGACGTTCTCTTCCTCGTTAAAGAACAACAGGACCAGCGAGGCGCCATCTCTGCTTTGACCGGCCATCAGATTTTCCTATCTCCCGATTCGCCGAAACCAGCCGTTATGATCTACATAAAGATCCCGGCGATGGTCCCGGTCATAAAGGCGGCCAGGGTGCCGCCGATCATCGCCCGCAAACCGATCCGGGCCAGGTCGTGGCGGCGGCCCGGCGCGATCCCCCCGATCCCCCCGATCTGGATGGCGATCGAGGAGAAGTTGGCGAAGCCGCAGAGCGCGTAGGTGGCGATCACGATCGACCGCTCCTGGAGCTGGACCCCGGACTGCAGGAGGTTGGCCAGGTTGGCGTAGGCGACGAACTCGTTGATCGCCGTCTTCTGGCCCAGGAGCTGGCCGACCGTGATACAGTCCGACCAGGGGACCCCCATCACCCAGGCCAGCGGCGCGAAGGCCCAGCCGAGCAGGGTGTCCAGGCTCAGGTTGCTGGTGATCCCGAAGATCAGGTCCACCAGGAAGCCGAACTGCTCGATCAGGTAGTTGGCCACGCTGATCAGGGCGATGAAGGCCATCAGCATCGCCCCCACGTTGAGGGCCAGGGTCAGGCCGGTGCCCGCCCCGGAGGCGGCGGCGTCGATGATATTGACGTTGGTCTTCGGGAGGTGGATCTTCACCCCGCCCAGGGTCTTCGGTTTTTCGGTCTCCGGGTACATCAGCTTGGCCATCACGATCGCGGCCGGGGCCGACATTATGCTGGCCGAGATCAGGTGGCCGGCGATGTGGGGGAAGTAGTCCTTCAGCATCCCCACGTACGCGGCCATCACCCCCCCGGCCACGGTGGCGAACCCCCCGACCATCACCACCATCAGCTCCGACATCGTCATCTCGTTGACGTAGGGCCGGACCACCAGGGGAGCCTCGGTCTGGCCGACGAAGATGTTGGCCGAGGCGGAGAGGGTCTCCGCCCCGCTGGTCCCCAGGGTCTTCTCCATAATCTTGGAGAAGAAGGCGACCACCCGCTGCATTATCCCCAGGTAGTAAAGGACCGCCATCAGGGAGGAGAAGAAGATGATGGTGGGAAGGACGTTGAAGGCGAAGTAGGCCCCGGTCTGGGCGATCGCCCCCGCCGTCGCCGAGATCCTCCCCTCCGGTTCCTTCGGCATCATCACCGGAACCTGGTTATAGACCAGGTTGCCGAAGACGAAGCGGGAACCGTCCTCGGCAAAGCTCAACAGCTTGATCACGGCGTCGTTCATCGCCGCGAAGAAGACCTCCCCCGGGGCGGTCTCGGTGCCGAGGGAAGCCTTGATCGCCCGGTTGAGGGGGCTGTTGGGGAGGACGATCAGGGCGAAGAAGACCTGGAGGAGGATCCCCAGGACCAGGATCCGGAAGCTGATCCGCCTCTTGTTGTTGGAGAGCAGGAAGGCGATCAGGACCAGGACCAGCATCCCGAATAAACTGATCAGTCGGTACATTTGCTTCCCCCCTTGGTTTGACCGCGGAAAACGCTAAATCCCCCGGAGTAAATTGCCGGACCGTTGGTTCAGGTCGCGCCCCTTCGGGGTCGGAATCGGTATCGCTATCGGGATCGGACCCCGCTCAAGACCGCTCTTCAAGATTCAGCTCGCCGGACCGGGCGTGCCGGCTGATCCCGCGGCGGGATCGGCGGATGAAGTCGACGATCGCGGCCGCCCGCGGGCCCAGATCCTCCTGCTCGATCTGAGCCACCGCCTGGCTGACATTGAGCCCGGACCGGTAGAGGATCTGGTAGGCCCGCTTCACCCGGCGGAGATCTTCGGCGGAGAACCCGGCCCGCCGCAGCCCGACCACGTTCAGGCCCACCACCAGCCCCCGCTCCACCAGCATCATAAACGGGGGCACGCCCTTGGTCACCTTGGCCCCGCCCCCGAGCATCGTCAGCGAACCGACATCGGTGAACTGGTGGATGATGACGTTGCCGGAGATGAAGGCCTTGTCCTCGACGTGGACGTGACCGGCCAGGAGCGCCCCGTTGGCGATGATCACCTCATTGCCGACGACGCAGTCGTGGCCGAGGTGGCAGTAAGCCATCAGGAAGTTGTTGTCCCCGACCACGGTCGCGCCCCCTTCCTTGGATCCGCGATGGATCGAGCAGCCCTCCCGGATGGTGTTTCCCTCCCCGATCCGGAGAAAGGTCTCCGCTCCCCGGTAGGAGAGGTCCTGGGGGGCGTTCCCGAGAACGGCGAAGGGGTGGATCACGTTGCCGGGGCCGATGGTGGTGTTGGAGGTGATGTAGACGTGGGGCATCACCCGGGTCCCGGCAGCGATCTTTACCTTCCCCTCGATAATCGCGTAGGGCCCGATCTCCGCCCCGGGATCGATCTCGGCCGCGGGATCGACCACCGCCGTCCTGTGTATGGTCATCTTCAGGTCTCCTCTGAATCAGCCTGCCTGGTCGGCCGGGTTACCTGCCTCCGGATCGATCATAGCAGAATTCCCTCCGACTCCAACCGAAAAACAACCCCTCGGAAGAGAAACACGTTCCGAAGGGCGATGATTTTCCAGATTGATTTTTCCGGGCGCCGGGCACCCGGAAAATTAAATCGGATACTGGTCGGGCTTCTTCTTCGAAAGGTCGAAGCTGATATCCACCGCCACCGCCTCGTACTCCCCCCCCCGGTCGGCGATCCTCAGCAGCCTTCCCTCCAGCCAGACCTGGTCCCCCGCCCAGTACTCCCCCCGGATCGAGCCGTCATAGCAGATGACCTTCAGGTCGTCACGCTCCTGGCCGTTGAGGACCACGTCCTTGAGGCCCAGGATGATGGGCAGGTAGGAGTTGTGGGTGTCGTCGGCGATGGTCCCGGCGACCGTGACCTCGCGCTCGACCAGGGATATCTCCGCCTCGGCCAGGGGGACGTCGTCCCAGTTCCGGTAGACGAAGAAGGGGCAGAGGAGGAAGCCGTTGTGGTAGACCCGGATCGGCCACCAGCGGCCGAACTCGAAGACCCGGCGGTCGGGCTCGCCGGCGAGGCGGCGGAGCTGGTCGCGGACCCGGAGGTTCTCCGCCCGGTCCCCCGCAAAGATGACGTCGAAGTCCATATCCGCCTCCTCGATCTTCCCGTAGGCCAGCGAGCCGGTCACCCCCATCCGGTCGAGCGGGAAACCCATCAGCTCGGCGGTCTGCTCGGACCAGGGCCGGACCGTGTCGGGGTACATCTCCCGGCAGAGCTCGAGGGACCGGGCGGGGTCGAAGTAACCGACGAAGTCATCCAGGGGGAACTCCAGGGTGTAATCGGCCACCAGGGGCCGGGGCTGGGCCGGATCGAGCGAGGGGTCGACCTCGTACTGCTTGACGATCTGGACGTCGTTCATAATCGCCACGTGCTCCCCGTTGATCCAGGCCTTATGCATCGCCTGGTAGCGGCGGCCCCAGATGTCGGCGTCGCCCCCGGCCAGGGGATAATAGATGATCTTCCCGATGAAGTACCCGGGGGTGGGGTGGTGGTAACCGTGGGAGAAGACGAAGCAGCCGTCCTGGCGGAGGAAGTAAAGCGAGTCCTTGATCCGGCCTTCCAGATCGGAGAGCGGGCTGAGGAACTTCTCCATCATCTTGTCGAACTTATCCGCCATAATCTCACCTCGCGAGAGCGAATCGGGCCCCGGGATCAGGGTTTGACGGCGATTTCCGCGGGAGCGGCCGGGGCCGACTGCCGCCGGGGGTCCTCGCCGACCTTCTTGATGTTGTCCCAGAGGGTGACCAGCAGCGCCGGAAAGGTCTCTCCCCGCTGGGTGACCTCGATCAGCCGGGCCTTCATCTTCAGGACATCGCCGTTGAAGTACTCGCCCCGCAGCGCCCCGTCGTAGATGATCAGGGGCAGCGGATCGGCGGGCTTACCCCCGATCTTCAGATCCTCCAGGGGCAAGAGCGGAGGCATATAGTTGGTGTGGGTGTCGTCGGCCACCACCCCGGAGGCCTTCACATCCTCCCGGACCACCTCGACGGTGAAGTCCCGCAGCGGGGCGTCCTCCCGGCGCTGGTAGGTGAAGAAGGGACAGATCAGATAACCCTCCTCGTACATCCGCATCGGCCACCAGCGCCCGAACTCGATCACCCGGTGTTCGGGCAGGACCGAGAGGGAGCGGATCGTCCGGTAGACCCGGCGGTTCTCCTCCACCGTCCCCGGGATGACCAGGTCGAGGTCGTCGTCCCCCTCCTCGTGCCGTCCATAGGCCAGGGAACCGGTCAGGCCGAGCTTCTCCCAGGGCACCCCGAGGGCTTTCGACGCCAACCGGGTGCCCTCTCCGACCCACGGGTAGATCTCCTGGCAGACCCGCAGGGAATGGACCGGGTCGAAGAAGCCGACACAGTCGGAGAGGGGGAACTCCATCTCGTACTCGACATAGACCGGACGGGGGGCGGCAGGGTCGAGAGAGGGATCGATCTCGGCGTGGGCCTGGATCTGCTCGGGATGCCCGATGTAGATGCACTCGCCCCCCACCATCCTCTTGGTGGTGCAGCCGTACTCGCGGCCGAAGACATCTACTCCGCCTCCTTTCTTCGGGTAGTAGATGATCTTCCCGTACATCCCCCCTGCCGGGTGGCAGTACCCCTCGGTGAAGATGAAACATCCGTCCCGACGGAGGAAGTAGAGAGAGTCGCTGGCCCTCCCCCCCTCCAGTTCCGAAAGGGGCCGTAAAAATCTATCCAGCATTTCGTCGAAATTCCGTATCATCATCATTCGGCAGGCCGCCTTCGGCCAGGTTTGCCGGCGGGAAGCCGCCGGCATTCTGACTTCTGAATTCTGACTCCTGACTCCTGACTTCTGAATTCTATTCTTCTTTTTCGATCTGGTCGCTCAGGGTCACCAGGAGGGCTTCCTCTTCCCTCCCCGCCTTCTCGATCAGAACCCGGCGGGCGACGAACTTCAGGTAATCACCATTGTAATACTCGCCCCGGAGAGAACCGTCATAGATCACCAGGTTGAGGTCCCGGTACTTCTTCCCGTTCAGGAGCAGGTGGGAGAGTTTCAGGATCGAGGGCATATAGATGGAGTGGGTGTCGTCGTCGACCATCCCCACCCCCTTGACCTCCTCTTCCAGGACCCGCATCCGGCACTTCCGCAGGGGGATCTCCTCCTCCAGCCGGTAATTGAAGAAGGAACAGATCATCATCTTCTTCCAGTAGAACCGGATCGGCCACCAGCGGCCGAACTCGAAGACCCGGTTGCGGGGGTCGCGGGTCAGCTCCCGGATCCGGGCCAGGACCTTCCGGTTCTCCCCGATGGTCCCGTACCAGACCAGGTCGATGTCGTCGTCGGGCTCCTCGAACTTGCCGTAACAGGTGGAGCCGGTGCAGCCGAGACGGGAGAGAGGGACGTCGAAACCGGCGGCGATGTCTTCGATCGATTCCCTGACCGCGGGGTACATCTCCATCGCCGCCCGCAGGGAGTGGCGGTGCTCGAAGACCCCCTGGAAGTCGCTCAAGGGGAACTCGACGTGGAACTCCTCGTAAACCGGGCGGGGGGCGGCGGGGTCCAGGGACGGGGTCAGCTCGAACTGGAGCCGCATCTGCTCGGGGTGCGGGATCAGGACCAGCTCCCCGTTCACCACCTTCTTGTAGCTGGAGCGGAACTTTCTCCCGAAGATATCGGTGTCGCCCGCCGGGTCGGGGGAGAGCATCACCTTCCCCATAATCCCGTTCTCCGGGTGAAGGTACCCTTCGGTGAAGATGAAAGCCCCGTCCCGCCTCAAGAAGTAGTAGGCGTCCCCCACCCCCAGCTCCAGGCTGGAGAGAGGCCGGAGAAAACGCGGAATTATCTTTTCATAGAGATCATTCATAATCATTCCTGTCAGATGAGCACTACGGATGGAAACATCGTGAGCTTACGCGAGGTCCGGCATCCGAAAAGGGGGGGTAATTTAGGCAAGAGACCTTCGCCTGTCAAGGCAAAACTCACCGAAAATCATCGAACCCGGCCGCTGATTGATCCGGTACTTTTCGCTACCGCTCCCCGGGAGATCAGCGTATAGTATTCGGGTGTCCTGGCAAATCAAGCCTAAAAGAGGAGGTTGTGATGAGAAGAGTCCTGCTCGGTATACTCTGCCTGCTGGCCGCCGGCTGCGCCGGCCGGAGGCCGGAATTCCCGCCTCTGCCGGAGCCGGTGGAGCCGGCGGAGGTCGAGGTGGAGGAGGTGGAGATTGCGGAAGGGGAACTGGTGATCCTCGACCTCGAGGAACCCCGGGAAGAGCTTGAAACCGGGGAACCGGAGGCGGAGATCCCCGTCCCGCCGGCGGAGAACCTCTCCTGGGAGGGGATCGCCGGCCTGGGCCGGAAGTACACGGTCCAGGCGGGGGACACCCTCTCCGGGATCGCCGCCCGCCACAACGTGGGGACGGGGCTGCTGATCCGCCTTAATGAGATTAAAAATCCCAACCTGATCCGGGTCGGGCAGACCCTGACCGTAATCGAGGGACCCTTCCGGGTCGAGGTGGACAAGAGCGGGCGGACCCTGGCCGTTTACCTCGGCGAGACCTTCATCCGCTCCTACCCGGTGGCCCTGGGCAAGCGCGACAGCACCCCGGAGGGCGAGTTCCAGGTCCTGAGGAAGCTGGAGAACCCGCCCTGGACCGACCCCTACCACCGGACCGTCGTCACCGCCGACAGCCCGGACTACCCGCTGGGGACCCGCTGGATCGAGTTCATCCCCCCGCCGGGGGCTTACGGGATCCACGGCTCAAGGGTGGCCGAGGAGATCGGGACCGAGGCCTCCTTCGGCTGCGTCCGTCTCCTCCATCCCCAGGAGGAGGAGGTCTACGACTTCCTCACCCTCGGCTCCCCGATCCTGATCCGGCCCTGACCCCAAACCCCACCAGGGAATTTTGAACCGCAAAGACGCAAAGAACGCAAAGAACCGCTAAGAAACAGGGACTTAATCACAGGCAACATTGAGGGCATCGGTCGGGGAAGAAATTCCGAGCAATAAAAAAAGGGGGGCCGGGATCTTCGATCCCGCGCCTCCCGGAACAGGAATGCGGAGGCGGAAAACATTGTTTTCCGATCCGGATTCCTGTTCCGGGGGAGCGAGCTTAGCTCGCTCCCCCTTTTTTATAGCTCGGAATTTCCGCTCTTTGCGTTCTTCGCGTCTTTGCGGTGAATTCTTTTTGGGTTAGGGGGAGCGTCAGCGAGGCTTGGCGTACTGGAGGGACGACGGGGCCCAAGAAATATTCACCGCTACTCCAGGGGCAGGAGACGGCGGCTGATCTGGTGGACCCGGCGGGAGAAGAGGGTGAGCAGGATGATCTTCGCGTCCAGGAAGATCGACCAGTTTTCCATATAATACATATCATACTTCACCCGCATCCGGATCGAGGTGTCACCCCGCAGCCCGTTGACCTGGGCCCAGCCGGTCAGGCCGGACTTCACCTGGTGGCGGGACATATAGCGGGGGATCGACTCCTTAAACCGCTCGACGAAGACCGGCCGCTCCGGCCGGGGGCCGACCAGGCTCATATCACCCTTGAGCACGTTCCAGAGCTGGGGAAGCTCGTCGATACTGGAGCGGCGGAGGAACCTTCCCACCGGGGTCGCCCGGGGATCATCCCGGACCGGGAGCACCGGGCCGCTCTCCTTCTCGGTATCCACCGGCATCGTCCGCAGCTTGTAGAGCATAAATCTCCGGCCGTTCTCGCCCAGCCGGTCCTGCCGGAAGAAGACCGGGCCGCGGGAGGTGAGCTTGATCGCCGCGGCGGCGGCCAGGAGGACGGGGGCGGTCAGGATCAGGCCGAGCCCCGCCCCGGCCAGGTCGAAGGCCCTCTTCACGAAACGGTTCCAGGCCGAGTGGAGGGGAAGCGAACGCAGCCCGATCAGGGGCACACCGTCCAGGTTGACCACCTCGACCCGGTTGGTAAGGATGGAGAAGACATCCGGGACCAGCCTGACCGCCACCAGGTTCTTCTCGCAGAGGATGATGATCTCCATCACCCGGGGATGGGGCAGGTCAAGACGAGTGATGATGACCTCTTCCACCGGGAACCGGCGGAGGACCTCCTCGAACTCCTCGACCGTCCCCAGGATGGGGATATCGGCGGCTTCCTCCAGGCTGTCGTCGCCGTTCAGCCTCAATACCCCGACCACTTCGGTCCCCCAGCGCGGATTCTCGGTGAAATTTTTGATCAGGCGGCGGGCGATCTCCCCCCCGCCCAGGAGGAGGACCTGTCGGAATTTCCGGTTCCGCCTCCAGATCTCCAGTTCCAGCTTGTCGAGGACCCTCCGGGAGAAGGTGAAGAGCACGATGCTGAATAGCCAGCCGTAAGCCAGCATCCGGCGGGAGTAGGTGAAGTCTTCCCGGTAGAGGAAGGTCAGGGCCATCAGGCTGAAGAGCGCCACCGTGACCGCCCTGGTGATCGTGAAGAAATGCCAGGAGGAGGAGAAGTAGGTCTTCCGCCGGTAGAGGTGGAACGATTTGAAGACGATCAGGAAGACCGCCAGGATCACCGGGAAGGCCACTCGATAGGCGGAGAAGGGGGGGATTCCCCGGGGCACCGGGAAGATCGCGGTCAGGGGGGAGAGGAAGCTGACCCAGAACGCCAGGGCCATCGCGACGTAGAGCACCAGCCCGTCGGAGACCACGGTGATCAGGGTCAGGAATGTGGTGTGGCGTCGGATATTGGTCATCGGGCAAACCGTTTCCGGCCGGGGCCGGATGCCGCCGGATTGCCGGCGGCGGCCTCGACCGCCGAGCGAAACTTTTCCTTGAATAGCTCCCGGCCGAAGGACCGGGTGTGCTCCCGGATCGCCCGGGGATCGAAGTCAGTCTCCCTCTCCATAAACAGGCGGAGGGCGGAGACCAGCGACTCCGCCGTCAGTTCGTCGAAGAACACCCCGGTCGGCGCAGCCTCTCCGCTCCCCGGCCAGGGAACCGTGCTCTCGGACAGCCCACCGCCGCCGAAACCGATCACCGGCCGTCCGCAGGCCTGGGCCTCCAGGGGCACGATCCCGAAGTCCTCCAGACCGGGGAAGACCAGGGCCCGGCAGTTCCGGTAGAGCTCGCGCAGTTCCTCGTCGCCGAGCCAGCCCAGGAACTCTATCCCCGGACCGGCTCGCTTCTGGAGCCGGCCGTGCTCCGGGCCGGAACCCACTATCTTCAAGGGCAGGCGCAGCCGGTTGAAAGCTTCGATCGCCAGGCCGATCCTCTTGTAAGGGACCAGGGCGGCGACAATCAAGAAGAAATCCCCGGAAGGGACACCGGGGGTGAAAAAATCCCTGTCCACCGGGGGATAGATCACCCCAGCCTCCCGATTATAGACCTCGGCGATCCGGGCGGCAACTGTTTTCGAGATCGCCAGGAAGCGGTCAACTCGAGCGCTGGAACTGAGGTCCCAGCGGCGGAGATAGGCGAAGACCGGCTCCAGCAAGAGTCTCTTGACCGCCCCGGTCCCGAAATAGTCCTCGTAGAGGAACCAGAGGTAGCGCATCGGGGTGAAACAGTAGCAGATCGAGCGGACGCCGGGCGGCGGGCGGCAGCCCTTGGCCACGGCGTGGCTGGTGCTGATGACCAGGTCGAACCCCGACAGGTCGAAGCTCTCGACCGCCCGGGGGAAGAGGGGGAGGTAATGGCGATAGCGGCGGCGGGCGAAGGGAAGTTTCTGGATGAAGGAAGTATGGATGGTCATCCCCCGGATCCTCTCGGAGATCTTCTCCTCCTCCAGCAGGAGGGTGAAGATCTCGGCCTCCGGGTAGAGCTCGCAGAGGGCTTCCAGGACCTTCTCCCCCCCCCGCATCCCGTTGAGCCAGTCGTGGACCAGGGCGATTCTCATTTAACTTCCCGGCCGGGCGGCCAGCTCCCGGTAAACGGCCAGGGTCTCCTCGGCGCTTCTCCGCCAGGAGAATTTTTGGGCCCGGGCCAGCCCCAGTTCCCGGAAGCGGTTTCTCTGCTCTTCCGAGTCCCAGAGCTTCGACATCGCCGAAGCGATCTCCGGAGGGCTCTCGGGATTGACGATCAGGGCCGCTTCCCCCGCCACCTCGGGGAGGCTCCCCCGGTCGGAGACGATCACCGGGGTCCCGCAGGCCATCGCCTCCAGGGGGGGAAGACCGAAACCTTCGTAGAAGGAGGCCAGGACCAGGACCCGGGCTCCGTTGTAGAGGGCCGCCAGCTCCCCTTCCTCGACCCCGTCGAGGAAGACCACCCGGGAGGAGAGCCCGAGTTGGGAGACGATCTCTTCCGCCTCGGGATAACGGGAATCGCGATGACCGGCCAGGACCAGGCGCGGGCGGTCGGTCCGGCCGCGGATAAAATCCGCGAAGGCCCGGATCAATCCGGGCACGTTCTTGTAAGGATCGAACCTCCCGACGTAGAGGATATAGGGATCGGAGAACCCCAGTTTCTCCTCCAGGGCCGGGCGGAACTCCTCTTCCGCCCGGGGTCGGTAGACCTCGTCGATCCCGTTATGGACGACCGCGAGCTTCTCCGGGGGAAGTCCGAGATCGGCGATTAGGTCCCGGCGGGTGTGTTCGGAGACCGTGATCACCCGGTCGGCCCTCCGGACCGAGCGGCGCAGGACCCGGCGGAAGACCGGGTGGAGCCGGGTCTTCCAGGCCCGGGGGGTGAAGTGGGGGAATTTCAGGGGGATCAGGTCGTGAACCGTCACCACCGCCTTCACCTCCCCTTTCAGGAAGAGGGGGAGGAAGTAATTGGTGGAATGGAAGATGTCCAGTTCCAGTTCCCGGATCCGGGCGGGGACCCCCCACTGGCCGGCGGGGTCGAAGATCCCCCAGGGAACCGGGACCGGTCGGAAGTTCGGGCGGCCCTCCCGGTCGGGCGAGTACCGTTCCAGCAGCTCCGGGTCGCGGAAGAAGAGATAATACAAGTTCTCCCGGTCGATCCCGGCCAGGTTCCGGATCAGCTTCTCCGTCACCCGGCCGACCCCGGAAATCTCGCGGAAGATCCACCGGGCGTCGATCCCGATTCTTAGCGGAGAGTTGATCTTCACGCGCCGGTCACCCCAGGGCGTCCCCGCCTCCGGCGGCGGCGCGATAGACATCAAGCGTCAGCCGGGCCGCCTTGTCCCAGGTAAATCGGGATGACTGCCGCTTCCCTTTCTCGGCCAGATCGGCCGCCAGTTCCGGTCGGGTGAGGATGGCCTCCAGCGCGGAGGCCATCTCGGCCTGATCGGTCGGGTCGAAGTAGAGGGCCGCCTCGCCCAGCATCTCGGGAAGCGATCCCGACCGCGATGCCGCCACCGGGACCCCGGCAGCCATCGCTTCCAGGGGGGGGAACCCCTGACCTTCGTAGAGAGAGGGATAGACAAAGGCGGAGGCGCAGCGATAGACAGCCGGCAGCGCCGACCGGTCCACGTATCCCAGCGCCATCGCCCCCAGCTGTCCGGCCTGGTTGCGGAATTTCTGCTCGATCTCGCCGCATAGCCAGCCCCTCATTCCGACCAGCACCAACTTGCAGCCCCCCACCTTGCCCGCCGCCCGGAGGGAGGCCCAGGCCTCCAGGAGACGGACCAGGTTCTTCCGGGGCTCCCAGGTTCCCACCGTGAGGAGGTACTTTTCCGGGAGGTGGAACCGGTACCGGGTCCTCAGGAGCTGGTCATCGGTCAGCGGCCGCCGGAAGGCGTCCTCGACCCCCCCCTCCACCACCGCCACCTTGCCGGCGGTGGACGGGTAGAGGGAGACCAGTTCGTCCCGGGTGAACCGGGAGATGACGATTATCCGGTCCGAGCGTTCCAGGCTGGCGGGCAGCGAACGATCCAGGTACTTCAGGTTTCCGGGCTCGGTGAACTCCGGGAACCGCTTGAACGAGAGATCATAAACGGTGGTGACCACGGGTTTTCTTCTCACCGGCCGGGCGATGAAATCAGGGAAATGATAGACGTCCATCCCCGGGATCAGCCATTCGACGGGGGGAAACCCCAGACGCTTCCACGCCAGGCTGAGAAATCGTCCGGGAATCTTCTGGTCCCGGGGGGCCGTCTGTTTATAGACCGCAGCCGGCAGCTCCACCTGGCGCCGGTAGCCGAAATAGAAAGGGGTGACCCGGTCTTCCCCGCCCAGGCCGGAAAGACCTTCCAGCAAGCCCCGGGTGTAATATCCGATCCCGGTCGGATAAGGCCGGGTCAGGCACTGGATGTCGATCCCGATCTTCACAGCAACCCTGTGTCTCCTGCTTCCGCCAAAGGACGGCGCGTAATTTTAAGATATAGCTTCGGGAAGTAAATTTACAGAATTTTCTTGCCCGGGATCGACGGGGAGCCGACCGAACGGGCAAGATCGAACCGCCTGATGCCGGATCGGGCCGTCGATGGAGGCGGCGGCGGGACGTTTCCCGGGACCCGCCAGGCGGCTTAACCGGGTGGTCTTCCGGAAAGCAGGTATTCCTTGAAAGTCCGGTAATCCCCGGGGAGGGGGACCGGCTCCCCCTCCCGCTCTTCCAGGCCGCGGAGGCTGGGGGGAACGGGGGGGCGGAGGCCGAGCAGTTCCTCGACCTCCTCGGGGAACTTGGCCGGGTGGGCGGTCTCGACCGAGATCGCCGGCTCGTCGCCTCCCTCCCCGGCCAGGTACTCCTCCAGCCCTCGCCAACCCACCGCCCCGTGCGGTTCGAGGATCACCCGGTAACGCCGGTAGACGTCGACGATCGTCCGCCGGGTCTGATCGTCGCTGACGGCGACGGAGAAGATCCTTTTCCTCATCTCCTCCAGGTCGGGAAGGATTATCACCTCTCCGGTCCGGTCGATGTTCCCTCCGTAGATGTCGAAGAAACGGGCCAGGTTGCTGGGGTGGCCGACGTTCATCGCGTTGGAGAGACACTTGCGGGATGGGTCGACCTTCCGGTAGATCCCGGTCTTCAGGAACTCGGGAAACTCGTCGTTGGCGTTGGTCGGCATCACCAGCCGCTGGAGCGGCAGGCCCATCCGCCGTGCCAGCTCGCAGCCGAAAGCGTTGCCGAAATTTCCCGAGGGGACCGAGACGACCGCTTTCTCCCCTTCCCCGGCCACCTGGGCGTAACTCCAGATATAGTAGATCGACTGGGGAAGAACGCGGCCGATGTTGATCGAGTTGGCGGAGGTGAGGTTCAACCCCGCCAGGTCGGGGTCGAGGAAGGCCTGCTTGACCAGGTTCTGGCAGTCGTCAAACTTCCCCTCCACGATCAGGGCGCGGACATTGTTCCCGATGGTGTCGAGCTGCCGCTTCTGCCGCGGGCTGACCTCGCCGGCCGGGTAGAGGATGTAGACCTCGATCCCGGCCACCCCCTTGAAGGCCTCTCCGATCGCCGAGCCGGTATCCCCGGAAGTCGCCACCAGGACCTGGAGCCGCGCCCCCGGCTCCAGGAAGTAGCTCATCAGCCGGGACATCAGGCGGGCGGCGAAGTCCTTGAAGGAGGCGGTGGGGCCGCGGTCGAGGCGCAGCAGGTAATGGCGGCCTTCCACTCCCTCCAGGGGAACCTCGAAATCATAGGCTTCCCGAACGATCGCCTCCAGGTCCCCGGGGGGGACGTCGTCTCTCCAGAAGTGACTGCCGACCAGCAGCGCCGCGCGCCAGTACGGCTCTCCTTTCAGGGAAGAAATCTCACCGGGAGAGAGCCGGGGGAGCCGGTCGGGCATAAAGAGGCCCCCGTCCGGGGCCTGTCCCATCATCAGGGCCTGGCGGAAGGTGACCAGATCGGTGAAGGGCCGGAATCCGCCTCCCGACCGATGACGGTTGGTGCTGTAATAACGGATCATATGCGGGATGACCTGCTCTGGAATCCGGCCACCCGGACGGGGAAGATCGGGGGCCGGCTCGGCGTCAGGGAGGAGATTGGCGGCGGGGGAGCGACCGCCTACTGCCTGACGGCCCGGCCGTCCTCATAAACGGTGACCGCCAACGGCTCGCCTCGTTCGTTGTTGTAGGACCACCGGCCATCCGGGCGGTTATCGCGGTAGGCCCCCTCGGCCATCTTCTGGCCGTTCTCGAACCAAGCGGCGAAAGACCCCTCCCGCCGGCCATTGGCATACTCGATCCGGCTCTTGATCTGGCCGTTGGGATACCAGGTCTCGTGGACCCCGGTGAACCGGGAGAGGTCTTCCCGGACCGGCTCCCGGCCGGCGCTCCTGATGGTCTGGACCAGGAAATATATCCCCACCGCCAACCCTCCGGCGATTACCGCGGCGGCCGCCAGGGTCAGGATCTTCCTGCTTCGCTGCCGGCGGAGGCTCTCTTCCGCCAGGTAAATGCGGAAATCCTGCCAGGCTTCCCGGGTCGTCTCGTCGCCCAGGATCCGATCAATCGCCCGCTGCAGGGGAGGGCTGGGGGAGAAAGTGTAGTGCCGGGTCTGAGCCACCCCCTTGACCTCGCTGGAAAGCACCCGGGCCGCCTCGAGACTGTCGAGAGCTTTCTGCACCGACTCTATCTCTTCCGGACGGATCTTCCCCGCCAGGAGCGGGGCGTCAAGCTCCTCCTTGGGATTTTTTTGAAAATAGGCGACAACATCCGCCTCGATCGGGGTGCGGATCACCTCGAGCAGCGGTGCGAACTCCGGCATAGCCGCGAACTCTTTTTCTCCTGGATTCTTCATCTTCAAACGTTCGCCTCAGCCCGTCTTCTGCAGGAAAGGGTTTAAGGCTGCGCCTTCCACCACTCCTCCCAGCGGAGAATGGCTTCCCGCCGGGCCGACGGCGAGCCGCGGGGGTCAAACCCGAAATTCTGGCCGGTCACCTCGCGCAGGAATTCCGCCGCCTGGGCCCGGACCAGGTTGTCCCTCTCCTGGGCATCGGACTCCAGGTTCCTGATCAGGACCGGGATCCCTTCTTTTTCGCCCAGCCGGGCCAGGGCTCGGGCCGAGGCGTTCCTCACCCAAAGGTTGCGGTCGTAGAGGCTGGTCCGCAGGTGGGGAACCGCCGCCGGGTCCCCGAACTTGCCTAGGGCGTTGGCCGCTGCGGAGCGGGAATATGAACTGGAGTCCCGCAGGCCGTTGACCAGCCAGGGGTAGGCCTCCGCGACCTTGAGGTCGCCCAGCGCCTCCGTGGCCGCCCAGCGGACGTAGGTGCTTTCGTCATTGAGCGCCGCGATCAGCGGCTTGTACACCCGGGGATCGTCCATCTTCCCCAGGGCCGTCACGCAATCGAAACGGACGTAGTCGCTCTCGTTGCGGGCGCCTTCGATCAGGGCCGGGATGGCGCTGTAGCAGCGGATCCGGCCCAGGGCTTGGGCCGAAGACCGCTGGATCAGCTCCCGAGGTTCTTTCAGCGCCTCGATCAGGTAGGGGACCGCCACCACGTCGATCTCCTCGGCGAGCAGGGAGAGTTCCTTGGCGGCGGCCATCCGCTGCAGGAAATCATCTTTCCGGAGATCGGAGACGTAACTGACAATGTCTTTTTCGCCGGATTGCTCCGCGCAGGCGGAGATGATCAGGGCCAGGAAGAGCGCCGGGAGAACCCGCGACCGGCTCGAAGGCGGCGGGGGGAGAAGACGGCGCCGCCAATATGTCCAATTCCTGCCCGTCATATCTTCACCGGCACAGATGGAATGATCCTGGAGAACATTTTTGCCAATATCGGGAAAACAGTCAAGGAAACTTTTTCACCTGTCTTTTTGACCTGTCAATTACTTTCTCGCTCGGTGAGCCGCCGCCGCGCGACCGGCTACCGAACGGCGGGGCAATCGCCGGATCTCCCGTAATACCACCGGCTGACCCCCCTCACCGTCCAGAGCCCGGTACTCTCCCGGAAGATCGCCGGGGCCGTCGTCCCTCCGCCGGGATAATCCCCCGGCAGCGGCCGGTCCCCCGGCCGTCCGAAATAAAACCGGGTCAGCCCCCGGACCGCCCAGAGTCCGGTGCTCTCCCGGAAGACCGCGGCATCCTCCTTACCGTCCCCGTCATAGTCCCCGGGCGCCGGGCGGTCCCCCGGCCGTCCGAAGTAAAAACGGGTCAGCCCCCAAACCGCCCAGAGTCCGTTGCTTTCCCGGAAGATCCCTAACTCCGTTCCGCCGCCGTTGAAAACGCCCGGCACCGGGCGGTCGCCACCACGGCCGAAGTAAAACCGGGTCAAACCCCGGACCGCCCAGAGCCCGGTGCTCTCCCGGAAGAGAGCCGGGATAACGGAACCGCTCCCGGATATCTCCAGCGGGAGCGGCAAGTCGTTGACCGTCCCGAAATACCACCGGGTCAGGCCGCGGACCGCCCAGAGACCGGAGGGCCTCCGGAAGACGGCTATCCCGGCCCTCCCCTCGCCGGCATAATCGCCGGGGACCGGGATATCCCCCGGCCCGCCGAAATATATCCTGCTCAAGCCCCTCGCCGCCCAGAGCCCGGTTAAATCCCGGAAGACCAGGGGATCCGAAGTCCCATCACCGTCCAGGTCGGTCCGGACCGGGAAGACCGGGTCCGGGTGCTCGACCGGACCGACCGCCCGGGAGGCTCCCGGCCGCCGGGGGTTGCCATAGAAGTCGAAAGACGGAAGAAGCCCTTCCGCCGTCCCCCCCGCCCGGGCGGTGGAAGAGTGGGCCGTCCGGAAATCACCCCGGTCCGGATCGACCAGGAGCGGGTCGGCTTCCCGGTTGTCCGCGCAGCCGGCCAGACCGTTCAGGGCGGAGACGGTCGGGGCGCTCACCGCCCCGGAATAAAGGCCGGCCGGGAGGTTGAAGTAGAGGGAGTTGAGCGACCGCAGGTCCGACGTCCCCAGGTAGAAGGTGTGGTCGAGGTCGGCCAGGATCGAGTTGATTACCTCGAACTTCTCCCCGCTCCCCTGCCCGTAAGCGTAGGTCCCGGAGTAGCCGTCGCCCTTGACGGCGAGGACGGAGTGGATCATCCGGGCCGGTCCCCGTTCGATCACGAAGGCGGCGTCGGCGCCCGCGGAGTGGATGACCGAGTTGATCAGCTCGCCGTCGCGCCAGAACTTGACCCCGTTGCGTCCGATCCGGGTCAGCAGGGTGTTGATCACCGCCACCAGGGTCGACTTGGCGTCGATCCCGTCCCCTTCGATATTCTCCAGGACGCAGTTGTCGATCAGCGCCCGGTGGCAGTTGACCAGGGCGAAGCCGTCCACCGCGGTCGAGCCGCTCACCGCCGGTTCGTTGCGGACCTCGACGTCGGAGATCCTCAAGCCCTTGACGTTGGCGTCGTCCTCGTCCCCGATGTTGACCGGCATATCCACACCGGCCAGCCGGATACCGGAGATGATCAGCCCCTCGATCTGGTACTTGATCCCGGGATCTTCCGGGTCGAAATCCCTCCCGGCGAAGTAACCCGTGGAGAGATAATCGGTGGAAAATAAGGAGGTGATGAAACCGGGGCCGCGGCGGCGGAACTGGTCGGCCCGGATCCCCTTGATCACCAGGTTCCGCATCGGGGATTCCTCGAAGGCCGACCCGAAGAGGAAGGGCAGCGACCAGCCCTGGAGGACCAGGTTGCTGATGGTGATGTTCTCGTAGGGCCCCTGCCCGAAGAGGAAGACCTCTTCCCCCCAGGAGGTCGGATCGGCCGGGTAGAAATGGGGCCGGACCACCGCTTCCTCCCCGGGATAGGAGGCGATCATCAGGTCCCCCCGCTCGATCCCCAAATACTCATCTTCGGGGGGCCGGTAATGGATCCCGCCCCGCAGGTAGATGACAAAAGAATCTTCCGGGCGGGAGTTGGCGTACTTGATCGCCGCGCCCAGCCGGGCCTTCGGTTCGTCCGGCGAGAGGCCGGAGTTGGCGTCATCGCCGGCCGGGTCGACGTAGAGCGGGGTCATCCCGGCGGAGGAGGAGGCGTCCTCGGGTATGTCGCCCGGGACCAGAAACTCCGAAGCCGCGAGCAAGTCCTGGAGAGAGGGGATCGTCCTGCCGGAAACATAGGGAGGAGAGGCAAGAACCAGAACCGACAACAACCCAAGGACAGGAATCGCTTTCACAAGCCCTTTTCTCCTCATATTGATAATTTACCGGATGGAAATCCTCCCGGCAACCCCGCTCCCCTTTTCCCCCTTGACGGTCATCCGGGCCGATGGGATATTGAGCCGCGACGACCGATCAATCCCTGATGACCGCCATAATCGAAAAGACCATCCGGCTCCCGGCCCGGATCGCCAACCTGGAGAAGCTGGTTGACTTCACCATCGGGGTCCTCCGCGAGGGCAAGATCGGGGAACGGACCGTTTCCGACCTCCACCTGGCGGTCGACGAGGCCTGCACCAACTGCTGCAGCTACGCCTACCCGGGGGAAGAACCCGGGGAGGTCGAGCTGACCTGCCGGATCGGCCCGGAGGAGATCCGGATCGCCATCCGCGACTGGGGCCGGCCCTTCAATCCCCTGGAAGCCAGGCCGCCCGACCTCACCCTCGATATCGAGGACCGACCGATCGGCGGCCTGGGCATTTTCCTGCTGAAGAAGTTCTCCGACCGCCTGGAGTACCGGCGGGAGCAAGACGCGAACGTCCTGACTATCGTGAAGGGACGGTAAGCAGTAAGCAGTGAACAGGCCCCCAGGACTCCCTCTCGCCCCTCGGGGGAGAGGGCCGGGGTGAGGGGGCGTTGATCAGTAAGCGGTAAGCAGTGCACCCTTGTTCCTACTGCCTACTGCCCACTCCCTACTGCCCATAAACCATTGACCGGAACCGTTCTTCGGGGGTGGCGGCCGGCAGCCCCGAGCGCCTCAGGTACTCGATCACCGCCGGGACATCCGTCCGCAGATAGGGGTTGATCCTCTTCTCGTCGCCGATGGCGGAGGCGACCGGCGGGGGGCGGTAACTTCGGATGAACCTCTCCAGGTCGGGATTGCCCGGCTCGATTTCTTTTGCCCGTTTCAGCGATCTATCGGTGTAGTCGTGGCCGGGATAGACCGCCGTCTCTTCCGGGAGGGAGAGGAGGCGGTCGAGCGACTTCCGGAAAGCCGGCAACAGCGCGGGGGAAGAATTCCCGGCGTTGGCGATAAACAAGGTGTCGCCGGTGATCGCCCAACCGGGGTGGTAAAAAATCACCGAGTCGGCGGTGTGCCCCGGCGCCAGGATCACCTCGATCCCCTCCCCCTCCAGCTCGAACCTCTGCGTCCCGCCGGAACCGACGACTTCTGCGCCCGTATCCGCCGCCAGCTCCCGGTTCCCGCCGGTATGGTCGCCGTGGGAATGGGTGTTGCGGATCGACTTCAAGACCAATCCGTGATCCCGGAGATATTCGAGGATCGCTCCCGCCTCTCCCGGATCAATCGCCACCGCCGCCCTCTCCCCGTGGACCAGGTATCCCAGGTTATCCGCACCGTAAGGAAATTGCCTCACCCGAAGCATCCGTCCCTCCCATCCTGGAAAACTCATTCCTGCTCGATACTCGTGGCCTGGTCCGGGGTCTCCGGCGGAGCGATCCCCAGACTCTCCATCTCGTCTTCCAGAAATACCAGTTGGCCGAGCTTCGCCGCCCACCGGCGGAGATAATTGAATTCCAGGTCCTTGAAATTCTCAGTCAGGATCTGCCGGATATCCTCAATATCCCGGGGCCGGCCGCTGAGGAGCTTGACCAGGATCAGGTCCTCGGGCGATATCACGTCCAGTTTCACATCTCCGACCCGGAGGGAACGGGCCCGCCGGATGATCGATCCCTGGAATTCGTTCCGGGCCAGAAACAGATCAAGGGGAATCTTGGAGCGGCCGTAATAGAGGGTGACAAACGGCATCCCCGCGATCGTCTTGACGGGGCTCCCTTCATCGAAGGCGAATCCCTGTTCCTTCAATTCCATCAGGAAACCGTCCAGAGACTCCTCCCTGACGTCGCCGATAGCGTCGATATCGAATGTCGCCCGGGGCGGAGCATAGACGCTGATCGCCATCCCCCCCATAACCACGATCTTGATTTTCCGACGCCGGGCCGCCGAAGTGACTATCTCCAGGACCTGCAACAGGGAGTTTTCATTCATAACCCCAGTTCTCCGAGGCGACGGAGGAATTCCCGGTGCCCCCGGAGATCATCCTCCCGCATCCGGCCGAACCGTTCCTCCAGCCGGGGCCGGTCGAGGGCGGATTCCATCAGGCGAAGGTTGAAGTCGCACAAATCCAGCCAGGCCTGAACCCTCTCCTCCGCCGACAGTTTAACTTCGTGTTTCATCAATCAACAGTATAGCGGATTTAACAATCCAAGTAAATGCCATTTCCCGCGTGCTCGATTTCCAGCGCTAACAATAAGTGCCGCCCCTGCAGGGAACGGCACTACTCTAACAGAGTGGTTGATTATAATTGCTATCCGCAACGCATAAATATTACATTCTGACAGATGAAGAATAGGTTAAAATCACTCTGGATCCTGGACCCGTTTGAAAAGCTGCGGATCGAGGCCGACACCTCGGTCCTGCTGATGAACGAGGCCCTCCGGCAGGGGTGGGAGGTATCCTCCGCCGCCGACTTCGACCTCTTCCGGGATAACCGCGGTCTCTTCGGGCGGGTCAGAAAGCACGATCAGCCGATCACACTCGGGATTCTGGAAGAACCGGCGAATACGGAGGAAGCCGACCTGGAGTCGTTCGACCTGGTGGTCATCCGCAAGGACCCGCCCTTCGAAGAGACCTACCTCTCGCTGCTCCTGCTCCTGGAGGGGCTGCGCCTGACCCTGGTGGTCAACGACCCGGTCACCCTGCTGCGGCGCAACGAGAAGCTCTCGATCCTCCTCTTCCCGGAGTATATCACCGCCACCCTGGTCACCTCTTCCCTTGACCGGATTCGAGACTTCGTCCGGGAACAAGGGGGGGCCGCAGTCCTCAAGCCGCTCTTCTCCTGCAGCGGGAAGGGCGTCCACCTCCTCCGCTCCGGGGAGGAAGACTTCGACGGTATTGTCGCTTCCTCGACCGGCAACGGGACACGGCCGGTGATGATCCAGCGCTACCTGGAGGAGGTGACATCCGGCGAGACCCGGGTCTTTCTCCTCGAGGACAAAGTTCTCTCGGTGATGAAGAAGGTCCCGGCGCCGGGCTCCTTCAAGGCCAACTTCGACTTCGGCGCCCGGGGCATACCCCACGAGCTGACCGAACGGGAGCTGGATATCTGCCGCGCGGTGGGGAAGTTCTGCCGGCGGGAGGGGATCTATCTCGCCGCCCTCGACCTGATCGGAGGCTGCCTTTCCGAGTTCAACATCACCAGTCCTGGATTGCTGGTGGAGTCGAACCGCGTCAACTCCTCCCGGTGCGAAGAAGAAGCGATCAGATTCTTAGGTTCTCGAGCAGCCCGTCGATCCCCCCGGCCCTGAAGGCCCGCCGGGCCCGGGCCGCTGGTGATTCCCCCTCCCCGATCAACAGTTCCAGGGGCTTGAGGAATCCCGCCTCATCGCTCGCCAGATGATCCCGGGCGGCCGTGAGCAATTCGGCCGGGGCGGCCAGGGGGGTGAAGCCGCGTCCGGAATAGAAGACCCCCTTGACCAGCGCCGCGATCGCCGTCACCAGCTCGGGCCGGTTGCTGTCGAAGAGCCGGACCTCGCAGGCGGTATTGTTGAACCGGACCAGGGAGAAGATGGTGTTGAGGTGGAGCCGCCAGTCGTCGAGGCCGGGGAACACCCCCCGCCAGCCGCGCACGAGAAAATCCCGAAAGGTAAATCGCTCTCCCAACTCCTCCAGGCGCCCCTCCCTCCGGATGAAGATCATCGGGATCCTCAGGGCGTATTCGACGTAGTCGGCGAACGATTCGATCCGGCGGGTGCAGACGCCGGGGACGCCGGACCGCTCCCGGTCGGTCCGGCACCAGATCTTCTGGCGGAAACTCCCGGCGTGGCGGTAGACCCCCTGGTAGACCGGGGAGTTGGCCAGCATCCCGCCGAGCAGGCAGGAGAGGTTCTGGGCGGTCTTGAGCTTGCGGACGGCGTCGGCTTCCGAGTTGTAGTCGATGCTGACCTGGACCGCCGCCGTCTGGGCCATCATATGGAGGCTCAAACCCGGCAGGCGCTCCCAGTAACGGCGCATAATCCGGTAGCGGCGCTTGGGAACCCAGGGCACCTCATCGAAGGGGGTGACCGGGTCAACCCCGGAGGCGAGGAAGATCACCTCCTCCCCGCCCGCCGAACGGAGGAGGCTGAGGTAAGCCTCCAGTTTCTCGGCGCACTCCTTCACTGTCCGGCAGGGGGAGAAGGAGGCCTCGACCTGTCCCCCCGGCTCGATGGTGACCGACCAGTCGGGGCGGTCGATCCCGATGAGCCGGCCGTCCTCCTCCACCGCTCGGCCCCCGCCGGACTTGAGTATCCGGGTGAGCAGCCATTCGATACCGGGGACGCCTTCAAAGGCCAGCCGGGTCCGGCTCTCGCGGCCGAATCCGAAGAGTTCGTACTCCACCCCGATCCGGTTCTTATCCGGGGGAACGACCGCCGAGCGGAAGTATCCGATCAGATCCTCCTCCGTTAACCGGCATTTTTCAGCGCTCATAATTGCTGCCCGGGCAAATTCTTGTTTTTCCGCGCCCTTTCATACACTATATTACATAAGTTCCGCGGCGGGAAGGGAATCCCCTCCCCCCATCGGCACCGGAAGAAGGCTCTCCCTTGAAACTGCTGATCAAGATCGTCTGGCTGGTTTTGCTGGTCTCCCTGGCGGCCGTTTTCGGCCACCACTCTTACCGTAAGTTCACCGAGCTCCAAGCACTGCGGCAGCGGCAGATGGAGTACGAGGCGAGAATCCGGGAGCTGGAGTCCCGGGTCGCCTCCCTGGCCCGGGAGATCGAGGAGATCCACAGCAACCCCGACCGGCTGGAGGGGGTGGCCCGGGAGAAACTGGGCTGGGTGGGGAAGGACGAGACCATCTTCATCATCGAAACCGAACCCACCCCGGCCCCGCAATGACCCGCCGCCGATGACCTTCGCCCCGCTCGACTACCTGGTCCTCCTCCTCTACTTCGCGGCCATCGCCTCGATCGGACTGCTGGCCGGCAGGAAGGAGAACTCCACCGAGGATTACTTCCTCGGCGGGCGGGCGATGCCCTGGTGGGCGGTCACCTTCTCGATCCTGGCCACCGAGGTCTCCGCGGTCACCTTCATCGGGACCCCCGGGGACGCTTATCGGGGCAACTACACCTATCTCCAGTTCGCCTTCGGCTCCCTGCTGGGCCGGATCCTGATCGCGGTCCTGCTCCTCCCCGCCTTCTACCGGGGCCGGGTGACCTCGATCTACGAGTTCCTGAGCCAGCGCTTCGGGGAGAAGTCCCGGCAGACGGCGGTGATCTTCTTCTTCGTCACCCAGCTGCTCGCCGCCGGGGTCCGGCTCCTCCTCATCTCCCTGGTCCTCTCCGTGGTCACCGGTTTCTCCCTGGGGGCGATCATCGCCGCGGTGGCGGCCATCGCCCTCCTCTACACCCTGATCGGGGGGATCAAGGCGGTGATCTGGACCGACTTCTTCCAGTTCTTCATCTTTATGGGCGGGGCCTGGCTGGCGATCTTCTTCATCATCCGGGCCGTCCCGGGGGGGTGGCCGGGACTGCGGGAACTGGTGCCCCCGGAGAAGTTCCGGGTCTTCGACTTCCGTCTCTCCCTGACCGCGTCCGCGGTATTCCTGATCGCCTTCATCAACGGCTGCGTCCAGACCTTCGCCGCCCTGGGGACCGACCAGGCCCTGACCCAGCGGATGCTGACCTGCAAAAACCTCAAGCAGAGCCGCTGGTCCCTGATCCTGACCGGGGTGATCGACTTCCCGATCGTCATCACCTACCTCCTGATCGGAACCGGGCTCTGGGCCCTCTACGAGGTCGTCGGGCCGGCGCTGCCGGCCGGGTACGCCGCCGACCCCGACCTGATCTTCCCCCACTATATCGTCACCGTCCTCCCCCCCGGCGTCCGGGGGCTGCTGATCGCCTCGATCTTCGCCGCCGCGATGTCCAGCCTCGACTCCTCGATCAACGCTCTCTCCTCCTCGGCAGTGATGGACATCTACCGGCCCTTCATCCGCCCGGGAAGGTCGGAGAAACATTACCTGGCCGCCTCCCGGGTCTTTGTCACCGTCTTCTGTCTCCTCCTGATCGGGGCCGCACTGGGGCTGGAAAAGATCCCCGGGGGCAAGCTCTGGCTCGGCTTCAAGGTCACCGGCTTCACCTACGGAGCCCTGCTCGGAATCTTCCTCCTCGGGGTACTGACCCGGAAGAGCAATGACCGAATGAACATCTACGCGATGATCACCAGCCCCCTGGTCCTCCTGGCCTTCACCCTCGCCGAACGCCGCCTCTTCCCGGGGAAGACGCTCCTGGCCTGGCCCTGGTACGTGGTGGTGGGGACCGGCTGGACATATTTCTGGGGGTGGTTCTTCGCCCGGAGGACCGGTAATCGGTAAGCAGTGAGCAGTTATAAGGACCTTATGAAGACAAGGCCTTTCTACGGGGTGGAGGCGAAGGTGGGGCCGGTCACGGTCCTGCTCGGGGGGGCCCAGCACGTCCTGGCGATGTTCGTCGGGATCATCACCCCGCCGCTCCTGATCGCCCGGGCCCTGGGCCTCGATCCGGCGGTCTCGGGCTTCCTGGTCTCGATGGCCCTCTTCACCTCTGGGATCACCACCTTCATCCAGGTCAAGCGTCTCGGGCCGCTCGGCTCCGGGCTCCTCTCCGTCCAGGGGACCAGTTTCACCTTCGTCTCCCTGGCCATCCAGGCCGGGCAGGCCGGGGGGATGCCGCTGATCTTCGGGATGACCATCGCCGCCGCCCCGGTGGAGATGATCCTCAGCCGCTTCATCCACTTCGCCCGCCGCCTCTTCCCCCCGGTGGTCACCGGATCGGTGGTGATGCTGATCGGGACCGGGCTGATCCGGGTGGGGGTGCTCGACCTGGCCGGCGGCCCCGGCAGCCCCGAATTCGGCAACCCCGCCAACCTCCTCCTCGGCCTCTTCGTGATGGCGGTCATCATCGCCCTCAACCGGTTCGGGAGGGGGATGATCTCCACCGTCTCGATCGCGGCGGGGATCGCCGCCGGCTACCTCCTGGCCGCGCTCCTCGGCCGGGTCGACTTCTCCCCGGTGGCCGCGGCCGGGGGCTGGGCCGTCCCTCAACCCTTTAAATACGGGATCGACTTCGACCCCCGCTACCTCCTCCCCTGGGTGGTCGGCTACCTGGTCACCACCATCGAGTCGATCGGCGACCTCACCGCCAGTTCGGGGGTCTCCCGGGAACCGGTCGAGGGGCCGGTCTTCATCCGGCGGCTGGAGGGCGGGATCCTCTCCGACGGGCTGGGCAGCTTCCTGGCCGGTTTTTTTAACTCGATGCCCAACACCACCTTCTCCCAGAACAACGGGGTGATCGGGCTGACCGGGGTCGCCTCGAGGCGGGTCGGCTACGGGGTGGCCGGGATTCTGGTCCTGCTCGGGTTCTTCCCCCGGGTGGCCGCCCTGATCTCCGTGATGCCGAGACCGGTCCTGGGCGGGGCGACCACGATTATGTTCGCGATGGTGGCGGTAGCCGGGCTGAGGATCATCGTCTCCGGCGGGCTCTCGGTCCGTAACCAGTTCATCCTCGCCGTCACCCTGGCGGCCGGGCTGGGGGTCGAAGCCGCCCCGGAAGCCTTCGCCCGGGTCGTTGAGCGGGCGGCGGCGGGGGGGATCCTCCTCGGTTCGCTGGCCGCCATCCTCCGCTCGGGGATGGCCGTGGGGGCGATCACGGCCACGGCGCTGAATCTGCTCCTGCCCCGGGAACGGGAAGGCGCAGAGAGCCAAGAGCATAGCGCATAGAGCCTGGGCGCTATGCGCTATGCTCTTTGCCCTATGCTACAAACGTCCCATCAGCCGGTAGGCGGCGACGCCGAGCCACTCGTGGATGCACCGGGTGGAGGTCAGAAGATGCTGGGGGTCCGGGTAGAAGGTGAGCGGGGAGAGAATGATCCGGCCGACCGGGTGATCGGCCGGGCAGGGGACCGGATCGAGACCGGCCTTCCTCAGGACCAGGTATGACCGGAGCATATGGGTGGAGGAGGTGACCAGGATCACCGGGTGAGGTTCGCGCCCGGGAAACTCCCGGTCGAGAATGGCCCGGGTTTCCCGAACGTTCTCATAGGTGTCCCGGGACTCTTCCTCGATCCAGAAATCTTCCTCCGGGATCCCCATCGCCACGGCATACTTCCGGGCCAGCCGGCTCTCGCCGGCCGAAGTATCGAAGGGATATCCGCTTCCCCCGGCATAGAGGATCGGGATCTCCCCGTCATACTCGCGGTAGATCTCGATCCCCCTCCAGAGACGCCGCCAGGTCGGCCCGGCCAGTTCGGGGAAGGGCCGATCACCGCCCTCTCTCCAGTAACCTCCCGCCAGAACCAGGATTACCGCTGGCTCCCCTCCCCCGGAGACTTCGGGCACCGCCCGCTCCAGGGACCGGACCAGGAGGCAGGCAACCGGTTCGATCGAGAGGAAGTAATAGACGAGCAGGGTGACCGCCAGCACCCGGACCGTCCACCTGAGCTTCTTCCGGATCGCCAACAGGAGCGCCGCCGCCATCCCGGTCAGGACCAGGAACGGGGGGAGGAGGAGAGGCTTGATAAGTTTGAGGACAGTAAACATAGGGATTGGGGAATAGGGAATGGGGAATAGGAAGAACCTAATCGGTGATCAGTGATCCGGCCGGACGGGCTTCATTAATTCATAGATTAAGATCCCGGCGGCGACGGCGACGTTGAGGGACTCGACTTTCCCGGCCAGGGGAATCCGGACCAGCGCGTCGCACTGCTTGAGGTTGACCGGGCGGATCCCTTTCTCCTCGGACCCGAGGACCAGGACCAGTGGCGGGGGGAGATCAAGCCCCTCCGGCAATGATCCTTTCCGGGAGTCGGCCCCGACGATCCAGTACCCCTCTTTCTTCAACCTCTCCAGGGTCCGGGCCAGGTTGCCGATCTGCACCACCGGGAGATAGGCGGTGGCCCCGGCCGCCGCCCGTTCCGTAAGCGGTGTCACCGGCGCCTGACGGTCGCGGGGGATCAGGATCCCGCCCGCCCCCAGGGCCTCGGCCGAGCGGATGATCGCCCCCAGGTTCCGGGGGTCCTGGACCGAATCCAGGGCCAGGAGCAGACCTTGATCTTCTTTAACCGACCGGACCAGTTGATCGAAATCGGCGTAGGCGAAGGCGTCGAGCACGGCCGCCGCCCCCTGGTGCCGCTCCCCGCCGGCGACCCGGTCGATGGTCTCCCGGTCGCTGGAGACCACCTTCACCCCCAGCCGGCGGGCCGCTTCCGCCAGCTCGTCGAGCTCCCTCCCCCCGCCCCGGGCGGCCAGGTGGAGACGCCGGATCCGGGCACCCGACCGGAGAACCTCCCGCACCGCGTTGCGCCCGATCACCACCCGCTGGTCGTCACGATTCATAATCCGGCCGGATCATTTCTCCGCCCAGTTGCGCAGTTCCCGCTTGATCTTCTCCTCGACCCGGTTGGCGATCTCCTTCCACTCCCCGTCGTCCTCCTTCTTCTCCTCGCTCAGCCAGTCGGCGATCCCCCGGCGGATCTTCCGCTCCACCTTCTCCCCGATCTCGTCCCACTCCCGCTCCGACCGGCTCTTCGTCCGAAGGCGAACCTTCAACCCGCCGCTGAAGACGCAGCAGACGCCGAGAAGGAAACCGAAGTCGTACCAGTTCCCGGTATTGCTGACCTCATAGATCCGGACGGACTCGGTGAAAAGACCGATGACGAAGGTGACCGGGCAGATCAGGCCGTGCCAGAGCCCGGCCCAGAAACCGGCCGGTTGCGACGGCGTGAACCTGGAACTTCCGGCCGCGCAGCCGGCAACGGTCAACAGCACGATCAAGGCCAGGGAGATGGCCGCCGTCTTTTCCGCTCTCTTCATAAATTTCTCCTCGGCTCCGGGAGCCCGACTGGTCGCGGTGACCGCGATTTAAGGGTTCACGCTCACGGGAAGAACGGTATAATTCTATCCTGCCGGCCGCGGGGGAGACAACCGATATTTCTCCTTCCCGCCGGCCCTGGAATACGCGGCGGGCGAGCCGGATCCCGCCCGGGAGGTGACTATGCTCAAGGTGATGAAATTGCTGGTCTGGCCCGCCGTCCTGCTGGCGGCGGACGCCGGGTTCGTCCGGGGAAACCCGGAGGGAGAAGAAGACGGTCTTCCTCTCTCCCTGGAAGCTGAAGCCGGGTTCTATTCCAAGTATATCTGGAGGGGACTGGAGATAAATTCCGAGGGCGTCTTCCAGCCGGAGGTCGCGATCTCCTTTCTCGGTTTCGGCGCCGGGGTCTGGGGCAACCTCGACCTCACCGACAGTCTCGACAACCGGGGGGAGTTCACCGAGATCGACTACATCCTCTCCTACACCCTCGACCTCGACTTCCTCTCCGTCGGACTGGCTTATCTCTATTACGACTACCCCGACACCGACGAGGAGAAGACCCAGGAGATCGGGATCTTCCTGGAAGCCGGGGAGGAACTGCAGGGCTCGCTGGAGATCTACTACGACTTCGACGGGGCCGAGGGGGCTTACTGCAAGCCCGCCCTCGGCTGGAGGTTCGAGGCCGGCGGGATCGGCCTGACCCCCTCGATCGGGCTGGGCTGGGGGAGCGTAAAATACAACGAGTACTACTTCGGGGAGCGGGTGAACTCCCTGGTTGACCTGGAGGTCAAGCTGGCGGCCGATGCCGACGTCTACGGGGGGATCTATATCAGCGCCACCGGCGCATACTACACCCTCCTGGAGAGCGACCTCCGGGGGGCGGTGGAAGAGGGTAAGGACGGATTCTGGGGCGGCGCCGCCCTGGGTTTCGCTTTCTGATCCACCGCCTTATTTTACAAAAGAGGTATTACCTGTTTTGTAAAATAAGAAGCGGCGATAGAAGGCGTGCTCGGCTTCCAGCGACCGGCGGACCGCCTCCTCCGACCGGAAGCCGTGGCCCTCGCCAGGGATCAGCGCCCACTTGGCCAGCCGTCAGGAAGAACTTCTCCCCGACCGCTGGAAAGAAATCCGTCCGGCGGCCACTGCCTGATTATTCCCCATCCTTTGTTTATCCCCGCCCGGTTCCATATGTCAGGGTGTATTCACCGGACGCTTACGCCGTTCTGCAGGTCCAGCCAGGAGATCAGGTCGGGGGGGTTGCCGTTCATATCCACCGCGTCTTCCTCCCCGACCAGAAGGATGCGTTATTGCCGGCCAAGCTCTATTGCTTCAGGGGATAGGTAGCGAGCGCTTCGTGATTGTCGATGAGGTTACTGACCGCTCGGGCATCACGAGGCAAACCGCGAAAAGTGCTTGGAATATCTGCTTGCTGCCGTGTTGTCACATTGAGAGTAAGAGAATTATAGTACGATAGATAACCTGACTTCGGGATATAAGTTACGGGGTGTAGGTTAACCGTTAGGATGCGGTAACCACGTTTAATCTGGGTTCCTACTTCGAAGAAACGAGTTTTGGGATAGTTCTCTGAAGAATCATATATCTCCAGTTTTGGCGCAACATACTCTTCATTAATCTCTAGGCTGAAAGATTGCGGTCTCTGTCCCGGCTCAATTATATAATTCCCGTCTATCAAGACTTTCTCTCCACTGACCACCTTTATTTCGCCGGCCTCTTCTCCGAAAGGGATGAGAATCCGGGCTGTCAACACCGGTAAAACCGGCTCTCCTTCTGTGATGAATTGGCTTGTTCCCGGTATAACAACTTTTTGAAAAGTATGCTCAAAAACCTCGACCTGCGATATGATCGGTTGCTTAAATTGGTATGTAAGGCTAATTGTTGTATTAGCCTCATCTGCCCCCGAGTAAGTGCCGGGAATAAATATAGATACATATACTGCCGCCGCGATCCATACTGGGATTGTTGCTTTCATATTACCGTTCCCTTTAATCAAATATTAACGTTATCGCGTTACCGGAGTATCGCCATCCTTCCCGAAATACAACCTGCTGAATCCCCGGATCGCCCACAATCCTGTGCTGGGCCGAAAGATACCGGGAAGATCATTCCCATCCCCCCTATAATCACCGGGGACCGGCCAGTCCCCACCAATCCCAAAATAGATCCGGGTTACTCCACGGATTGCCCACAGGCCGGTAGCCGGCCGAAATATCCCTACCTGCCAGATGCCATCGCCTGAATAATCCCCGGGAACCGGAATATCACCCGATCTCCCAAAATAAATCCTGCTCTTATTCCTAATGGCCCAGAGACCATTGCTCTCTCGAAGAATCGCAATATCCGTAGTCCCATCCCCGTCATAATCTCCCGGAATCGGAAGATCATTCCCCGTCCCATAATAAACCCGACTCAATCCTCTAATCGCCCAAAGCCCTCCTCGATAGATCGCGATATCAGGTTGGCCGTCGCCGCTGTAATCTCTTGGGATAGGCATATCCCCCCCCCTGCCAAAATAATAACGTGTGATACTCCTGATTGCCCAAAGACCAATTCCGTCTCGATATACAGCAATCTCAGTGCTTCCTTGCCCGTTGTAATTGGCACTTACCGGAATATCTCCCTCTTTACCATAATAACATCGCGTAATATTTCTTATAGCCCAGAGGCCCGTCGATCCGCGAAAGACAGCAATATCCGCGCTCCCATCGCCATTATAGTCACCACTATCTAATATCAAGTGAGAAGGATAAAACGTAGGTGTAGGTGAAAGAGTAGGCGTTAATGTAGGTGTATGCATAGGCGTGGGAGGCCAATTGGGAGAATATACCGTATTAAGGCTTTTCGTCGTGGCGTTCAGGGGATCACCATTGGCATCCCTTCCGCTCCAAGTGGAACCGCTCCAATCAGCCCAGTTATTTGTTTCATTACCATAGCCGGCATGGGGGTATTTCCTTTCCATTGAATAATAATAATTTTGATCTCCAGCATACCACCCCCCGAGACAGTCTATTTCATCCAACATTAGATCATGGGAATTTAATGATAAACAATCTCCCTCGGCAGTTATCAATAGTTCTGAGGTTACTAAATCACCTGCTATATCACTTACACAATTTTCATAAGACTCTATAAGAAAGTAACTATATGGCGGTATTACATTTCTATCGTATGGGTTGTCCATCCAACCATTACCAAAGTAAATATTCATACTATTGCCATTTAGACGAATGCTTACTAATCCAATGGGCATATCTCCTGCATTATACAATTCAACCCATTGATGAGTCGAATTAGCTGCCGTCCCCATCCAGCCAATTTCATTGATACAGACATCCGCCCATTCAGCACCAAGACACGGAACTAGACACATATTCATCGTCCACGTTGTATTTTCATGAATATTAATGCTTCGGGGATAGGTTTCTGTTGCACCATTTTCCCAGTGCCAAAAAAATAATCCCCCTCCACTATAATTAATTGATTCATAAAAGAAGATCTCATGATAACCCTCTGTGAGCGAGATAGAAGTAGGGACATCACCAACATAAGTTCCTTCCCCAATTGGACCATCAATATAAATCCTATATTGACAAGAACCGCATTCCGATGTTGCTATATTTTTTCCAATAGTTAAAGTATAAGTTACAGGACTTGGAGATTGCACGGGCGTTGATGCGGAACTAGGGGTTGGAATGGGCGTAGGTGTGGCATAAACAGGAAAGAAAGGCATCCATAAATTGACTAACATCAAATATGAAATGATTTCTTTGGTATTTAACGATTTCATGTCATAAACCTTTTATAATAGGCCTTACGGCTGTTTGCTGACGGGGATATCATAGTAATCTCCTAAATATTTAATAAAATATCCTTCTGCTCCAGTTTGGAAAATCCACGCGCCATCGGACTGTGTTGCATATCCTAGCCGGTAAACGGCAATATCAGAACTACCATCTCCATCGTAATCAGCCGGAGAAGGGATATCCCATGTAAATATATTGGTATCAAATGACCAGGAAGGCATATTTTGGACCTTCCATTCTCCTGTATTATAAGCATACACTGCAATCTCTGAAGTATTATCTCCGTCGTAATCTGATGGAATTGGAAGATCACGATATTCGCCGAATTCAGTCTGTATGTCAAACGCACCGGATAAGTTAATATCTATTACCCAGTTCCCTGTTGATGGAATGAAAAAAGCGGTGTCTTTACTTCCACTTCCATTATAATCCGCGGAAATAGGTATGTCAAGGTGATGGCCCATTCCATAATTTAAGGTAGTAATGTTTCTTATGTTCCAATAACCCAATATCGGGCTGAAACAAGAGATATCCGTAGTGCCATCTCCATTATAATCTGCTGGGATGGGATAATCACCATCCATCCCGAAGGAAACTGCTATATCTGAGTTACCATCTCGATTTATATCAATAAGCCAATTATTCCCGTTTTCATCAGGGCTTCTTTTATAAACGGCTAAATCAGTTATGCCATCACCGTTATAGTCTCCCGATACTGGTATATCTGTCCACGATCCGAATGCCACATTGTTTACAACTACATTATTCCACAAGTCTTTAATTAACCAGTATCCTGCATTATTGTAATAATGAAATACACCGTAATCAGACGTTCCGTCGCCATTGAAATCACAAGAATCAAATGTAAACGGAACTTGAATATAATTCAGCTTAGTAGCTGGATCTCCGAACAGCGTTAAACCATAAAAGGGTGGATTCCTAAAATCCCCAGCATATGAATCTTTGGAATAAAAATGCGCATCCCCGATCTTGTCTATATTATTTCCGAATACACCATCCCAAAATAACAATTGGAGGATCCCGTTACCATACTGTGAACCCCACGTAGTGTTTCCTATTATAGCAAATGCCCAATGATCACCTGACTGGTTAATCATATATTCCCAAAAACACTCATTATTTTTTGTGTTAGACCATATTATTTCCGGTTTAGTAGATTTTTTACTGCAAAAGAGAAAATCTTTTCGATTATCAGAATCAAGAAATGCTGATATGCCTGAACGTATTTCTGTCCCACCAACATTTACTTGCGGGAGATATACGCGATAATAATAGTCTCCTTCGCCTACATATATCGAGATTCTTTCAAAGTGATAATCAGGAACTTTTATTGAAGTAATCAGTTCCGGAATGCCATCTTCATTCAAATCAGATGACGCTATGGCATTTAAGCCATTTTCAGCTTGGACTGAAAATTCCATTTCCTGGTGACTTTGGAAATGCCCAGATCCATCACCTTTCAATATATTAACCTTATAATAATACTCTCCATTTTCTAATCCTCGACAGGCAAAAGCCAAATCGAGATCCTGTGTTTCTTTTTCCGGTTCATAATAATAGTGATCGGCAACCACCTGGAACGGTTTCGCCTTATCAAAACTCTGAATAATAGTATGAACGTTAAAATTCCCCGGATCATTATCATCATTTAAAAGAATATATCCATCCCCACTTTCTTCACAAGCAACAGCTAAATCGGGGTACTCATCATTATCAAAATAACTTGATATAATGGATTTCGACCCTTCTCCTATTGTTATATCAGGGCCTATTGAAAAACTCCCCTGTTGACTAGCCCATAGAAGTATTAATTTGCCATTCGAACCGGAAATATTCAGACAAACTGCCAAATCAGGATATTGGTCGCTATTCAGTGGACCAGTCACCATTGATATTGGTAGAGTTCCAACATTATAATTGGCATCTCCTAATGTAAATCCACCCGAACCATCATTCCATAATATATATATTCTTCCGTTCTCACAAGAAACTGCTAAATCATTGTATGAGTCAGAGTTAAAATCTGCTGTAGTAACTGAAGTAGGAATAGATGGGACCGTGTTCATTGAACTTCCATAAACATTGTAATTTCCATATATGTCTTCATCACCGTAAAGGAAGATAATATTATCCACGATATTGTCCATAATAATTGCTATGTCATAAGGATAACCATTGTTCTTAAAATCATTTACCACTGAATAAAGAGGAGGATCGTCAAGAGAATATGAGAAAGCGCTATGACTTGTAAGTAACTGATAATCACCCGAATTACAACAAGCAGCATTGAGAAAAAAGGGATTGCTGTTAGTTACACAGTCTAAGTCCGGCTTGGATATACGCATGCCATTATTCCACGTACCATGACTTGTCGTATTAAATATATGACAATCATCAACATTCATAGCGTTAATCACTGACTGTGCCGTCCAAGTATTTGAACCATATTGTTCATCGTAATATTTTGCTACTCTATTGAAAAAATGCGATCTATTAAATCCAATAGTAGGACCCATCCCATAATAAGATCCATCATTGCCCCAATGTATCTTTTCTTGATGAGAACCCGGTATTTGACCTACTAATTCGATGTCAAGTAAAGCTACTTTATGAAGGTAAGTCCCCTCCGAGTTTTCGTATAGCAAAGTCTTGTTTATAACATTCGCCAACTCATAATCGCTATCAACTGAGAACCTTCCGACTGATACTTCGGAGAGGAAGTCACATCCATCAGTATTATTGTCCTCTTGCCATTCTCCATAAATCCCATCGCCATCGGAATCAAATGTCCAATCCACTCCGTTCCCATCCAACTTCCGGTCCAAACAGGAAAAATAGAGATCCGCGGGAGGACATTGAGGACCATCCCAGCATTCATCAGGAAAAATAGGAAAGAACCTGGGTGGAACAATATACACATCTCCACCTAAAAGAACATAATCAGTTCCCCAATTAATATAAGCATCATAAATAAATTGGCGGATTTTTGTTTGGAGATCACTGCCCCCAGCAGGTCTCCGCCCATCATATTCTTCATCTATCTGCTCGACCGTAATAATCGCTCCCCGCATTCCTCTAGCGAGTCTGTGAAATAACAGGGTCTGAAAATTGGGATAAACTTCGGCATTCTTGAGGGCTTCATTCGTTATGATTATGTATGGCACGGAATCCCCGGATGAGCTGGAGGGCGGGAATACCGGCTCGACATAATCCGGCGTTGGCGTGGGAGTGGGTGAAGGTATCGGCGAGGGAGTGGGGGATGAGCCACAGTCAATCTCCGTGGGATCGGTGCCGCTCCGGTATTCTTCCAGGTTGTTGCACCAGTCGCCGTCAGGGTTATCCTGGGGCCCTTGGCTCAAGTCCCCAAAATATTGATCTTCCCACCAGTCCGGCAGGCCGTCGCAATCCGAGTCCGTCCCCCGGTAGAGCATCGGCAGAGGCATATCGTTCGTTCCCCCGAAAAAGGTCCGGGTATGGTTCCGGATCGACCAGAGGCCGGTTGACGGTCGGAAAATGCCGATTGTCTTGTAGGTGACAGGGTCGTATTGCGCCCATTTTGCCGCCACCGGCAGATCTCCCAGTGTCCCATAGTATATTCTATCATATCCCCGAACGGCCCAGAGGCCGGTCCTCTCCCGAAATATCGCCTGGAAGGCCAGATCCGCGTTCGGGGCAGCCTCAGGAACGGGCATATCCAATGCACGCCCGTAATATATCCGGGTATAACCCCTGACCGCCCAGAGGCCGTTGGAAGGCCTAAAGATCGCGATATTATCGCTATTGGGCGTAGGGCCGCCATACTCCGCCGGCACGGGGATATCGCCGGAAGTCCCGAAATAGACGCGGGTCATATCCCGGATCTTCCACTGTCCATCCCCCGGCCGGAAAAAGCCGAAGTCGGAGGTGCCGTCCCCATCATAGTCGCCGGAGACGGGAAGATCAGTCTGATTCCCAAAATACACCCGGGTCAGGTCCCTGGCCGCCCAGAGCCCGGAGGAAGGGCGGAAGATGGTGATATCCGTGGTGCCGTTACCATTGTAATCACCCGGCTGGGGGATATCCCCGCCTTGCCCAAAATACACCCGGGTCAGGTTTTTGACCGCCCAGAGTCCCGTCGCCGGCCGGAAGAACGAGATATCCGGGGTTCCGTCCCCGTTGAAGTCGCCGCTCCGGATCGGGAAATTCCGGATAACGGCATCTTTGACGGAGAGGGGCACGGAGTCCGGATCCAGGGGGTCGTACCCGTGCCAGACCTCGTCGCCGTCAGAGACGCCGTCGCCGTCGGTATCGGGGTTCAGGGTATTGGTCCCCTCAGCTTCCTCCTCGTAGTTGGTCAGGCCGTCGCAGTCGGGATCCTGCCCCGAAGCCGAGGAGACCTTGACCGGCATCACCTCTTCCCAATCGCTCTTGTGGTTGGTGTCATAACCGGCGATCCTCCGCCGGAGGGCTTGGCCGGGCGGGACGTCGGGGATCAACTCGTCCACCGTGGCCGGGTCGGCGGCGTCGCCGGGGAGGTTGTGGTCATTGGGGCTGTCCCAGAGGACGGTGTCGATCGCGATCGCCGGCCCCTCCCCTTTCGGGCCGGTCAGCCTCACCCCGTCGGTGGGACTCTGGGCCCCGTAGTAATAAGCGTCGGGGTCGTTCTGGTCGCCGTTCTGGAGATCCAGCCAGGAGATCAGGTCGGGGGGGTTGCCGTTCATATCCACGGCATCGTCCTCCCCGACCAGGAAGAAGCAGCCGGCGGGGATGACGGTGCCGGCGGGAAAGACCAGCTCCCTCTTGAAGGAAGTCCCGGCGGACTCGACCCGGAAATAACTGATGTCGACATCATAGAATTCCGGATTATAGAGGGTGATATATTCCATCCGGTCGTCGCTGCCCGGGTGGTCATAATAGACCTCGTTGATCACCACCCCGGGGCGAGAGGCGGGGACGAGGGGATCGGTCCCGTAAGTTACCTCCCGACCGTCGGGGTAACCGTCAAAATCGCTGTCCGGGTTGGTGGGGGAGGTCCCGTGGATATAGACCTCCTCCCCGTCGAGGAGACCGTCGCCGTCAGTATCGGGGTCGAGAGGGTCGCTGAAATACGTATTGACCTCCAGACCGTCCCCGAGGACGTCGCCCTCGGTATCCGAATCGCGGGGATCGGTTTCGTTGGGGCCGATCTCCAGATGCCCGCTCGACATCTCTTCGCCATCGAGCAGTCCGTCGCCGTCGGTATCCGGGTTCTGGGGGTTGGTTCCGATGTAACTCTCGATCACGTCGAGGAGGCCGTCGTTGTCACTGTCGAGAAGCACCCCCCGGGCGGCCGGGGTCGGGGCGGTCAGGGTCTCCCAGTCGCTTAAGTAATCGCTGTCATAACCCGCCGCCACCCGGCTGATGCTGTAGCCGGAGGGGACGTCCGGGTAAAACCCGTCGAGGGCCGCCCCGTCCGTCTCCAGGTTATTTTGGTTCCCCAGCTCGCCGTCGTTGTACAACAGGCAATCGAGAACTTCCGCCCCGTCGGGGCTGACCAGGCGGACGCCGACCACCGGCTTGGTGAAGCTATGCCACTGGCCGTCATAATATGCCTCGTAGTTGCCGTTGGGGAGGGTGAGGCCCGCCACCAGGTCGGGGGTGACCCCGAAGGTCTCCCCCTCGGCGATCAGGAGGTAGGAATGGGCGGGGATAATGGTCCGCGGCGCGATGCGATAAGTGGTCTTCCAGTAGGGCCCGGCGGCCTGCAGGCGATGGCCGCCGAGATAGACCGGATCGGACCCGTTATTGTACAGCTCGACGAACTCCCGGTTGACCGCGGTCTTGTCGTCTCCGGTGGGGTCGTAGAAGACTTCATTGATCACCACCCCGGCCCGCAAGCAGGGGATGAGAAAGGTCAAGACCATTACGACCGTGATAATGGACCGTTTTTTCATCACGCAGCTCCCCGCCCTGGATAGTGGACGCTTACTCCCGCAGCCGGTTGGTCACTTTCTCCCGCCAGCTCCCCACCATCGTCGGGCCGACTCCCTTGACCCGCCGGCAGAGATCCTCCAGGGAGGTGAAATATCCGTTCTCTTCCCGCTCGGCGATTATCCGCTCCGCCAGTTTCGGGCCGACCTTGTAGAGGCTCTCCAGTTCCGCCGGTGTGGCCTCGTTGATATCGAACCGGCCGGCCGGCTTCTCCGCTTCCGTCTGGAAGGGCAGGGTCACGTACGGACCCCAACGCTTGATCATCGTCTCCCCCACCCCGCTGACTCTTCGCGCCAGATCGCTTAAGGATATGAACTCGCCGTTCGCATCCCGCTCCTGAACCATCCTCCCGGCCAGGGTCGGGCCGACCTTGTAGAGCAGCTGGAGTTCCTCGGCCGGGGCGGTGTTGAGGTCGAGCTTGGTCTCCCCCCGGGCCAGGGCCAGTTCGAGCTTGCGCAGCTCAGCCGTCCGCTCCTCCGAATTGCTCTCGGCCCCGCTATAGGTAAGAGAGCAGACCTCCGCCCACCGGCCCAGCATCACCGGCCCCACCCCCTTGACCCGCTCCCCCAGTTCATCCAGGGTCTGGAAGGGTCCGTTGCTCTCCCGCTCTTCGATTATCCGCTGGGCCAATACCGGGCCGACGCGGTAGAGCTGCTGCAGTTCCGCCGACGAGGCCCGATTGACGTCGATGTAACCCTGGGCCCGGACGGTTCCGGGAAGAAAGGCAAAACTGAGAAGCACAACCAGGACCGAAACCAGCAAGTTAATGGTTTTCATAAGACGCTACCTCCCGCTTGGGTGTGAAGATTTCCGGGCAATAAAAAACCCGGATGGGTAAGCCCCATCCGGGCGGGATTTACTTGATGTGGAAAGGCTATTCGAGAGAGAGAGAGAGAGAGAGAGAGAGAGAATAATTTACTTGACATTTTTCCCTCCGATTTCTAGCTCGTGACCACTATATGCCTCCACCCCGCAGATGGCAAGAATTATTTCCAGGTTTTTTTATGATTTGTTCCGGGGACTGGTTCCGTCATCTCGGTCCCGAAAATCGAGGGCAAGGAAAGGATGGCGGGGGAGCCCGTAGTTACCGGTAGGCGTCTCTCCGGTCATCGATGGAGAGCAGGAAGACGATCCGTTCTTCCGGAGAAACCAGGTAAAAGATCCGGAACCGGCCGACGCGGTAACGCCAAGTCTCGGGGGCATATCCCCTGAGCTTCTTGATGTTCGTCCCGAAAAAGGGATCCGCGCGGAGTTGGGGATAGATATAGTCCCGCAGTTTCCGGGCGATGAATCGGGCGGTTCCCGGAGAAAGCTTCTTAAGTTTCTTCTGAAACTCTTCCGTCTCGAAGATCCGGAAATCAGACGAAGCGCCCGCGGCCGGCCCCGGCATCTTTCACCCCCCGTTTCAGGCTGCGCTGGAGTTCGCGGTTACTCTCGATCTCCCTCATCTCGAATTCATCCGCAAACTGTTCCGTCTCGACATAACGCGACGCCGCGGTCTCGATGAAATTGGAGAGCGGACGGTTATCCCGCTCGGCCAGGGTCCGGAAACGCTCGTAGGTCTGATCGGCCAGCCTCAAAGTTACTGTTCTGGACATATGGCACCTCGATTCCGATTACTTCAATAGTTTACAATAGAATACATCAGCACACAGGTGAAGTCAACCCCGATTTTTCTATCCCGAATGTTCCTGTTCCGGAAACCGGGACTGGCCGCCATCTCGGAAAATGTTGAACTTTCGCTCCGGGCGGACGAGCCGGCCGGGGCGGAGATATCCCAGCTTGTGGTTTGGGTTCTGACCCCCCGCCTTATTTTACAAAAGAGGTATTACCGGTTTTGTAAAATAAGAAGCGGCGGTAGAAGGCGTGCTCGGCTTCCAGGGCCCGGCAAACCGCCTCCGACGCCCGGAAGCCGTGGCCCTCGCCGGGGAAACTGATCACCTCGGCCGGGATCCCTTTCTCCCGCAGGGCCGCGGCCATCCGGGCGGTCTGCTCCGGAGGTACCACCCGATCGTCCTCCCCCTGGAAGAAGATCACCGGGGCGGAGATCTTCCCGGCCAGATGGAGCGGGGAGCGGGACCGGTAGAGATCGCGGCGTTCGGGATAGGGACCGACCAGGCGGGAGAGGGAACCCGACTCGAACTTGTGATCCTCGGCGGCCAGCAACTCCAGGTCGCTGACCCCGTAATAGACCGCCCCGGCCCGGAAGAGGGAGGAGCGGGCGAGGGCGAGGAGGGCGGTGAATCCGCCGGCGCTGGAGCCCCGGATCGCCATCCGCAAGGGGTCGACCCGCCCGCTCTCGGCCAGCCACTGAGCCCCCCGAATACAGTCCTCGACTTCGGCCTCCCCCCAGCGCCCGTCCAGCGCCCGGCGGTAACCACGGCCGTAACCGGTACTCCCCCGGTAATTCACCAAAAGGACCGCGAACCCCCGGCCGGTCCAGAACTGGGTCTTCAGGCTCAGCGCGGTCGAGGCGGAACCGGTCGGACCGCCGTGGGGGACGACCAGGAGGGGCGGCAGTTCCCCCTCCGGAAGCCGGTAATTCGGATTGCGGGGCGGGTAGAAGAAGCCGTAAGCGATCTCTGCTTCCCCGGTGGGGAACTCGACCGGTTCCGGGAGGGAGATGAGCTCGGGGTCGATCCTCTCCCTCCCGCCGATCACCTCGATCCGGTTTCGATCAGGCAGGTATTCGACCACGGCGGGGGGCGCGAGGGGGGAGGCGGCGAGGAAGACGGCCGAATCGGGGCGGCCCTGCAGCCCGGTGATTTCGGTGTAACCCGTATCCACCTCCCGCAGCTTTCCATCGGGGAAAGAGATCACCCCCAGTCCCCAGATCCCCTTCCGGCAGAAAGCGGCGACGATCTCGCCGGCGCCGGTGAAGGCGTAAGTGGAACTCCCCAGCGACCAGAGGGGCAGTCCGAATTCGGCCTCCATCGGGCAGACGGGTACAACCTTCCTGCCTTCCAGGCGATAGATATTCCACCAGCCGGTCCGGGCGGAGACGAAGTAAAGCTCGCCGGACGGCGACCACTCCGGCTGGAAGATCGACTCCTCCCTGCCGCCGGCTACCCGGCGTGGCGGCTCCGGCCGGCCCTCCCCGTCCAGGTCGGCCGTCCAGATCTCCGTCCCCTCCCAGGGCATATCGGGAAGGGACCAGGCGAGGAAGGCGATCCGGGACCCGTCGGGGCTGAGGCGGGGGGCGGCGTAGAAGTCCCGGCCGGAGAAGAGAACCTCGACCGGGCGGCGGGCGTAGAGGTCCACCGAGACGAGGGTATTGACGGGGAACCCGGAGTCCCGGTGGTCTTCCCGGACCGCCAGGATCCGCGAGCGGCGACGGTCGAAGACCAGGTCGGCATAGCGGAAGTCCCCGGCCGGGGTGATCGGCACGGAAATCTGGCCGGGTTCGAGGCGGTAGAGACGGCCGTCGGCGCTGTGGGAGAAGTACACCGTCCCGCCGGCCGCGGCGTAAGCCCCGCCGCCGTATTCGTGAACCCGGGTTCGGGCGCTGAAGGGGGGCGGGAGGTTCTCCGAGATCTCCCCGGAGGGGGCTCTTTTGACAATAACCGAACGGCCGCCCTCGGCGGGGCGGCCCTCCAGCCAGTAGATATCCCCGCCGTCGAGGCGGATCTCGGAGGGGGAAGACGAACGGGCGGCGGACCGGGCGGCGGTGATCGGGGAATCCCAGAGACCGGCGGGGACGGCCTTCCGGCCGCCCCGATCCCGCCGCCCCCCGGTCCCGGTCATCCGACCAACCCTTTCTCCCGCAGCTCGGCGGTGGCCCGGTCGCCGAAGTCCCGGGCCTCGGCGGTGGCCGACCACTCGATCAGTTCCCGGAAGCCCTCTTCCAGGCTGACCCGGGGTTCGAAGCCGAGGTCCTCCCGGATCCGGGAGATATCGGCGAAGCAGTGCCGGACGTCGCCCTTGCGGAACCGGCCGACGATCTCGGGCTCGATCTCCTTGCCCAAGAGTTCGCTCAGGGTGCGGGCGATCTCCAGGACCGAGACCTGGCGGCCGGCCCCGACGTTGTAGATCTGATGGTCGGCCTCCGGTCTCTCCATCGCCAGGATATTGGCCCGGACGATGTCGTGGACCGAGATGAAGTCCCGGCTCTGGAGGCCGTCCTCGAAGACGATCGGCCGGTGGTCGTTGAGCAGGCGGCTCAGGAAGATCGCCGCCACCCCGGTATAGGGGTTGGAGAGCGACTGGCGGGGTCCGAAGACGTTGAACCTCCGCAGGGCGACGGTCGGCAGCCCGTAGGTCCTCCCGAAGAGCATCACCATATCCTCCTGGTCCTTCTTGGCCAGGGCGTAGTAGGAGTTGATCTCCTGGAGCTTGCTCTCCGGGGTGGGGACGGCCCGGGCCGGCCGGCCGCACTTCGGGCAGTAAACCTCGAAGTCCCCCCGCTCCATCTGCTCATCAGGCCGCAGGGGCGGCGCCACCCGCCCGCAGCCGGGGCAGTCGTAGGACCCCTCGCCGTAGGTGCTCATCGAGGAGGCCACGATCAGCTTTTTCACCTTATGCTTCCGGTTGGCCAGGATGTCGAGGAGGTTGGCGGTGCCGAGGGTATTGACCTCCATATAGCGCCGGATCTGGTACATCGACTGCCCGACCCCGACCATCGCCGCGTCGTGGCAGATTACCTCCACCCCCTCGACGGCTTTGGCCAGGGCGTCGTAGTTGCGCATATCCTCCCGGATGAACTCGGCCTCCGGGTTGAGATAATCCGGGACCTTGCCCTCGGGGTGGACCTGGGGCTCGATGTTGTCGTAGATCCTCACCTCGTGCCCCTGGCGGACCAGCTCGTCCACCAGGAAACTGCCGATAAACCCGGCCCCGCCGGTGCAGAGTATCTTCATTATCTATTCTCCATTGTTAATCGACTAAACCTGAGCATCAATCGCTATCGCTATCGAAACCGGCAAGGGATGAATAATCTTGTTGCCGGGTTGGCCTTCCCGCCCAGACCGGGGACGGCTTCGATCCCGATAGCGATAGCGATTAACCGGGAGGCAAAACTACCTTGCTCCGGCGCAAAAGTCAAACCCCGGTTGCCATCATTGGGTCGGGAAGGGCGGAGAGCGCGGCGTCGAGCGCCGCGGCATCGGGACCGGGGAAAGGAACGTCCGGGAAGAGTTCCCACTCCTCCCGGTGCTCGATCGATCCGTCCGGTTCGAGCTTGGTCAGGGGCGAGAGGGTCTCCATCTCCAGCATCGCGGCGTTGGTGTAGGTCTCGTAGGAGGAGCCGAAATCGGGGTAGGGGGAACCGGGGAGGTGGCGGTGGAGCTTGCGGAAGAACCGCCCCCGGTTGAAGTAGCCGGCCCAGCCCTCCCGGTTGGGGAGGCCGAGCTTGAACGGTTCGGCCGCCGCGGGATCCTGCCGGAGGAGGATATGCCGCCCGGCGAAGGCCAGCCGGGGGTCGTCAAGGC
>JAXGWO010000019.1:0-58455 GCA_040773245.1 PVC group bacterium
GCAGATCCTGGCCGTGCATCTGAAAAAGATAAAGCTGGACCCCGACGTCAAGCCCGAGCAGGTCGCGGCCCTCACCCCCGGCTTCACCGGCGCCGACCTGGCCAACCTGGTCAACGAGGCGGCGCTGCTGGCCGCCCGCCGCAACCGGAAGTCGGTGGGGATGTCCGAGCTGGAGGAAGCCCGCGACAAGGTCCGCTGGGGGAGGGAGCGCCGGAGCCGGGTGATGGACGAGGAGGACCGGAAGGTCACCGCCTACCACGAGGCCGGCCACGCCCTGGTCATCGCCCTGATCCCGGAGACCGAACCGCTCCACAAGGTGACCATCATCCCCCGGGGGATCGCCTACCTGGGGGCGACGATGCAGCTGCCGGAGAAGGACCGCTACCTGGAATTCCGGAAGAAGATCCTGGGAGTGATCGCCGGGATGTTCGGGGGACGGGCGGCGGAGGAGATGATCTTCGGGGACATCACCGCCGGATCGCGCAACGATATCAAGGTCGCCACGGGGCTGGCCCGGCAGATGGTCTGCGAGTGGGGGATGAGCGAGAAGATGGGGCCGATGACCTACGGCGAGCACGAGGAGCATCTCTTCCTTGGGCGGGAGATCACCCGGTCGAGCGACTACAGCGAGGAGACCGCCCGGGAGATCGACCGGGAGGTAAAGGGGATCATCGATGGATGCTACGGGCGGGCGAAGCGGCTGCTCTCCGATAACCGGGACAAGCTGGAGGCCCTGGCCGGGGCGCTCCTGAAGTACGAGGTCCTCGACGACGTCGAGATCGGCCAGATCATCCAGACTGGGAAGCTGGTCCGGAAGAGCGGCCGCGGCCGGCAGCCGTCCCCGGAAGCGGAGCCGGAGGAGCCGCCGGAGAAGCCGCGGGAAGCCGGGGAGACGAAGAACCCGGTCCCGGTTCAACTCCGTCCCGCCCCGGCCGAAAATCCGGTCTCCGGCTGATTTTCCCGGCGCCGGGGAGAGATCGCGAGATGGCAGCGGAGAAGGGGGCACCGCTCCTGGAATGGACAGATCGGGCCGGGCGGAAGTCCCGCCTCGGCGGCGGGGGGAGGACGGTCCTGATGGGGGTCGTCAACCTCACACCCGACTCCTTCTACGACGGCGGTTATTATCCGGATCCGTCGGCCGGGATCGCCCGGGCGCTGGAGCTGGCGGCAGCGGGGGCGGAGATCATTGATCTCGGCGGCGAGTCGTCCCGGCCGGGTTCGGAACCGGTCCCGGCGGAAGAGGAACTGAGCCGGGTTCTTCCGGTGATCGGGGGGCTCGCGGGCCGGATTCCGGTCCGGATCTCGATCGACACCTGGAAGGCCGGGGTGGCCGCCCGGGCCCTGGCGGCGGGGGCGGAGATCGTCAACGACATCGGCGCCCTGCGTCTCGACCCCGGGCTGGTCCCGGTGGTGGCCGCGGCTGGCGGGCCTTACGTGATGATGCATATGCTCGGGACGCCGAGGGATATGCAGCAACACCCCGTCTACGGGGACGTGGTCGGGGAGATCAAGGAGTTTTTTTACCGGCGGATCGAGTTTGCGGCGGCGGCCGGGATCGACCCCTCCCGGATCGTCATCGACCCCGGGATCGGGTTCGGCAAGACCCTGGAACACAACCTGGAGATCATCAACCGGCTGGGAGAGTTCAGGGAACTGGGCCGTCCGGTCCTGGTCGGGGTCTCCCGGAAGTCGTTCATCGGGGCCATCCTCGACCGGGAACCGGCCGGGAGACTCTGGGGGACCGCCGGGGCGGTGGCGGCCGCGATCCTGAAGGGGGCGGACATCGTCCGGGTCCACGATGCCGCCGAGATGAGGGAAGTGGCCGCGGTAATCGACCGGATCAAGTCGGCCGGTCCGGGCTGAAACCTAAACGAGGAATCCGGGGCTGATTTCAGATGGTCCGCCATCTCACAGTGGGGATCGAGATCTCGATCCTGGTCGTCATCCTCTACTACTTCTTCGTCTTCATCCGGGCGACCGGGGCGGTCCAGGCTCTGAAAGGCCTGGCCCTGCTCGGAATGGCCTTCGGCCTGGCCGGGCTGATCGGACTCGATGTCCTCTTCTCGCTCTTCGTCGGCACCATCCCCTACCTCTTTCTCGCTTTCGTGATCATCTTCGCCCCTGAACTGCGTCGGGCCCTGGCCGAACTGGGCCGGCGGAGGTTCTTCAGCAGCCACTCGATCGGTGGGCGGGTGGTCGAGGACCTGGTCGCCGCGGCGGGGGAACTCTCCCGGAAGAAGATCGGGGCCCTGATCGCCATCCAGCGGGACATCGGCCTCGGGGTCTGGGTCCAGTCCGGGGTGCATATGAACTCCGAGATCTCCCAGAAACTGCTGGTCAGCATCTTCCAGCCTTTCGGTCCCCTCCACGACGGCGGGGTGGTGATCCGGGGCGACAAGATCGAGGCCGCCGCCTGTCTTTTCCCCTTCTCCCGGAAGGGAACGGCGGACGACGGCCTGGGGATGCGGCACAAGGCCGGGCTCGGCCTGGCCGAGGCGACCGACGCGCTGGTGGTGATCATCTCCGAGGAGAAGGGGACGATCTCGGCGGCCTTCCAGGCCCGGCTCCAGCGGGATATCTCGGAAGAGGAACTGAGGAAGATGCTGACGGAGAATCTCCACCTGAAACGGAGCTGAAGATGCGGTCGAAGCTGAAAGCCTGGGTCCGCCACAATTGGTTTCTCAAGGTCCTGGCCCTGGTTATCGGGGTGGTGGTCTGGAAGCTGGCCTCCCGCTGGGTTTACGCGCCGGTCACCCTGACCGTCCCCGTCGAACTGGGGGTGGCCGAGGGGATGATCGTGAAGTCGATCGATCCGTCCCTGGTCACGGTGACCCTGGAGTACCCCCGGGAGATGATGACTACGACCGAGCTGCGGGAGCTCAAGTTCAAGATCGTCCACGACCTGACCGCCCTCGACGCCCCGGGAACAATCGTCTTCAGCCTCGAGGACCGGGATGTCCAGCGGCCCTCGCAGTTCCGGGTGGCGGGGCTGAGCCCGACCCGGGTCTCGGCCGAGCTCGACCGGCGGGGGGAGAAGGTCCTCCCGGTCAAGGTCAACTACCGGGGTTCTCCCCGCCGCGGTTACCGGGTGGTCGAGGCCAGGATCTTCCCCCCCGAGGTCAAGGTGACGGGTCCGGCCGGGCTCCTGGGGACGCTGGCCGCGATCGAGACCGAACCGATCACGATTATGGGCCGACAGGCCACCTTCGACACCCAGGTTGCCCTGAAGCCGATCAGTCCTTTCGACCGGGAGCCGCTCCCGGAAGTCAGCGTGATCGTGGTGCTGGGGCGGGAGATGAAGGAACGGGTCTTCAAGAAGATCCGGGTGGACCTGATGAAGGCCCCCGCCCGTTTCGACCAGGTCCGGCTGGAACCGGGGGAGGTCGATCTCTACCTGAAGGGGCCCGAACCGGTGATGGATTCCCTGACCGCCTCCGCCCTGCGGGTCTACGTCGATATCGTCGGGCTGGAGCCGGGCACCTGGGAACTGCCCCTCCAGACCGCCTTCCCTCCCGAGGTGATCCTGGAACGGTCGGACCCCCCCCTGGTCAAGGTCTTCCTCGACCGCGGCCCGTCCGCCCCCCGCCAGCCCTGATCCGCCGGAAAATACTTCACCGCGGAGGCGCGGAGAAAGCGGAGAAAGCTACAATTTTAAGTTGGAGATAGAAGTATCAGATCCGGCGGCATAAAGAATACTGAAATAACCGCGGGTTTACGGATGGATACCGTTCCATCACTCTGCGTTCTCTGCGCCTCCGCGGTTCAAATCCTGTAACAGGAGCGGGAGATGATCAAGCTGGGAGTCAATATCGATCACGTCGCCACCATCCGCCAGGCCCGGCGGGGAAGAGAGCCGGACCCGGTCTGGGCGGCGGCGGTCTGCGAGCTGGCCGGGGCGGATATCATCACCGTCCACCTCCGGGAGGACCGGCGCCACATCAACGACCGGGACCTGAAGCTGCTGAGACAGACCGTGGGGGCCAAGCTCAACCTGGAGATGGCCGCCACCCCGGAGATCGCCGCCATCGCCCTCGCGGTCAAGCCGGAGCAGGTGACCCTGGTCCCGGAGAAACGGGAGGAAGTGACCACGGAGGGGGGGCTCGATGTCCGGTCACGCCTGGATTCGCTGCGGGCCTCGGCGGAGAAGTTCCGGCGGGCCGGGATCCTGGTCAGCTGTTTCATCGATCCCGATTTCGAACAGCTGGCAGCCGCCCGGGCGGCGGGGGCGGACTTCGTCGAACTCCATACCGGCGCCTTCGCCAACGCCGGCGGCGAGGCGGCGGCGGAGAAGGAACTGGCCGGGCTCCGGGCCGCCGCCGAACGGGGGTTGGAACTGGGTCTGCGGATCAACGCCGGCCACGGTCTCAATTACCTCAATGTGAAGCGGGTCCTCGGCCTCCCCGGACTCGAGGAGCTCCACATCGGCCACAGCATCATCTCCCGGGCGGTCTTTTGCGGTCTTGACCGGGCGGTGCGGGAGATGCTCTCCCTACTATCCTGAAGGGATCCACCGGATGGAAAAGTCATTTGAGACAGGATAACAGGATCTACAGGATGGTTGAGGAAATAAAGAATGGTAATCGGTATTCGGCAATCCGTCCCCGATCATCTCTCCTTGAGAATTCGCGAAGATTCACGGGATTTGCGGATATCAAGGGGGTAAGGCGGGGGAACTATATATCCAGTTGATCCTGTTATCCTGTCTAAAAACATTCTGTTATCCCGTCCTCAGGCTTTCAGCGTGAAATTATGGTCATAGGAATCGGAATCGATATTGTCGAGAACAACCGGGTGGAGAGGATGCTCAAGAGGTGGGGCGGAAGTCTCCTGCAGCGGGTCTTTCTCCCGGAGGAGATCGCCTACTGCCGGGAGAAGAAGCATCCCGCCCCCCACCTGGCCGCCCGGATCGCGGTCAAGGAGGCGGTCCTGAAAGCCTTCGGCGAGGGCTGGACGGAGAAGATCGGCTGGAAGGATATCCTGGTCCGCCGCTCGGTCAAGGGCCAGCCCCGGATCGAGCTGGTCGGGAAGGGGAAAGAGCTCCAGGAGAAGATGGGGGTGGAGGAGGTCCTGGTCAGTCTGTCCCACGCCGACAGTTACTCGGTGGCGATGGCGGTTCTCTCCGGGAAGACGGCCGCCGGCGATCAGTAATCGGTAATCCGCCGCCGCCTTCCGGGCTATGGCGGAAAGTGTCAGTAAACGGTGAGCGGGCGGGGCGGGGCTGAGCGGGCATTCGATCCCGATAACGATACCGATAGCGATCCCGATCCCGATAGCGATTTGGGGAGGATGCTTTGGTAATGAAAATTGTTACCCCCCGGCAGATGAGGGAACTCGACCGGGCGGCGATCGAGGAAAGGGGGATCCCCGCCTGGGTCCTGATGGAGCGGGCGGGAGAGGCGGCGTCGGCGGCGGTCAGGGAGCTGCTCCCCGCCTCCGATCCCGATCCGCTGGTCGTCGTCCTGGCCGGGAAGGGGAACAACGGCGGCGACGGACTGGTGGTCAGCCGTCTCCTCTCCGCGGGGGGGATCCGGACCAGGACCTTTCTTCTCGCCCGGGGAAGGGATCTGCGGGGGGACGCCGACCTGAACCGCCGCCGTCTCCTCCGGGCCGGTCTGGACCTGTTCGAGCTGACCGACGAGGGAGGTTTCCCCGCGCTGGAAACCGCCCTGGACCGGGCCGCCGCGGTCGTGGACGGGATCTTCGGGACCGGTTTCCAGGGGCCGGCCCGGGGGTTGCCGGCCCGGGTGATCGAGATGGTCAACCGGGCCGCCGCCCGCCCTTTCTCCCCCCGGGTCCTGGCCATCGACATCCCCTCCGGCCTCGACGGCGAGACCGGGCGGGCGGAGGGGCCGGCGGTCCGGGCCGACCGGACGGTGACGATGGGTTTGGTCAAGGCCGGGATGGTCCGGGGGGAGGGGTTGAACCTCTGCGGACGGATCACGGTCGCCGATCTCGGTTTTCCCCCCGACCTGGCCGCGGGCCTGGAGACCGGCCGGGAAGCGATCGTCCCCGCCGAGCTGGCGCCGCTGCTGAAACCCCGGCCGCCCGCTTCCCACAAGGGCGATTACGGCCGGCTCCTGATCATAGCCGGATCCCCGGGGATGACCGGGGCCGCCGCCCTGGCCGCCCGGGCGGCCCTCCGGGCCGGGACCGGCCTGGTCACCCTGGGAATCCCCCGGAGTCTCAACCCGATCCTGGAGGGGATGGTCGCCGAGGCGATGACCCTCCCGCTTCCGGAGACGGACGAGGGGACGATCTCCGAGGAAGCGCTCGCCCCGATCCTCGAATTCTGCCGGCGCGCCGACGGGGCGGTCCTGGGGCCGGGGCTCTCCCGCCACCGCCGGACCGGGAGGCTGGTCCGGGCGCTGGTGCGGAGATGCCCGGTCCCCCTCCTGGTTGACGCCGACGGGCTCAACCAGCTCTCCGTCCGCCCCCGGGTCCTTCAGCGGGCCCGCCCGCCCCTGATCCTCACCCCCCATCCGGGCGAGATGGCCCGCCTGACCGGGGGGGAGAAAGGAGAACTGCCCGGCGATCGGGAGAACGCGGCCCGTCGCTTCGCCCGGGAATACCGCCTGACCCTGGTCCTGAAGGGCGCCGGCACCGTGGTCGCCCCGCCCGACGGTCCCGTCTGGATCAACCTCACCGGCAACCCCGGGATGGCCGCCGGGGGGAGCGGCGACGTCCTGACCGGGTTGATCGCCGGTTTCCGGGCGCAGGGGCTGGCCGATCCCGACGCCGCCCGGCTCGGGGTCTTCGTCCACGGCGCCGCCGGCGACCGGGCCGCGGGGCTTCGGGGTATGATGAGCGTCCTGCCTTCCGACCTGCTCGAAGAAGTCCCGGCCGTGCTCAACGGCCTCTTCCCCCGCAACCTCCCCCCGGCCGGCTGAGGGGAGAAGACGGGGCTTGAAAAATCCTCCCGGTGCGGTATAACTCACTCCCCCGCCGGCGTAGCTCAATGGCAGAGTCCCGACAGACAGCCACGATTTGTCGGGGTAGGATAGAGAATCGAAATTGCGGTAGATGGATCGATGCTGGCGTAGCTCAATGGAAGAGCAGCTGATTTGTAATCAGCAGGTTGGAGGTTCGACTCCTCTCGCCAGCTTTTATCTTCCCCGGGATCGGGATCCCGGGGAAGATAAAAGCGAGGAAGGAATACTTGATCGATATCGGCTGGGTTTTTAATCTTGCCTTGAAATTCGACATTGGCTAGTATCCCCACCACTAAATTATTTCCGCAGGAAATATTTTTCAGGGGAGATACCGAAGTGGCCAAACGGGGCAGACTGTAAATCTGCTGGCTATGCCTTCGGAGGTTCGAATCCTCCTCTCCCCATTATATTTCTCTCCGCCGCGAGCGGCGGAGAGAAATATAATGGTGAAGGATGCTGCATCCGCCACGTTTGATTGCAGGAAAGGTACCGGGGGACGGCCTGGTACCTTTTCTTTCTTGCGGGCGTAGTTCAATGGTAGAACACGAGCCTTCCAAGCTCGTTACGTGGGTTCGATTCCCATCGCCCGCTTATTTTACAGAAGGGGTATGACCTCTTCTGTAAAATAAGCGTGACCGCCGCTTCGCGGCGTGGTACTGGCTTCACTGTTGGAAGATTCAATTCCGGAGCGTGAGGAGAGACCCGGGAATAGGGGACCTCTTGTCTCCGATCTTGATGACGACATGCGGCATTAAGGCTGTAAACGCGGAGAAAACACCCCGGGTCACGGCGGCGCCGCGACCCGGGGTCCAAAAATGCAGAATAGTCCGCCCGCCGGATTATTTTTTATTTTTTATTGACTGGAATCGGGGTTTTGCTACTATGACCCGCCCGCATAGTGGTATGCGGACGGGAATTGTACGCCTCCAGGTAGCTTCGTGATTTTATCTTCGCGCAGGCCGGCAGGCCGGGAGTGCTGATTGACCGACGGCGGGCCGAGGCCTGGGCAACTTTCCGTTCGGCCGGCGAAACGGGGGCTTTTTGTATCGGCCGGTCCGGACCGGCCGGCGGCGGATGGCCGCCCGCCCTTGTAGCTCAGTCGGCAGAGCGCGTCCTTGGTAAGGACGAGGTCATCGGTTCAATTCCGATCAAGGGCTTATTTGTCCTGCGGAAAAATAAGCGGGAACGACATACCGGCGCGGGAATTATCCGGCGGCGGAGCCGGCGCGGCCGGCGAGGAAGCTCGAGGGAATATCAGCGCACGACGGACGCAGAAGGGAGTGGGGAAAGCGAGAAGCTTTTCGCTTCAGAATCTCTCCCCTTTATTCTCTCTCCCTCCGGCGTCCGGTTGGCGTGGAATAGATCGAGGTCCTGTCCAGTGGGATGGACCGACTCAACAGTAAAGCTAAGACTCAACGAGACGACGGAGGGAGGAAAATACAATGGCTAAGGAAAAATTCGAACGGACCAAGCCCCACGTGAACGTCGGGACGATCGGGCACGTGGACCACGGGAAGACCACCATGACCTCGGCGATCACCAAGCACCTGTCGAAGAAGAACTCGAAGATCCAGTTCCGCTCCTTCGACTCGATCGACAACGCGCCGGAGGAGAAGGCGCGGGGGATCACGATCGCGGTCGCCCACGTCGAGTACGAGACGGACAACCGGCATTACGCCCACGTCGACTGCCCCGGGCACGCCGACTACATCAAGAATATGGTGACCGGGGCGGCCCAGATGGACGGGGCGATCCTGGTGGTCTCGGCCGCCGACGGCCCGATGCCCCAGACCCGGGAGCACATCCTCCTGGCCCGGCAGGTCGGGGTGCCGGCGATCGTGGTCTTCCTCAACAAGGTCGACCAGCTCGACGACCCGGAACTGCTCGAACTGGTGGAGATGGAAGTCCGCGACCTTCTCTCCTCCTACGAATATCCCGGGGACGAGATCCCGATCGTTCCGGGTTCGGCCCTCAAGGCCGGGGAGTCGGACGACCCGGATTCTCCGGAAGCCAAGTGCATCTTCGAATTGATGGAAGCGGTTGACTCCTACATCCCGACCCCGAAGCGGGAGGTGGACAAGCCGTTCCTGATGCCGGTGGAGGACGTCTTCAGCATCGAGGGGCGGGGGACGGTGGTCACGGGGAGGATCGAGCGGGGAGTGGTCAAGGTCGGGGACGAAGTGGAGATCGTGGGGATCAAGGACACTCGGAAGACCACGGTGACCGGGGTGGAGATGTTCCGCAAGCTCCTCGACCGGGGCGAGGCCGGGGACAACGTCGGCTGCCTGCTGCGGGGGATCAAGAAGGAGGAGGTCGAGCGCGGTATGGTCCTGGCGGCCCCGGGTTCGATCACCCCCCACCGGAAGTTCAAGGGCAGCGTGTACGTCCTGAAGAAGGAGGAAGGGGGAAGGCATACCCATTTCCTCTCCGGCTACCGTCCGCAGTTTTACTTCCGGACCACCGACGTCACCGGAACGGTCTCCCTGCCGGAAGAGGTGAAGATGGTGGTGCCGGGCGACAACGTCGAGATGACGGTGGAGTTGATCACCCCGATCGCGATGGAGAAGGGGCTGCGGTTCGCCATCCGGGAAGGCGGCCACACCGTGGGCGCCGGAACCGTGACCGAGATCATCGAGTAGATTATTTTTCCTGCGGAAAAATAATCGGGGAAGAAGAAACACCGGCTCGGGAATTGCAGAACCGTCGGCGGCCGAGAGTATGACGCCGCCGGGAGAGGTTTGATCAGATAATGCCCCGGGAACACATAATTTTAGCCTGCGGCGAGTGCAAGAGAAGGAACTACACCTTCTTTCACAACAAGGCGACCGGGAAGCTCTCCCTGAAAAAGTACTGCCGGTTCTGCCGGAAGCACACCCTGCACAAGCAGACCAAGTAGCGTTTTGACCTCGCCGGGGATGGGAGCAGTAGGCCAGTAACTCTAATTGGTTAGAGTGCCGGTCTCCAAAACCGGAAGTTGGGGGTTCGAATCCCTCCTGGCCTGTATTTTTTTGCTGCGCAAAAAATAGTGTGGAAAAATATGATCGGCGATGCTGAAACCGATATTTGCCGAGTAAGAGTTGACGTTGTCTCGCGTTTAGTATTTGCGGAACTTCGAACTTTGAACTTTTAACTTGTCCTATGGCCAAGATCACGGAATTTATCTCGGAGGCCCGGGGGGAACTGAAGAAGGTCAACTGGCCTTCCCGGAAGGAACTGATCGATTCCACCAAGGTGGTCCTGATCACCTCCTTCCTCCTGGCGGCTTTCATCGGGGTGGTTGATTTTATCCTCGCGCAGCTGATCACGGCCCTGATCGGTTAAAATATGACTCAGCAGTGGTACGTCATCCACACCCTCTCGGGCCAGGAGCAGAAGGTGAAGGAGGCCCTGGAGCGTCGGGCCGCCCTTGACAACCTGGAAGATTTCATCTCGCGGGTGATGATCCCCTACGAGAAGGTCTCCGAGGTCAAGGGGGGGAAGAAGATCATCAGCCAGCGCAAGTTCTGGCCCGGTTACGTCTTTGTCAAGATGGAGTATAACGACCGGACCTTTTACGCCGTCAACGAGACCTCGGGGGTGATCGGTTTTGTCGGGACCGGAACCCCGCCCCCGCCGGTCTCCGAGGAAGAGATCCTCGCCGTCCTCGGCCAGATCGAGGAGAAGAAGGAGAAGGTCAAGCCGAAGGTCCTCTTCTCGGTCGGGGAGACGGTCAAGGTCACCGACGGTCCCTTCGCCGGGATGACCGGCGTGGTCGATACGGTGGATCCGGACAAGGGGAAGATGACGGTCCGGGTCTCCATCTTCGGACGGGAGACCCCGGTGGAATTGGAGTACTGGCAGGTGGAGAAAAGCTGATGGCTAAAGCGGATACAGTCACGATCAAGCTGCAGATTCCGGCCGGGCAGGCCAACCCCGCCCCGCCGGTGGGTCCGGCCCTGGGCGCGCACGGCGTCAACATCATGGAGTTCTGCAATGCGTTCAACGCGGCCACCAGGGAGAAGTCCGGGTTCGTCATCCCGGTGGTGATCACGGTCCAGAAAGACCGGAGCTTCACCTTCGTCACCAAGACCCCCCCGGCCGCCAACCTGCTCAAGCGGGCGGCCGGGGTGGCGGTCGCCTCGGCCAACCCCAACCGGGAGAAGGTCGGCCAGGTCACCCGGGAACAGGTCCGGGAGATCGCCCGGCAGAAGATGGCCGACCTGAACACCGCCTCCGAGGAGGCGGCGGAGCGGATTATCGCCGGCACCGCCCGATCGATGGGGATCGAGATCAAGGATTAAACAGTTCCGGAAGGAGTCCTCAATTAATGGCCAAAGCAGGCAAAAAATTTCGCAAGGCCCGCGAGGGGGTCGACCAGGCTCGGCTCTACCCGCTGGCGGAAGCGGTGGCGGCGGTCAAGAAACTGGCCTTCGCCGGATTTGACGAGACCGTGGAGCTCGTCGTCACCCTCGACATCGACCCGAAGCAATCCGACCAGATGGTCCGGGGGACGGTTTCCCTGCCCCACGGCACCGGGAAGAAGATCCGGGTGCTGGCTTTCTGCCCCCCCGACCGGGTGGACGAGGCCCTGGCGGCCGGGGCCGATCACGCCGGCTGCGGGGACCTGGTGGAGAAGATCCGGGGCGGCTGGCTGGAGTTCGACGCGGCGGTGGCGGAGAAGTCGGTGATGAGGGAGATCAGTTCCCTGGGCAAGGTCCTGGGCCCCCGGGGCCTGATGCCCAGCCCGAAATCGGGGACGGTGACCGACGATCTGCCCCGGACGATCCGGGAACTGAAAGCCGGCAAGATCGAGATCAAGACCAGCAAGGGGGGGGCGATCCAGGTGGCGGCGGGCAAGGTCTCGTTCGGCGCCGACCAACTGGCGGAGAATATACTCGGCGTGATGGGCGAGATCATCCGGCTCCGTCCCGCCACGGTCAAGGGCAAGTACATCAAGAAGGCCTTTGTCTGCTCCACTATGGGGCCCGCCCTGGCCCTGGACACCGGCCTCCTGACCCAGGATATTTCGCCGGCCTGAACTTTTCTTCGCAGTCCGGCATCGTAAGGGATGGGGATGATGAGAATAGAGAAGGACATAATCAAGCAAACTTATGCCCGCCGGATCGCCGGCAAGGAAGCGCTGGTGGTGGTGGACTATGCCGGTCTCTCGTCGGAGGCTTTCAACCGCCTCCGGAGAGAAACCGCCCGGGAGGGGGCCGGCTGCCTGGTGGTGAAGAACCTGATCTTCCGCCGTCTTCTGGCGGAACTCGGCTGGGAGGAGCTGGGGCCCCAGTTCTCGGGGCAGACCTCGATATTCTACAGCGACCGGGAACTGCCCGCGCTGCTGAAGGCCATCTACGAATTCCAGAAGGACCGGGGAGTGCCCCGCCCCAAGGGCGCCTACTGGCTCGGTTCGTTCTTCGCCGGCGATGACCTGAACCGCCTGGCCACGCTCCCCGCCCGGGAGGAATTGCTCTCCCAGGTCTGCCGCGCGATCCAGGGCCCCCTGCGGGGGCTGGTGGGAACCCTCAACGGGGTCCTCTCCTCGCTGGTCGGGACCGTCGCCGCGATCCGGGACCAGAAGTCCGGTTAATTTAATCAACAGTCCGTCAATTCAAGGAGGGAAAAATGTCAGAAGAAACCAAGGAACAGGTTGTCCAGGAGACCCCGGCCGCGGAAGTGAAACCGGCGGCCCCGGGGGCTTCCCCGAACCTGCAGAAGATCATCGACGAGGTCTCGTCCCTGACGGTGCTGGAACTCTCCGACCTGGTCAAGGCCCTGGAGGAGACTTTCGGCGTCACCGCGGCCGCCCCGGTGATGGTCGCGGCCGGGGCCGCCGGGGGAGCGGAAGCTCCGGCCGCCGCCGCGCAGACCGAGTTCACCGTGATGCTGACCGAGGTCGGGGCGAAGAAGATCCAGGTGATCAAGGAAGTCCGGGCGGTAACCTCCCTGGGGCTGAAGGAAGCCAAGGACCTGGTCGAGTCGGCTCCCGTCGCCGTGAAGGAGAAACTGAGCAAGGAAGAAGCGGAAGCGGTCAAGGAAAAGTTGACGTCAGCGGGCGCGACCGTTGAGTTGAAATAACGGGAGCAACCGGACCGGGACGCGTTTCGGCCGGTCCGCCGCCATCCGGTCACGCCTGCGGGCGGTCCGAGTGATCCGGTTTTGGCGGCCGGGTAGCCGGCGCCCTCCCGGACCAATGATGCCGGAAGGGGTCGGCCGCCGGACCGACCCCTTCCGGCAGTCGGTTGTCAACGGCCCGCGGCGCCGCCGCGCCAAGCTTGGTCGGCAAGTATCTGCGGGACAAGTAATTATATAGCTGGTTCTCGAAATGACGAAGACGCCTTACCCCAAGCCCCGTGATCCGCGGGCGTCGGATCGGGAACCGGAGGAGCGTGTATGAACCCGATCTCCCACTTGAAGAAGAACGTTCGCAACAACTTCTCCCGGCTGAAAGATCCGGTACCGATGCCGGATTTCCTGGAGATCCAGCACCGGTCTTACCTGGATTTTCTCCAGGAAGACGTCCCCCCGCAGAAGCGGAAATCCCAGGGGCTCCAGAAAGCCCTGGAGGAAGTCTTCCCGATCTACAGCTACGCCGGCAACACCTGCCTGGAATTCGTCAGTTACAGCCTGGGGGTCCCCAAGTACGGGATCGGCGAGTGCCGGAGCCGCGGGCTGACCTACGCCGTTCCCCTGCGGGTGGTCCTGCGGCTGAAGCACAGCGACTGGGTCAAGGAAGAAACGGTCTTCATCGGCAACCTCCCCGGGATGACCCCCGGGGGCTCCTTCATCATCAACGGTGCGGAGAGGGTGATCGTCAGCCAGCTCCACCGGACCCCGGGGATCTGCTTCGAGCAGATCAAGCGCACCGGCGCCACCCGGCTCTTTATGTTCCGGATCATCCCCAACCGCGGCTCCTGGCTGGAGGCGGAGTTCAACCGGAAAGGCCAGATCTTCTTCTACCTGGACAAGAAGAGGACCCGCCGCAAGCTGCTCGCCACCACCCTGCTGCGGGCGCTGGGCTACGGGACCGACTCGGCGATCATCAAGCTCTTCGCCCAGACGGAAGAGATCCAGCTCGCGACCGCCGGCGCCCTGAAGAGCCTCCAGAACCGTTTCCTGAGCTCCCCGGTGGTCGACCAGCAGGATACCGTCCTGATCAAGGCCTACACCCGGCTGGACGAGGAAGGCCTGGAAATCCTGAAGAAAGCCAAGATCAAGCAGGTCGAGGTCTTCCAGCCCTCGGCCACCGTCGAGTATCTGGTGAATATGCTCCGGATCGACCCGGCCAAGAGCAAGAAGGAGGCCGAGCGATTCATCTACAAGAAGCTCCGCCCCGGCGATCCGCCGACGGAGGCGAAAGCCAGCAGCCTGATCGAGCGGCGCTTCTTCGACCGGCGCCGGTTCGATCTCGGGGCGGTGGGACGCTACAAGATCAACCAGAAGTTCGGTCTCTCCACCGGGGCCGACGAGCTGAAGAAGATCACCCTGAGGAAGAAGGACCTCGCCCTCGCCCTCGATTACCTGATGCGGCTCCAGGCCGGGGAGGCGGGTTTCGCCGAGGACGACATCGACCACCTGGGGATGCGGCGGGTGGCGATGGTGGGGGAATTGCTCCACGACCAGTGCCGGGTGGCCCTCTCCCGCCTGGAGCGGATGGTCAAGGACAAGATGGGGGTCTACGAGGTCTCCGCCGAGAGCCTCACCCCACACAAGCTGATCAATCCCAAGGCGATGAACGGGGTCCTCCGCGACTTCTTCGGCCGCTCCCAGCTCTCCCAGTTCATGGACCAGACCAACCCGCTGGCCGAACTGGCCCACAAGCGGCGGCTGACCGCGCTCGGTCCCGGCGGGCTCTACCGCAAGCGGGCCGGCTTCGAGGTCCGCGACGTCCAGCCCAGCCACTACGGGAGGATCTGCCCGATCGAATCCCCGGAAGGCCCCAACATCGGCCTGATCGCCTCGCTCTCCACCTTCGCCCAGGTCAACGACCTCGGCTTCATCGTCACCCCCTACCGGAAGGTGGAGAACGGCCGGGTCACCAACCGGATCAAGCGGCTGACCGCCGACGAGGAAGAGCAGTACGTGATCGCCCAGGCCAACGTCCACCTCGACGGGCAGGGGCGGATCGTCAACGAGATGGTAAAGGTCCGGCACCGCGGGGACACGATGCTGGCCCGGCGGGAGACGGTCGAGTACGTCGACGTCTCCCCCAAGCAGCTGGTCAGCATCGCCACGGCGCTGATCCCCTTCCTGGAGCACGACGACGCCAACCGGGCCCTGATGGGGTCGAATATGCAGCGCCAGTCGGTGCCCCTGATGACCACCGAGGTCCCCCTGGTCGCCACCGGCCTGGAGGACAGGGTGGCCCGGGACAGCCGGGTGATGCTGATCGCCGAGGAGGACGGCGTGGTGAAGAAGGTCGACGCCGCCTCGATCACGGTCGACCGGCGGGTCTACCGGCTGGACAAGTTCGACCGCACCAACGCCGGGACCTGTTACAACCAGCGGCCTCTGGTGACGGCGGGGCAGAAGGTGAAGGCCGGCCAGGTGCTCGCCGACGGCGCCGGCACCCGGGACGGCGAGCTGGCGCTGGGCAAGAACGTGATGGTCGCCTTTATGCCCTGGCGGGGCTACAACTTCGAGGACGCGATCCTGATCAGCGAGCGGCTGCTCCAGGATGATTCCTTCACCTCGATCCACATCGAGAGGTACGAGATCGGGGCCCGGGACACCAAGCTGGGCCGGGAGGAGATCACCCGGGATATCCCCGGGATCGGCGAAGAGGCCCTGATGAACCTGGACCCGGAAGGGGTGATCCGGATCGGGGCCGAGGTGAAGCCGAAGGACATCCTGGTCGGGAAGATCACCCCCAAGAGCGAGACCGAGCTGCTCCCGGAGGAGCGCCTCCTGCGGGCGATCTTCGGGGAGAAGGCGGCCGACGTCAAGGACACTTCCCTGCGCGCCCCCTCCGGGGTCGAGGGGATCGTGATGGACGTCCGGGTCTTCTCCCGCCGGGACACCGGCGACGAGGGGGAGGAGCGGCAGCAGGAGAAGTCCCAGCTGACCGAGATCAACCGGCGCTTCCGGGAGCAGATGCAGAAGGTCCGGACCGCCCGCCGGGAAAAAGTGAAGAAGCTTCTCCACAAGAAAAAGATCGACGGTTCGGTGGTCGGCGAGGACACCGGGCAGGTCCTCCTGCCCAACAGCAAGAGGATCACCCTGGGGATGCTGGAGAAACTGGAGGAGCACGACTTCCAGGATATCGCGATCGAGGGCGACGATCCCCTGCTCAAGGGGCTGCGGTCGATCATAATGGAGGCCGCCGACAAGCTGGAGGAACTCGACCTCAACCGGAACCAGGAGCTGGAACAGGTCCGGGGCGGCGACGAGCTGGAGCCGGGGGTGATCAAGAAGGTGCAGGTCTTCATCGCCACCAAGAGGAAGATGTCGGTCGGCGACAAGATGGCCGGACGGCACGGCAACAAGGGGGTGATCTCGAAGATCCTCCCGGTGGAGGATATGCCCTTCCTCGCCGACGGGACTCCCGTCGACATCATCCTCAACCCGCTCGGGGTCCCTTCCCGGATGAACGTCGGCCAGGTCCTGGAGACCCATCTCGGCTGGGCGGCGAAGGTCCTCGGCCTGACCTTCTCCACGCCGGTCTTCGACGGGATGAAGGTGGAGGAGATCGTCGAGCTGCTGAAGAAAGCCGGCCTGCCGGAGGAAGGGAAGACCGTTCTCCGCGACGGCCGGACCGGGGAACCCTTCGGCGCGCCGGTGGTGGTCGGCTACATCTATATGATGAAGCTCCACCACCTGGTGGCCGACAAGATCCACGCCCGCGCGATCGGACCCTACTCCCTGGTTACCCAGCAGCCGCTGGGCGGCAAGGCCCAGTTCGGGGGCCAGCGCTTCGGGGAGATGGAGGTCTGGGCCCTGGAAGCCTACGGGGCGGCCTATGCGCTCCAGGAGATGCTGACCGTGAAGAGCGACGACATTATGGGCCGGACCCGGATCTACGAATCGATCGTCAAGGGCAATAACCTCCTGGAGGCGGGGACCCCGGAATCGTTCAACGTCCTGATCAAGGAACTGCGCAGCCTGGCCCTCGACGTCCGGATGGAGAAGGCCCTCCCGGAAGGGGCGGAAGCGTAGAAGATCAGAATACAGAATCCAGAATGCAGAATTCAGAATGGAGTGGCTTTGCCCTCCTGTATTCTGAATTCTGACTCCTGAATTCTTTGTTGCCACACCAATAAATAGAGCGAGCAAATATACTATGGATACCAAAGCTGTTCACCTCTTCGGCATCGAGAGCGACAACATCTTCGACCAGGTCAGTATCCGGATCGCCTCCCCCGAGGTGATCCGGTCCTGGTCGAACGGGGAGGTCAAGACCCCGGAGACCATCAATTACCGGACCTTCAAGCCGGAAAAGGACGGTCTCTTCTGCGAGAAGATCTTCGGTCCGACCAAGGACTGGGAGTGCGCCTGCGGAAAGTACAAGCGGATCAAGCACAAGGGCGTGGTCTGCGACCGCTGCGGGGTGGAGGTGACCCTCTCCTCGGTGCGGCGGGAGCGGATGGGGGTGATCGAACTGGCCGTCCCCGTCTCCCACATCTGGTTCCTGAAGAGCGCCCCCAGCCGGATCGGCAATATCCTGGGGATCTCGACCCGGGTCCTGGAGAGCGTGATCTACTACGAGAATTACATCGTCGTCAACCCGGGGAAGATGAGCCTCCGCGACCGCTACGATTACCTGAAGACCGGCGTCAAGCGCAGTGCCCTCAACGGCGGCCTGGAAGCCAAGCAGCTGCTGACGGAAGAGGAATACCGGCAGCACCGCCAGACGGCGGACGACGAGTTCTCGGCGGCGATCGGTGCCGAGGCCCTGCAGACGCTCCTGAACTGTTCCAAGGATTCCATCCGGAACCTCTCCGCCGACGACGCGGAGAAGGATGCCCTGGCGGAAGTGATCTCCCGCGAGTTCAGGAAGGTGTTGAAAATCAAGGACGTCGTCAAGCCCGAGGAAGTCGACCTGGCGCTCTCCGAGGCGACCCGCGCCTACCTGGCCGGCCTGAGCTGGGGCGAGCCCGGAACCGAAGCGACCCAGGAGGAGATTTACCAGAAGGTCCGGGAGGACAAGTCCCTGACCCCGGTCGCCGCCGGATACGCCGCCTCCTGGAAGAACTACGAGAAACTCCCGGCCAAGGGACTGGCCAAGGCGACCAAAGAGCTGGAGAGCGAGAAGGGCGACTACGTCAACCTCTACGTCTCGGTGCTGGCCCGCCACCTGACCCGCCACCTGGAGAAGATGCGGGTTCCGGTCGGCGAGGACCTTCTCCGCCTGGCCTCCCTGCTCCAGCTCCAGCTCGGCGCGACCAAGTCGAAGCAGATGAAGAAGAAGCTGGCCAAGCGGCTGCGGATCGTCAACAACTTCGTCGCCACCGGGATCCGCCCGGAGTGGATGATCCTCTCCGTGCTCCCGGTCATCCCGCCCGACTTGAGGCCCCTGGTGCCGCTGGAAGGGGGCCGTTTCGCCACCTCCGATCTCAACGACCTCTACCGCCGCGTGATCAACCGGAACAACCGGCTCCGCTCCATCCTCCAGCTGAAGACCCCGGACGTGATCGTCCGCAACGAGAAGCGGATGCTCCAGGAGGCGGTCGACGCCCTGATGGACAACGGCCGCCAGGGAAGGGCGGTCCTGGGCGCCGGCAACCGGCCGCTGAAGTCCCTGAGCGACAACCTGAAGGGCAAGCAGGGCCGCTTCCGCCAGAACCTGCTCGGCAAGCGGGTCGACTACTCGGGCCGATCGGTGATCGTGATCGGCCCCGAGCTCCAGCTCAACCAGTGCGGCCTGCCCAAGGAGATGGCCCTGGAACTCTTCGAGCCCTTCATCATCCACCGGCTGAAGGAACTGGGTTACGTCCACACCATCCGCTCGGCCAAGAAGATGATCGAGAAACAGGAGAAGCAGGTCTGGGACGTTCTCAACGAGGTGATCCGGGACCACCCGGTCCTCCTCAACCGGGCCCCCACCCTCCACCGGCTGGGGATCCAGGCCTTCGACCCGGTGCTGGTGGAGGGGAAGGCGATCCGGATCCACCCGCTGGTCTGCACCGCGTTCAACGCCGACTTCGACGGCGACCAGATGGCGGTTCACGTCCCCCTCTCCACCGAGGCCCAGATCGAGGCCCGGGTCCTGATGTACGCCCCCAACAACATCTTCTCCCCCTCCAGCGGGGAGCCGATCGCCAATCCGACCCAGGATATCGCGCTCGGCTGCTACTACCTGACCCGGGAGGACGGGGGGAGCGACGCCGCCCCCCGCCCCTTCGCCGATGAGGACGAGGTCCTTCTCGCCCTGGCCGAGAACGTCATCACCCACCACCAGCGGATCAAGGTCCGGGGCCGGACTGAGCTCCTGTCCGAGGTGGACGGCAAGGGGAAACCCCTGCCCTCCTCGAGCTGGACCGACTTCACCACCGCCGGCCGGGTGATCTTCAACCAGATCTTCCCCCCCGGGATCGAGTACGTCAACCGCCAGGTGAACAAGAAGGACCTGAGCGGGATCATCTCTCTCTGCTACCGGACCGTCGGGCACGAGGAGACGGTCCGGATCCTCGACCGGATGAAGAACCTGGGGTTCGAGAGTTCGACCTGGTCGGGACTTTCCCTGGGGATGGCCGACCTGGTCATCCCGAAGGAGAAGAGCGAAATCGTCGACAAGGCCTCCCGGGAGGCCCTGAAGTCCGACCAGGCCTACGAAGCCGGCCGCCTGACCGCCCAGGAGAACCACAACAAGAAGATGGACATCTGGACCCGGGCGGCCCGGGAGCTCTCGGAGCAGCTCTTCGAAGACCTCAAGGAGCACGGGACCCCGGGGTTGAACCCGCTCTATATGATGATGGATTCCGGCGCCCGGGGCTCGATCGAGCAGATCCAGCAGCTGGCCGGGATGCGGGGACTGATGAGCAAGCCCTCGGGGGAGATCATCGAGTACCCGATCGTCTCCAACTTCCGGGAGGGCCTGACCGTCCTCGAGTACTTCATCTCCACTCACGGGGCCCGCAAGGGACTGGCCGACACCGCGCTCAAGACCGCCGACTCCGGCTACCTGACCCGCCGGCTGGTCGACGTCGCCCAGGATATCATCATCACGATGGAGGACTGCAACACCTTCAAGGGCCGGCGGGTCTCGGCCCTGGAGGAGGAGGGGGAGGTGACCATCCCCCTGCGGGATCGTCTGGAAGGAAGGTTCAGCCAGGATACGGTCCGGGGCCGGGACGGCAAGGTGATCGTCAAGCGGGGGCAGGAGATAACCCCGGAGCTGGCCCGCCAGATCGAGGAGAACGGCGTCCAGTCGGTCCGGATCCGCTCGGTCCTGACCTGCGAGGCTCCCGAGGGGGTCTGCTCCGCCTGTTACGGCCGCAACCTGGCCACCGGCCGGATGAGCGCACTCGGCGACGCGGTCGGGATCATCGCCGCCCAGTCGATCGGCGAGCCGGGGACCCAGCTGACGATGCGGACCTTCCACATCGGGGGCACCGCCAGCATCTTCACCCGCCAGCCGGAATACCAGTCCCCCGCCGACGGCGTGGTCCGGTACGATCCCCACCTGGAATTCATCGAGCTCGGCAAGGGGAGGTCCCGGGTTCTCAAGTCCGGCGCCGCGATCTCGCTCTGGGAGTCCAAGTCCGCGGACGCCCGGGAGATCACCCGGTACAAGGTCGAGGTCGGCTCCGAGCTCTTCGTCTCCGACGGAGAGAAGGTCAAGGCGGGGCAGACCCTGGTCCGCTGGGACCCCCACAGCCGGCCGATCCTGAACACCGTCCCCGGCCGGGTCCAGTACTCCGATATCATCGAGGGCCAGACGATGAAGGTCCAGCGGGCCGGGAACCGGATCGAGCGGATCATCGAGCCGATGGCCGGCCACGATCTCCACCCCCAGATTATGATCGTCGACCCGAAGGATCCCGAGCGGATCCTCGACCCGCTGATGATCCCCTCCGGGGCGATCGTCGAGGTCGAGGACGGCCAGCTGATCGAGAGGGGAACCCGGATCGCCCGGACCACCCGGGAGCTGACCAAGACCGCCGACATCACCGGGGGACTGCCCAGGGTGGCCGAGCTCTTCGAGGCCCGCCGTCCCAAGGACGCGGCGGTCATCGCCTCGATCAGCGGGGAGGTGGGGTTCGGCCAGCGCAAGCGGGGCAAGCTCACCCTGCTGGTGACCGATCCCAAGACGGAGCGGACCGAGGAACACCTGGTCTCGCTCGGCACCCATATCATCGTCCACGACGGGGAAAGGGTGGAGAAGGGGCAGAAACTCACCGAGGGCCCGGTCATCCTCCAGGAGATGCTCGACGTCACCGGGATGGAGCGTCTCCAGGAGTACCTGATCAACGAGGTTCAGAAAGTTTATTCCCTCCAGGGGGTGAAGATCAACGACAAGCACATCGAGATGATCGTGAAGGAGATGTCGGGCAAGGTCCAGGTGACCGAACCCGGCGCCACCGACCTGCTCTACGACGAGCAGGTGGACCGGAAGACCTTTCTCAAGGAGAACGAGCGGATCAAGGCGCTCGGACTTTCCCGGACCGCCCGGTCGAAGAACCTCCTGCTGGGGATCACCAAGGCTTCCCTGGCCACCGAGAGTTTCATCTCGGCGGCCTCCTTCCAGGAGACCACCCGGATCCTCACCGACGCCGCCTCTTCGGGGAAGGTCGACCCCCTGAAAGGCTTCAAGGAGAACGTGATTATGGGGCACCTGATCCCGGCCGGGGACGGCCTGCCCGCCCTGAAGAAGCGGAAGATGGTGGTGGTGGAGGAGGGAGAGAAAGCGGAAGCTCTGACGGAGTAAATACAGAATTCAGAATTCAGAATCAGGCCACCTGACTTCTGGATTCCCAAAAGGAGAAAATTATGCCGACCGTGAATCAACTGGTGAAGAAAGGGCGGAAGAAGCCGTCCCGGAAGCGGAAGTCCCCGGCCCTGGATTCCTGTCCCCAGCGCCGCGGCGTCTGCCTGCAGGTGAAGACCGCGACCCCGAAGAAGCCCAACTCCGCGCTGCGGAAGATCGCCCGGGTGCGGCTGACCAACAATATGGAAGTCACCGCCTACATCCCGGGGACCGGGCACAACCTCCAGGAGCACTCCCTGGTCCTGGTCCGGGGCGGCCGGGTCAAGGACCTGCCGGGGGTCCGCTATCATATCGTCCGGGGCGCCCTCGACTGTATGGGCGTGGAGGCGGATAAGGAAGGCCGTCCCCGGGCCCGTTCCCGTTCCCATTACGGGGTGAAGAAACCGAAGAAGTAGGAGGATATGCCAGATGGGCCGAAAGAAAAAATCCATTCAGCGCGATCTCACCCCGGATCCGCGTTTCCACAACCAGCTGGTCGCCCGGTTCATCAATAACCTGATGCGGGAGGGGAAGAAGAGCACGGCCGAGCGGGTATTCTACGGGGCGATGGATATCGTGGAGGAGCGGACCGGGAAGGAGCCGCTCGAGGTCTTCACCAAGGCCCTGGAAAACGTGAAGCCATTTCTCGAGGTTCGTTCCCGGCGGGTCGGGGGCGCCACCTACCAGGTCCCGGTCGAGGTCTCCCAGGACCGCCGGACCGCCCTGGCCATCCGCTGGCTCCTGGACTTCTCCCGGTCCCGGAAAGGGCAGCCGATGAGCCAGAGACTGGCGGCGGAGCTGATCGACGCCTACCAGAACCAGGGTTCGGCGGTGAAGAAGAAGCAGAACACCCATAAGATGGCCGAGGCCAACAAGGCCTTCGCCCACTACAAGTGGTAGGAAGACGGAAGACAGAATTCAGAAGTCAGAATACAGGAGGGAAGAGACGGAAGTCAGAAGACAGAATACAGAATTCAGAATAGTGTTTGCCCGAGTTGTCAGCTGAGTACCCGCCCCTGCGAATTTCCGGGGAAAGACTTGCGGAATTTTCACCCCGGCACTCCTGAATAGCCCCCCCGACGTTGTCTTGAGTTCCTTCTGAATTCTGACTCCTGATACCTGAATTCTATCCCCACGCTATGCAAGTTGTACCCTTAAACAAAGTCCGGAACATCGGGATTATGGCCCATATCGATGCCGGGAAGACCACCACCACCGAGAGGATCCTCTTCTACTCGGGGAAGGTCTACCGGATCGGGGAGGTGGACGAGGGGACCGCCAGTATGGACTGGATGGACCAGGAGCAGGAACGGGGGATCACGATCACCTCGGCCGCCACCACCTGCTACTGGAAGGATCACCGGGTCACGATCATCGACACCCCCGGCCACGTCGACTTCACCGCCGAGGTGGAGCGGTCGCTGCGGGTTCTCGACGGGGCGGTGGCCGTCTTCTGCGCCGTGGGGGGGGTGGAGCCGCAGTCGGAGACGGTCTGGCACCAGGCCGATCGCTACCGGATCCCCCGGATCGCCTACGTCAACAAGATGGACCGCTCCGGGGCCGACTTCTTCGCCGTGATCGAGGCGATGAAAGGCAAGCTGGGGGCGTCCGCGGTCGCGGTCCAGATCCCCTGGGGGAGCGAGGGCGGTTTTCGCGGGGTGATCGATCTCATCAACAACCGGGCGCTGAAGTTTTCCCCCGAGGATCAGGGCTCGACCCCCGAGGCGGTCCCGGTGCCGGATGAACTGGCCGCGGCCGCCCGGGAATACCGGATCCGGCTGCTCGAGGGCCTGGCCGATCACGACGACGGGATAATGACCGACTACCTGGGGGGGGAGAAGATCGGCGGGAGCCGGCTCAAGCCGGCCCTGCGGCGGGCGGTCCTGGCGGGTAAACTGGTGCCGGTTCTCTGCGGAGCGTCGCTGAGGAACATCGGGGCCCAGCCCCTGCTCGACGCGATCGTCGACTACCTCCCCTCTCCCCTCGACATCCCCCCGGTCAGGGTGGTGAACCGGGAGGGGGAGGAAGAGGAACGGCAGGCGGACCCCGCCGGTCCCCTGACCGCGCTGGTCTTCAAGATCGTCAACGACGAACACTGCGGGCGGCTGGCCTATCTCCGGGTCTACGGGGGGACCCTGAAGAAAGGCCAGAAGATCCTCAACGCTTCCAACCGGCGCAAGGAGCGGGTCAGCCGGCTCCTGGAGATGCACGCCAACCGGCGGGAGGAGAGGGAACTCTTCGGCCCGGGAGATATCGGCGCCGTGGTCGGACTGGAGGTGGTCGGGACCGGCGACACCATCTGCGCGCCGGATTCGCCCGCGGTCCTGGAGGGGATGAAGTTCGCCGAGCCGGTGATCTCGATGGCGGTGGAACCCCACAGCCCGGCGGAGTCGGAGAAGATGGAAGAGGTCCTGGGGAAACTGGCCGCGGAGGACCCGACCTTCCGGACCCGCCGCGACCGCGAGACCGGCCAGACCCTGATCTCCGGGATGGGGGAGCTGCACCTCCAGGTAATGGGGGAGAGGGCGCTCAGGGAGTACTCGGTCCGGATGCGGATGGGCACGCCCTCGGTCGCCTACCGGGAGACGATCGAGGAGAGGAAGGTGGGGGAGCACAAGTTCTGCCGCGCCGCCGGGGGCAAGAGCCAGTACGGGCACGTCGTCCTCGAGGTCAACCCCGCCCCCCGCAGCTCCGGATTCAAGATCGCCGTCGCCGCCCGGAGCGAGGAGATCCCGCCCGAGTTCATCCCCGCGGTCCGGGAAGGGATCGAGGACGCCGCCCGTACCGGCTATATCGCCGGCTATCCGATGACCGATATGACCGTGACCGTGACCGGGGGGAGTTTCTCCGAGGGAGAATCCACCGAGCTGGCTTACAAGGCCGCCGCCTCGATCGCCTTCAAGGACGCCGTCCGCCGCGCGGGGCCGGTATTGCTGGAGCCGATTATGACCCTGCAGGTGATCACCCCGCCGGAAACGATCGGGGGGGTGATCGCCGATCTCGGTTCCCGGCGGGGCAAGGTTCACGAGACGATCAAGAATCCCAAAAGGGTGATTATCCGCGCCCACGTTCCCCTGGCCGAACTCTTCGGGTACGCCACCACGCTGCGCTCCCTGACCCAGGGCCGGGGGAACTACACGATGGAGCCGGCGTATTTCGACATCAAGTGATTATTTTTCCTCCGGAAAAATAATCGCGGAACATACCGTATTGTTGCCGGCGGGACGCCGGAGGAAGACGGCGGGAAGAATCCGGAGACAAAAAATATTTTATTTATTCATTGCCAACGCCGAAGTAATTTTGATACATTACCGCGCTTGTCTGGGAAATGGGTTGGCTTCACCGCAAAGCGCCCCCGGGCGCTTATTTTAATGGGCAGACAGAGCATAAGGAAATAACGTGCAAGGACAGACAATCAGAATCAAACTGAGGGGTTATGATCACCGCCTCCTCGACCAGTCCACCATCGAGATAGTGGAGACGGCCCGGCGGACCGGGGCCAAGGTGGTCGGTCCGACGCCGCTTCCCACCCGGACCGAGCGGTACACCGTCCTGCGTTCGCCGCACGTCAACATCAAGTCGCGGGAGCAGTACGAGATCCGAACCCACAAGCGCCTGCTGGACATCGTCGATCCGACCCTGAAGACGGTGGACGAACTGAAGAAACTCGAGCTGCCGGCCGGGATCGAGATCAACGTGGAAATTTAGGGATCGAGGGAGATGACCGGATTGATCGGCAGAAAGCTCGGGATGACCCAGGTCTTCACGGAGAGCGGCGCGGTGGTGCCGGTGACCGTGATCGAGGCCGGGCCCTGCGCGGTGCTCGAGGTCCTGCCCGACCGCGGGATCCTCCGGGTCGGCTACGGCGCGGTCGGGAGCCGGGGATTGAGCAAGCCGCGGGAGGGTTACTTCAAGAAGGTCGGCCGGGAGCCGCGCCGTTACATCCGGGAGATTGCCTTCGCGGATTCTTCCGGCTTTCAGCCGGGTCAGGAATTGAAAGCCGACCTCTTCTCGATCGGGGATTACGTCGACGTCACCGCGTCCAGCAAGGGTCGGGGTTTTGCCGGGGTCATCAAGCGCTGGGGCCACAGTCGCTACCCGATGAGCCACGGCCACCCCCGGCATCGGATACCGGGGTCGATGGGAAGTTCCGCCACTCCCGGCCACGTGGTCAAGGGCAAGAAGCTCCCCGGCCGTTACGGGGGGAAGCGGTGCACGGTGCAGAACCTGGAAGTGGTCGGGATCCGGCCCGAGGAAAACCTCCTCCTGGTCAAGGGGGCGGTGCCCGGCTGCCGATCGGGGCTGGTGTTGATCAGGAAAGCGATCAAGAGAGGGCGCCGATGACTTCCCTGCCGGTAATCAACAGCCGCGGCGAGCGGGTCGAGGAGATCGAAGTCCCGGATACTCTGCTCGATCTCGCTCCCGTGCCCGGGGTCGTCAATGACGTGATCCGGCAGCACCGGGCCGCCGTCCGGCGGGGCACGGCGGCGGTGAAGACCCGCTCCCAGGTCGCGGCCTCGGGCCGCAAGCCCTGGCGCCAGAAAGGCACCGGGCGCGCCCGGGCCGGAGAGAGGTCTTCGCCGCTCTGGAGGGGAGGGGGGGTGGTCTTCGGGCCCCAGCCCCGTTCCTACGACTTCAAGGTCAGCAAGAAGGCCCGGAGGAAGGCCCTGAAATCGGTCCTCTCGATCCGGTTCCGCAAGGGCCGGGTGATCGTCCTCGACCAGCTCGACCTGGAAGAGCCCCGGACCCGCAATGCCGCCGCGCTCCTTGCCGCGGTCGGCGCCGGGCCGTCGGCGCTGATCGTCACCCCCCAGCGGGACCGCAAGCTGGTCCTGGCGGTGAGGAATATACCGGGGGTCGAGGCGGTGGGGATCCGGGACCTGAATACCTTCACCGTGGCCAGCCACTCCCAGATCCTGATTACCCGGGAGGCGCTGGGGCATCTCCAGGCCTGGATGGAGAAGGTCCAGTGAACGAGAACGAAGCCAGGAAAATCCTGATCGCCCCGGTGATCACCGAGAAGGGGACTGTTCTCCAGGAGAAGCAGAACCAGTATCTCTTCCGGGTCGCCCCCGGGGCCAACAAGATCCAGGCCCGGGAAGCGATCGAGAAGATCTTCAAGGTTCACGTTACCGGGATCCGGACGGTCACCGTTCACGGCAAGATGCGGCGGATGGGCCGGAACCAGGGCCGCAAGCCCTCCTGGAAGAAAGCCATCGTGACCCTGAAAGAAGGCGAGACCATAGATTTGGGTTAGGGAATAGAGAATAGTCAAAGCACTGATCACCGATTACTGATTACTGATTACCGATCACGATGACCGTTAAACATTACAAGCCGTACACGCCGAGCCGCCGGACTATGACCGTCTCCGGTTTCGACGAGATCACCAAGAAGAAGCCGGAGAAATCCCTGCTCCGGCCGGTCAAGAAGACCGCCGGCCGGAATAACCAGGGCCGGATCACCTCCCGCCGGCGGGGCGGGGGACACAAGCGGAAATACCGGGTGGTCGATTTCAAGCGGGAGAAGCAGGGGATCCCGGCCCGGGTGGCGGCGATCGAGTACGATCCCAACCGTTCGGCCCGGATCGCGCTGCTCTTTTACGCCGACGGGGAGAAGCGGTATATCATCGCCCCGATCGGGGTCAACCCCGGCGACAGCCTGATGGCCGGCCCCGAGGCCCCGATCCGGGTCGGCAACCGTCTCCCCCTGGAGAAGATACCCCTGGGCACCGGGATCTACAACATCGAGCTCCACCCCGGGCGGGGCGGAGTCCTGGTCCGGTCCGCCGGCACGACCGCCCAGTATATGTCGCGGGAGGGCAAGTACGGCCACGTCCGGCTCCCCTCCGGGGAGGTCCGGCTGGTGCTCCTGAGCTGCGCCGCCAGCATCGGGCAGGTCGGCAACCCCGAGCACAGCTCGATCGTCGGCGGGAAAGCCGGCCGTTCGGTCTGGCGGGGCCGGCGGCCCAAGGTGCGGGGCGTGGCGATGAACCCGGTGGACCATCCGATGGGCGGCGGCGAGGGCCGGACTTCCGGAGGCGGCCATCCGGTCTCCCCCTGGGGTAAGCCGGCCAAGGGCGGCAAGACCCGCCGGAAGAGCAAGTCCCGGCGGCATATCGTCAAGGCTCGGAAGTAAGACAAGAGGATTACGGAGATGTCCAGATCGATCAAGAAAGGTCCATATGTTCACCCCAGCCTGATGCGGAAGATCGCCAGGAACCAGGGCGCCGGCGGGAAGGCGATCAAGACCTGGGCCCGCCGGTCGGTCATTCTCCCCGAGTTCGTCGGGCTGACCTTCGCCGTCCACAACGGCAAGAGGTTCCTCCCGGTTTACGTGACGGAGAATATGGTCGGCCACAAGCTGGGCGAGTTCGCCCCCACCCGGACCTTCCGCAAGCACTCCGGGATCAAGTCCAAGGCCGCGGAGCAGAAGAAGTAGCGACAGGTTATGGAAGCGGGAGCCAAAGCCAAGTATCTCAAGATCTCGCCGTTCAAGGTCCGGCCGGTGATCAACCAGGTCCGGGGCCTGACGGTGGGGGACGCCCTGGCCCGGCTCGCGTCCTCTCCCCGCCTGGCCGCCCGCCTGGCCGAGAAGGTGATCCAGTCGGCGGCGGCCAACCTGAAAGGCCGGGGGAAGGTCGACGAGGGTTCGATCCGGATCAAGCGGATCCAGGCCGACGGGGGGCCCCTGGTCCCGCCCTTCAAGTACCGGCCCCGGGCCCGGGGGATGGCCAACCGGATCCGGAACCGCACCTGCCACATCACGGTGGTGGTGGAAGAGGGGGCCCCGGCCCCGGTGAAAGGCGCGGACCGCCCCGCCCCGCCGCGGAAGAAAAAGCAGACATAGGGATTATCTATGGGACAGAAAGTAAACCCAATCGCGTTTCGGATCGGTTTCAACAAGCACTGGAGTTCCCAGTGGTACGCCAACAAGAAGACCTTCGGCGACCTGCTCCTGGAGGACAACAAGCTCCGGGACTACATCAAGAAGAAGTTCTTCCACACCGGGATCTCCCGGATCGACATCTTCCGGCGGACGCCGGAGAAGGTCCGGATCAAGATCCATACCGCCCGGCCCGGCCTGGTGGTGGGACGGCGGGGGGCGGCGATCGACAGCCTCCGGGAGGAGCTGCGGGACCTGGTCGGGCGGGAGGTCATTATCGACATCACCGACATCAAGACCCCGGAACTGGAAGCCCAGCTGGTGGCGGAGAACATCGCCCAGCAGCTGGTGAGGCGGATCTCGTTCCGGCGGGCGGTCAAGCGGTCGATCGGCGACACGATGGCCCGGGGGGCCGAGGGGATCAAGGTCCAGGTCTCCGGCCGCCTGGGGGGGAGGGAGATGTGCCGGACCGAGACTTACAAGAAGGGCAAGATTCCGCTGCAGACCCTGAGGGCGGATATCGATTACGGTTTCGCCGAGGCCTTCACCAGTTACGGGGCGATCGGGGTCAAGACCTGGATCTGCAAGGGCGAGAAGCTCTCGTTCAAAGAGGCTAAGAGTTATGGCGATGATGCCGAAAAGGGTTAAGTACCGCAAGTCCCAGCGCGGAACTCTTCCGACCTTCGCCACCCGGGGCGCCACCCTGGAATTCGGCGAGTACGGGCTCCAGGCCCTGAAAGCGGGCTGGCTGACCGCCAACCAGATCGAGGCGGTCCGGGTGGCCCTGACCCGGAACATCAAGCGCAAGGGGAAGATCTGGATCCGGGTCTTCCCCCACAAGCCGGTCTCCAAGAAGCCGGCCGAGACCCGGATGGGCAAGGGCAAGGGCAACACCGAACTCTGGGTGGCCGTGATCAGTCCGGGCCAGATACTCTACGAGATGGACGGGGTGAGCGAAGCGGTCGCCCGGGCGGCGATGCGGCTGGGAGCCTTCAAGCTCCCCTTCCCCTGCCGGTTCGTGATCCGGGGCCAGGCGGGGTGAGAAAACTATGAAGGCGAGCCAGATCAGGGAGATGACTCCGGAAGAACTGGAGCAGAAGATCCGGGAACTGCGCGAGGAGCATTTCAAGCTCCGGTTCCAGGCCGCTTCCGGGCAGATCGAGAAGCCTCACCTGCTGAGAGCCGTGCGGAGGGACATCGCCCGGGTGCTGACCGTGATGAAGGAGAAGAAGGCATCGGCCGGGAAGTAAAGAAACCGGCCGCTGCCCAGGGCCGGACGGAATTAATTGGAACAGTGCTTTATGAACAACATCGACAGTGATCGCGGACGCCGGAAGGTCCGGCAGGGGAAAGTGGTCAGCGACCGGATGGAGAAGACCATCGTGGTCGAGGTGGTCAGGAAGTACCGGCATCCCCTCTACAAGAAAGTGGTGAGGAAGATGACCCGGTTCGCCGCCCACGACGAAGAGAACCAGGCCCGCCGCGGCGACCTGGTCGAGATAACGGAGACCCGGCCGCTCTCCAAGACCAAGCGCTGGAGATTGGTCTCCGTCCTGAAAAAATCCGCCGAAGAAGAGGGGGAAGCCGGTAATCAGTAATCGGTGATCGGTGATCGGTTACTACTCTCCACTCCCTACTCCCTACTGCCTACAATGATCCAGATGCAGACAATAGTCAGGGTGGCCGACAACACCGGGGCCCGGAGGGCCGCCTGCATCAAGGTGGTGGGGGCGGGGGGCAAGCGGACCGCCGAGATCGGCGACATCGTGATGGTGGCGGTCAAGGAGTCGATCCCCACCGCCGCGGTCAAGAAAGGAGAGGTGGCCCGGGCGGTGGTGGTCCGGACCCGGAACGACATCCGCCGTCCCGACGGCTCGGTGCTGCGGTTCAACGAGAACGCCGTGGTGATCATCGATGCCCAGAGCAACCCCCGGGGGACCCGGATCTTCGGTCCGGTCGCCCGGGAACTGCGGGAGAAGGAATTCCTGAAGATCGTCTCCCTGGCCCCGGAGGTTCTGTAAATGAAAGCCCGGATCAAGAAAGGCGACGTGGTGATCGCGATCGCGGGGAAGGAGAAATTTTCCCGGAAGACCGGGAAAGTCCTCCACGTCGACCGGGAGAAGGGGACCGCGGTCGTCCAGGGTCTGAATTTCGTCAAGCGCCACACCCGCCCCTCGCAGAAGAACCAGAAGGGGGGGATCATCGAACAGGAAGCCCCGATCGCTCTCTCCAACCTGATGCCCTACTGCCCGACCTCGAAGCGGGGGACCCGGGTCGGGATCAAGGTCCTGGCTGACGGGACCAAGGTCCGTTACTCGAAGAGGTCCGGCGAGTCGCTGGATAAATAGTTATGGAACCGGCCAATCTCTGGAAGCATTACCAGGAATCGATCGTCCCCGCGCTGATGGAGCGTTTCGGCTTCTCCAACCGGCTGCGCGTGCCCCGGCTGAAGAAGATCTCGGTGAATATGGGGATCGGCATCGGCGTCTCCGACAGCAAGGCCATCGAGGCGGCGGTCGAGGAGCTGGCCCTGATCACCGGACAGCGGCCGGTGGTGGCCCGGGCGAGAAAGAGCGTGGCCGGTTTCAAGCTCCGGGATGGGATGCCGGTCGGTTGTCGGGTGACCCTGCGGGGAAAGATTATGTACGAATTCCTCGACCGCCTGATCAACATCGCCCTCCCCCGGATCAAGGACTTCCGGGGGCTGTCCCCCGACGCCTTCGACGGGCGGGGCAACTACACCCTCGGCCTGACCGAGCAGATCGTCTTCCCGGAAGTGGAGGTCGACAAGCTCTACCGGACCCAGGGGATGGACATCACCATCGTTACCAGCGCCGCCAACGACGGGGAAGCCAGAGAACTGCTGCGGCTGTTCGGGATGCCGTTCAAGCGGGAAGAGGAGAATAGCTGAGCAATGGCCAAGACATCTCTAATTGTCAAGAGCGCCCGGGAGCCGAAGTTCAAGGTCCGCGGTTACAACCGCTGCCAGCGGTGCGGCCGCCGCCGGGCCTACTACCGGAAATTCAAGATCTGCCGGATCTGCCTGAGACAACTGGCCAGCCAGGGCAAGATTCCCGGAATGACCAAGGCCAGCTGGTCGCCGGCCAAGGAGAAGTTTCGAGTATGACGATGACCGATCCGATCGCGGACCTCCTGACCAGGATCCGCAACGCCAACACCCGGGGGAAGGATTCCGTGGACATCCCCCAGTCCCGGATGAAGCGGGAGATCGTCCGGATCCTGAAGGAAGAAGGTTTCATCAGGGACTTCGAGGTTCTTGAGGACGGGCCGCCGGGGACCATCAGGGTCTATCTTCGTTACGGCCCGGAGAAGGCCCGGATCATCCAGGGGCTGCAGCGGGTGAGCCGCCCGGGGCAGCGGTTTTACGGGCGGAAGGACGAACTGCCCCGTCCGCGGGGAGGACTGGGGTTGGCGATCATCTCGACTTCCCGGGGCGTGATGACCGACCGCCAGGCCCGCACCGCCGGGCAGGGGGGAGAGGTTCTCTGTTACGTGTGGTAGGTAGGCAGTGGGCAGTGGCAATCAGTAAGTAGCGAGCAGAAACGTACGACGCTGGGATTTCGCGGAGATTCGCGGGATTAGCGGTTATTAAGGTAAAGTTATGTCCAGGATAGGAAAAGCCCCGATCGGGATACCGGCCGGGGTCACGGTCAAGATCGAGGGCCGCACGGTCGCGGTCTCCGGGCAGAAGGGCGAGTGCGATCTCACCCTTCCGCCGGTCCTCCAGGCGGAGATGGACGCGAAGTCCCTCCGGGTGATCCGCCAGGCCGAGAACAAGCAGGCCCGTTCCCTCCACGGGCTCTACGCCCGGCTGATCTCCAATATGATCACCGGGGTCAGCCGGGGCTTCGAGAAGCGCCTGGAGGTGGTCGGGGTCGGTTACCGGGCGGAGATGGACGGCCGGACGCTGGTCCTCCAGCTCGGCTTCTCCCACCCGATCCGCCTCGAGCCGATGGAGGGGATCGAGATCGCCATCGAGGGCAAGTCGACCATCGTGGTCCGGGGTTACGACCGCCAGAAAGTCGGCGAGACGGCCGCCCGGATCCGCCGCTACCGCCCCCCGGAGCCTTACAAGGGCAAGGGGATCAAGTACGTCGGCGAACACATCAGGCGCAAGGCGGGGAAATCGATAGCGTAAAATGAAAACCGGAAGAGAGAAACTGCGGGCCCGGCGGAAGCGAGCCCTCCGGGTGCGGAAGAAGCTGAAAGGCGCCCCGGACTGTCCCCGGATGTCGGTCTACCGCAGCCTCCGCCAGATCTCGGTTCAGTTCATCGACGATCAGGCGGGGCGGACCTTGGGCGCCGTTTCCACCCTCTCGGCGGCCTTCCGGGAGAGGCATCCCGGGGGAGGGGGGACCGTGGCCGCGGCCGAAATTCTCGGGACGATGGCCGGGGAGCTGGCCGGGCGGCTGAAGATCGGGCAGGCGGTCTTCGACCGCGGGCCCTATCGTTATCACGGCCGGGTCAAGGCCCTGGCCGACGGGGCCCGGAAGGCGGGGCTGAAGGTCTGAAGAAGGGAACACAGAATTCAGAATACAGAATTCAGGAGCAGGAAGCAGCGAACGGGAAGCCAGGGGCAGTCCATTGGTATTCTTAATTCTGACTTCGGACTCCTGTATTCTTAATTACCAAGGTGAACATTATGGCACTTGCGAATCAAAATGCTCCGGAGCCGGAGCGGACCCCGGAACTGGAAGACCTGGTGGTCGATATCCGGCGCTGCTCCAAGGTGGTCAAGGGCGGCCGGAGGTTCAGCTTCAGCGCGGTGGTCGTGGTCGGCGACCGGGCCGGTCAGGTCGGCCTGGGGATCGGCAAGGCCAACGAGGTGGCCGATGCCATCGCCAAGGGTTCCGAGGTCGCCAAGCGGAACATCTTCGCCGTGCCGATGAAGGGCGGAACCATCTCCCATTCGGTGATCGGCGTCTTCGGCGGCTCCCGGGTCCTGCTCAAGCCGGCTCCTCCCGGGACCGGGATCGTGGCCGGCGGGGGTGTGCGGGCCCTGCTCGAGCTGTCGGGGATCCAGGACATTTACGCCAAGGCGCTGGGATCCCGGAACCGCTTCAATATGATCAAGGCCGGGATCGCGGGCCTGAACCGGATCGGGCGCGAGGTCGAAGCCTACCGGATGCGGAGGGGCTGAGGGATGGAACTGCACAATCTGCATAACCCCCCCGGCTCGCGCCGGCCCCGGAAGCGCCGCGGCCGCGGGCCCGGCTCCGGGCTGGGGGCGACCTCCGGCCGCGGGCACAAGGGCCAGAAGGCCCGTTCCGGCTACAAGTCCAAGCCGGGTTTCGAGGGCGGACAGATGCCGCTGAAGCGGCGGCTGCCCAAGGTCGGGTTCACCTCCCCCTTCCCCACCATCTACACCGTGGTCAACCTCGGCGACCTGGGCGTCTTCGCCGAGGGGACCGAGGTCACCCCGGAACTGCTCCGGGAGCGGGGGCTCATCCGCAACCTGAAGCAGCCGGTCAAGATCCTGGGCCGGGGGAAGATCGAGAAGAAGCTGTCGGTCTCGGCGGACCGTTTCAGCCTCTCCGCCCGGTCCGCCATCGAGGCCGCCGGCGGAAAGTGCCTGGGCCGGTCGCCGGCTTCTCCCGCCGTTTAACGACCGGTAGTACCGAACCGGAGAGATCCCCGAAGCGGAATTCTTATGCTCAGCGCGTTTACCAACACCTTCAAGATCCCGGAACTGCGCAAGCGGATCTTCTTCACCCTCGCCCTCCTGGTGGTCTACCGGGTGGGCTGCTATATCCCCACCCCGGGGATCAACTCCCAGGCCCTGCGGGAGATCTTCGCCCAGTTGGCCCAGGCGCGGGGAGGGAATATCTTCAGTATGATGGACATCTTCTCCGGCGGGGCGATCTCCAACGCCACCATCTTCGCCCTCGGGATAATGCCCTACATCAGCGCTTCGATCATTATGCAGCTGCTGACCGCGGTCATCCCCTTTTTGGAGAAGCTCTCCAAGGAGGGGGAGGTCGGCCGGAAGAAGATCAACCAGTACACCCGCTACGCCACCGTGGGCCTGGGGATCTTCCAGGGCTATATGATCAGCGTCGGGCTCCAGAACCCGGGGTCGATCTTCGGGGGCCTGGCCCAGAACGCCCAGATCGCCCCCCCCGGCCTCGCCTTCCGCCTCCTGACGATGATGACCCTGACCGCGGGGACGGTCTTCATTATGTGGCTGGGGGAGCAGATCGACGAGCGGGGGATCGGCAACGGCATCTCCCTGGTCATCACCGTCAGCATCATCTCCCGGGCCCCGGCGGCGATGATCGACGCCTGGAACGTCTTCTCCCCCCTCGACCCGGAGAAGCAGACCCAGCCCCTGGGGCTGCTGCTGGTGATGCTGGTGCTCTTCGTCGGGGTGGTGGCGGCGGTGATCCTGATCACCCAGGGCCAGCGGCAGATCCCGGTCCAGTACGCCAAGCGGATCGTGGGCCGCAAGATGTACGGCGGCCAGCGGACCTACATCCCGCTGCGGGTCAACCAGGCCGGGGTGATCCCGATCATCTTCGCCTCGGCGCTCCTGATGTTCCCCGGCACCCTGGGCGGGTTCATTCCCAGCCTCCAGTGGCTGAGCAACCTCCTAGCCCCCGGCTCGATGCTCTACACCCTGATCTATGTCCTCTGCATAGTCTTTTTCTGCTATTTCTACACCGCGATCACCTTCAACCCGGTGGACGTGGCCGACAATATGCGCAAGTACGGCGGGTTCATCCCCGGGATCCGTCCGGGGAAGAACACCGCCGAGTACCTCGACCGGGTGATGACCCGGATCACCCTCTCCGGGGCCATCTTCCTGGCCGCCATCGCCATCCTCCCCAACCTGATCAGCGGGAGGTTCCAGCTTCCCTTCAACATCACCCAGTTCTTCGGGGGGACCAGCCTCCTGATCCTGGTCGGGGTGATGCTGGACACGATGCGCCAGGTGGAGTCCCACCTCCTGATGCGGCACTACGACGGCTTTATGAAGAAAGGCAAGCTCAAGGGGAGGTTTTAGGCCGTGAACGCGGTATTCCTGGGCCCCCCCGGGGTCGGCAAGGGAACCCAGGCCTCCGAGCTGGCCGTTGAGTTCGATATCCCCCATATCTCGACCGGGGATATCCTCCGGGAGGAGATCAAGGCGGGGACGGAGCTGGGCCGGTTGGCCCGGAGTTTCATCGACGACGGGAACCTGGTCCCGGACCGGGTGGCGGTCGATATCATCCGAAACCGCCTGAAGCAGCCCGACGCCCGGAAGGGCTACATCCTCGACGGTTTCCCCCGGACCGTCCCCCAGGCCGAGATGTTCGAACGGCTGCTGGAGGAGATGGGAAGCCGGCTCGATCGGGTCGTCTATCTGGAGTCCGCGGAAGAGGTCCTGGTCCAGAGGCTGGGCGGGAGGAGGGTCTGCCGGGACTGCGGGAAGATCTTCCATCTGGTGAATATGCCCCCGAAGGTCGAGGGCGTCTGCGACGTCTGCGGGGGCGAGCTCTACCGGCGTCCCGACGACGAGCCGGATGCGGTCCGGCACCGGCTCCGGGTTTACCGGGAGAAGACGGCCGGCCTGATCCAGTGGTATGAAAGGAAGGGGCTGCTGATCCGCGTCCCCGGGGATATCCCCCGGCGGGAGACCTACGGGATGCTCCGAAAGATCTTCTCGGAATCCGGGAGCTGATTTTTCTGTATTCTGTATTCTATATTCTGTATTCTGAATTCTGATATCTATGGGCAACGACGAACCGATAAAACTCGAGGGCGAGGTCAAGGAACTTCTCCCGAGCACAATGTTCCGGGTGGAAGTGGCCGGCGGGCATATGCTCCTGGCCCACATCTCCGGGAGGATGCGGCGGCATTTCATCAAGATGCTGCCGGGAGACAAGGTGCTGATGGAGATGTCCCCCTACGACCTGACCAAGGCCCGGATCATCCGCCGGCTTTAGCCGGTTCCCGGTTGCCTAAAAAAGTTACGGCCATCGTTCCCGGGCCCGGATGCCGGGACCGGGAGAAGAAGATCGATCAAGATGAAAGTTAAAGCTTCAGTCAAGAGACTCTGCGAACGCTGCAAGATCGTGAAGCGCAAGGGGGTGGTGCGGGTGATCTGTTCCAACCCCAGGCACAAGCAGAAGCAGGGGTAAAGGAGAGCCGCGATGCCCAGAATCGTCGGGGTCGATATCCCGAATAACAAGCTGGTGGAAATTTCCCTGACCTATATCTTCGGAATCGGGCGGACCAAGGCCCTGGAGATCGCCCGCCAGGCCGGGGTCAAGCCCGGGACGCGGGCCAAGGACCTGACCGAGGAGGAGGTGGGGAAGATCACCTCCATCATCCAGAAGTCGCACCGGGTGGAAGGCGACCTGAGGCGGGAGCGGGCCCAGAATATCAAGCGGCTGATGGATATCGGTTCCTACCGGGGCCTGAGGCATCGGCGGGGTCTCCCCGTGCGCGGGCAGCGGACGCACACCAACGCCCGGACCCGGAAAGGCCCGGGGCGGGGCGTGATCGGGGCCAAGCGGAAGAAGAAAGCCCAGGAGTAACCCGGACTCTTCAAGAGCAAGGGAGAAATGAATGGCCACGGAGAAGAAGCAAACCGGTAAGAAGAAGATCACCCGTTCGGTGGTGTCGGGGGTGGCCCATATCCAGGCCACTTTCAACAACACCATCGTCACGATAACCGATTCCGACGGAGCCGTCATCGCCTGGTCCACGGGAGGGAAAGCCGGGTTCAAGGGATCCCGGAAGAGCACCTCGTTCGCCGCCCAGGTGGTGGCCCAGCAGGCCGGGGGCGAGGCCAAGAACCACGGCCTCGACCGGATCGAGGTCTGGGTCAAGGGTCCCGGCGCCGGCCGGGAGTCGGCGGTCCGGGCGCTGCAGTCCCTAGGGCTGAAGATCACCGCGATCCGCGACGTCACCCCCGTCCCCCACAACGGCTGCCGCCCGCCGAAGAGGAGACGGGTGTAGGAGTTTTTAATCGCTATCGGGATCGCTATCGCTATCGGGATCGAGAACTGCCGCGGGAAACAGAGGCTTCGATACCGATACCGATCCCGATAGCGATAGCGATTGAATTAACTAAAGTTACATTATTCAGGAGAAAATATGGGAAGGTATATCGGTCCAGTCTGCAGGTTGTGCCGCCGGGAGAAGATGAAGCTCTTCCTGAAGGGTTCCAAGTGCCTGATGAGCAAGTGCCCGGTCGAGAAGGAGAGAACCCCGCCCGGCGATCACGGGCTGCGCCGCCGCAAGGAATCCGAGTACGGACGGCAGCTGCGGGAGAAGCAGAAGATGAGAAGGAGCTTCGGGATGGGCGAGCGGCAGTTCAGCAACTACTTCGCCCGCGCCGCCCGGGCCCGGGGCCGGACCGGGGACAACCTGGTCTCGATGCTGGAACGGAGGCTCGACAGCGTGATTTACCGCCTCGGGTTCGTCACCTCCCCCCGGACCGCCCGGCAGTTCATCCGCCACGGCCACATCCTGGTCAACGGTCGGAGGACCGACTACCCCGGCCGGCTGGTCAAGGTGGGCGACGTGATCACGGTCCGGGAGCGGGGGACCAGCCGCCAGCGGGCGGCCGAGGCCCTGGAGGCTTCCCGGGCCCAGGAGGTTCCGGAGTGGCTGCGGCTGGACAAGAACCAGTTTCGGGGCGAGGTGATCCGCCTGCCCGGGGTCGCCGACTCCCGCGTCCCGGTGGATATCTCCCTGGTGGTCGGGTTCTATTCCAAGTAACCCGCCGCCGGGGATGGCATCCGGGGCCGCCGATAAATATTCCGAAGGAGGATGACTTATGGCCATCGTGATGGGGAAGTTTGAGCTTCCGAAGGTCCTGATCGAAGAGGAAGATACCAGGACTTCCACCTACACCAAGTTCATTGTCGAGCCCTTTGAAAGGGGTTACGGTTTCACCCTCGGCAACGCCCTGCGGAGAGTCCTCTACTCCTCCCTGGAGGGAGCGGCGATCACCGATGTCCGGATCGACGGCGTTCTCCACGAGTTCAGCACCATCGAGGGGGTTTACGAGGACGTGACCGAGATCATCCTCAACCTCAAGCGGGTGGTGCTGAAGGTGGACGGGCGGGAGCCCCGGACCGTTCGGCTCTCGGCCAAGGGCGAGAAGGAGGTGACCGCCGGCGACATCGAGACCGGGGGGACGGTGGAGGTAGTCAACCCCGATCAGCCGATCGCCCGCCTGGCCAAGGGGGCGGTCCTGAATATGGAGCTGGGGGTCGGGATCGGGCGGGGTTTCCGGTCTTCCGAGCTGAACAAGGACCCCGACGCGCCGATCGGGGTGATCCCGATCGATTCCATCTTCAGCCCGGTGAAGAAGGTGAAGTACGCCGTGGAAGACACCCGGGTCGGCCAGCGGACCGATTTCAACCGCCTGATCCTGGAGGTCTGGACCGACGGCCGCCTCACCCCGCGGGAAGCCCTGATCCAGTCCGCCGCCATTCTCAAGCGCCATCTCGATCTCTTCACCGACGACGATCTCTACGCGATCGAGTTCGAGGAGGAGGCGGAGGCGGAGGACCAGGGGGACAAGCTCCAGAAGCTGCTCGGTATGCCGATCAACGAGATCGAACTCTCGGTCCGCTCCGCCAACTGCATCAAGGCGGCCGACATCCAGACGATCGGCGACCTGGTCCGCCGGACCGAGGCGGAGATGCTCAAGTACCGGAACTTCGGGAAGAAATCGCTCGACGAGATCAAGAGCATCCTGACCGGACTCGGACTCTCCCTGGGGATGGAACTCCCGGAGGGGGACATCTTCCGGAAATTGACCGAGGGCGACAACCCGCCGACGGAGTAAGCGAGAGTGCGACACCGCAAGAAAACAGTCAAGCTGAACCGGACCTCCTCCCACCGCCGGGCGATGCTGGCCAATATGGTCTCCAGCCTGATCCGGGAAGAGGCGATCACCACCACCCGGGCCAAGGCCAAGGCCGCCCAGCCCCTGACCGAGAAGATGGTCACGCTGGCCCGGGGCGGCACCCTGGCCGGCCGGCGGCAGGCGGTTTCCGTCCTCAGGGACAGGGAAGCGGTGAAGAAGCTCTTCGACGAGATCGCCCCGCGCTTCGCCGACCGGAAGGGGGGTTACACCCGGCTGTTGAAACTGGCCCGTCCCCGCCGCGGCGACGCTGCCGAGATGGTCCGGCTGGCCTTCATCGACGCCGCCGCCCCGGCCCCCGCCAAGGAAAAGAAGGCGAAGAAGGCAGAGCCGGCCGCGGAAGGTCAATGATCCCGGACGATCGGCAGCCCGCGGGGGACGAGACGAGGATCCTCCTCGGGATGCTGATGGCCCTGCTCAACGACCTGAAGACCATCCAGCAGCTGGGGGCCGGCTACTACGACGCCGGGTCCTTCATCAGCCGCTACAACAAGCTGCTGGGGGTCGCCCGCGACCTCCTCCCCGACACCAGGCTGATGGCCACCTTCTCCCCCCTCGAGGCCGCCTCCTCGGTGGATCCGGTGGAGAAGATGAAGGCCACCCAGAAGGTTTTGATCGAGGGCGGCCAGCTGGTCTCCCTGATCCAATCCGTCCTCGGGAATGCTGGCAGTCCCTCCCGGGACTGATTTCCTCCGTCCCTTTTTCCCCGTCCCCTTCTCTTCCCCTCCCCCGCCCGGCGTGGTATATTATTTCCAGAAAAAGCAGCACGGACGTTCCTGCCTGTGCAAAACCGGTAGCACAGGAATACGTTTCCGTGCCCTTTTCCCCTGCGCCCGGCGGCGGTCCCGGCCAGTACGATCGCCAACACGCCCAGAGGAGGCCCCGATGAAGAGTTTCTCCTTCCTGCTCGGAGCGGCTGTCCTGATCCTGCTTCTCCCCGGTATCTCTCCCGCCGACACCCCGCCCCCGGCGCCGTCCGCGGCCGCCGAGTCGGGGCTGGCCCGTTTCCTGGCCGAGGTCATCCCCCCGTCCGAGCTGGTCAACTTCGGTTTCGCCCCGGGCGAGGAGACGGCGTCCGCCCGGGTCGGCGAGCCCTGGCTCCTCCACACCATCACCCCGGCGGCGCTCCGGTCGGCCACGGCGGAGACGGTAGTCGCCGACCTGGTCGCCCCGACCGGGATCTGGCACTTCCCGGTGATCCTGGGGGGGGCGGCCCGGTGCCTCGTCACGGTGGAGCGGGTGGAGGGGGGGTGGGAGGCGGTGGGGATCGGGATGGCGCCCCTGGCCGGGGAATTGGACAAGATCTCCCGCCAGTGGCCGAAGTCCGGCGGTTACACGCCGAAGCTGGTCGCCGTCTACCAGGCTGCCGCTTACTTCTTCACCGTCCCCGAGTTGGGCCCCCGCAACCTCACTCCTTTGACCTTCGACGGTCTCGGCTTCGGCGGCTGGTACCAGAAGACCGGTCTGGAATACTCAGCCACCGCCGAGCTCTCAGAACTGCTCGCCCCCCTGAAGGGAGCGGTGGAGGCCAATATCGCCGGCCGCCGGTCGTCCGGAGGAGGGGGTGGGGAATGAGAAAGACCGCCGCAGCATTTTCGGCCCTGGCCGTCCTCGCCCTCTCCCTCGCCTTTTCCGCCCCGGGGGAGGTGCTCCCGGTCCCGATGATCTACCAGCAGCAGGACAACTGGTGCTGGGCCGCCTCCTGCCAGATGATCCTCCAGTACTACGGCCGCTTCGTCCCCCAGTGCGCGATGGCCAACTGGTGCTTCGGCCGCTCGACCTGCTGCGGCAACGTGGTCTGGCCGAACGGGACCGGTTCCTTATGCAACCAGGGGAACAATATGGGCGCGACGAGCGGCCGGGATATGGACGATGTCCTGGCCGGCTGGGGGCCGGTCTACTCCGTCGATGTCACCAGGCCGCTCAGCTGGAGCGAGGTCCAGGCGGCGGCCGCCGCCGGCCGTCCCTTCGCGATCGGGTTCTCCTGGCTGCCCCTCGGCAGCGGCGGGCACGCGATGGTCGGGAAGGGGTACTCGGGGAGCTACGTCTACTACAACGACCCCTGGCCCGGCAACGGGCCCGCCTACCGGCTTTACAGCTGGATGGTCTCCGCCTCCGACCACGTCTGGGACGAGAGCCTCCGGCTCACCACCAGCCCGCCGTGCGCCGCCCCCCTCCAGCCCTTCGCCGGGGACTTCAGCGGCAGCGGCAAGAGCGACATCGCCGTCTTCCGCAACGGCCTCTGGTCGGTCCGGGGGGTGACCCGGGCCTACTTCGGCGGGGCGGGGGACATCCCCGTCCCCGCCGATTTCGACGGCGACGGCCGGTCCGACCTGGCGGTCTTCCGGCCCGCGACCGGGCTGTGGTCGATCCGGGGCCAGACCAGGTTCTACTTCGGGCAGGCCGGCGATCACCCGATCCCGATGCACACCCACCCCGGCTACACCACCGCCGGCATCTTCCGGCCCGCGACCGGGCTCTGGTCCTTCCGCGGCGGGTACCGCTATTATTTCGGCCAGCCCGGCGACATCCCGGTTATGGGGCCCTGGAAGAGCCGGGACGGCCACTGGGGCGAGCCAGTGATCGGGGTCTTCCGTCCCTCGACGGGGCTGTGGTCGATCCGGCGGCTGAGCCGGTTCTACTTCGGGCGCTTCGGGGACGCTCCCGTCCCGGGGGTCTACACGCTCTCCACCTCCGCGACCCAGCCCTGGAAGGCGGGTCTCTTCCGACCCGCGACCGGGCTCTGGGCGCTCTACGGGATCGGCCGCTACTACTTCGGCAGCCCCGGGGACATCCCGGTCCCAGCGGATTACACCGGCCTGTGGGGCGACAAGATCACCGTCTTCCGTCCCTCGGACGGCCTCTGGGCCTCCCGGTCCGGCCAGCGGGTCTACTTCGGCCGTTCCGGCGACGGGCCGGCGACCCGGTAGCACGGGCATTCCTGCCTGCGCGGCCGTTCGCCGCCGCCCTCCCCGATTCCTGTTGGCACCCCGGCCCGGAAGTGATATATTCTGGAAAAATCCCGGCCCGGCCGTGCCGCCGGACGGCCCCCGGTTGTCCGCAGTTGGTCCGATCTAACCGAGCCGCGGCCCCCCGGCGGGGGACCCGCGACACCTTCGGAGGCAGCTATGAAGGTATTCACCCTGGCGGCCGCGCTCGCGGCGCTGGCCTGTCTTCTCCCCCCCATATCCCCCGCCGAGGACCCGCCCCCGGAGGCCGCTGCGGCTGCCGAGTCGGGACTGGTCCATTTCCTGACCGAGGTGATCCCGCCGGGGGAATTGGTCAACTTCGGTTTCACCCCGGACGAGGATCTCTCGGGGACCTCCCTCGGCGAGCCCTGGCTTCTCCACACCATCACCCCGGACGCCCTTCGGTCGGCCACGGGAGAGACAGAAGTCGTCGACCTGGTCACCCCCACCGGCCTCTGGTACTTCCCGGTGATCCTTTCCGGGCGGCCGCGATGCATCATCACCGTGGACCTGATGGACGGGAAATGGGAAGCGGTGGGGATCGGGATGGCCCCCCTGGCCGGGGAGCTGGACAAGATCTCCCGTCAGTGGCCGAAGACCGGCGGCTACACGCCGAAGCTGGTCGCCGTCTACCAGGCCGCCGCCTACTTCTTCACGGTCCCCCAGAAGGACTCCCGGAACTTCACCCCCCTGACTTTCGATGGTCTCGGCTTCGGCGGCTGGTACCAGAAGACCGGTCCGGAATACTCAGCCACCGCCGAGCTTTCAGAACTGCTCGCCCCCCTGAAGGAAGCGGTGGAGGCCAACATCGCCGCCCACCGGTCGTCCGGGGAAGGAGGTGGGGAATGAGGAGGATCGCCGCATTACTCCTGGTTCTGGCCGTTCTCATCCCCGTCGCCCCCGCCCCGGCCGGGGTGCTCTCGGTCCCGGTGCTCTACCAGCAGCAGGAACAGTGGTGCTGGGCCGCCTCCTGCCAGATGATCCTCTCCTACTACGGCTACTCTTCAAGCCAGTGCGCGATGGCCAACTGGTGCTTCTACCAGTCGACCTGCTGCAACAGCGTGGTCTGGCCCGACGGGACCGGCTACTACTGCAACCAGCCGAATTATATCTACGGTTACGGCCGGGGGATGAAGGAAGTCCTGATTCAATGGGGCCCGATCTACAGTTCCGGTCAGATGTCGGCCCTGGCCTGGTCCACCGTCCAGTCGGAGTCCAACGCCGGCCGCCCCTTCGTGATCGGGTTTTCTTGGCTTCCCATTGGCAGCGGCGGCCACGCGATGGTTGGGAAGGGGTACTCGGGGAGCTACGTATACTACAACGACCCCTGGCCTGGCCACGGGGCAAGCTACGCCCTCTATAGCTGGATGGACTACGCCGCCGGGGATCACGACTGGGACGAGAGCCTTCGTCTCACCACCAGCCCCGCTTCAGCCTCCGACTCCGCTCCGCTCCAGCTCTACGCCGGGGACTTCAACGGGGACGCCTACAGCGACCTGGCGATCTTCCGGGCCTCCTCGGGCCTGTGGTCGATCCGCGGGATCACCAGGGCCTACTTCGGGCAGTCGGGGGACATCCCGGTTCCGGCCGACTTCAACGGGGACGGGACCTCGGATATCGCCGTCTTCCGTCCCTCGTCGGGCTTGTGGACGGTGAGGGGAAGGACCCGGTTCTACTTCGGGGCCTCCGGCGACACCCCGATCGCGATGCACAACTCCGGCAACGGGTTGACGGCGGCGATCTTCCGGGGCTCGTCGGGGCTGTGGTCGACCCGGGGGGGTAACCGGGTGTACTTCGGCCGGTCGGGCGACGTCCCGCTGCCCGGACCCTTCGTCAGCCGCTCCGGCACGCGGGGGTCGGTGAACTACGCCCTCTTCCGGCCCTCGAGCGGCCTCTGGACGGTCCGGGGGACGACCCGTTTCTACTACGGCGGGTCCGCGGATACCCCGGTCCCGGGGGATTACCAGAGTTCCTCGTCGGTAAGCACGCGGCCGTGGCGGGCGGCGATCTTCCGGCCCGCGAGCGGGCTCTGGTCGGTGCGGGGGATCACCCGGGCCTACTTCGGCGGCTCGGGGGACACCCCGGTCCCGGCCGACTACTCCGGGGGCTGGGGGGACGAGATGGCGATCTTCCGGCCCGCGAGCGGGCTCTGGTCGATCCGGGGCGGGAACCGGTATTATTTCGGCAACTCCACCGACACCCCGGCGACCCGGTAATGTAGCACAGGCATTCTTGCCTATTCTACTCAGCCCGTGAACGGCAGGCGAAGTCGGCAAAAATGCTTTAAAATCAATCCTCTGGATGTATTATAATGGTGTAAGGCGTGCTGGGATTGAGCAGGGTTGACTTGGGAACCCTGGCCAGCGCACGAGAGATCAGGAGAATCCGGTAGTCGTATCCGGTCGGGTCTATTCCCGGGAAAGAAAAGGGGGATCGGGATGAGAAATCTGCGAATTCTGCTATTGGTGTTGGCCGGCGGGGTTCCGCTTTTTTCCGCCGGGCTGTCGAAAGGCGAAGAGGTAATCATCGAACCGTTCCGCAAGCTTCTGGCGGAAGATGTGAGCACCGGTCCCTGCCTTTCTCCGCATCCCGGGGTGATGCGCCCCGACGCCGAGACCCGGAGGGAATGGCAGGAGTCGATGCTCGCCGGACCCCGGGCCTATCTCGATCCGGATCCCAGGTTGAAGAAAGGGTCGCTGTCCCTCCTCTCCCACTTCAGCTACACCCCCTCCCTCTGGGATCAGGCTTACTGCGGCAACTGCTGGGTCTGGGCCGGGACCGCCTGCCTGGCGATCGCCCTCGATGTCCAGGAGGGGACCCGCGACAGCCTCTCGGTCCAGCTGGTGAACAGCTGCCACACCGGTTCGGGCTACGCCTGTTGCGGCGGCTGGGCGCCGGATCTGGCTGACTGGTACAACAGCCAGGGCTACTGCATCCCCTGGTCCAACACCAACGGCAACTTCCAGGACGGCGGCCGGGACTGCAACGACGGTTCTTCGCTGATCCCCTGCGGATCGGTCGGCAAGAGCCCCTCCTATCCCATCAGCTCCTGCTCCGCCGCCTACATCACCACCCACGGCGTCAGCCAGGCGACCGCCATCGCCAACATCAAGAACGTCCTCAACCAGAACAAGGCGGTCTGGTTCGCCTTTTACGCCCCCACCGCCGCGGCCGACGCCAAGTTTATGAATTTCTGGAACAACAACTCCGAGAACCAATACCTGTCCAATTTCCTCGATGCCGAGGGCTGCGGCGCGACCTGGGATTCGGTCGGCTGGGGGCACGCCGTCCTCTGCTACGGATACAACGACGACGATCCCAATAACCCCGTCTGGTATATGCTGAATTCCTGGGGAGGCCCCGCCAACCGCCCCCACGGCTTCTTCCTGGTGGATATGGACATCAATTACGGCTGCCAGTCCTACGACAACGGAAGCTGGGAGTACAATTACTGGTGGGCGGCCTTCGATGTGGACTTCGGATCTCCCGCCGCTTCCGACCGGGCCCCGCTTCAGCTCTACGCCGGGGACTTCAACGGGGACGCCTACAGCGACCTGGCGATCTTCCGGGCCTCCTCGGGCCTGTGGTCGATCCGCGGGATCACCCGGGCCTACTTCGGCCAGTCGGGGGACATCCCGGTCCCGGCCGACTTCAACGGGGACGGCACCTCGGATATCTCCGTCTTCCGCGATGGCCTCTGGTTGGTCCGGGGGGTGACGAGGTTTTACTTCGGCCAGTCCGCGGACGTCCCGATCCCGGCGAGTTACCATAGCGGATACCTCACGGCCGGGATCTACCGTCCCTCGACCGGTCTCTGGTCCTGGCGGAGCGGCGGCCGGACTTACTTCGGCCGGAGCGGGGACGTCCCGGTTCCCGGGCACTACGTCAGCCGCGACGCGAAGTGGGGACCGACCTACCACGCCATCTTCCGCAACGGCCTCTGGAATGTCCAGGGCGTAACCCGTTTCTACTATGGCAGTTCCGGAGACACCCCGGTCCCCGGGGCGTACACCACCTCCTCGACCGAGCCCTGGAAGGCGGGGGTCTTCCGCAACGGGCTCTGGCTGGTAAGGGGGGTGACCCGGGCCTACTTCGGCCAATCCGGCGACACCCCGGTGCCCGCGGACTATACCGGCAACTGGGGGGACGAGATGGCGATATTCCGCAGCGGGCTCTGGTCGATCCGGGGCGGGAACCGGTATTATTTCGGCAACTCCACCGACACCCCGGCGACCCGGTAGCGGGGGCGTTGGTCTGTGCTACCGGACGGCGGAGGGGCAGGAGTCGGCGAGGACGCACTCCCCGCAGCGGGGCCGGCGGGCGTCGCAGACGGCCCGGCCGTGGGAGATCAGGAGGTAGTTGACCCGTCCCCAGTCCTTCTCCGGGATCAATTCCATCAGGTCCCGCTCGATCCGGTCGGGGTTTGTCTCTCCGCTCAGTCCCAGCCGCCCGGCCAGCCGTCTGACGTGGGTGTCGACGGCGATCCCGGCCACCACCCCGAAACCATCGTTGAGGACGATGTTGGCGGTCTTCCTCGCCACCCCGGGGAGGGTGAGCAGATCCTCCATCGTCCGGGGGACTCTTCCCCCGAACTCATCGACGATCTTCCTCGCTGCCCGGCGGATGCTCTTTGCCTTGTTCCGGTAGAAGCCGGAAGAGCGGATCATCTCCTCCAGTTCCGCCTGGCCGGCCCCGGCGTAGTCATTCGCCGTCCGATACTTTTTGAAGAGGGCGGGGGTGATCTTGTTGATCTGCCGGTCGGTGGACTGGGCGGAGAGGACCGTCGCCACCAGCAGCTCCAGCGGGTTGCGCCAGTGGAGGGCGGTTCCCTTCCCGGGGTATTCCTTTTTCAGCCGCCGGATGACCTCCATCGCCCGCTTCTTTTTGTCTGTCGTTTTCATCTTCCATCTGCCAGAATACCGGTTCCGGAGGCAAAATGAAACGCGATAAGATATTGCGAAGAAATATTTTACTGGCCACCATCTGCTGCCGGGAGAAGGACCGGTCCGAAGGGCTCCTTCCGGCGATCCAACGCTACCGCTCGGAGCGGATCGCCCGCCTCTCCCGTCTGGCCGGGGAGGCCGGGTTTCCCTTCGCCATCCTCTCCGGCTTGTTCGGGCTGATCGACGCCGACCATCCGATCCCCTACTACGACCGGCTGATGGAGGATGGGGATGTCGAACGGATCGCCGCGGCCGGGGAAAAATTCCTGCGGGAACGGGGGGTAAAGCAGGTCATCTTCTGCCTCCCCGACCCGGCGCTCGATCCCCACGTCGGACCCTACCTGAAGAGTATGGAGATCTCCGCCGCCGCCGCCGGCTCCCGCCTGCAGGTGTACTTTCTTCCCCCCTATCCGCGCCCGGAGGAGCTGCCGGTCAACGGATAAAACCCAGGTCCTTGAGGGCGGAGGTCTTCCGCCGCCACTTCTCCTGGACCAAAACCTTGAGTTCCAGAAAGACCGGGACCCCGAGCAGGCCCTCGATCTTCTTCCGGGCCTCGGTCCCGATCCGCTTGACCATCGCCCCCCCCTTCCCGAGGATGATCCCCCGCTGCGCGGTCCGCTCGACCACGATCAGGGCCCGGATAAAGAGTTTTTTCCTTTCCTCCTGTTCCCGCCACTCCTCGATCTTGACCGCGGTCGAGTAGGGGACCTCCTGGCGGGTGAGGCGGAAGACCTGCTCCCGGATGAACTCCTTGGCGATCTCCCGTTCCGGCTGGTCGGAGAGCTGGTCGGGGGGGAAGAGGGGGGGGCCCTCGGGGAGGAGGGGCCAGGTCAGCTCGAGGAGGCGGTCGAGGTTCTCGCCCTTCAGGGCCGAGACCGGGACGATCTCCCGGAAGGGGTAGAGGTTCTGGAGTCGGTCGATCAGGGGGAGCAGTCGCTCCCGGGGGACCAGGTCGATCTTGTTGATGACCAGGAAGGCGGGGACCCGGCGGGGGAGCTGGGAGAAGAATTCAGCGGCCCGGTCGGGGTCCTCCCGGCAGTCGATCAGCCAGAAGTTGAGGTCGGCGTCGAAGAGGGCGGAACGGGCGTCGGCGACCATCAGGGAGGAGAGGGGGTCCCGGGCGTGGTGGATCCCGGGGGTGTCGATGAAGATGACCTGCCCGGGCGGCCCGGTCAGGATCCCCCGGACCACCTGCCAGGTGGTCTGGGGCCTGGGGGAGACGATCGCCAGGTCCTCGCCGACCAGGCGGTTGAGGAGGGTGGACTTGCCGACGTTGGGTTCGCCCGCCACCCCGACCAACCCGCAGCGGGTATCGGCCCGGCCGTCGGGACGGGCCGGATCGGAAGGACCGTTCATCGGGTTAAGCGGGGTTTTTCGGCTGGTCCCCGGCGGCGGCGTTGAGGTAGACGCCCAGGGCGATCAGCAGCTCGTTGACCAGGAGGTTCCCCAGCCGGCGGGGGTTGCGCCACTTCAGTTCCTCCTGGAGCAGAAGTTCGCCGACCGTCAGGACCTGCTTCTTCTGGATGATCTTCAGGAGGGCCGGGGAGAGGTTGAGGTTCTTCACCGCCGCTTTCCGGATCCGGGACCGGCTCAGGGCCCGGTCGATGCCGTGATCGAGGAAGTTGAGGGCGATCAGGTAGCGGAACTTCTTCCCGTTCCAGAACCGCCGAAGTTCGGTGTGGAGTTCCTTCCGGATCTGGTTGTCGAGGCATTTCCGGGAGATCATCTTGTTCCGTTCGGCCTCGATCAGCCCGTCCAGGTCGGCGATCTGGTGGGCCTTCAGCCACGTCCGGGCCCGGGAGCTGACCGGGAGCACGCCGACCGGCAGCCGGCCGAGGTCGGCCGGCCGGGGGGGGTCGGAGAACGATCCCTTCTCCGGGGCGATGTTGAAGAAGAACTCCTGCTGCAGGCCGTCTTTGGGCTGGTCGGAGGCCATTTCAATGGGCGGCGCCTGGAGCGCCGTCGGAGGGCGACGAATTAATGTATTTCCACTGACCAGGCGGAGTGTACCAAGCGCCGGTCGGCCGGAACAAGGATTATTTTGCCGGTATTTTACCCCCGCCCGGCCGCCCTCCGGCATTGACAGGCGGCCGGCCGCCCGCTAAGCTTCCCTCTTCCAAATAACGCCGGGAACTCCGCCTTCCCCGGCCGGCCCCGGACCGCGGATAATGATCTGGCTGCATTTTATCTTCAGCGCCGCCCTGGTGATCGGCGGCGGGTTCTGCCTCGCCCGCTGCGGGCAGGAACTGGGAGAGAGATACGGTCTGACCGATATCTGGATCGGATTCATCTTCCTGGCGGCGGTGACCTCGATCCCGGAGCTTTCCACCGCCCTGGGCGCGGTGACGGTCGTCTCCTCTCCTTCCCTGGCCCTGAGCGATGTCCTGGGGAGCAACTCTTTCAATCTCTTCGCCCTGGGGGCCCTCGGGTTGTGCTTCTTCCGCCGCCCCCTGAACGCCTCGCTCGGCCTGGATTCCTTCCGGCTTCTGATCGGGATGATTATCCTGATGACCGGCCTGGTGCTGGGGCTGGCCCTGCTCGACCGGGGGGGGAGCCTGCCCGCTCCGGGAAAGATCAACCTCGTCTCCTGGGCGCTCCTCGGCATCTACTTCCTGGGTTCCTGGAAACTGTTCCGCGACGAACACCCTCCCGACCGCCCCCGGATGCCGGCCGGCCCGGCCCGGTCGCGCCCGGAAGGGGTTCGATCTTTTTACCCCCGGCTGCTGCTTTCGGTTGTCCTGGTGGTGGCGGGCGGGTTCTGGCTGGCCTGGGCCGGGAGCGAGATCGCCGGTCTGACCGGCTGGGGGGACGGTTTTGTCGGGGCCCTCTTCCTGGCCCTGGTGACCTCCCTGCCCGAGGTGTCGGTCTGCCTGGGGGCGGTCAGGATCTGCGCCCCCGGGATGGCCCTGGGCAATATCCTGGGCAGCAACGTCTTCAACCTGGGGATTATCTTCTGGGCCGACCTCGCCTACCGCCCCGGCAGCATCCTGGCCGGGGCCTCGGGGCCGGTCCTGGTCTCGGCCGGGCTGGGGATAGTCCTGGTTCTCCTGGTCGCCCTCTCCCTGAGACTGAAGCCGCTCACGGCCGGCCGGGAAATCCGGCTGCTCAATATCATAATCATCCTGGTTTACCTGATCGGGATGCGCTGGATCTTCCGTCTCTCGGCCGGTTAGAAGGAACTTCCCGGCGATTGACAGGTCTGGTAATATACCGGGGGATGGGAAAACCGATTTAGCCCGGCGGCCAGCGAGGAAATGATATGAACTGCTACTACTGTTTTGCCTGCAAGAAATTTTTCCGCAGCGAGAGCAACCTCTGCCTGGACTGCGGGAGGGGATCCGCCCCGGCGCGGCGGGAACTGGCGAAATCGACCCCGGCGGTGGACACCTACCGGATTTTCGTGGACGACAAGCTGGTGGGGAACCAGCGGGTGAAGAAGAAAGCGGGGTAGGGGAATCGTCCGGCTTCAGGTTTTGGTCACCCGGACCGTCCCGTTGACCATCCGGGAGTTCCGCCGCATAATCCGGTCCATCTTCTCCCAGAAGGCCTTCTCCAGGTCGAAGTCGAGGGCGATCGCGTTCCCGATCAGGAGAATCAGGAGGTCGGCGTGCTCCTCGATCAGCTCCCGGCGGGGCTTGCCCTTGGTCAGGCACTGGCTGATCTCGCCCACCTCCTCCATAATCAGGTTCATCCGGTGGAGCATCTCCTCTCCCCCCCGGGCCTTGAGGTCGTGCTTGCGGTGAAATTCCCGGACCGCCGCGATCAGCTCTTTCATTCCGAGAAGACGTAGTCCACGATATTGTCGATGTGGGAGTAATAGGGTGGGAGTTTCCCTCCCTCGTACTCCCATTCCACGTTCTGCCGGATCATCCGCTTGACCTCGGCCGCGCCGTAATCCAGGTCCTTAAGCAGCGCCGCCCGGTCCTTGATCGCGTACATATGCATCTTCTCGAACTCGCTGGCGTACTGGTGTTTCTTCCCCGGATGCTTGACCACGATGCTCCCTCCTTGATTTTTCTCTTCCCCGGCCTCGGGCCGGGGAAGAGAAAAAGTCGTTAAAATTCTCCTTTCGGAACAGACATTATAGGGCGGTATTCCCCGGAGGGACAAGATAATTTTCCCCGCGGGGAAAATCCCGACTTGGCGGGAATTTGACAAGCGGTTCCGGATGTTATATATATGTAAGGAACAATTATATCGGATCGACCCGGCGAAATCGGGTTCGCTATTGGACGGCGCCAGAGGCGCCGATAAATATAATGGTGGCGCGAAACAACAAATCACTGCTCCTCGGCCTGGGGTTGGACAACCGGGACGGTCACCGTCGGATCACCCGGGGGGAGAATTTCCGCCTTTACGGGGGTTCCCGGGACACCCACTCCCTGATGCAGGAGAAGGCGATCAAGTTCAACGAGCAGCTGAAGCAGAAGGGCAAGACCCTGGACGAGATCACCCGGCCGGAGTTCAGGGAGATCGCCGAGAAGATCGGCCTCAATCCGCCCCCCGACAACTGATACCTCGAGCGGTCGTAATCCCCCGGGTCAACCCGGCGCTTTCCCCGATGAAACTGCACCACCACACCGCCATCTCCCTGGCCGGCTCCGGTGCGGTCTATCTCCTCTCGAGGTCATTCTCTGCCGCCCTGGCATTTTTTCTCGCCGGCATCTTCATCGACCTCGACCATTTCCTGGAGTATTTCTACTTTTTCGGTTTCCGCGGTTTCTCCGTCCGCCGTTTCTTCCGGGCGGCCGACCAGCACATCTACCGGAAGTTCTTCCTCTTTCTCCATTCCTACGAACTGGCCCTGGTCTTCTGGGTGCTGAGCCTGGCCGTCATCCGAAAACCCTGGGCCTGGGGGTTCGCCCTCGGGTTCACCCTCCACATCGTCGCCGATCATATCTACAACCCCTGCGTCCCCGCTTCCTACCTGTTCTGCTTCCGGCTCCGGCACCGTTTCGAGGGGGAGCGGATCTTCCCGGAGGAGGTTCAGGAGAGATACCGGGCGCGCCGGAGTTTCCTGGCGAGAAAGATACCGGCCCGCGGGGACCGGGACGTCGGGACCGGGTAGGACGGGGCCGGCCGGGATCCCCGGCTCAGGAGGCGGCCGTTCCCCGGCGGCCCCGAAACGCGGCGACGACGGCGGCGAGCCCCAGGGCCAGCAGGGTCGCCAGGCTGACCGCGCCGCCGAGTCGGAACGAGGGCGGGCGGTAGCGGAATTCGACCTCGTGGCGGCCCGGGCCGAGACAGACCGCCCGCATCAGGTAGTTGGCCCGGTAAACCGGGATCTCCTCCCCCCCCAGGTATGCCCTCCAGCCGGGATCATAGCACTCGTTGAGGAGGAGGATCCCGGGCCGGCCGAGTTCGGCCCGCACCCGGACCCGGTTGACTCCCCGGGCGGTCACCCGGGCCTCCCCCGGGCTCTCCCCGACTTCTTCCCGGAACCGCGGCGGCGGCTCCTCTTCCAGGAATACCACCTCCTGCGGCCGGTAGCCGGTCCGGCCGAGCCGCTCCAGGATCTCTTCCGGGGAGGAGAGGACCACGGCCCGCCCGGAAACCAGAACCCGTGGGACCGCGGCCGGGTTTTCCCGGATCCCGCCCCCGGGTCCGCGGAAAACCTCCGGGAACCGGTCTGAACCGGGCGAGCTGCCGGGGGGGAGGATCAGGAATCGGGTGTCGAGGAGGTCGAGGAGCGGGGTATAAACGTCGATGACCGGCACCAGCTCGGTTTCGCCCGGCGGCCGCCCCTGGCTGCGGTTGATATATTCCAGGTAACGCCGGGGAACGTCGGCCTGGTAACCGAGGATGGATTCGTACCCGCCCAGCATCCCCCGGTTGAAGTCCGCCGGGTCGAAGGGGAGGTAACGGAATGGTTCCTCCCGCCCGGCCAGGTATCCGGAGATCTCCCCGTCCCAGAGGCAGGCCCGGCTGTCGAAGCCGGTTATGTAGGGTTGAGCCCAGGTCGCCACCTCCCCCGCCGCCAGCAGGGCAGCGCCCGCCGCCCACCACTTTCTCCGGCGGCCCCGCCGGAGAACCGCGGCCAGCAGGATACCCAGGGCGGCCGCGGCGGTCCCCAGGCGGAAGAGCCCGGTCCGGAGGGTCCGCCAGCTGTTCCGGGCGAAAGGCGTCTCCTCCACCAGCCGCCGGACATAACCGGGGTAATCGAGATCGGGAGGGGTCTCCCGCAGCAGCCGCTCCCACCAGTCCGGCTGGCCGGGGGGTACGATTTCGTAGTGCCGCCCGGCGAGGAGATCGGCCTCGATCCGCCGCAGCCACCACCCGGGCGGGCGCGGTCCGGCCAGGGCGGAGAAGAGCAGGCCGGCCGCTCCCGCTCCGAGCAGGATCGCCGCCCCGGTTCCGGCCAGCCGCCGCCGGAAGCGTCCGGAGAAACGGAGTCTCCCCTCCCCGCCGGATCCTCCCCGTCCGCAGAGGCCGTCCGCCCCCCGGGCGGCCAGGGTGGTGAGGAAGAAGGCGGCGAAGAAGAGCATCTTGGCGTGCCCCCGGAAGTAGCGGAAACCGGGCACGATCGCGTGCAGGACCCGGAAGAGAGGGGTGAAGCCGCCGAGGGCGACCAGGACCGCCCCCGCGGCCAGCAGGGCGATCAGGAAGGTGAAGCGGTCCCTCCGCAGGATCACCGCCCCGGCCGCCAGGACCAGGGGGATGAACCCGAGGTAAGCGCACATCTCCCAGAAGTAGTTCTCCCCCCGGTAGAGACTGGTGAGCGAGTCCCCCAGCCCGCCGGGGAGGACGAAGGTCGCCAGGTTGGCCGGGGGGAGGGAGAAAGCGGCCGCCCACTGGAAACCCAGATCCCCCCGGAAGGAACCGGCCGCCAGGTCCCGGGCGGGAAGGATCTGGACCGCGGCCAGGCCGGCCGCGACCAGCCCGGCCAGAACCATCCCCGCCGGGAGGAGCCATCCCCGCCTCCCCGTCCCCCGCTCGATCAGCGACCGGCCGGCCAGGTAGAGGACCAGGCCCCCGGCGGTGTAATAAACATACTGCCAGTGGCCGGCCAGGATCTGGAGGCCGATCACCGCTCCGGCCCCGGCCGCCCAGCGCGGCCTCCGGGTTCGGAAGAAACCCTCGGCCAGGAGAAAGAGCAGGGGGACCCAGGCGAAGGTGCAGATGTTGGAGAGGTGACCGGCGGCCAGGTGGAGGATGACCGGGCCCGAGCAGGCCAGAGTCAAACCTCCCAGCAGGGCTGGGAGTCGGCCGGACCCGGTGAAACGGAGCCAGAGGTAGGCGGAGACGGCCAGGAGCCAGAGATGGACGGCAAAGCTGGCGTTGAGGGCCGCCGGGAGGGGGAGGAGGAGAAAGACCAGGTTGGGCGGGTAGAAGAGGGCCGCCTCCGGGTAGGCGGCGAAGGGAACCCCGCAGAAGACGGACGGGTTCCAGAGGGGGACGGTCCCGGTCCGGAGCGCGCCGAAACCGAAGGCCCGCCAGTAGTAGTAGAGCGAGGCGACATCTCCCGACTCCCGGGAGAGGACGAAGTAAGGGGAAGGGGGAAAGATCGCCTCCCGGAGCAGCCAGCCGACCCCCGCCAGCAGCAGCAGGATTGCCAGCCCGCCCCGGTATCCGGCCTTAATCCTGATCTTCATCGCGTCGTCATCGGCCCCGGTATTCATTGTCAACCGTCTCGGGACGAAGCGCCCCCTGCTCTCGATTCTCCGGCCAAAAAAACTTTCGCGCCAGTATCTTTTCCAACTATTATTTCCCGCCGGGAAAATAATATAACACAGCTTTCGCTTTATCTGACAGGCTGATATAATATGGTTATGAAAGCGTCCGTCCCGCCGGGGTGCCTGAAGCACTGTTTCTGGGACGTCAGGTTCGAGGAGCTGGATTGCCGCCGCCGTTCCCGGTTTGTCATCGAGCGGGTCCTGGAGTACGGCGGCCGGGAGGCGGTCAGGTGGATGCTCTCCGCCTATCCCCGGGAGGAGATCGTCGAAACCCTCTCCCGGAGCGGGCACCTCTCCCCCCGGTCGGCCAATTTCTGGGCATCGTTTTTCCAGGTTCACAGGGAGCGGATTCGATGTTTGCAGAAGTCCTTCCGGGAAACACGAGAGAAGTTCTGGCCTTATTAGGCCGCAGCGAGGTTATCCGGCCGGCCTGCCTCGGCGGGGGGACCGCCCTGGCGCTGCAGCTCGGGCACCGGATATCCCGTGACCTGGATTTTTTCACCCCGGTCGAGTTCGACGAACGGCTGCTCCTCCCCCGCCTGGGAGAGATCTCCGATTTTTGCCTGGAAAAGATCACCTGGCGGACGGTCCGCGGCCGGTACGGTGACGTCCTCTTCAGCATCTTTCACTATGATTACCCGCTGCTCTTCCCCCCGGTCAGCTTCGGGGAGATCAGGGTCCTGGAGAACCGCGATATCGGGGCGATGAAGATCGCCGCCATCGCCGCCCGGGGAGCGAAGCGGGACTTCTTCGACCTCTATTTCATCTGCCGGGAGGTTATTCCGCTTGGCGATCTGCTCCGACTGTACGATGATAAGTACCGCAACCTCTCGTCCGACGCGGTGCACATAATCAAGAGCCTCACCTATTTCGACGATGCCGAGGAAGACGAGGATCCCGACCTGCTCCGGGAGGCGAGCTGGATCGAGGTAAAGGATTTCTTCCGCCGGGAAGCGCTGCATATCTCCGAGACTCTCTTTCGATGAAAACGATCCGGATTATCTTATTTTGCCTGGCGGGATTGTTGTCACCCGCCGTCGGCCGGCCGCAAGTCCCGGGGCCGGTCTACGTCATCCCGATCGAGGGGGAGATCGAGAAGGGGCTGGTCTGGGTGGTCCGGCGGGGGATCCGGGAGGCGGAGGCGGCCGGAGCCCGGGCAATCGTCCTGGAGATGAACACCAACGGCGGCGCGGGCGGCGCCACCGAGGAGATTATGGAACTCCTGGTCCAGACCGATCTTCCCACCTACACCTTCGTCGACATCAAGGCCTTCTCCGCCGGGGCCTACATCGCCGTGGCCACCGATCACATCTATATGGCCCCCGGTTCGATGATCGGGGCCGCCACCCCGGTCGCCTCCTCCCCCCTGGGCGGGGCGGCCCAGCTCGACGAGGCCCACGCCGAGAAGATCACCTCCGCCTTCCGGGCGATGATCGCCGCGACCGCGGAGGAGAAGGGGCACCCGGTCGCAGTGGTGGAGGCGATGGTCGACCGGGACGTCGAGATCCCCGGCCTGATCGAGAAGGGCAAGCTCCTCACCCTGACCAACAGCGGGGCGGCGGAGGCCGGTCTCTCCCGGGGAACGGTCTCCGGTCTCTCCGAGCTCTTCGCCGAGGCCGGGTTCCCCGCCGCCCCCCGGGAGGTGATCCGGATCACCCCCTCGGAAAGCCTGGCGCGCTTCATCACCGGTTCCCTGGTCACGGTCCTGCTCCTGCTCGGGGGGCTGGCCGGGATCTACTTCGAGATCCGGACCCCCGGTTTCGGCCTCCCCGGGATCCTCGGGCTGTCCTTGCTGGCGATCTTCTTCTTCGGCCACAACGTGGCCGGCCTGGCCGGCTACGAGGTGATCGTCCTCTTCGGCGCCGGCCTGGTCCTGCTCCTGATCGAGCTCTTCGTCACCCCGGGTTTCGGGCTGCTGGGGACGGCCGGGATCGTCTCCATCGTCGTCTCCCTCATCCTGGCGATGGGGAGGGGGCCGCTCTTCGACCCCCGGACTGTCCTCCACCCCAACTACTTCCGGGCCGTCTCCCTCGTCGGTGTGGTTATGGCCGCGTTCCTGATCCTGATCCTGGCCACCTACCGGGCGGTCTTCACCCGTTCCTCGCCGCTGTACGGGAAGTTCGTCCTCACCGCCGAGGAGAAGCGGGAGGGTGGGTTTGAGAGCGCGGAATCCGGGATCTCCGGACTGGTCGGCTCCGAGGGAGAGGCCCTGACCAAGCTCCGCCCGGCCGGCAAGGCCCTCCTCGCGGGCCGCCCGGTCGATGTCGTCTCCCGGGGCGATTTCGTCGAGCGAGGGGAGACGGTCAGGGTCATCGCTGTTGATGGAAACCGGGTGGTGGTGAGGAGGATAGTTTGAAGTTCGAAGTTCTAAGTGAAAAGTTCAAAGTTGGGGCGAGGCGGAGGGGCAGATTAGTGCGGATTCGTGGAGATTCGCGGTTAAAAAAAAGAGGGCTAGGAGCGGGGATACTCAATAAAAATTAGTGTTAATCAGTGTAATTAGTGGATTAAAAGAGGTTAAAGGGATGCTCTGGATTATCTTCCTGCTGGTGCTCGGGCTGCTGATGGTATGCGTGGAGATATTCATCCCCGGGGGGATCGTCGGGGTCCTGGGCGGTTTCTGCCTGCTGGGGTCGATCGTGATGGCCTTCACCGAAATGGGGTCGACCTTCGGCTTGTACTGGACGGCGGGTGTGGTTGTCGTCTCCCTGCTCGCGCTGTTTATCTCAATCCGGATCCTTCCCCGCTCCCCCGCCGGGAAGAGGCTCTTTCTCGGCTCCTCCGAGGAGGGTTTCTCCGCCTCCGAGGAGGGGCTGGAAAGATGGGTCGGTAAACAGGGCCGGGCGATCACCACTCTCCGGCCGGCCGGGATGATGGAGGTCGGGGACCAGCGGATCGATGTCGTCACCGGCGGCGAGTATCTCGCCCGGGGTACCCCGGTCGAGGTGGTCAAGGTGGATGGGAACCGCGTCGTGGTCCGCCGGGCGGCGGAAAAGGGTTGAAGGAGAACCTTCCGGCCGTATAATCAATCCGGGATCGGCAGATCGTCCGTCGACCGCGCAATTTAACCGCAAGGAGGCAGCGTTATGAGTCCGAACATCGTCCCGATCGTCACTATGGTCATTATCATCGCCGCCCTGGTTTTCCTGGGGATCTTTTTCTATTTTCTCAAGGTCTGGATCCGGGCCCTGGCCGCCGGGGCCCGGGTCAGCCTCTTCAACCTGGTGGGGATGAAGCTGCGGGGAATCAAGCCGGTGATCATCGTCGACGCCAAGATCATGGCGACC
>JAXGWO010000020.1:0-56857 GCA_040773245.1 PVC group bacterium
GGCGGCTTCCAGCTGCTGAAGTAGCGCAGGGCTTCAGACCTGCCCAAGCCAGGCAGGGCTGAAGCCCTGCGCTACGGGTCTTTGGGCAGGGCTGAAGCCCTGCGCTACGGGTCTTTGGGCAGGGCTGAAGCCCTGCGCTACGAGTCTCCGGCGTTCAGAAGCAGATCCCGGCCCGGGCGCCGTAGTAATTGCTGGCGTTCTCCGGTTCGATAAATCCGCCGTCGGGATCAGACTCGTTGATCTTCCAATACTCGCCGAACCCCTCCAGCTTGAAGGCGACGTTTTCGTCGAAGTCCCAGCGGACGTAAGGGATGAACCGGATCCCCCAGCCGTCCTGGCCGTCGAACTCCTTGTCCAGCCCCTTATCCGTCTTGTGGAATCCGTAGAACATCCAGTCGAACTCGCTCTTCAGCCCGATCGTCCACCTGCTGTCATAACCCAGGGGGAGCGAGATATCGACCCCCAGGGGAAGATAGAGGTAGGTTTGCTGTCTCCGGTAAGTTCCCGGAACATCCAGATCGCTGAGGTCATTGATGAGGTAGCGGAAGCCGAGGCCGCTGTAAGGTTCGATGCGGACCGACTCCTCGAGCAGCACTTAGCCCGCGAGGCCGCGGAAATTGAAGATGGCGTTTGACGTATCGCCCTTGAGCGATCGACCGCCGGTGTAACCCCCGTCATATTCGACATCACCCCCGACGAAGGATCCGTAGAACTGGAAATCCCAGGGGTGGGCGGCCAGGACGGCGATCGAGCCGTAGAGGCCGTACTGGACGCCGTCTTCGCGCATAATATGTGACTCGCGATAGTGGAAGTCGCCGATCTCCACCCCGGCTTCCATATCGACGTCCTCGATTACCCCGGCGCCGGCCAGGGGTATGACGGCCAGTCCGCAGAGGACAATCGCCATTATTCTCATTCTCTTCATTGCCATTCTCCTTATTGCAGCTGTTGTCGGAGGTTGCCGTTTCGCCAATTCGATCTTGTCCGAATCTTCCTGAGCGCATCACCTCCTTTCGCCGGAATGGCAGTTCCCCAGGTTTCGCCATCGTTCCGGGTTAAAACGATAATATATGTTGTCTTTGATTCTGTAAACAACTTGCCTGGCAACAGAAGGGAACAGATTGAGATTGCTGCGGCTCCTCCGCTGGGCTGTGAAGCTTCCCAATGACCAGCCCGGGCAAAATCGGTAATTGCCGGACCCCCTCGGAAGGTCTGGACAGAGCGAAGGGTGGGCGGATATGATGCGCGCCCGAGGTTGCAACCTTGCCAAGCGTGATGAACTGGGAGATAATATTCATCATTGTCCTGCTGGCGGCTGCCCTGGCCAGCTTTCTCATCGAGCGGTTCACGCCCGACCTCACCGCCCTGATGGTGATGTCCGCGCTGCTGGTCAGCGGGATCCTCACCCCGCGGGAGGCCTTCAGCGTCTTCACCAACCCGGCCCCGATCGCGGTGGGGGCGATGTTCATTCTCTCCGCCGCCCTGGAGAAGTCGGGGGCGATCGACCAGGCCGCCCTCTCCCTCCGCCGCCTTGCCCCTTCCGGGCCGGCGGTCTTCACCCTGGTGATGATCCTGGCGGCGGCCGGGGTCTCGGCCGTCATCAACAACACCCTGGTGGTGGTGGTCTTCCTGCCGGTGGTGGTCAGCCTGGCCCGGGACCTGAAGATCGTCCCCTCCCGGCTCCTGATCCCCCTCTCCTACGCCGCCATCTTCGGCGGGAGCTGCACCCTGATCGGGACCTCGACCAACCTCCTGGTCAGCGGGATCGCCGTCGATTACGGGCAGGCGCCGCTGGCGATGTTCGAGCTGGCCCCGGTCGCCCTTCCCCTCCTGGTGGTCGGGACCGCCTACCTGATGCTCTTCGGCCGCCGGCTCCTCCCCGCCCGGGACACCCTCTCCTCCCTGCTCACCGAGGAAGAGCGGCGGGAGTATATCATCGAGGCCTTCGTCCGTCCGGGTTCGCCGTTGATCGGGAAGACCCTGGGGGAGTCGGGTATCGGCCGGGCCCGGGGCAGCCGGGTGATCGCGGTCATCCGGGGCGGTCTGACCCTGCAGACCGATCTCCAGGCCCTGACCCTGCAGGCCGGCGACCGGCTGGAGCTGGCCAGCCGGCCCTCCGGGGTCGCCCACGCGCGGTCCCTGGAGGGGATCGACCTGGCCGCCGAGCTGAAACAGGACCTGGAGCCGATCGCCGCCCACGAGGCCCTGATCGTGGAGGGGGTGATCGGGCCCGGCTCCAGCCTGATCGGGCGCAACCTCCGCGAAGTCAACTTCCGCCAGCGGTACCGGATGATCGTCCTCGCCGTTCACCGCCGCGGCAAGAGGATCCGGGAGGACGTCGCCGGCCTGCGGCTGGAATTCGGCGACACCCTGCTCCTGCTCGGCGCCGACAACGCCCTCAACCTCCTCCGGCAGGGGGAGGACATCCTGGTGATCGACCGGCCCTACGTCCCGCCCGGCGTCCGGCGCTCGCGGATCGCCCTGGTGCTGGCGGTGGTGCTCGGGGTGATCGCGGCCGCCACCACCGGCCTGGCTCCGATCGAGACGGCGGCGGTAGTCGGGTGCGTGATCCTCTTCGCCAGCGGGGTGATCAAGACCGGGGACGGCTACCGGGCGGTGAAATGGAACCTGATGTTCCTGATCTTCGGGATGCTCGCCCTCGGGCTGGCGATGGAGAAGACCGGGACCTCGGCCTTCTTCGCCCGCGGCCTCTTCGCCGTCTCCTCGCGCTGGTTCCCCTCCCTCCCCCAGTCCCTGGTCCTCCTGGCCGGGATCTACCTCCTGACCAGCCTGCTCACCGAGATCCTGACCAATAACGCCAGCGCGGTCCTGGTCGCTGGCCTGGCGATCGGGATCGCCCAGGCGCTGGGGGTCAGCCCCCGCCCCTTCGTCGTGGCCGTGGCCCTGGCGGCTTCCGCCAGTTTCGCCACCCCGATCGGCTACCAGACCAACATCTACGTATACGGGGTGGGGGGCTACCGCTTCTCCGACTTCTTCCGGATCGGCGCTCCCCTGAAGCTGCTCTTCTTCATCACGGCGATGATCCTGATCCCGCTCCTCTTCCCCTTCTGACCGCCGCCCGGCCGCGCTTTCCTGGCCGCGCTTTCCTTGCCGGAAGTGGAGGAGTTGTTATAGAATGCCGGCGGCAACGAAAGTCCGGTCGGGGCCGGGCCGATGAATGACTACCACGAAGAGTTAAACAGGGTCGCCGGGGTGCTGATCGCCCGCCGGGACTGGAACGAGCTCCAGGACTTCCTGGTCCGGATCAACCCGCCGGACGCGGCCGACCTCCTGGAGCGGCTGGCCCCGGAGAACGCCCTCCTGGTCTTCCGCCTTCTTCCCCGGGAGCAGGCGGGGGATGTCTTCGCCGAGATGGAGCCCTCCGCCCAGGAGGCCCTGATCCGGAAGATGACCGACCATCGGGCCCGCTCGGTCATCCTCGAGCTTTCCCCCGACGAGCGGACCGAGCTCTTCGCGGAGCTGCCCAACTTCCTGGTCCAGAAGCTGGTCAACCTCCTTCCCGACGAGGAGCGGAAGGAGGCGCTGGACCTCCTCGGCTACCCGGAGGATTCGGTGGGACGGTTGATGACCCCGGACTACGTGGCCCTGCGCCCGTCCTGGACGGTGGAGGAGGCCTTCCGGCACCTGCGGCATTATGGCAAGGACGCCGAGACCCTCAACGTGGTCTACGTCACCGACGAGAAAGGGCGGCTGATCGACGACATCCCGATCCGGCGGCTGATCCTGGCCGAGCCGGGGGTGAAGGTGGAGTCGCTGATGGACCGGGCCTTCATCTCGATCGGGGCCTCCGCCGACCAGGAGGAGGCGATCCGGCTGATGCACCGTTACGACCTGGTGGCGCTGCCGGTGGTGGACCGGGAAGGGTGCCTGCTCGGGATCGTGACCATCGACGACGTCCTCGAGGTGGTCCAGGAGGAGTTCACCGAGGACGTGGAGAAGCGGTCGGCCATCACACCGCTGGGGTTGAACTATTCGCACGCCTCCTCCGGGATGCTCTTCCGCAAGCGGATCGTCTGGCTGGTGATTCTGACCCTGGCCGGTTTCCTCTCCGCCAAGGTCATCTCGCTCTTCGAGGGCACGCTGAACGACCTGATCGTTCTCGCCTTCTTTATTCCGATCCTGATCGGCGCCGGGGGGACTACCGGGTCGCAGTCGGCCACCCTGATCGTCCGCGCCCTGGCCCTGGGCGACCTGACCCTGGAGAAGTGGTGGGAGGTATTGAAGAAGGAGCTGCGGGTCGGGCTGCTGCTGGGCGTTACCCTGGGAGTTTTGGTATATTGCTTCGGCATCCTCTGGGAGGGAGGGGCGGCGGTGGGAGTGATCATCGGCCTGGCGATGCTGGCGGTCGTTCTCTGGGCCAACCTGGTGGGGTCTGTGCTCCCGATCATCCTCTTCCGGCTCAAGCTCGACCCGGCGGTGGTCTCCAGCCCGCTGGTCACCACTACGGTCGACGTCACCGGGCTGGTGATCTACTTCCTGATCGCCCGGGCGGTCATCGGTTTGCAGTTGACCTGAAGATGAAGAAGCTCCCCCGCGGCCTGGCGGCGGTTCCGGCCGTCGTCGTCGTCTTCCTGCTCCTGAAGGCGGGCCTGGATTCGGCGGCCCGCGGTTACCTCGGCGCCTGGCTGACCCGCGAGCTCCACGTCCCGGCCGCGGTCGGGTCGGTCGGGCTCAACCCGTTCCGCGGGCGGGTCTCCTTCCGGGATCTGAGACTGGAGCAGCCCGCTGGTTTCGGCCTCGGCCCGGCCTTCGCGGTCGAGCGGGGCTCGATCCGGATCCGTGTCTCCTCCCTGTTTTCTGGCCCGTTGGTCTTCGAGGTGATCGATCTCGAGGGGGTGGAGATCCGCCTGGTCCGGAACCAGGAGGGGAAGTTTAATACCGGCGTTCTCTTCCCCTCGTCCCCCGAATCGCCGGAGGAGGAAGAGGATGAGGGATCAGAAAACGATGTGCTGATCCGATCCGGGACCGCCCGGGGGATTTTCTGCTCCTACGCCGACGCCGGAGCGGGGGCGGAGGTCTCGCTCCGGGAGGGGGAACTCGCCGTTTCCGGGCTGGCGCTCGGCGGTGAAGAAGAACCCGGCGGGATGGGGGGACGGGTGGTCCTCACCGGCCTGGTCCGCCAGGAGGAAGCCGAGGCCTGGCTCGGCCTGGCCGGCCGGGTCGGTCGGATCGGGGAGGGGATCCCCCGTCTCCGGGCCGCCCTCCGACTCTACGGTCTGGAGACCGGGACCCTGGACGGGTTCTTCCCTCCGCCCGGCCCCCGGATTATGGGCGAGGAAGGCTTCGATCTCGCGGCTGATCTCCGCCTCTCTCCGGAGGAACTCAACGGTTCGCTGAAACTGAGCGACTGGACCGGGCAGGAGGAGGGCCTGGAGGTCAGGGGCCGCCCGGCCGATCCGGAAGTGGAGCTCTCCGCCGGCCTCTCCGTCTTCCTCCGCCACTACGGCGACCGGGCGGGCGGCTGGGCCGAGCAGTATACCGGTGAGACCGGGGGCCGGGTGGTCACCACCGCGGTCTCCACGGTGGCCGCGGCCGGGGGGGGAGTGGTGCAGGTGATATCCTCGGTGGGCAGCGGCCTGTATAATATCGGCAAGGGCATCATCAAGCGCGACGCCGCCCACGCCGCCCGGGGGGCGGCGGCGGCGGGGACGGGAGCCGCCCGGGGGGCGGTGAAGACCGTCACCGGTCCCGGGGAAGCCCTGGCCGACGGCACCGGCTTGAGGCGGGCCGCCCGGGGCGAAGCGGCCTTTGACCGCTGGCGTTGCGAGACCGGAACCCGCTGGTCCCGGGATTGGGACCGGGCCCGGGATTCCGTCCTCGGGGAATGAGAATGTCCCGGGAGAAAAGTGATTCACCCCGCCGCCCGGATCGGTTATAGTGCCCCCCCATACGCAAAACCCTAAATTTCCAGGGAGGTTAAAATGAACGGAAAGATCAAGCAGGTATCGGCACTGGAGATTCTCGATTCCCGGGGCAACCCCACCGTCCGGGTGCGGGTGGAACTGGAGGACGGCCGGAAGGTCTCGGCCTCGGTCCCCTCCGGGGCCTCGACCGGAGAGCACGAGGCGGTGGAACTGAGGGACGGGGACAAGAACCGTTACGGGGGCAAGGGAGTGTTGAAGGCGGTGGAGAACGTCAACCGGCAGATCGCCCCCAGGCTGGCCGGGTTCAACCCCGCCCGCCAGGCCGAGATCGACCGGCTGATGATCGAGCTCGACGGCACCCCGAACAAGGGGAAGTTCGGCGCCAACGCGATCCTCGGGGTCTCGATGGCCGTCGCCCGGGCGGCGGCCTTGGCGGCGGACCTACCCCTCTACGCCTACCTGGGCGGCCCGGGGGCTTTCCGGATCCCGGTGCCGATGATGAACATCATCAACGGGGGCAAGCACGCCGCCAACTCGGTCGACCTCCAGGAGTTTATGGCGATGCCGCTCGGCGCCCCCACCTTCGCCGAGGCCCTCCGTTATGGCGCCGAGACCTTCCACGCCCTGAAGAAGATCCTGGCGAAGAAGGGTTATGCTACCGCCGTCGGCGACGAGGGCGGCTTCGCCCCCGACCTGAAGAGCAACGACGAGGCTTGCGAGGTGATCGTCGAGGCGATCGAGGCCGCCGGCTACCGGCCGGGGGAGGAGATCGCCATCGCCCTCGACCCGGCGGCCAGCTCCTTCTTCCGGGACGGCAATTACGATCTGGCCAAGTCCGGCCAGGGGACGAAGTCGTCCGCCGAGATGACCGCCCTTTACCGGGAGTGGATCGGGCGTTATCCGATCGTCTCCATCGAGGACGGTCTCGACGAGAACGACTGGGAAGGTTTCCGGGAACAGGTCCGGGAACTGGGGGATAAGATCCAGATCGTCGGCGACGATCTCTTTGTCACCAACACCCGGTTCATCGCCCGGGGGATCGAGGAGAAGGCGGCCAACGCCGTCCTGATCAAGCTCAACCAGATCGGGACCATCACCGAGACGATCGCGGCGATCAATCTCTGCCGGAAGGCGGGCTGGAACTACGTCATCTCCCACCGCTCCGGGGAGACCGAGGACGATTTTATGGCCGACTTCGCGGTGGCGATGGGCGGCGGCCAGATCAAGACCGGGTCGGCCTGCCGGAGCGAGCGGATCGCCAAGTACAACCGCCTCCTGGAGATCGAGGCCGAGCTGGGAGAGGCCTCGGTCTTCTCCAACCCCCTGGCCTGACCGCGGGGCGTCGCCGGACATTCCGGATCACCGCCGTCCCGAACCGTTCCCGGTATAAATATGCCCGCGCTCAAGAATCCGGCCCCGACTGCTTTCATCGTCGCGTTGATTCTTGCCGCCGGCTGTTCCACCGTCGTCACCACGAACGATTTTTCCGGGCTGGCGCTCGGCGAATCCGGGGCCCGGCCGGTGGCCCATATCCACTCCGATATCTGGGGGATCTACTTCCTCGGCTTCGAGTCCTGCCCGGTGATCACCGGCAGCCGGAAGGAGCCGGGGGGCTGGCATTTCTTCAAGAACACTGCCACCACCGCCTCCGCCGCCGGGATGGTGATGGAGGAGAGCCGGAAACTGGGGGCCGACTCGGTCCTCAATCTCAAGACCGACTGGGACAGCAGCTGGCAGTCCTACACCCTGATCTTCTGGCTCAAGGAAGCCCAGGCTTCGGGCAGCGCGGTGACCCTCGACCGGGGAACGGGAGGGACAGGTCCGGTCTCAGCCGAAACGGGGGCGCCGCCCGAACGCTCGGAGGAATAGGGACCACGATCGGGATCCTGCCTTCCAGCCGTAATCAAGCCTATCTGCCGGAGGAAGCTTATGAAGACGCCACGGGGTGAATACGCCGCCCGGCTGGTCACGGCCGATCAGGCGGTGGCGGCGATCAGAAACGGCGAGACCATCGTTTACGGGATGAGTGTCACCCAGCCGCCGGCGCTCCTGGCCGCGGTGGCCGCCCGGGCCGGGGCCGGCGACCTGAAGGGGATCCGGCTCTACACGTTTCTTCCCTTCCGGCACGCCCTGGAGACGGTCCTCGATCCCTACCTGGCGGACTGCGTCCAAAACCTCTCCTGGTTCGTGGGCGGCGCCGACCGCAACCAGGTCAAGACCGGGCTCACCTATCACGTCCCGACCTACCTGCACCAGATCCCCCGTCTCTGCCGCGACTTTATGGAGATCGACACCGTGCTGGCCACCGTCTCCCCGATGGACAAGGCCGGGTTCTTCACCTTTGGGACCGGGAACGATTACATCTCGACGGCGGCGCGGTGCTGTCGACGGCTGATCGTGGAGGTGAACGGGAATAGGCCCCGGGTATTCGGGGATTCGCTTCTTCACGTCACCGAGGTCGACGCGATCGTCGAGAACACCGTCCCCCTGATCGAACTTCCGCCCCCGCCCCCCCGGCCCGAGGACGATATCATCGGGCCGAAGCTGACCGAGCTGGTCCCGGACGGGGCCACCATCCAGCTGGGGATCGGGGGGCTTCCCAACGCCCTGACCCGCTACCTGGTCAACCACCGGGACCTGGGGATCCACTCGGAACTGCTGACCACCGGGATGATTGACCTGATCAAGAGAGGCGTGATCACCGGCCGCCGGAAGAGCCTTCACCCGTTCAAGCACGTCTTCACCACCGCCGCCGGGACGAAGGAGATGTACGAGTTTATGGACGACAACCCCGCGATCGAGAGCTACCCGGCCTCCTACGCCTGCAGCCCGGCGGTGATCGCCCGCAACGACAATATGATCGCCGTCAACGCGGTCCTGGAGGTCGACCTCCTCGGCCAGGCCAACGCCGAGTACCTGGGGGGGACCACCTACAGCGGCACCGGCGGCCAGCTCGACTTCATCCGCGGGGCCTTCGACTCCCGGGGGGGCAAGGCGATCCTGGCCTTCTACTCCACCGCCCGGGGAGGGACCATCTCCCGGGTGGTCCCTCGCCTGGCGGAGGGGGCGATCGTCACCACTCCCCGCAACGATACCTTCTACCTGGCCACGGAACACGGGGTGGTCAACCTGAAGGGGAAGAGCACCAAGGAGCGGGTCCTGGCCATCATCAGCCTCGCCGCCCCTCAGTTCCGGGACGGGCTGCTCCGCGAGGCGGAGGATATGTATCTCCTCTGAATCCCGGCCGATGAAACGCCGTCGAAGGGCAATCCGGTTCGGTCTTCTCGCCTTCCTGCTCCTGCTTGCTCCCTTCGCCCCGGCGGCGGATATTCCCGCCGCCCCGGACGGCCTCTACCGACAGGCTTACGACCTTCTCCGCCGGGCCGAGCGCGACCTCCGGGCCGGGGATCTGGAGGCCGCCGTCTCCGGTTTCCGTTCCGCCCGGGAGTCCTGGGAGAGGCTGCGGGCCGGCAGTCCGGACTGGAACCCCGAGGCGGTCGGGCTCCGTCTCCGGCAGGCCGATCAGCGCCTGCAGGCGGCTCAAGCCCGCCTCGCCGAAGAGCAGGCCCGCTCGAACCCGCTCCGGGTTCACTTCATCGACGTGGGCCAGGGGGATAGTATCCTGGTCCGGTGTCCCGACGGTTCGAACATATTAATCGACGGCGGGCCGATGGGCGCCTACCCTCATCTGGTCGGCTACCTGAAAGAAGCCGGTGTGGAGAAGATCGACCTGCTGATCGCCACCCACCCCGACGGGGACCACATCGGCGGCCTGCTCAAGGTCCTCCAGACCTTCCCCGTTGCTGCCGTCCTCGATTCGGGGAGGGAACATACCACGCTCACCTACCAGCGATACCTGGAGGCGATCAAGGCCCGGCCGGATACCGAATTCCGGCTCGGCCGGGCGGGGGACCGCTACGCCTTCGGAGATGTCAGCCTCCAGGTCATCCACCCCGGGTCCAGTCTCCCCAAGAACAGCAACGACTGTTCGATTGTGTCCCGGATCACCTACGGGGACGTGAGTTTCCTCTTCACCGGCGACGCGGAGAAGAAAGCGGAAGCCGAGTTGCTGAGCCGGGGATTCCCGGTCCGGAGTACGGTTCTCAAGGTCGGCCATCACGGGAGCAAATCCTCGACCTCCTCCCGCTTCCTGGGCTCGGTCTCGCCGCAATCGGCCGTGATCTGCGCCGGGGAGTACAACCGGTGGGGACATCCGACGGAGGAGGTGATACGTTCCCTGCAGCAGCGGAAGATCGAGATCTACCGGACCGATCTCCAGGGGACGATCCTGATGATCAGCGACGGCCGGGAGATCCGGGTGGAGTTCCCGGGGAAGGCCGTTTACCCGGATTACCCGGTCCCGGAGGAATTCGGGAGGATGGTCGTCGCCAACCGCGTGAGCCTGGTCTACTATCCCCCGGAGAGCGGCTATCGCCTCAAGGTTCCCCCCGAGGACCGGGTGTACTTCAAGACCGGCGCCGAGGCGGAAGCCGCCGGGTACTTCAAGAGCTGGAACTGACCGGAGCCCCGGAGGGTGATCAGCGGCCGGGGAAAACCTCTTCCGGGCGGTCGAGGAGGTCCTGGAGGAGGGTGAAGTGGCGGCCGACGTGGAGGCCGTCCATCAGCCCGTGGTGGACCTGGACCGAGTAGGGCAGCAGGACCCGTTTCTCCCCGGGGAAGCTTTTCCCCCAGGCGATCCGGGGGATGGAGTCGGCGGGGAGGCTGATCGGGTGGGTGAGGGCGGTGAAGGATATCCAGGGGAGCGAGGTGTAGTAGATGACATCGTCGCGGGCCGGGTCCTCGGCGATGGTCGGGTTCTCCTTCGCCCGGGCGACGGCTCTTTCCGCCGCCCCGGTAAACCGCCCCGGATCCCGGTTGTACGCGATCAGGCAGTAACCGTAGGCCTCCTCTCCCCCCAAGACCGTGACCGAAGGTGAGATCGTCTCGTGAACGATCACCTCCTCCCCCCGGATCCGGTAGCGGAACTCCTCCACCTCGTTAGCCGCCCGGACGGAGAGATAGAGGAGAGAAGAGAAGAAGGGGAGGTTCCGCTCCCTCCGGAAGCGGTCGAAGACGGTCAGTTCGAGGTTGGCGCAGATGCTGAAATGGGGATAATCCATCCCCCGGAAGAAGCGGTAGTGCTCCCGCCTGGCCCACTTGCCGATCTCGACGATCTTCATAGATCGACCGGATGGTATTCGCCGAAGCCGGGCTCGGTCCAGCGGACCCGGACGGGGGTGACCTCGATATGGACGAACTTGGGGTCGTTCTCGTCCGGGAAGTGGCCCCGGACCCGGGGGTTGAGCTCCAGCAGCCGCTTTTTCTTCTCCGGTCCCCCCGAGGTATCGACGATCCCCTCGTAGCGGAGATGGACATTCTTCGAGTCGGTGAAGGAGATCTCGACCCGGGGGTTGGCGGCGAACTCCTTCATCTTCCCGCTCTGGCGGTAGGTCGAACTCCAGAGTTTCAGGCCGTCCATCACCACGAAGGTCATCGGCCTCACCCGGGGGGTTCCCCCGGCGCAGGTGGCCAGGTCGCCGATCCCGCCGGCGCCGGCGATGATTTCTTGGGCTTTCTCTATGGTCATCGGGGTCTCCTGGGTATGGGACTTATGTGGCGGGATAGGACATATAAACCGGGCTAACTTTCGAAGGGGAAACTATACCGGGCAAGGCCGAGTTCGTCGCGCATCTGGACCATCTCCCGCTGGAGGGCTTCCGGGACCGGGGCGCCTTCCTTCTCCCGCTTCAATCCCTCCAGGTACTCCTTCTCGCCGGCGGTGTAGATCCGCTCCGCCCCCGGGGCCTTCCGGGAGGCCCTCAGCTTCCGGCAGATCTCCCCGGCGGTCTTCCTGAAGTGATCGAGGCCGAGGAAGAACTCCGGGTTGATGGCGAGGAAGAAGTGGCCGAGGCGGTAGGGCGCGGGTTTGCCGTTCTTCACCCCGGTCAGGTCCTTCATAAAATTCCCGCCGGCGAAGGCGGCGGAGAAGATCTCGACCGCGGTGGCGTAGCCGTAGCCCTTATGCCCGCCCCCGCCGTCACCCGGACCGCCCAGCGGCAGCAGTGCCGCCGAACCGTTGACCAGGGCCTCCAGGATCCGGTGGGAGTCGGTGAGCACGTTGCCCTCCCGGTCCACCACCCACCCGTCCGGGGTCTTTCGGTGGAGGAGGTCGAGGACCTCGATCTTACCCCGCTGGGTGACCGAGGTGGCGCAGTCGATCAGGAAGGGAAAGGGCTCGTCGGTGGGGGCGCCGATGGTCAGGGGGTTGGTGCCGAGCATATTCTCCACTCCGAAAGTGGGGGCGATCGAGGGGCGGGCGTTGGTCCCGGTGATCCCGACCATCCCGCTGTCGGTGGCCATCGTCGCGTAGTAGCCGGCGATCCCGTAGTGGCTGGAGTTCCGGCAGATCGCCATCCCCAGCCCGTGTTCCCGGGCCTTCCCGATCGCCATCCCCATCGCCCGCTTTCCGACCACGTGTCCCATCCCGTTGCCGCCGTCGATGACCGCGGTGGTCGGGGTTTCCCGGACAATCCCCATCCGGGTCACCGGGTTGACGATCCCCAGCCTGATCCGGTCGTAGTAGATCCTTTTCAGCCGCTGGATCCCGTGGGAGTCGATCCCCCGACGGTCAGCGGTGATCAGGACGCCGGCGCAGATCGCGGCGTCCTCTTCCGGCACGCCGACCCCGGCCAGGACGTCCCGCATAAACCTTTCCAGCAGGTCAAGCTGTATCCGGCATTCCATTGGCACTGCTCACTGTTTAGTACTCACTGCTTACCGATTACCTCCCTCACCTTCTCCGCCACCGCCCCGGTGGTGAACCCCCACTTCTCGAAGATCACCTCGGCCGGGGCGCTGGCCCCGAAGCGGTCAATCCCCACCGCCGCGCCGTCGAGCCCGACGTACCGCTCCCAGCCGGCGGTCACCCCGGCCTCGACCGCCACCCGGGCCTTGACCCGCCGGGGCAGGACCTCCTCCCGGTATGCCTCGTCCTGGCGGTCGAAGAGTTCCCAGGAGGGGAGCGAGACCACCCGGGTCGGAGTTCCGGCGGAGTTGAGTTCCTTCGCCGCCTCCAAAGCTACCCCCACCTCCGAGCCGGTAGCGATCAGGATCGCTTCCGGTTTCCCGCCCGCCGCCTCCTGCAGGATGTAACCGCCTCTCAGCAGGCCTTCCGCCGGCCCGCGGCCGTCCCGGTCGATGACCGGGAGGTCCTGCCGGGTGAAGACCAGGGCGGTCGGTCCGTTTCTCTCCAGCAGCGCCGCCTTCCAGGCCTGGGCCGTCTCGTTGGCGTCGGCCGGGCGGATCACGGCCAGGTGGGGGATCGCCCGCAGGGCCATCAGCTGCTCGACCGGCTGGTGGGTGGGGCCGTCCTCGCCGACCCCGATCGAGTCGTGGGTGAAGACGAAGATCACCCGCTGTTTCGAGAGGGCGGCCATCCGGATCGCCGGGCGCTCGTAGTCGGAGAAGACCAAAAAGGTGGCTGTGTAGGGGATCACCCCCCGGTGGAGGGCCATCCCGACCGCGATCGAACCCATCGCGTGCTCCCGGACCCCGAAGTGGATGTTCCTCCCCCCGTAGCCCCAGTCCTTCCCCACTATTCCCTCCAGTTTCTCGGCCCGGGTTCCGGGAGCCTGGAAGTCGCCAAAACCCTCGAGCGCGGTCTTGGTCGAGGGGTTGAGGTCGGCCGAACCGCCGATCAGTTCCGGGATCTTCGCCGCCAGGGCCTGCATCACCTTCCCCGAGACCACCCGGGTGGCGGCGGGGGGAGAGCCGGGGGGGAACCGGGGCAGCCCCGCTTCCCAGTCCGGGGGCAGATCACCGATGGTCACCCGCTCCAGCTCGCGGGCGAGTTCGGGGAACTCCCGGCGGTAGTCTTGAAAGAGCTCCGCCCACTTTACCGCCGCCTCCGCCGACCGCGCCGCCGCCTGCCGGCAGTGATCGAGAGCCTCCGGGGGGATGAAGAATGGTTCCCGTCCCGGCCAGCCGGCCGCTGCCTTGGCTTTCGCGATCGTCTCCGCGCCCAGGGGCGAGCCGTGGGTCTTGTAGGACCCCTCTTTCCCCGGCGCCCCGCAGCCGATCACCGTCCGGACCATCACCAGGGAGGGCTTTCCCGTCTCCCGGCGGGCTTGAGCGATCGCCTCCGCGATCACCTCCAGGTCGTTGCCGTCGCCGACCCGGATCACCTGCCAGCCGTAGGCCAGGTAGCGTTTCTCCACGTCCTCGCTGAAGGCCAGGGCGGCCGATCCGGCCAGGGAGATCCGGTTGTCGTCGTAGAGGACGATCAGTTTTCCCAGCCTGAGGTGCCCGGCCAGGGAGGAGGCCTCGGCGGTCAGCCCCTCCATCATACAACCGTCGCCGGCCAGGGAGTAGGTGCGGTGGTCGATGATCCCGAATCCGGGCCGGTTGAAGCGGGCGGCCAGGTGGGCTTCGGCCATCGCCATCCCCACCGCGTTGGCCAGCCCCTGTCCCAGCGGTCCGGTGGTCGCCTCCACGCCGGGGGTGAGCCCGTTCTCGGGATGGCCGGGGGTGATCGATCCCCATTGCCGGAAGTTCTTGATCTCCTCCAGGGGGAGGTTGTAGCCGAAGAGGTGGAGCAGGGAGTAGAGGAGCATCGAGCCGTGGCCGGCCGAGAGGACGAACCGGTCGCGGTCGATCCAGTCCGGGCCGGAGGGGTCGTGGCGGAGAAAGCGGCTCCAGAGGACATAGGCCGCCGGGGCCGCCCCGAGGCAGATCCCCGGGTGCCCGGAGTTGGCCTTCTGGATGGCGTCGGCGGAGAGAAACCGGATGGTGTTGATTGCGAGCCGGTCGAGGTCGCTGGCCTTTCTGTTCATAGGGCATCCTTTTCTGTTGTTCGTGATTCGAGAGAGCCCCCCGGCGGCGGGCGGGGAGAAACCGGTTGAAACCCTCACCGGGCCGGGGTATCTTGCCATAACCCCCCCGCCGGGCGAAACAAAAAACGATCCTCCGGCGGATGACAACCCGGTCACGGATATGATCTACATCATTGCCGCCTATCTGGTCTTCTCGCTCCACCTGGTCTTCATCGCCTTCGTCCCCCTGGGCGGCCTCCTGGTCCTCAGGAACCGCCGGTGGGCCTGGGTCCACGTCCCGGTTTTCCTCTGGGGGGCGGGGATCTCCTTTGGAGGCTGGATCTGCCCCCTCACCCCGCTGGAGAACTGGCTGCGGGAGCGGGGCGGCGCGCTCGGCTACCCGGGCGGCTTCATCGACCATTACCTGGTCCCCCTGATCTACCCCGCCGGCCTGACCCGGACCCACCAGTACCTGCTCGGCGCCTTCGTCCTTCTCCTCAATATGGTTGTATATGTCATCGCTCTCCGGCGCAAAAAGTCGGAGATTTTTCCTGACACCACACCCGCCTCGACCGCAAAGTGTCGGCAATAGGAGTGCGGAAGTTACCTGCCTGATTCTAGGCGCGGTTTGCGGGTTGGCCGCCGCCGTCCAGTCCGGGCCGTTTCAGGCCATTTGGGTCTCCCTTTCAATCCGCCGCAGTTGGCGGCGGACGCTTCCGACAGCCCTGCCGGCCTCGGGCTCTACCAGATAATTCTCGGAACGCGGAACGGCGGGGTAGTTTTGAAGCCGGTTCCCTCCGGGTAAACGGGCTTCCGTTGTCGGCGACAGAAGGACGGGTTATGCGGGAATCGCTTTGCTGTTATCCGGTCTCCGGTGCCAAATCAATCGGGATCATAATTAACTATTGTTCCGTTACTGGGTATGGGGTATCGTCCACTCCGCGATTATGAGCGAGCGCTTTAAGCTGACGGTGATCCCGGAGCTCTGCTCCGGCTGCCGGATCTGCGAGCTGGCCTGCGCCGCCGCCCACTTCGGGGTCAACAACCCGAAGAAAGCGGCGGTCCGGGTCCTGGTCGCCTACCCCCACCCGGTGATCCGGATGCCGGTGATCTGCAGCCAGTGCAAGAAGCCCCCCTGCGCCGACGTCTGCCCGGTCAACGCCATCCACCGGATCGGCGGGGTGGTGAAGATCGACCGGGAGCTCTGCATCTCCTGCTTCAAGTGCCTGGAGGCCTGCCCTTTCGGGGCAATCTTCGCCCACGCCGACTGCCCCCAGCCGATCAAGTGCGACCTCTGCGGCGGCGACCCCCAATGCGTCAAGGCCTGCCCCAAGGAGGCCATCCGGATGATCCCGGAGGAGGCGCTGGGCGAGACCAAGCGGCTGGGCAACCTCCTCAGTTACGCGCATATGAAGGAGATCGAGTTCTTCGAGAAGGGTGAGAAGAAGGTCATCCGTTACACCGCGGTCGGGAAGGAAGAGCTGTGATCAAGAGCGGATATTTCAGGAAGCACCTCCGGGTGGACCTCTCGAGCGGGAAGGCCGAGCTGCTCGACCTGGCCGACTCCTTTCTGGAGGAGTACATCGGCGGCCGGGGCTTCGGGGCCCGGCTGCTCTGGGATCACCTGCGGCAGCACGACTTCAGGATCGATCCCCGCGGTCCCGATAACCTCCTGGTCGTCGCCCCCGGTCCCCTGACCGGCGCCTATCTCCCCTCCTCGGGAAAGAACTCCTTCGTCTCGCTCTCCCCCGCCACCGGGCTCTACGGCGACTCCTCGATGGGAGGGACCTTCGGGGTCGAGCTGCGGCAGGCCGGTCTCGACCTCCTCTCGGTCACCGGCCGGGCGGAGGAGCTCTCCATCTTCTTCATCGACAACGGGAGGACCTCGATCATCCCCTTCCCGGAACTGCGGGGGAAGAGCTGCCTGGAAGCCGAGGGCCTGATCAAGAAACGCCTCGGCAGCCACGCCGTCTCCGTGGCCGTGATCGGGGTCGGCGGGGAGAACGGGGTCAACTTCGCGTGCGTCAACACCGACTGGTCCCGCAACGCCGGGCGGACCGGGATCGGGGCGGTGATGGGATCGAAGAACCTCAAGGCGATCGCCGTCCGGGGCGACCACGACCTTCCGGTCCACGACCTGGCGGCCTTGCGGGCCGAGTCCGACCGGGCCTCCGCCTACCTGAGACGGCACCCCTTCTTCAAGCTCTGGCAGCGGGAAGGGCTGATGACGGTGATCGATTACGCCAACAGCATCGGGATCCTCCCCACCTGCAACTTCCGGGACAGCGTCTTCCCCCGCTCCGACCGAATCAACAGCCAGGTGATGCTCGACGGCTACAAGATCGGCGACTCTGCCTGCTTTGCCTGCCCGATGTGCTGCGGCAACATCTGCCTGGTCAAGAACGGCCGCTATGGCGGGGTGGTCACCGAGGGTCCGGAGTACGAGACCTGCGCGATGCTCGGCTCCAACCTCGGGGTGGACAACTACGCCGCCATCCTCGCCGCCGCCAGCCTCTGCGACGAGCTGGGGATCGATACCATCTCGACCGGGAACCTGGTCGGGGCGGTCATCGAGGGCTACGAGAGCGGAATCATCACCCTCGCCGACCTCGACGGGATGGAGATCACCTGGGGGGAGGAGGAGTCGATCCTGGAGCTGATCCGGAAGATCGCCCACCGGGAGGGTATCGGCGACACCCTGGCCGGGGGCTCCCCGGCGGTCATCGCCCGCTGGCCGCAGATGGACGACCTGATCCTCCAGGTCAAGGGGCTGGAGCAGTCAGCCTACGACAGCCGGCCCGCCCTTTCGATGGCCCTGGCCTACGCCACCTCGGACATCGGCGCCCACCACACCCGGGCCTGGACGATCGCCCGGGAGCTGGAGGAAGGGAAGAACTGGCCGCTGGAGAAGAAGATCGACCTGGTCATCTACCACCAGACCCTCCGGCCGCTCTTCGATATGCTCGGCGCCTGCCGGTTGCCCTGGATCGAGCTAGGGCTGAACGAGCGGCACTACGAGAACTTCTACCGCCACGTCACCGGCCGCGAGCGGACCCTGGAACAGCTGCTGGAACTCTCGAACCGGATCTACGACCTGACCCGCCTGATCAACACCCGGCTGGGGACGACCCGGAAGGACGACCGCCTTCCCTTCAAGGTCCACTCCCGTCCGGCGATGACCGGCCCCAACGCCGGCAAGGTCATCGACCCCGAAGAGTTCGAGCGGGCCCTCTCCCTTTACTACGAGAAGCGCGGCTGGGACGAGGAGGGCCGGGTCTCCCCCGAAGTCGCCGCCGCCTTCGAAACCTGATCCCGCCCGGGAGACCTACTCCACCCACGCCCAGCTCGCCTCGATCCTGATCGCCCTCGGCATCCTGGTGATGGAAGCCGAGAAGTCCCGCCGCCGGTAGCGCAGGCATTCCTGCCTGTGGATAGGGCCCGCACAGACAAGAATGTCTGTGCTACGTTGGCCGTTCCCGCTTTCGAGGGTAGCACAGGCATTCCTGCCTGTGTCGTTTTCCGCAAAGAAAAGAATGTGCTACTTTGGCTTCAGTTGCCTTTGCCGGTGCTTATCCGCCGGGCGGAACCTCTGCGGTTCGGGCAAGATTACCAGCCGCATAGAGCGGGATGACGGAGATATTGTCGTCGCCGGCGAAATTTTCAGGCTATAATTCAATAAATCAAGGCATTGAGAGGGATTGACTGTCAAAAAATCAAGGCCAACTATGATGATTAGTTGAATACTTAATTATTGTAAGTCCCACAATCCATCCTGCGCGGGTTTCCGCAAGGACGGTCAAGACTTTCCCCGGGTCTTCCCCTAACATCTCCCCATCATCAACCGGGGAGACCGGCCGGCGGTCGGTCTCCCCTCAACCACGGGAGGCGGAGATGAAGAAAAAGTTGTTCAATTGCGCCGCGGTGGCGGCCGGGCTCGTCCTCGGGGGTTCCATCCCGGGCGGGGAGCCGGAGCACCCGTTCGGCGGGACGGTCGAGGTCCGGCCGCTGCCCGGCTATCACCTGGCCTGTGCCGAGTACCGGGGTGATTTCCAGGGGAACGACAAAATCTACGATGTGATCCTCGAGCCCCTTCTGGCCTGGGCGGTTCCTAAAGGCCTGTGGGATTTCCCCGGCCGCACGAAGATGATCCTGATCTACCCCGACGATCCGGAGACCGTCCCGAAGGACCGGCAGCGTCTCTGGCTGGGGATCACCGTGCCGGAAGGGACCGAAATCCCGGAGGGGATCTCCATCCGGCGGACCGACACCGGGCTTTACGCCGTGGGGAGTTTCGAGCTGGCCGCCGCCGACTTCGGGCGAGCCTGGGGGTACCTGGTGGGCGAGTGGATCCCGGGGCAAGGGTATATCCCGACGGAAGGCTACAGTTTCGAGATCAAGAAGAACGACTCCGACCGGCACCCGGAGAAGAAGCACCTGGTCGACATCTGCGTCCCCGTCCGCCGGGCGGAATAAATCCCGGGGACACGGGCGAGAATGCCCGTGCCGCATTGGAGCCTGCCGCCGGTATCAGGCTGAAGGGGCGGCGATCCGGTCGGCGATCTTTTGGAAGGTCGCCGCCGCCGGGGATTCGGGGTGATGTTCGAGGAAAAGCCGGCCCCGGTCGCCGCACTCGGCGACGGCCGGGTCGAGGGGTATCGAGCCGAGGAAGGGGACCTGGAGATCGTCGGCGATCTTCCTCCCCCCGCCGGCCCGGAAGATCCGGGTGGACCGCCCGCAGTCCGGGCAGGCGAAGCCGGCCATATTCTCGACCACCCCCCGGACCCCGATGCCGTGGCGCCGGCAGAAGATGACCACCTCGCGGGCGGCCTCGGCGGCCAGTCTCTGGGGGGTGGTGACGACCACCGCCTCCAGCCTCTCCCCGGCCAGTTCCCGGATCGCCAGCGGCTCGTCCCCCAGACCCGGAGGGCAGTCGATGACCAGGAAGTCGAGTTCCCCCCACTCGGTGTCCTCGAGGAAGCGCCCGATCACCTGCCGCTTCTCCGGTCCCCGCCAGACCGGTCCGTCCTCCGGGTTCCCGGGAAGGAGGCCGAGCGAGATCACCCGCATCTCCCCGGCTGCCGCCGGGATCAGGTTCGAACCCCGGTTGGCGATCCCCCTTCGCTCCAGGCCGAGCATCACCGGGACCGCGGGACCGGTGATGTCGGCGTCGAGGATTCCGACCCGCTTCCCCGCCGCCGCCAGGGCCGCGGCCAGGTTCACCGCCACGGTGCTCTTCCCCGTGCCGCCCTTGCCGGAGAGGACGATTATCATCCGACCGATCCGGGAGAGCCGGGACCGCGGTATCCCTTGCTCACGGGCTGATGTCCGGCTTTCTTTTCCCCCCGGCCGGGTGTCGGTCGATCGGAGCGCTCCATTCCCGGACCGGAGGTAATCGGCGCAAGCCGCCTGGAGGGTGTCGGCGGCCAGGAGGGCGCAGTGCTCGACCGCGGCGGGGAGCCCGCCGAGCGCCTCCAGGATATCCTTCTGGCGGAGGACCGCCGCCTCCACCACGGTCTTCCCGGCCGCCAGGGTGGCGGCCATCGAGCCGGAAGCGAGCGAGGGGCCGCAGCCGTCGGTGATGAAGGAGACCTCCTCCACCCGGTCGTCTTTGACCCGCAGCCAGAACTCCATCGTGTCCCCGCAGGCGCCGGTGATCCGGGCCCGGCCGTTGAAGGACGGCAGCGGACCATAATGGCGGGGCGAGCGGACGTGCTCCAGCGCCGTCGGGGAATATTCTCCGGGCTCGGCGCAGTGGGTCATTGCTCAGCGCTCCGGTTGGAGCCGGCTTCCTGTAACCACCGAGGTCCCCACCGGGACCCCGGCGTGCCGGGCGATCACCGCGCACTTGGCCTTGAAGAGGAAGACGATATTCTCTCCCCGCCCGGAGAGGGTCTCAAAGTTGCCCTGCCCCTTGGCCAGGACCAGGTCGGCGGCGTCATAACGCTTCCGGAACTCCTCCGAGCACTCCTCGAGCAGGGTCCCCGGGATGTCGGAGCCGTTGGCGATCACCTCGAACCGGTCGGTCAGACCGGCCGATCCCGCCTCGGCCAGGGTGGCGTCGTTGAGGACCGGGATCCCCCGGACGGCCACGGTGACCCGGCCCGGGGGGAGGAGGTCGAGGAGGAGTCCGTCGAAGACGATCTCCCCGGCGTTGTCGGCCAGGTAGAGGATATTTCCCGCCCGCTCGACCTCCCGGCGGAAGGCCGTCTGCGGCCCGGCGAAGGGGCCGGCCAGCGCGGAGTGGACCTCGCGGAGGAGGTCCTCCTCGCTGAACTTCCCGGTGACCCCGAGGTCGATCACGTTGCCGGCGATCGCCAGCCGGGCCGCCGTCCAGAGCGGATCATCGGCCGCGGCGACATCTTCCTGCAGCCGGGGGAGGAGGCGGAGCGCCATCCGGTTCTGGAGTTCCTTGGTCTCCCGGTAGGGGTCGTCCTCCCCGGTGATCTCGCGCAGGCGGCGGTGGATCCGTCCGCCGATGATCGCCGGGGGCTGGCTGAAGTCCATCTCCGCCGCCCAGCCCAAGACCTCCCGGATGATCCGCTCCCGCAGCGGCGGATCGGCGGAGAAGGCCCGCGAGGCGTCGATCGCCTGGCGGATGAAACAGGGCAAACAGTCGAAAGAGGTTTTCACGGATGCTCTCGCCCCGCCGAAGGCCGCGGCCCGGCCGGCCGCGGGGAGAGAGGGCAATATATTACAGAAGCCGGAGATTGCAACCCATTTTCCGGCGAATTTTCCGGCGAAAATAATTGCGAAAGGGGGGTTGACAGGTTGTGGTAAATGGCATATGCTAATAATGGTCGGCCGGCAGATGGCCGGACGGTACCAACGGCAATTTCAAACAGGAGGTGTGTTATGCCAGGTTTTGACGGAACAGGTCCCCTCGGCTCCGGTCCCCGGACCGGGGGAGGATTCGGCAACTGCCCGCCTTACGGCGGGCCGGCCTATGGCGGCGGCGTCTACCCCTATTACGGGGTCGGCCGCGGGGGTTACCCCCGGGGCGGCGGACGGGGACGGGCCTGGGGCGGCGGCCGGGGCTGGGGCCGGGGTTACGGTTACCCGGCTTACGGTCCGGCCTATCCGCCCCCTCCGTTCGGGGGTCCCCCTCCCGAGGGGGAACTTGATTTTCTCCGGGCCCAGGAGAAGGGAATCCGGGAGGAACTGGACTCGATCCGCTCCCGGATCGGCGAGCTGGAGAAAGAGACCCCGCCGGAGAAGGAATAAGAATGGTGAGTTAATCGCTATCGCTATCGGAAATTGCCGTTCTGGTCGATCCCGATAGCGATTTAATATACTCCTCATCAGAGGAATAATCAGAAACAGGAGAAGAATAATATGAAGGTAGTTGTTTCCTCAACCGGACCCGAGCTTTCCTCGGCCGCCGATCCGAGGTTCGGGAGATGTTCCTATTTTATCGTGGTGGAGACCGAGACGATGGAAGCCCAGGCCCAATCCAACGAATCGCGGACGGCGATGGGCGGGGCCGGCATCCAGGCCGGCCAGTTCGTCGCCTCGCTCGGCGCGGCGGCGGTGATCACCGGGAACGTCGGCCCCAACGCCGCCCGGGTGCTGGCGGCGGCCGGAGTTAAGGTATTTACCGGAGCCTCCGGGACCGTTGCCGAAGCGGTGAAGAAATACCAGGCCGGCCAGCTCAACCAGACTTCCTCGGCGACGGTCTCCGCCCACGCCGGGATGGGGGGCAACCGGTGATACTTGCCGTGGCCGGGGGCAAGGGGGGGATCGGGAAGACCCTGGTCGCCGCCAGCCTCGCCCTGGCCAACGTCCCCCTCCAGTTCCTCGACTGCGACGTCGAGGAGCCCAACGGGCACTTCTTCCTCCACCCCCGGATCCGGAAGGTGGAGGGGATCTCGATCCCGGTTCCCCGTTTCCGTAAATGGAAGGGGGAGGTCTGCCCGGCGGCGGCCGAGTTCTGCCGCTGGAGGGCCCTGGCCGCCCTCGGGGAGGAGATGCTGGTCTTCCCCGAGCTCTGCGTCGGGTGCGGAGGCTGTTTTCTCCTCTGTCCCGGCGGCTCGCTGGAGCCGACGGATTACCAGATCGGGGTGGTCAAGGAAGCGGTCGGACGCTCCGGCATCGTTTTCGTCTCCGGGGAGCTGAAGGTCCGCTCGCAGCGGACGACCGAGGTGATCCGGGCGGTCAAGGCCCGCCAGGAGCCCGGCCGCGATACCGTGGTGGACTGTCCGCCGGGGTCCGGCCGCCCGGTCCTGGAGGCCATCCGGGGGAGCGACTTCTGTCTCCTGGTGACCGAGCCGACCCCCTTCGGCCTCCACGACCTGCGGGGGAACAAGAAGCTGCTCGATATCCTCAAGATCCCCGCCGGGGTGGTCATCAACCGCTCCGGCACCGGCTACGACGGTATTCAGCGGTGGTGCCGGGAGGAGAACCTGCCGGTATTGGCGGAGATTCCCTTCGACCGGGAGCTGGCCGCCGCCGCCGCCCGGGGCCGGACGCTGGCCGACCACGACCCGGCCTGGGTTCCCCGCCTCCGGGAACTCTGGGAGACGATTGCTAAAAAATGAAACAGCTGGTAATCATCAGCGGCAAGGGTGGGACGGGGAAGACCAGCCTCGCCGCCTGCTTCGCCGCCCTGGAGAAGCAGAACGGCCCCGCCCCGGTGGCCGTCGACTGCGACGTCGACGCCGCCAACCTCCACCTCCTGCTGGGCGGGGAGGTGGTCGGTTCCGCCTCCTTCTCCGGGCCGGAGCTGGCGATCATCGACCGGGGAAAGGTCGTCGACCGGGAGAAGTGCGAGGCCTCCTGCCGGTTCGGCGCCATCTCCGGGCTCGAGGTCGACCCCTTCCTCTGCGTCGGCTGCGGGGTCTGCAGCCTGGTCTGCGGTGAAGGGGCGGTGAGAATGGAGAAGCGGGAGGCGGGGACCATCTTCGAGCATAACACCCCCTACGGGAAGCTCTTCCACGCCGAGCTGGAACCCGGCCGACCCGGATTCGGCGGGCTGATCACGGCCCTGCGGGCCCGGGGGGAGGAAGAGGCGCTGAAACGACCCGGTTCTTTGCTCCTGATCGACGGTTCGCCCGGGATCGGCTGCCAGGTGATCGCCAGCCTGACCGGCTGCGACCTGGCCCTGGTGGTCACCGAGCCCGGGAAGGGGGCCTTCCACGATTTCGAGCGGATCTACCAGTTGCTGAGATTCTTCGGGATGAAGGCCCGGGTGGTGATCAACCGCTGCGATCTCGACCCGTCCCTGCTCGGAGAGACCGAGCGTTACTGCCTTTCCCACGACCTGGAGATCGCCGGGAGGATCCCCTTTCACGATCTCTTCCGGCAGGCGGCCCTGGCCGGGAAACCGGCGGTGGAACTGAGAGACGAAAAATTCAACTCCCTGATCGGGGATATCTACCAAAAAGTCCGGTCGGCGCTTTAAGACAACAGCACCGCTGTCTTGTGAAAGAAGATAAACCAGACGATTTCGAGCTCCACCGCCGCGGTGGTGAGAACGCCGAGCAGCACGCCCAGCGTCTGCGGATCGGGGAGAACCTCTCCCGGATCCGTCGCAAGCTGATGGTGATCAGCGGCAAGGGCGGGGTGGGCAAGACCACCGTGGCGGTCAACCTGGCCGCCGCCCTGGCCGAGGACGGATTCACCGTCGGCCTTCTCGACGCCGACATCCACGGTCCCAACACCGCGCTGATGCTCGGCCGGGAGGGGGGGCAGATCGAGCCCGGCCGCCCGGGGGAGATCAAGCCGGTGGAGATCACCCCCCGTCTCAAGGTCCTCTCGATGGCCTTCCTCCTCGGCGACCCCGGCCAGGCGGTGATCTGGCGCGGCCCGCTGAAGATGGGGGTGATCAAGCAGTTCCTGAGCGACTTCCAGTGGGGCGACCTGGATTTCCTGGTGGTCGATCTTCCCCCGGGGACCGGTGACGAGCCGCTCTCCGTCGCCCAGCTGATCTCCGACCTGGAAGGGGCGATCATCGTCACCACGCCCCAGAAGGTGGCGCTCCTCGACGGCCGCAAGTGCGTGGACTTCACCCGGCAGATCAAGGTCACGGTGGTGGGGCTGGTCGAGAATATGAGCGGTTTCTCCTGTCCTCACTGCGGGAAGGAGATCGAGATCTTTAAGCCCGGCGGCGGGGAGGCGGCGGCCAAAGAACTGGGGATTCCCTTCCTGGGCCGGATCCCCCTCGACCCGAGGATGGTTACCAGCGGTGACGAAGGCCAACCCTTCGTCAATCAGCACCCCGATTCCGAAGCCGCCCGGGCGCTGCGGCAAATCATCCGCAAGATCGTCGGAGAAGATAAGCCGGGTTAAGCCGGCAGAAGACGTTGAGCAAAAATCCAACACTAAAATTTCCGGAGGAAATTTTAAAATGAAGATAGCGATTTCCACCGACGGCGGGCGGGTGTCCGAACATTTCGGGCGCTGCCCCGAGTTCACGATTTTGAAGATTGAAGACGGCAAGGTCGCGGGGAGAGAAGTGATCCCCAACCCCGGACACCACCCCGGCTTCCTGCCCAAGTTCTTTCACGAGATGGGGGTGGAGGCGATTGTTGCCGGTGGGATGGGTTTCCGCGCGCAGCAGCTCTTCGACGAGATGGGGATCAAGCCGGTGATGGGTGTTACGGGTTCTCTCGAGGAGGTAACCCGGCAGCTGATCGCCGGGACCCTGAAGGGCGGCGAGTCGCTCTGCCAACCGGGCGGGGGAAGAGGTTACGGGATTGACAAGACCGAGTGCGACCACCCGGAGGGAGAGGAAGTTTGAAGTGCCTAAAATTATTATCCCCCGCCGGTCGAGAACGAGGACGAGTGCGAAGTACGAGTACGAGAAAAACAAAGGAGGTGCGCGATGCCTTTAGGAGACGGAACAGGACCGAGAGGACAGGGCCCGGGAACGGGCAGAATGAGCGGCGGAGCCGGACGCGGAGCCGGACGGGGCCGGATGGGCGGAAACCGCCCCGGCGCCGGTCCGGGTGGAGGATGCGTCTGCCCGAGCTGCGGCACCAAGACCGCCCACCAGGCCGGGGTTCCCTGTTACGAGATGAAGTGCCCTAAGTGCGGCGCAGCGATGGCCCGGGCCTGACCGGGGGTATGAGATGGTGGAGATCACCGTCCTGGCGGAAGAGAGGACCGAAACTCCGGGGTTGGAGACCGAGCACGGTTTAAGCCTGCTGCTGGAAAAGGACGGGTCCAGTTGGCTCTTCGATACCGGGATGTCCGGGATCGCGGCGGCCAACGCCCGCCGTCTGGGGGCGGACCTGGCCGCGGTCAAGGGCATCATTCTCAGCCACGGCCACTACGATCACACCGGCGGCCTGGCCGCGGTGCTCGAGTCGACCGGGCCGAAGACGGTGTACGCCCATCCCCGGATTTTCCGTAAGCGCTACAGCCTGAGGAAGAAGGGAACGTCCCGGAGGATCGGGATGCCCCTGGGCCGAGCCGTCTTGGAGAGGAGGGGCGCCGGATTCAGCCTGAGCCTGGAGTGGCGGGAGATCGCCCCCGGGATCCAGCTCAGCGGCGAGATTCCCCTGGCCGCCGGTTCCGCCCCCGGCGAGCCTTTCCTGGCCGTGCGGAACCGGCTGAAGTTCCTCCCCGATCTGTTCGTCGACGAGCAGTTCCTCCTGGCCGGGACCCCCGGCGGGCTGGTGATGCTCAACGGTTGCTGCCACTCAGGATTGCTGGAGTCGCTCCGGCACATCCGCTCGATTCGGCCGGGAGCGAAGATCCGAGCGATCGTCGGCGGCCTCCATCTCCGTTCGGCTCCACTGCGGGAGCTGGAGCGGATCGCGGCCGCCCTGGAGGAGTACAACCCGGAACTGATCGCCGCCGGCCATTGCACGGGGGAGGTGGCCGAGAAGATCCTGGCTGAAAGATTCGGCCCGCGTTTTCAGAGCCTGCGGACCGGGACGAAGCTGAACCTGTGAGTAGAACTGAGACCGGGCATCGGAAGGCAGCAATTCGATGAAGATCACCATTGCCAGCGGAAAAGGCGGGACGGGGAAGACCCTGGCCGCCACCAACATCGCCGCCGTCCTGGCCCGGGACGGGCGGGAGGTCACCTACCTCGACTGCGACGTCGAAGCCCCCAACGGCCACCTCTTCCTGAAACCGGAGATCGACCACGAGGAGGAGATCACCCTCTACTCGCCGGTCGGGGTGGACAGGGACAAGTGCGTGCTCTGCGGGAGGTGCGCCGAGGCCTGCGGCTACAACGCCATCGCCCTGGCCGGGGAGGAGGTGATCTTCTTCCCCGAGCTCTGCCACGTCTGCGGGGCCTGCCTGATCGTCTGTCCCGAGGACGCAATCGTCCAGAAGAACAAGAAGATCGGGCTCCTCCGCCACGGGACCAGCCGACTGGATTATCTGGATTCCAACCCGATCGACTTTCACTGGGCCCTTCTCCAGACCGGGGAGGGGGGGATGTCCCCCCGCCTGATCGGGCGGGTCAAGATCCACGAAGGCGAAGGGATCACCATCCTCGACTCCCCGCCGGGGACGGCCTGCCCGGCGGTGGAGACGATCCGGGACGCCGACCTGGTGGTCCTGGTCACCGATCCCACCCCCTTCGGGATCAACGATCTCAAGCTGGCGGTCCTGATGACCCGGCAGCTCGGGCGGGAGCCGGTGGTTTTGGTCAACCGCGCCGATTACCTTGACGACGCCCTGAAGGAGTACTGCCGGGAGGAGAAACTCCAGATCATCGGCGAGATCCCCGACGACCGGGCCGTTGCCGAGGTCTATTCCGGCGGGGACCTGGTGGTGGAGAAGCTGCTGGCTTACCGCGAACTCTTCGAGAAGATCGCCGGGGATATCGTCGCGGAGGTTGGCCGCGAGCGGGTGGTCGGACCGCTGCCGGCTGAGGCCGCGCGGGGCGGTACGCCCCCCGAGAAGTCGAAGCCGCCCCTCCCCGCCGGCCCCCGGCCGAAGGAGCTGGTGGTGATCAGCGGCAAGGGCGGGACCGGGAAGACCTCGCTGACCGCCTCGTTCGCCTATCTGGCGGGGAAGGAAGCGGCGGTCTCGGACTGCGACGTCGATGCCGCCGACCTCCATCTTCTCCTGAAGCCGGAGGTCGAGGAGGCGGGCCTCTTCAGCGGCGGGGTGGTGGCCGAGATCGACCCGGCGAAGTGCACCCGGTGCGGGCTCTGTTACCGGGAATGCCGATTCAACGCCATATTGTTCAGCGGCGGGGAAGAGGGGGGCGGCGAGGTGACCTACGCCATCGACCCCCTGGCCTGCGGGGGCTGCGGGGTCTGCTCCCTGGTCTGCCCGGCCGGCGCGGTCAGGACCGAGCCGGCGATCAACGGGGAGTGGTTCGTCTCCCGGACGCGCTTCGGGCAGACGATGACCCACGCCAGGCTGGGGATCGCCGAGGAGAATTCCGGCCGGCTGGTCACCCTGATCCGGGAGAAGGCCGCCGACCGGGCGCCGGCGGAGTCGTCGAAAGAGGTGATCATCGACGGCTCGCCGGGGACCGGCTGCCCGGTAATCGCCAGCCTGACCGGCGCCTTTTATGCCCTGATTGTCACCGAGCCGACGGTATCCGGAGTCCACGACCTGGGGCGGATCCTCGACCTGGCCCGGCACTTCTCCATCCCTTCCGGGGTGGTGATCAACAAGGCCGATCTCAATTCGGAGATGGCCGGGCGGATCAGAGAGCTGGCCGGGGAATACGGGGCGGAACTGGTCGGGGAGATCCCCTACGACACCGTGGTCACTCGGGCCCAGATGGCCGGGCTTTCGGTGGTCGAGTTCGATAAAGGACCGGTGGCGGCCGCCGTGAACAAAATCTGGTCGGTCCTGGAGAATAAGCTCTCCTGACCCCCCCCGCTTATTTTACAAATCAGGTATTACCTATTTTGTAAAATAAGGGGGCGGATGGTGTTTGTCCGACGCTGGGGGAGCGGATAATCCGCGCGGTACGGGCTCCGACAGGTGACAGTAAAACGGATGAAAGAGTTCGAGGAGTGGTTCGCGGCGTACCTGCGGCCCTTCGAGAGCGGCGACGAGGAGGTCCGGCGGAACACGCTGCTGAAGAAAGAGCACACCCGCCAGGTCTGGTGGCCAGGACCCGGCTTCGGCGAGTACCATATTATTTTTGCTGCGCAAAAATAATAGTCATATGTCCCGGTGCTCCCGCCAGATGTCCATCAGCCTTCTGATCTCACGGCGGGGATCGGCCGACCGCATAATCGGCCGAACGGCGGCGAAATTAACGGCGCCGTGATCGAGAACCCGCCCGAGGTTCTCCGCGTTGATCCCGCCGACGGCGACCGCGGTCAGCGGCGTTTCCCGGATGATGCTTCCCATCCGTTCCGGTCCCAGAATCGGGTCCGGAACCTTCTTGGTAGGCGTGGGGAATACCGGGCCGACACCGATATAATCGGGGGAAAGCGCCAAGGCCGCCCGGGCCTGCTCTTCGTTGTGCGTGGAGAGGCCGAAAATCTTGCCGAGTTTTTTCCAGAGTTTCCGTGCCTCGGGAAGGGGCGTGTCTCCCTGCCCCAGGTGCACACCGTCGGCCCCCACCTCCGCCGCGATCGCGGGATCGTCGTTGATGATCAGGAAGGTATCCGTCCCCGCGGTGACGCCGCGTATCCGGAGCGCGGTCTCAACGATCTCCCGGCGGAGCGCCCCCTTCAGGCGGAGCTGGAGGTACCGTATCCCTTCGGCGACCGCGGCCTCGGAACAGGCCTCGTAGCCGGCGGCCGGGTCGGTCAGGATGACGTAAAGCCCGAAAGCGGCTTTCATGGCATATCAACAATTAACCACGAAGGGCACGAAGGACAGGAACGAAGGAACAAGGGATAGACAAAACTGCTTAATACCTTTGTGCTCTTCGTTCCATTCGTGGTCGCCGGCATATTGTTGAAAAAGAGTCTCCCGGATTAATCAAATGCCCGGTATTAATCGTTAAGCTCATCGAGGATCAGAGCCGCCACCTTGCGGCCGCTCTTCAGCATCCCCCCGAAGATGGGGCCCATCCGGAAGCCGCCGCTGACGTTGCTGGCCGCCATCCCGGAGACGTAGAGCCCGGGGCAGAGCATCTTGGTGTCGGCGACCGTGGATTCTTCCCCCTTTTCCACCCACATTGGCCGCTCGCCCAAGATCCCGCCGGATTCGGTGTCGATCCTGATCCCGGCTTTTTTTGTCGCCAGGACGGCGATCTCGCTGGGATGACCGGTCCCGTCGATAACGGCCCTCGCCGTCACCACCAAGGGGTCGACGTGCATCTCCAGCCGCCGGACCGGGCTCCAGAGGATGACCACGCCCGCCACCCGGTTTTCCTTGAAGACGATGTCCTCGACGCTGATGGCATTGAAGAAGGAAACGCCGGCCCGGCAGGCGCCGAAGATCAGGCCGCTGGCCAGTTCCACCGCGTCCAGCGTATAGTGGCCGTCGTACCCCGGGCGGTAGCCGATGCCGAAGTCATCGAGGATGGGGAGCGTGTCTTCCTGGACCACGACCTCGTTGAAGAGCATACCGCCGCCCCAGATCCCGCCTCCGGGGGCCAGGTTCCGCTCGAAGACCGCCACCTTCCTGCCGGCGACGGCCAGGTCGCGGGCCGCCACCATACCGGACGGCCCGGCGCCCACCACCGCCACGTCCACCGCGAGGTTTGCCTGCAGTTTTTCAAAGTACCGCTGGATAATCGCATTGGAAATCTTCTCTTCCATCGGCAATTCTCCATCCTGATGAATGTGATGATATCAAATAATTGATTTCCGCAGGTTTCCGTCGTCTGCCTCGCTTGAGGTAAAGAGCGGGATTGCGGATGTCATTATTGCTGAAATCCGCCGTACGGCCAAAGCAAAACCCTTACAGCGGAATCCGGCTCCGAAGAAGGGAGGAAACTTGCCCCTCCCCAGCCCCCTCCCCACGGGGAGGGGGCTTTTTCGTGGCCGGGCTGGGGAAAGGCTTCTTGAAGAAGTTCAAGTCTTCCCTGGTTTATGTCTTCCCCGGGCCGCAAGGAACAGTCTTGATTTCGAATTCCGGGGGGTTGACGATGTGGCGCTTGACCGCGCAGAGATCCATCGCCCGGATGATGGCCGGGCGGAATTTTTCCGGAAACCCGTCCGGCAGGATCAGTTCCAGGGTCATCTTCGTGTAGCGTTTCAGCTTCTGATCACGTTCGCAGACCATCCGCAGACCCATTCCCCCGGCGGCCAAACCCCGGGCGGCGCAGAATTCCAGGGCGTAGACCCCGGTGCAGGCGGCGATCGAGGCGAGGAAATGCTGGAAGGGCTCGGGGGCTGAGCCATCCCCCCCGTTCTCCCGCGACTGGTCGGTCTTCACGACCGTTCCCTCGATCTCCACGTCGACTTTCTTCCCTCCGGCAAACCTGACTGTCGCGATCCTGTTCATTTTTTCCTCGTCTCCATTCCGATATGCCCGGGACCCGCCCCGCTGCCGGCGATCCGGCAAAAAGTGATTTTCTCCCGCCCCGCGGGGATGCTATTATCGCCGGGTTCGCAATGTCGAGTAAAATCCTCAACGAACTAAAGTCGCACGCCCCCTTCACCGCCCTGGGGGCCGTCTCCGGGATCGTCCTGATCCTGGTCTTCCGCCGCCTCCCGCTTCCGGCGGAGGCCGCCTTCAACGTCTTCTATGTCCTCCACCCGATCCACGTGGTCTTGAGCGCCCTGGTCACCGCCTCGATGTACGAGCTGCACCAGTGCGGACGTTCCCGGTCCCGCTGCAACCTGCTGGTCCTGCTGGCGATCGGATACGCCGGTTCGGTGGGGATCGCCACTTTAAGCGACTCACTCATCCCCTACCTGGGAGAGACCCTGCTCGGCCTCCCCCACCGCGGGGTGCACATCGGTTTCATCGAGAAGTGGTGGCTGGTCAACCCCCTGGCCCTGGCCGGGATCGCCTTCGCCTACTTCCACCCGGCCACCAAGTTTCCCCACTCCGGGCACGTCCTGCTCAGCACCTGGGCTTCGCTCTTCCACATCCTGATGGCCGGGGTCGCGGTCTTAAGCTTTGCCTCCTACCTGGTGATCTTCGTGTTTCTCTTCCTCTCCGTCTGGCTTCCCTGCTGCGTGAGCGACATCGTCTTTCCCCTGCTTTTCGTGAAAGACGAGTGAAAGTTCCGCCGTCTCCCGGGTGCCTCACCGGGTAGCCAAGACGTCCCCCGCCGCGCCGAAATGAATCCGGGTGAGCCCCCGGACCGCCCAGAGGCCCGAGTCCGGCCGGAAGACGGCGGGGTCGTCCACCCCGTCCCCGACCCAGGCCACGGCCAGGGGGTAATCGCTCCAGGTCCCGAAGTAGAACCGGGTCAGCCCACGTACGGCCCAGAGCCCGCTGGCGGAGCGATAGACCGCCGCGTCGGCGGTCCCCTCCCCGTCCGGGTCGAAGGTGAAGGGATAGTCGCCGGTCCGGCCGACATAAAAACGGGTCACCCCTCTCACCGCCCAGAGGCCGGTCTCCGGGCGGAAGACGGCGATATCCCCCGAACCGTCCCCGTCAAAATCTCCTCCCACCGGCTGGTCCCCGCCGCGGCCGAAGTGAATCCGGGTCTCTCCCCGGAATAACCAGAGGCCTCCATCGGGCCGGAAGAGGGCGGCTTCATCGCTTCCGTCCCCGTCATAATCCCCGTTGACGGGCAGGTCGCCGGAACTTCCGAAGTAGAAACGGGTCTCGGACCGGATCGCCCAAAGGCCGGCGGCCGGGCGAAAGATCCCGATCCCGGCGGTGGAGTCACCGTTGTAGTCCCCGGAGACGGGCAGGTCCGATTGGCGGCCGAAGTAGGATCGGGTGATTCCCCGGATCGCCCAGAGGCCGGGGTCCGTCCGGAAGACGGCGATATCGGAGGTCCCGTCGCCGTCATAATCCCCGCTTATCACCCGCCCCGGCCGGGGGGAGTAAGGGCTGGCCGGGTCCCAGGAGGAGGCGAACTCCTCGCCGCTGGAGTAACCGTCCCCGTCCTCGTCCGCCAGCAGGTCGAGCTGGAAGGCGTCGAAGACCACGGCGCCGGTGTCGGCGGCGAAGAAGGAGAGAGAGGAACCGTCAATCTCGGTGCGGCAGAAATGGTAGAGGAAGTCGGCGTAGATGCTGTAGGGGTTGGAGCCGGGGTCGTCGGGGAGGTAGAGCGGGGCCCCGCCCCCCCCGGTGACGATGTAATGAATCCCCCGCTTCCGGCTCCGTTCGTAGAAATGATCGTGGCCGGAGAAGACCACCTGAACCCCGTAACGTTCGAGGAGAGGGACCAGGTAGCGGCGGAGGGTTTCGGTGTCCCGGGGATAGGAAGCGTAAGGGGGGTGATGGAAGGCGGCCACTTTCCAGGTCGCGGAGGAGTTTCTCAGGTCCGCCTCCAGCCACTGGTACTGGGGACTGCCCGGCCAGTAAGCGCCCCCGACCTCGTAGTAGTTGGTGTTGATGACGGTGAAGTGGGCGTTGCCGTAATCAAACGAGTACCAGAGATCCCGGTCGTCGGGGTCGGGACTGGGGTTGGCGGGATGGGAGAAGTAATCCTGGAAGTACTGCGGGTTGCCGGAATCATTGTACTCGTGGTTCCCGATGGCCACGTAACTCGGGACCTTTTCCAGGAGCGGTTGCGCCGGCCTGAAATACTCGTTCCCCCACCCGAAATACCCGGTCTCCAGGCAGAAATCGCCCACCTCCACCACGTCCCCGAGGTTGAGGACCAGGTCGGGCCGATCCCCGGCCAGGATCGCCGAGACCACGGCTCCGTGCCGGGTGGCGTGGTCCGGATGGCCGGAGCGGTTGTCGCCGTAGGCGACGAAGGAGAACGCCGTCGCGGTTTCGGCCGGCGTCAGAAAGTCCGCCGCGGCCGCCGTCTCGCCGGCATCCTTCACCTGGTAATAATACCAACTCCCCGGGTCGAGGTCCTCCAGGGGGATCTCGTGGATATAGCCGCCGCAGAGGGACAGGGAGGGGACGGAGTCGGCGTACTGCCCGTATCCGGGGGTGGCGCCGTAATCCACCCTCCCCGGGATCGAAGTATCGGACTCCCACATCAACGTGATCCGGTCAGTCCCGATATTTTGCAGGTAGGGGCCCTTGAGGATAGAGGCCCGCAGGGAAGACGGTGCTCCTCCCGGGAGGAGCAGGGATAAGGCGGCCAGCAGCGGTGTCCTCAGGCGGATCATCGATGATGAATATACCATATTCGGATTGTCCGCTTTCGCCGGGCCGGGCAAAAAAGAAATTTACCGTCGGAGCCAACCGCGGTATTCTGCCGGCCGGGCGGTCGGGTGGCCGGGTGAGCCGGGGGAGGGGATATCGGCGGCTCCGGCAGCGATGATACCGCCGCCTGACCGGATGACGCAATGAACCCCACGGCCGTAGATTGCCATCACGACGATCGCGCCCGGGTCTTGATCAGGACCGGGCAGGAAGCCTCCGTCCGCCGGGGCCACCCCTGGGTCTTCTCCGGCGCGGTCGCGGAAGCGCGCAATGATCCCGGCCCGGGGGAGACCGTCGAGATCCTTTCCGCGGGGGGGGAATGGCTGGGCCGGGGCGCATACTCACCGCTCTCCCAGATCCGGGTCCGGGTCTGGACCCGGAACCCCGGGGAGGGGATCGGCCCCGGTTTTTTCCGGGAGAGGCTGCGGAGCGCTTTCCAGCTGCCGGGGCCGCGGCGCGATCTCGGTCCGGAGACGGCCTGCCGCCTGGTCAACTCCGAGTCCGACGGCCTGCCCGGCCTGATCGTGGACCGTTACGGTCGGTTCCTGGTCTGCCAGTTCCTCTCCGCCGGGGCCGAACGGTGGAAGGAGGCGATCGTCGGGGAACTGAACAACCTGCTCTCCCCGTCCGGGATCTACGAAAGGTCGGACGTCCGGGTGCGGGGGAAGGAGGGGCTGGCGCCCCTTTCCGGAACCCTGTCCGGCGAGGAGCCTCCGGAGTTGGTGGAGATCCGGGAGGAGGAATGCCGCTTCCTGGTCGATGTCCGGGGAGGGCAGAAGACCGGGTTCTACCTCGATCAGCGCGACAACCGCCGGCTTCTCGCCGAATACTCCCCCGGCCGGGAATTTCTCAACTGCTACTCCTATACCGGCGGCTTCGCGGTTACGGCCCTCCGGGCGGGGGCCGTTTCCGCGGTCAATATCGACTCCTCGGAGCCGGCCCTGGAACTCGGCCGGCGAAACCTGGAACTGAACGGGATCAGTCCGGGCAAATACGAGAATATCCGCGGGGACGTCCCCCGGGTCCTGCGGGCATTTCGCGACTCCCGCCGGTCCTTCGACCTGATCGTTCTCGATCCGCCCAAGTTCGCGGAATCCCGCAACCAGGTTGTGAAGGCCGCCCGGGCCTACAAGGACGTCAACCTTCTGGCCTTCAAGCTGCTCCGCCCCGGGGGGGTTCTCTTCACCTTCTCCTGCTCCGGCCACGTCGATGGGGATCTCTTCCGGAAGATCGTGGCCGGCGCCGCCCGGGACGCCGGGAGGGAGGTCCGGGTCCTGCGCCGTCTCGGCCCGCCGCCCGACCACCCCTCCGCCCTGGAATTCCCCGAGGGCGATTACCTCAAGGGCCTGGTCTGTTCCGCCGGTTGAACCTGTCTCCTTCACCCCCGAAGCCTGACCCCTCTCCCCGGAGTGGAGAGGGGGAGCAGGTCGGCAGAGACCTAGGTTTTTCCTGCTTGAATTTCTTGAGAAATATGATAAATAGATGAAATAATTCGCAGAATATTGAAAATATAGGAAAATATTTTCGAGTTTACACGGAGAGGATTATGGACTTACCCGAAATCTTGACCATTGAAGAGGTCGCCCGCTATCTCCGCGTTTCGGAGCGAACCGTCTATGACTGGGCGCAGAAGGGCGAACTGCCGGCCGGCAAGCTGGGTTCATCCTGGCGGTTCAAAAGAGCGGATATCGTACGGTGGACGGACGAGAGGATCAAGGCGGACAAGAGGGATCTGACGCCGCCGGGCATCCGGTTCCGGGAGATCGTCCGGCGGGAGCGGATTATTTTCCTCCGGGAGATGGACAAGAATGGGGCCCTGCTGGAACTGGTCGACTGCCTGGCCGCGGCGGAGGAGATCACGGACCGCGAGGAATTGACCCGGGCGATCTTCCGGCGCGAGGAGTTGATGAGTACCGGGATCGGCCTGGGGATCGCCGTCCCCCACGTCCGCCTGGAGTCGGGTAGGGGTCTGGTGATGGCGATCGGGGTCAGCCGGGCCGGGATCAGGGATTACGAGTCCCTGGACGGTTCCCCGGTCCATATCGTCTGCATGATCGCCACCGGCCGGTATGATCACGCCCAGTATCTCCGGGTTCTGGCCGAGATCAGCCGGCGGCTGAGGGACCGGGACTTCCGCGGCCGCATCCTGGCCGCGGATGACCCGGAGCAGATCTTCGATCTTCTGGTCGGACCGGGGGTCGAGAATTGAGCACGATAGATTTCGGCGTCCTCTTCATTCTCGGGATCGGGGTCTTCGGGGGCATCCTCGGCGCCAGTCTCTTCCAGCATTTCCGGATCCCCCAGGTGGTGGGTTATATCGCGATCGGGCTGCTCATCGGCCGGAGTGGTCTCGGTGTGGTCGGCGAGGAGGACATCGTCACCCTGCAGCTCTTCAACCTCTTCGCCCTGGGTCTGATCGGGTTTATGGTCGGGGGTGAGCTGAGGGTCGAGACCCTGCGGAGGTACAAGAACCAGTTCATCTCCATCCTCCTGGGCGAGGGGATGGGGGCCTTCGTCCTGACCGGTTTCCTGACCGGCGGGTCGGTCTGGCTGCTGACCGGGGAAGGCGCGGTCTCGCTGGCGGTGGGGATAGTCTTCGGGGCGATCGCCTCGGCCACCGACCCGGCCTCCACGATGGACGTGCTCTGGGAGTACCGGGCCCGGGGGGCGCTCACCACCACCCTGATCGCCATCGTCGCCCTCGACGACGCCCTAGCGATGACCCTCTACGGGCTGGGTACCAGCGCCGCCGGGATCCTCACCGGGGAGGCGGTCTCGATCGGACGGGTCACGGTCAAGATCGGTGTCGAGCTCCTCGGGGCGGTGGTCCTGGGGTTCCTCCTCGGGCTGCTGCTCAACTTCATCTTCCGCTGGATGCGGCAGAAAGAGAAGACCCTCTCCACCGCCCTGGGGGCGATCCTGGTGGCGATCGGCATCGCGGTGGCGGTGGAGATGGACATCATCCTGGCCACGATGGCCCTGGGGGTCACCCTGACCAACCTCGCCCCCCGCCGGAGCCGGGAGCTCTTCTCCCTGGTCCGCAGCTTCTCCAGCCCGATCTACGTGATCTTCTTCGTCCTGGTCGGCGCCCGGATGGACGTCTTCCGGATGCCCCCCTGGCTCTGGGGGGTGGCCGGGCTCTACGTCGTCGGGCGGGGCTTGGGCAAGATGGGCGGGGCCTGGTGGGGGGCCAGGATGATGGGCGCTCCGGCCGCGGTGCGGCGCTACGGCGGGATGGGCCTTTTCGCCCAGGGGGGGATCGCGGTGGGTCTGTCGATTATGGCCAGCCAGCATCTCGGGTCCATTCCTTTCAGCCCCGGGATGAACCTGGGGGATATGATCGTCTTCACCGTGACCGCGACCACCCTGATCGTCCAGATCCTGGGCCCGCCCCTGGTCAAGCTGGCGGTGAAGAGGGCCGGCGAGGCCGGCCGCGACGTGACCGAAGAGGACATCCTGGCCCGGTGGAAGGTGGGAGACCTGATGGAGGAGGAAACCTGCCTGATCCCGGAGGGGGAGCCCCTGGCCGCCGTCATCCGGATCTTCTCCGAGCACGACGCCTCCTCCTACCCCGTGGTCGAAGACGGTCAGAAGCTCGTCGGCCTGATCACCCTGGAGAGGATCCAGAACGTGCTCTCGAGCCAGGATACCTGGCGGTGGCTGGTGGCCTCCGACGTGATGATCCCGGTCAGCGAACGGGTGACCAAGGAAAATACCCTTAAGGAAGCCCTGGAGCTGATGGAGCAGCTGAAGTTTGAGCGGATACCGGTGGTGGCCGGCGACGGGGACGGCCGGGCGGTCGGGGTGCTCGACCTCCACCGGTTGAAGAAACGGGTCAGCGAGGAAGTCCTGCGGATACGGAACCAGGGTCCGGTCGAGCCCGACCATTCCGAGCCCGGCCCGCCGGCCGCCGCCGCTGATCCCCAAGACCCTTCCGGCCTTTCCGTCCCGCGGGGCGGTTGAGCGGTCCCGGAGCCCGGTCGACCTGGCGCTTGCAATTATCGGGAACGGTTCGCATAATGGTCCGCCTGGAACCGCAACCCTGGCAGCGAACGATCCAAAGCAGGGCAATACTATGAAAATGAGCGTCGGTCTGGTGGATTTCGCGATCGACCGCCCCCGGACCGTGACCTGGGTTATGGTCCTGACCACCCTGGTCCTGGCCCTGCTGGCCGGGCTGCCCAGCCTCTGGCCGTCCGGCTTCCGTCTTCTCCATCCCCTGAAGGTGGATACCGACCCCGAGAATATGCTCCCGGCCGAGGAGGGGGTGAGGGTCTTCCACAACCGGATGAAGGAGGAGATGGCCCTCCACGATATGCTCGTGCTCGGGGTGGTGAACGAGGACCACCCGGACGGCGTCTTCAACCCCGAAACCCTCTCCCGGATCGAGGAGCTGACCGCCTACGCCCGGACCCTGTCCTGGGACGACCCGTCGCGCCCCGGCCGGAAGGCGGGGGTGATCGAGCTCGACCTGATCGCCCCCTCCCGGGTCGAGCAGATCATCCAGGACGGTCCGGGGACCATCCGCTTCGAGTGGCTGATGCCCTCGCCCCCCCGAACCCGCGAGGAGGCCCTGGCCGTCCGGGACCGGGCGGCGAGGATCCCCTTCCTCCGGGACACCCTGGTCTCGGCCAACGGCCGGGCGATCGCCCTATATCTCCCCCTGACCGCCAAGGACCAGAGCTACCGGGTGGCGGAGAAGCTCCGGGAAAAGATCTCCGCCTTCTCCGGTGACGAGCGGTATTTCATCACCGGGCTGCCGGTGGCTCAGGACACCTTCGGGGTGGAGATGTTCAAGCAGATGGCGATCGCGGCCCCGGCGGCGATGATCATCATCTTCCTCCTGATGCTCTTCTTCTTCCGCAAGCTGGTCCTCATCCTCTCCCCCCTGATCGTGGCGCTGGTCTCGGTGATCGTCGCGATGAGCCTCCTGGTCATCACCGGGCATACCGTCCACATTATGAGCTCGATGATCCCCATCTTCATTATGCCCATCGCGGTCCTCGACTCGGTGCATATCCTCTCGGAGTTCTTCGACCGCTTCCGCCAGTCCTCGGACCGCCGGGAGACGGTCCGGCGGGTGATGGCGACCCTCTTCTCCCCGATGCTCTATACCTCGCTGACCACCGCGGTGGGTTTCGCCTCCCTCGCCCTGACCCCGATCCCGCCGGTGCAGGTCTTCGGGATCTACGTCGCGCTCGGGGTTCTGATCGCCTGGGCCTGGACGATCCTCTTCATCCCCGCCTTCATTATGCTCCTCCCCGCCCGCTCGCTGGAAAACTTCGGGGCGGTCGGCGGCCGGAAGGAGGATTGGGAGATCTCCCACGCCATCCGGATGAAGAGCCACCGGCTCCTCTCCAACCTGGGGATGACCTGGTTCCTGGGCGGGATCGGGCGGCTCACCTTCCGTCACGCCCGGGCGGTGCTGGCGGCGGTGGCCGCGCTGGTGGTTCTCTCCGTCTTTGGGATGAGCCGGATCCGGATCAACGACAACCCGACCAAGTGGTTCAACCCCGGCCATCCCATCCGGGAGGCCGACCGGGTCCTCAACCACCACTTCGCCGGCACCTATATGGCCTATCTCAGTCTCGCCGCCCCGGAAGCCGGGGAGAGGGTCGGGGACTACGGGGAGGAGCTGGACGGGATCCTGGCCGGGGCCGGGGAGAAGTCCGGGGAGGAGATCCCCCGGGCGCGGGAGGTCATCGCCGCCCTCCGGCGGGAAGCCGGCCGCGTCTCCGCTTCGGCCGCCTCCCCCGGCGAGCTCCTCGACCGGCTGCAGGCCTTCGCCGGGGAGAGGCTGGAGACGGCGGCCCCGGAGGAGCTCGAGGCCTGGGACGAGGCCCTGCTGATTCTCGATACCGAGCGCCAGCGGGGCGAGGTCTTCAAGCAGCCCGAGGTCCTGGCCTGGATCGAGGGGCTCCAGGAACACCTGCTCGCCACCGGGGTGGCGGGCAAGTCCAACTCACTCGCCGACATCGTCAAGACCGTCTACCGCGAGCTGGTCTCCGGGCGCGACGAGGACTTCCGGATCCCCCCCAGCGCCCGGGGGGTGGGCGAGACCCTGATCAACTACCAGAGCAGCCGCCGGCCCCAGGACCTCTGGCACTTCGTCACCCCCGACTACCGCCGGAGCGTCCTCTGGATCCAGCTCAAGAGCGGGGACAACCGGGATATGGAGAAGGTGATCCGGGAGGTCGAAACCTACCTGGCCGCGAACCCCCCGCCCGGCGGGCTGACCCACGACTGGTTCGGACTGACCTACATCAACGTGATCTGGCAGCGGAAGATGGTCAGCGGGATGCTCCAGGCTTTCCTGGGCAGCTTCCTGATCGTGTTCCTGATGATGACCCTGCTCTACCGTTCCGCCCTCTGGGGGATCCTTTCGATGGTCCCGCTGCTGGTGACCATCGGTCTGATCTACGGAATGATCGGACTGACCGGGAAGGACTACGATATGCCGGTGGCTGTCTTGAGCTCCCTCAGCCTGGGGCTGGCGGTGGACTACGCCATCCACTTCCTGAGCCGGAGCCGCGAGCTTTACCTCCAGTGCGGTTCCTGGAAACAGGCTGTTTCCCTGGTCTTCGGCGAGCCGGCCCGGGCGATCTCCCGGAACGTGATCGTGGTCGGGGTCGGGTTCCTCCCCCTCCTGCTGGCCCCGCTGGTGCCCTACCAGACCGTGGGGATATTCATCGCCGCCATCCTGGTCACCGCCGGGGTGGGGACCCTCTTCATCATCCCCGCCCTGGTCACGCTCCTGGAGCGCTACGTCTTCCCCGAAACCGGGGCCGCGAGGTTTGCCTGCAAATGCGGAACCTGTATCGTCACCTCCGCCGCGCTGGTCCTGGTGGCGGCGGTCAACCTCAAGAGCTTTTTCGACCTGGGCTGGACGGGCCTGAGCTGGTGGAGCCTGGTCGGCGTCCTGGTCCTGGCCGGGATATGTTTCATCGCCTCCCGTCACCGGAGCTGCCGGGCTGCGGCCGCGGCGAAACCAGGCGGGTAGGGAATAGAACCAACCACGAGGAGGAGAGTATGAAGAAGATTCTGCCGGCCCTGTTCCTTATCTTGATCCCGTTTTCCGCTGCCGGGGGCGCCACACCACCACCGCCTCCGGCTAAAGAGGGAGTTCCCCCAGTCGGGGAGATAGTGGAGAAGACCAACCTGGCCGCCTACTACGCGGGGAAGGACGGGCGGGCCCGGGTATCGATGAGCATCGTGGACAGCCAGGGCCGCGAGCGGACCCGGGAGTTCACCATCCTCCGGAGTGACGACCCCGGGCCGGAAGGGGCCGATCCGGAGAGTCACGCCGGCGACCAGAAGTTCTACATCTATTTCCACCGCCCGGCCGACGTGAACAAGATGGTCTACCAGGTCTGGAAGAAGGCGGCCGCCGGGGCCGACGACGACCGCTGGCTCTACCTTCCCGCCCTCGACCTGGTCAAGCGGATCGCCGGGACCGAGAAACGGACCAGTTTCGTCGGCTCCGACTTCTTCTACGAGGACGTCTCCGGACGCCACCTGTCCGCCGACCGCCACGAGCTGGCCGAGGTGACCGACAACTACTACGTCCTCAACAATATCCCCCGGGATCCGGGCTCGGTCGAGTTCGCCAGCTACCGGATGTGGATCCACAAGGTGACCTTCCTCCCGGTCAAGATCGAGTACTACGATAAGGACGGGGCCAAGATCCGGGAATACGCGGCCCTGGGGGTGGAGACGATCCAGGGGCATCCCACGGTGGTCAAGTCCACGATGAAGGACAACCGGACCGGGAGCACGACCACGATGAGCTACTCGAACGTGGTTTACGACATCGGGCTGCCGGACGAGATCTTCAGCGAGCGCTACCTCCGGCAGCCGCCCCGGGCCCACCTCCGCTGAACCCCGGCGACGATGAGGCCGATCCGCATAGCCGCGGTTCTCGAGGCAGTCTTGCTGCTCGCCGCCGGCGGGGGGCGGGCGGAGGAGCCGCCGCTCCCGGCCGGTCTGGGGGGAGGTCCGCCCCCGTCCGAGCCCGCCCTTCCCCTCGGCCTCTCTGGTGGAGGCCCGGGCGGGGAGACGGGTGCCGGGGCGCCGCCGTCGCCGGACCTTCCCTTCGACCTTTCCGGATTCGTCGATGCCCGGACAGGTATCCGGACGCAGAACGACCCTTACGAGAAGGATCTCTCCCTGGGGGAGGTTCGCCTCCAGCTCGAGGGGGAAAAGGGCTGGGACCGGGGCTCCTTCCGGGTCCGGACCGACCTGCTCTACGATCCGGTCTACGATCACGGGACCGTGGATCTGGATACCGGAAAGGGCTGGTGTGATCTGCGGGAGCTGCGGGCGGCCTTCACCCCGGTGGGCTTCGCCGATCTCAAAGCGGGCCGCCAGGTCATCACCTGGGGGACGGGGGACCTGCTCTTCATCAACGATATGTTCCCCAAGGACTGGCAGTCGTTCTTTATCGGGCGGGACACCGAGTACCTCAAGGCCCCCTCCGACGCGGCGATGGTCTCGCTCTTCGGCTCCTTGGCCAGCCTCGACCTGGTCTACACCCCCTGCTTCGACGCCGACCGCTACATCGACGGCAGCCGCCTCTCCTACTTCAACCCGGCCCTGGACCGGCTGGCCGGGCGGGACGCCGTCGTCGCGACCGAACGCCCCCAATCCTGGTTCCGCGACGACGAGCTGGCCGCCCGGATCTCCGGGATGGCGGGGGATTACGAACTGGCCGCCTACGCCTACCGGGGTTACTGGAAGAGCCCGGCGGGGATGGACCCGGCTTCGGGGAGAGCGACCTTCCCCCCGCTGTCCGTCTACGGCTGGAGTGCGCGCGGCCCGGTCGGGGGCGGGATCGGGAACCTGGAATGCGGCTGGTACGACTCCCGCGCCGACCGGTCCGGTGCCGACCCTCTGGCCCGCAACAGCGAACTGCGCCTGCTGGCGGGGTACGAGCGGGAGCTGGCGCCCGACTTCAACGCCGCCGTCCAGTACTACCTGGAGTATATGCTCGGCTACGGGGATTACCGCGACAACCTGATGCCCGGAGAGCACCCCCGCGACGAGGCCCGGCAGGTTATCACCCTGCGGCTGACCCGCCGGCTCCTCAACCAGAACCTGACCCTGAGCCTATTCGGCTACTGGTCCCCCACCGACCGGGACTTTTACCTGAGGCCCAACGCCGGCTATCGGATCGACGACCACTGGTCGGCGGAGGCGGGGGCCAACGTCTTCTGGGGCGTCGACGACTGGACCTTCTTCGGCCAGTTCCGCGACAACACCAATGTCTACGCCGCCGTGCGCTGCAGTATCTGAGGACTAAATGAGCAACCCGATCGTTCATCCTTCCGGCCGGTTCCGGGCGCAGTCCCCGGCCATCTTCCGGGGCTTGCTGGCGGCCGCGGCCGTCCTGCTGGTCGCGGCGGTCGCCCCGTCCGGACACGCCGAGGGCAAGTATATGGGCCGCGACCGGAAGGAGATGGAGCGGATCGTGGAGCCGCGCTTTCGGGAAGCGGAGGGAAGGGTCGGGCAGCCCCGGGAATGGCGGGTGATCTTCCGGGCCGTCAGCCGATCCTTCACCCCCCTGGAGGAGAACGGCGGGTTCAGGAAGGAGACCAGCCTGAGATTCTACGTCCAGTACGCGATTGGACGTCCGATCCACCTGAATCCCGGGAAACTCGACCGGACGGCGGAAAAGGCCGGGACTGATTTCTACCCGGTTTACCTGCCGGACGGGATCGGGGTCTTCGTCCTGGAGAAATCCACCGCCAACTCAAGGCTTCTCGAAAGCCTGGCCGACGGGGATCGGATCACCGTCCGGGGAACGACCCGGCTGTCCCGTTACGACAGCGCCGGGAGGATCCTCAAGGGCTTCAACCACGTCGCCGAGGAGATTGCCCCGGGCTGGGGCGAAGAGGAAGGCGGCACCGAGAGTAACCGGATGGTCGACAACCTCGAGATCGAGATCACTCCGCCGTAAGGCGGCCGCGGCCGTATGGAAGGAGATCGCTGAGGAGCGTTAATGCGCCCGCATCACCGCCGATGATCAACACCTGGGTTTTCCTCATCGGGAACTCTCCTGTTTGAATATTGTCACCAGTCTCAATCCGCGGATCTGCCGGAAAGACGAACCTTCCCGGATGCCGGGCAGGGCGGCGGCCGGGTCCTCGATCAGGGCCCCGCTGACGGCGTCGACCCCGTAGTCGAAGAGAACCGGCGAGAGCGGCGCGGTCGGCCCCAGAACCAGGATGTAAGCCTGCGGGCAGAGGGAGAGGAGGCGTTCGGCGGTGCCGTTGATGAAGGAGCTGGCGGTGATCGCCGCCACCTCGGCGGCGGGAAGAACTCCGGCGGCTTCCTCCAGCCCGGCTTCCCCCTCCCAGGGCTCCCGGTGGACCACCTTCAGTTCTCCCGCCACTCCTTCCAGTTTTCTCAGGAAGGGAAAGTCGCCGACCACCACCACTTTCTTCCCGCGTCCCCGGGCGGCGATCAGATCCGCGGCGTTGATCTCCTCGAGCCGGAAGATACCCGGGTCGAGCAGGGAGTTGACCGCGGCCATCCCCAGCGAGGCCTCGAGCAGCCGGTCGGAGAGGGCGTAGCGGGCCAGCTCGACCGCCGGTTTCCCGGCCAGGTCCCCGGCCCCCCGGACCCAGGCCGGGGTTTTCCCGGAGCAAGGGTCGCGGAAGGTGGAGGAGAGTCCCCAGCGGAGGCTCCTGACCGCGGTGTCGAAGGGGCCGATCAGGACGTCTTCCGCCGGCCGGTTCGCGTCCAGGGTGGAGATGATCTCTTCGAGCAATTTCAATTATCAATTCTCCATACTCTCTGCGATTATCTTCAGCTTTTCGGTAGATTTATCCCGGGGAGATCGGGCGGCCTGCCAGGGGTAAACCCCGCTCCACCGGCCGCCGGCGACCAGGACCAGGCCGGAGGCCCGGTCGCCTTTCACGTTCCCCAAGAAGCGCAGCCGGGTCTTCTCCCCCTCCAGGGAAAAATCCCCGGTCTCGAGGACGAGGCCGGTTCCCGCCAGGCGGCTGGGAGCGAGCAGCTCCGTGACCCCGCCGACCTCGAGGGTACCCCAGACCCGCTGGTATTCCCGGGCCAGGGACAATTTCAGGGGAAGCCCTTCCCCACCGGTTTCGATCTTCCCCGCCCACTCGCCCTCGGCCGGGGCCGGGATCAGCCAGAGGCGGAGGACAGCCGGCTCAGGCACTCCGTCTTCACCGGGGAATCCCGGGACCGATATTTTTCCCTCCGGTTCCCAGTCCCCCATATGCCACTCGTGGGAGATCAGCCGGCTGCCCGGCCGGAGCTGCTCCAGGAGGCGGGGCCTCAGTTCCAGGTTGACCGAGGGCATCAGGTAGATCGCCACCACGCTGGCCCGGCGGAAGTCGGTCTGGAAGATGTCCTCTTCCCGGAAGGAGACCAGATCTTCCACCCCGGCCGCGGCGGCGTTCCGGCGGGATTCCTCGATCCTCCGGGGGTCGAGGTCCACCCCCACCCCCTCGATCCCGTGCCGGGACGCGGCGGCGATTACGATCCGGCCGTCGCCGCAGCCCAGGTCGTAGATGACGTCGCCCGGCCCCACCCGGCCCAGCTCGAGGATGGCCTCGACCACGTTCAGCGGGGTCGGGACGTAAGGGACGTAGAGTTCCTCCCCGGCGGCGTCCCGGGCCTCGTATTCCTCTTCCCCGAGATGATCGGGGAAGAGGACCCGCAGCCGGCTTTCGACGGTTGGGGCCGCCTCCACCGGGGGATCGGCGGCCATCGTCTTCCCCGCCGGGAACAGCAGCGCCAGGATCAGCAGTATTTTCATCCGGTTTCCCTCAGGTTTGATTCGCGATGGATATACTTGCCGTAAAAACTTATAATATCAGACCGCCGCCGGTGGTTAAATGTCTATGTAAACTTGACATCCGGGACAGATGTGATAATACCGAGCCCGTTGGATTAACCTTATCGTTGGGATGGCGAATATGGGAACTTACCTGACTCTGACATTGGAGTATTTTCAGCACTTCCGGGAGATTGGCTCCCTGGTTCCGGACTCCCGGTCCTGCTGCCGGATTATGCTCAAGGGCGTCCCCTTCGCCACGGCCCGGGTGATCTACGAGTACGGGGCCGGGAGCGGCCGGCTGACCCGGGAGATCCTCCGGCGGAAGCGGGCGGACGCCGTCCTGGTCGCCTTCGAGAAGAACCGCAACCTTTACCGGAAGCTGGAAAAGAACTGCCGGGACGGGAACTTTTTCCTGGTCAATACCGACCTTCTCGCCGGGGAACCCCCGGTCCTCCCGGAAGAAGCCGCCGGCCCGGCCGACTGCATCGTCTCCACCCTCCCCTGTTCCTCGCTCGACTTCGACCGCCTGGTCCGGGAGGCGGTGCTGCCCCGGCTCGCCCCCGGGACCGGGGTCTTCGTCCAGTACACCCACACCATCTCCGCCCTCAAGGGTTTCCGGGCCCGGCCCGTCCTCGACCGCTATTTCCGGGAGGTTCGCTCTTCCCTCTCCCTGGTCAACCTCCCCCCGGCCGTGATCTACACCTGCCGCTGATCCCGAACCGGTGTCAGGCCGGCCGGGCGGCGGAGATGACCACGAAGGAACCCCGTCCGTAACCTTCTTCCACCGCCGGGGTATCTTCCCCCCCGTCATCGCCGGGAAAGATGCTCTGGAAGATTTCGACCTTCCCCCGGTCCGCTTCCGGGAGCAGTTCCAGGACTCCCGGGACGGATAGGATCCGGGCGACGGCGTAAAAACTCTCCGGGTCTCTCCGGGCCCGGGAGGCCCGGCCGAGTTCGCTCTCCGGGTCGATGATCCCCATCACCAGGCGTCCGCCGGGCCTCAGGACGCGGAAGGCCTCCGCTACCGCTTTCCGGGGGTCGCGGACGAAACAGAGCACCGTCACCATCAGCACCCGGCGGAAGGAGGCGTCGGCGAAGGGGATGGCCTCGCCTTCGGCCCGGATCACCCGGCAGCCCCGCTCCCGGGCGATCCGGAGCATCTCCTCGACCGGGTCGATCCCCCAGTCCAGGCCGAGGGCGGCGGCGAACCGGCCCGTTCCCACCCCCACCTCGAGCCCGCCGGCGAAATCGCCTCCGGCCCGTTTCAGGGCCGCCACTTCGGCCCGGTAGAGGGCGGGGTGCCGGTCATACCAGCGGTCGTAACGGCGGGCGGCGGAGGCGAAGAGGCCGGCGGTCATACCACGTTGTTTCCGTAAAAGCGGCTGAGATGGTCGGCGATCTCGCCGGGGTCGGGTTGGCGGCGGATCTCCTCCTCGCGGAAGGAGTAGCGGTAGTTCTCGCAGTAACGATCGAGGATCCCCCGGGCCCGGACGACCTTCTCGAACTCCGCCCGCCCGGCCTCCTGCTTCCCCTCCGGGAGGCGGTCGGGATGAAACTTCCGGCTCAGTTCGCGGAAGGCATCGCGGATCTCGTTCCGGGTCGCCTCCTCGCCCAATCCCAGGATTTTCCGGGCTTCCCTGATTCTCTGGTACTTGTTCGCTTTCATTATCTCAACCCCGGATCCGCCCGCCCCGCCCCCGCCCCCGTCGTCCGCCTCCGCGCCCGGGCCGGAAGGGAAAAGGAACCGGCGAGGCGATCCCGGCCCCGCAGTGGGGGCAGCTAACCGGCGGGGGAGCTTCGGGATCGGCGGTCCACCGGAAATCGCAGGCGGGGCAGAAGAGGCGGTCCCACCGGGTGGTCCGGTAGACTCCCCCCTCGATCCGGATCGCCTTGGAGTTGACCAGGGCGTCGGCGATCTTCTTCCGTCCGGATTCGACGATCTTCCCGAAGGTCTGGCGGGAGACTCCCATCTTCGCGGCGGCCTGTTCCTGGTACAACCCCTCGAGGTCGGCCAGGCGGAGCGCTTCGAACTCGTCCACGGTCAGGACCGCGACTTCCAGGTCGGCCAGGGGGACCCCCCGCGGCTTGAAGTAGTCCGATGGGGGAGGTCCCTCGACCAAACGGCGTTTCACCGGGCGGGGCATCGGCCTGGTCCTCCGGGCGCGGTTTTCTCCAAAAGCGGCATATGCTAATAATAGCACCGCCCGCCCGGGCGGTCAAGCGGGAAGGTCCCGAAAAGGAGGGAGCCGAACCCGATCAGCGCTTCGCTCGCCCGGTTCGGTCGGAGATGAAGAGACCGGTCTCGGTATCGGCGATCACCTCGGCCGGGGGCGGGGGGGTGAGGAGGCTGACCACGACCAGGACGATGACCGAAACGGCGAAGGAGTAGAGGCTGAAGTGGACCGGGAGCGGCCGGTTGCAGAGGTAGTGGTAGAAGCGGACCGGACCCTCCGCGGGGAACGCGGGGCCGAACTGGTGGATCGCCCCGAACAGGACCGAAGTGGCCAGCCCGGAGAGCATCCCGGCCAGGGCCCCGGCCCGGGTGGCCCGCTGCCAGTAGAGTCCGGCCAGCAGCGGGGCGACGAAGGTGGCCAGCATCACCCCGATCCCCATCCAGATCAGCCAGGCGAGCAGCTTCGGCGGGGAGATGGCCAGGGCGGCCGTCCCCAGGGCGATGACCACGATGGCGATCCGGCTGACCCGGGTGGTCAGCCGGTCGGAGGACCGGCGGTTGATCAGGTTGGCGTAGATATCCCAGCCGAAGGCGGCCCCCACCGTGAGCATCAGCCGGTCGGTGGTGGACATCACCGCCGCCAGGACGATCACCGCGAAGAAGGGCCAGATGATCTCGGGGAGGGAGTGCTGGATGGCGGCCACGAAGACGTTGTCCGGCTTGTCCACGGCCAGCAGGCCGTCGGCGACCATCGACCGGCCGGCGAAGCCGATGATCTTGACCATATACATTATCACCACGTAAGCGGCGAAGGCGGCCAGGGGGGTCCACTTGAAGTAGTGGACCTTGCGGGCGGTCATTATGTTGTTGACGATGTGGGGGGCCGCACCCAGCCCCAGCCCGAGGAGGAGCGCAAAGCTGACCAGGAAGGCCGGGGTGCAGAAGGCGTAGGGGGCGTAGGGCGGGTGCTGCTGGGGGAAGGCGAGCTGGAGGAAGTTGGGGTCGATCCCCCCCAGGACCGTGTTGACGTGGGTCAGCCCGCCGGCCGAGTGGATGATGAAGGGGAAGACCGCCACCACCCCGAAGAAGATCAGCAGCCCCTGGAAGAGGGTGGTCCAGGCGACGGCGTACATCCCCCCCAGGACCACGTAGAGCATAACCACCACCGCGGCGATGGCCAGGGCGTAGATGTGGGGGATCCCGAGGATCCAGCCGAGGATGATGCTGATCGCGGTGTACTGCCCGACCAGGTAGATCGAGGAGACGACCAGGACGGAGACCGCCGAAGTCCCCCGCATAAACCGGGGGCTGTAGTAGCGGTGGGCGAAGTAATCCTGGAGGGTGAGGTACCCCTGGCGGATGCTGACCCGGTGGAGCTTGGTCCCGTAAAGGAGGATGCAGACGGCGCAGGTCAGGGGAACGAAGATCTGCTCCCAGATGCTCGGCCAGCCGGCCACGTAACCGAGCCCGCTCACCCCGAGCAGGGTCATCCCGCTGGTGCAGGAGGCCACCACCAGGATGGCGAAGACCCAGAAACCGAGGTCGCGCCCGGCGATGATGTAGTGCTCGACGGTCTTGATCTTCTTCGACGCCCAGGCCCCGACCAGGAGCATCCCCAGCAGGTAAACGGACACGATGATTATGGTCGCGATCATCGCCGCTTTACCGGTTGAGGTCCGAGGGACGGTAGAAGATCCCCCAGAGGGTTAAGAGGATTATGATCAGCAGCGGGACCAGGAACAGCACCCGCAGCGTCGAGGGTTCCAGGCCGAAGTTCATATTTTCCTCCCCGTTGAGTTGCGAGTATTATCCGCGGGGATAGTAGCATCAAGCCTCTCCCGGGCAAAATAAATTCCGGCCCGGCCTCCGGGTGAAATTGTTTGGTAATAATCTCCGGGATCAATAGAATAAGCTATGATCCGCATCCGGCAGGTTTACTCGATGGCCCTCCCCGCCGACCGCCGGCGGGTCGAGCAGGTCCAGGCCATCTTCCGGCCCAGCTTCCCCTACGCCGCCGGAGATGCCGACCGCATCCCGGGGCTGCTCGACCAACCCTTCCGCTACGGCTACCGCACGATCCTCCTGGTCTCGGAGAACGGGCGGGGGACGGTGACCGGGTTCTCGCTCTTTCTCCACTTTCCCGAGATCGACAGCTCCTTCCTCGACTACCTGGCCGTCCGCCCGGGGACGAAGGGGGGCGGTCTCGGCTCCGCCCTCTTCGAGGCGACCCGGGAGTACCTGGCCGGCCTCGGCTCCCGGGGGCTCTACATCGAGACCCTGCCCGACGACCCGGCCCTGATTGAGGACTCCGGCTACCTGAAGGTCAACCGCCGGCGGCTGAGGTTTTACGAGCAGTACGGGCTGCGCCCGATCACCGGAACCGCCTACGACGAACCTGCACCCCATCTCCGGGCCGGCTATCTCCTCTTCGACGGGTTGGGGCGGAAGGAGCCGCTGGGCCGGGCCGAGGCCCGGGCCGCGGTCCGCCTGATCATCCGCCGCAAACACGGCAAGTCGGTGACGGATGAATACATAGAGCGGGTCGTCAACTCCTTCGGCGAAGACCCGGTCCGCTTCCGTCTGCCCCGCTACGTCAAAACCGAGGTCCTGCCCCGCCCGGCCGAGCCCGGCCGGCTGGAGAAGCCCTTCGCCCGGGTGAGCAGCGCGGCCCACTCCGTCCACCTGGTCCACCAGCGGGGCTACGTGGAGCGCCCGGCCCGGGTGGGGGCGATCCTCGAGGGGATCGAACCGCTCAACCTCTTCGCCGAGGTGAAGCCCCGGAGGTATGGGGAGGGGGCGATCCGGGAGGTCCACGACCGCGACTTCGTCAACTACCTCAAGGCCGTCTGCCGGACCATCACCGGCCCCCAGCCGGTCTACCCCTATGTCTTCCCGATCCGCCGCCCCGAGCGGCGGCCGAAGGAACTGGCGGTCCGGGCGGGGTACTACTGCGTGGATACCTTCACCCCGCTGGACGGAAACGCCTACCGGGCGGCCCGGGCGGCGGTGGACGTGGCCCTCACCGCGATGGACGAGATCCTGGCCGGCCGGCGGGTGGTCTACGCCATCTGCCGCCCCCCCGGCCACCACGCCGGGGTGAGGACCTTCGGGGGGTTCTGTTACTTCAACAACGCCGCCATCGCCGCCCAGGGGCTGAGCAAGTGGGGGAAGGTGGCCGTCCTCGACCTTGACTACCACCACGGCAACGGGACCCAGGAGATCTTCTATCGCCGCCCCGATGTCCTCACCCTTTCGATCCACGGCCACCCGGCGATCGCCTATCCCCACTTCAGCGGCTTCGCCGACGAGTGGGGGGAGGGGGAGGGCCGGGGATTCAACCGGAACTATCCGCTGCCGGCCCGCGCCGACGAACAGGCTTACCTGGGGGCTTTCGGGCGGGCGGCGATGAGAATCGAGCGTTTCCGCCCCGCCTTCCTGGTCCTCTCCCTCGGCCTCGACACCCTCCGGGGCGACCCGACCGCCACCTTCCTGCTCACGGCGGGGACCCTGGAGAAGATTGGCCGTCGGCTAGGGGGCCTGAAGGTTCCGGTCCTGGTGGTCCAGGAGGGGGGCTATAGCCTCCGCAACCTCCGCCGCGGCGCCGCCGCCCTCTTCGCCGGGTTTGCCCGGGCCCTGGCCGGCCGAGGGTAACAACCGCCGGCCGGGATCAGGATGCTCCGCGGAGGCGGTTGGAGACGAACTTCTCGGCTTCCACCAGGAGGAAGACCGCCGCGCCCACCGCGAGGACCGGCAGCCACTTCCCCGGGGCCAGGGGGGTGGTGCCGAAGAGCTTGTTGAAGAGGGGGAGGTAGGTGAAGGCCGCCTGGCAGGCGGCCATCGCCCCGATGGCGATCCAGGCCGCCGGGTTGGAGAAGACCAGGCGGAGGCTGAAGGAGTGGCTGTCGATCCGCCGGCTGTTGAAGAGGTAGAAGACCTCGCCGGCGATCAGGGCGTTGACGGCCAGGGTCCGGGCCGTCTCCAGAGAGGCCCCCGCATCCCGGGCCCAGAGGAAGAGCGGGAACGCCCCCCCGGCCAGGAGGAGGCTCCCCCAGGCGGCGCGGGCGATCAGGCGGAAGGGCAGTAGGGGCTCCCCGGCCGCGCGGGGGGGGCGGTCCATCAGGTCCGCCTCCGGCGGCTCGAAGGCCATCGCCATCGCCAGCGTCACCGCGGTGATCATATTCACCCAGAGGATTTGGAGCGGGGTGATTGGCAGTGTCCTCCCCAGGAGCAGGGCGGCGATGATCACCAGGGCCTCCCCGCCGTTGGTGGGGAGGAGGAAGACCAGGGACTTGCGGATGTTGTCGTAGACAGTCCGGCCCTCCTCGACGGCGTGGACGATCGAGGCGAAGTTGTCGTCGGCCAGGACCATCTCGGCGGCTTCCTTGGCGGCCTCCGTCCCCTTGATCCCCATCGAGATCCCGATGTCGGCCTGTTTCAGGGCCGGGGCGTCGTTGACCCCGTCGCCGGTCATCGCCGTCACCTGGCCGCGTTCCTTGAGCGCCCGGACCAGCCGCAGCTTGTCCTCGGGGCTGACCCGGGCGAAGACGTTGACCTCGCCGACCCGCCTTGCCAGTTCCCCGTCGCTCATCTTCTCCAGTTGCCGCCCGGTGATCGCCTCCTCGCCTTCAATCCCGATCTCTTTCGCGATCGCCAGGGCGGTGGCGGCGTGGTCGCCGGTGATCATCTTTACGGTGATGCCGGCGGAGTGGCACTCGGCGACCGCGGCCGCCGTCTCCGGGCGGGGCGGATCGACGATCCCGGCCAGTCCGAGAAGGGTCAGGCCTTCGAGGTCCCCCTCCTCCAGTTTCTCCTTATCCCCCCCGGTTTTCTTCATCGCCAGGGCCAGGACCCTTCGTCCCTTCCCGGCGGCGTACTCAATCTTCTCTTTCCAGAAGGCGGTGTCCAGCTCTTCCTCCTTGTCCCCGGCCCGCTGGGAACGGCAGCGGTCGAGGACCCGCTCCGGGGCCCCCTTCATCCAGATCACGGTCCCTTCCCCGTCCCGGTTGAGGGTGGCCATATACTTGTTCTCGGACTCGAAGGGGACCAGGTCGAGCCGGGGTTTCTCTTCGGCGAGGAGGTCGAGATCGACGCCCCCCTTGGCCGCCAGGACCAGGAGCGCCCCCTCGGTCGGTCCTCCCTCGATCCTCCAGGCGCCCCCGGATTCCCGCAACCGGCTGTCGTTACAGATCGCGGAGCACTCCAGGATCCCGGCCACCGTCCGGTTATCCCCGCCCGCGATCTTATTCCCGTCGAGGGCCATCTCTCCCTCCGGGCGGTAGCCCCGGCCGGAGACCCCGACTTCCCCGTCCCGGATGAACAGCTCCCGGACCGACATCTCGTTCATAGTCAGGGTGCCGGTCTTGTCGGAACAGATCACGGTCACCGAGCCCAGGGTCTCGACCGCGGGGAGCCGCCGGATGATGGCCTTCCGTTTCGCCATCCGCTGGACGCCGAGGGCGAGGGTGACCGAGATGATCGCCGGGAGTCCCTCGGGGATGGCGGCCACCGCCACCGCCACCATTATCAGGAAGGCCTCCTCCCCTCCCTGGCCCCGGACCAGGATCCCGAAGAGGAAGATCGCCGCCCCGGCGGAGAGGATGATCCCGGTCAGGAGGCGTCCGAACCGGCCGATCTGTTTCAGCAGCGGGGTGGCGGTCTTCTCCACCTCCGAGACCAGGCGGTTGACCCGGCCCAGTTCCGTCTCCGCTCCCGTCGCCACCACCATCCCCTTCCCCCGGCCGGAGGCGACCAGGGTCCCGGAGAAGGTCATTCCCGTCCGGTCGCCGAGCGGCGTGCCGGGTTCGGTCTTCGCGGTGCCCTTGGCGGCCGGGTGGGATTCCCCGGTCAGGGATGACTCGTCGATCAGCAGGTTGCGGGTTTCCAGCAGCCGCAGATCGGCCGGGACCCGGTTGCCGGAAGCCAGGAGCACGATATCCCCCGGGACCAGTTCCTCGGCCGGGATCTGGAGTTTTTCGCCTTGGCGGATCACGACCGCGGAGACCGAGAGCATCTTCCGGATCGCGGCCAGGGCGGCTTCCGCCTTGCCTTCCTGGATGAAGCCGATCAGGGCGTTGAGGACCGCCACCCCGGCGATTACCGCGGTGTCGAGCCAGTGGCCCATCAGGGCGGTGATGACCGCCGCCGCCAGCAGGACGTAGATCAGGACGTTGTGGAACTGGCGGAGAAAACGAAGCAGGGGGTGGAGCGGTTTTTCTTCGGGGAGCCGGTTGGGGCCGTGCTCCTGAAGCCTTCGGGCGGCTTCCTCCCCGCTCAATCCCTCGGGACGGGAGTCCAGACGGGAGAGAGCCTCTTCTGCGGAAAGTGAATGCCAGCTAACTTTCATAATATTGGGGAATAAACCCGGTCGGGAGCCGAGATCAGAACCGATGTGCGGTTGGGGGCAACTCCGAGGGTGGGTTTTTTACCGGAAATCTATTATAATTTGCGGCGTTAAGCTGTCGAGAGCTAAATCGGGGACCTAAGGGGACCTTACGGCGGAGAGGATCGAATTTGAACGACATTTTCTTGAACCTGGCCTACCTCCTGGCGTTGGCCGCCTTTCTGATCCGGGAGGTCTTCTAGCTCCGGCTGGCCCTGGTCCTCTCCCAGGCGGCTTTCGTCGTCTACGCCCTGCGGGCGGATAATTTCTCGATGACCGCCTGGAACGCCGGTTTTATCCTGATCAACGGCTACCAGGTGGTCAGGATACTGCGTCAGCGGCGTCCGATCGAGCTCTCCGACCAGCTGGAGGAAATTTACCGCAAATCCTTCCGGCTGATGACCAGGAGGGAGTTTCTCTACTTCTGGCGGACCGGGCGGCGGGAGGAGCGCGACGGCGGCGGCATCGTCCGGGAGGGCGAACGGCAGCAGTCCCTCTACCTGGTCCTGGAGGGGACGGTGTCCATCAGCCGGTCCGGCCAAGAGGTCGCCCGCCTGGGCCAGGGGGACTTTCTGGCCGACTCGTGCGAGATCGTCGGCCCGGCCCGGTCCCCGATCGGCGGCTACGCCCGGGGGAAGGTATCGCTCCGCCGCTGGGATTACCCGGTCCTCGAAGACCTGAAGCAGATCAACCCCCGCCTCCTGCTCAAGGTCCAGAAGATCGTGGCCGGCTACCTGACCGCCCGGCTGCGGGCCGCCCTGGACGGATCCTGAGGTTCCGGCGCGAGGGCGGTCCGGATTAAGGCCAGGTTGTCGGCCAGGAGCCGGCGCGTCTTCTCCTCGTCAGCGGAGGGAAAGTAGTCGGGCATTATCTCCAGGCAGTAGCCGCCCTGGTAGCCGGACCGGGTGGTGTGGCGGAGGAACCCCGCCAGGTCGAGGATCCCGGTCCGCATTTCCAGGTGTTCGCGGCCGTCGTAGTTGGAGAGGTGGATGTGGCGGATCTTCCAGCGCAGCCGGTCGAAGGCGGCCACCGGGTCGATCCCTCCGGTGCCCAGGTGGGTGGTATCGAGGATGATATGGGGGAACTGTTCCATCCGGTCGAGCCGGCTCAGGGGGAAACAGGCCGGAAGCAGGAATCCCGGGACCAGCTTCCAGAACCCCCTCAGGTTCCGCTCCGCCAGGTCGGGGATCGATAACCATCTCGCCAGGCGTCCGCCCACCTTCCGGTAACAGGGCATATTCTCGATCAGGATGGTGACCGTGTTCTTCTTCTGGAACCCCGCCAGGTCCTTCTCCAGCCAGCGGCGGAAGACCCGGTCGGTGTAAAAAGGGGTGTGGAGGACCACCGCCCGCGCCCCGATCTCCTCGGCCAGCCGGAGCGAACGGATCAGGCGGAAGAGTTCGTCCTTCTCCCAGCCGGGGGGGTTGAGGAAAACGAAGGGGGCGTGGACCACCGGGATGGGGAGGGAATACCGGTCGGAGAGTGCGCGCAGGTAACGACCGTGGACGGAGTCCGTCCGTTCGTCGACGATCAGTTCCACCCCGTCGAAACCGCACCCGGCCGCGATCTCGAAGACCCGGTCCAACCCGTAGTTGTTGAGCGAGCCGCTGGAGAGCAGCACCTGGTTGTGGATATCGTCTTCCCGCATTGATTGTACCGGACGGTTGCGTTGGGCGCGTGTCCCGCCGCCAGAGCAAGCCGGACATCTTAGCCGGAAACTCCCGGATGGGAAGAAAAAAGATGATCAATCTTGGAGCTTGACCTCCGGGCCCGCTCCGGGCATCGTAGGCGTCCTCCCGGATCCATCGGCCCTCTCCCCGCCGGATCAAACCCGGAGAAACGATAAATAATGAAGATAGCCTATACCGGCCTCGATCTGCCCCCGGGCAAGATCAAGCACCGCGACGAGATCTTCACCGCCTTGGTCGAGAAGTTCCATCCGGCCAAGGTCTCGCCCTACTATTTTGAACTTCTCCCCGACAGTTACGCGGGGGCCGCGGCCGTCGCGATCGCCGCCGATTCGCTCCTCGACCTGCTCATCCCCGACCTGGAGAAGATCGAACGGCGACTCGAACGGGCTCCCGGCGGGGAAGAGAGAGCGGTCCTGGAGAAATGCCGGGCGCAGCTGGAAGCCGAGCAGCCGGTCTGCGATCTGGTCCTCGACGGGACCGAGCGGGCGGCGGTCCGGGCGCTGGGCCTGGACAGTTTCACCCCCGTCGTGATCTGCGCCGATTCGGCTCCGGACCCCGCCCGGGTCTGCCGGGAGGCGATGGACCGGGCCGGGATGATGTTCTTCTACACGGCGGGGAAAGAGGAAGTCCACGCCTGGCTGGCGGGGAAGAACGCCCCCGCCGTCGAATGCGCCGGGAAGATCCATTCCGACCTGGCCCGGGGTTTCATCCGGGCGGAGGTGGTCGGATGGAGAGAGATGCTGACCGTTCACAGTATGGCCGACGCCCGGGCGAAAGATCTGGTCCGGCTGGTGGAACGCGACTATCCCGTCCCGGAAGGCAGCGTGATCGAGATCCGCTTCAGCGTCTGAAGGTTCCCCCTCCGGGAACCGAAAATCGGTCTTGAAACCGGGGCGGATTTGTGAATTAATCTCGGACGAATTGAAGATAATCAGCTGCCCGTCCTCCCTCTCCGGGAGCAACCGCCTGATGAGCTTGAAGCGTATTCTGCCGGTTA
>JAXGWO010000021.1:0-55519 GCA_040773245.1 PVC group bacterium
ACGGCCGGGCCCGGCCCCTCCGCCGGGCCTACCACATCCTGCAGGCGGTGGAACTGGCGCCGGGGGAACACGAGGTGAGGTTTTACTTCCATTCCCGCCACCCAGCTTTCCTCATCCCGGCCCTGGTCTCCAGCGGCCTGATAATCATTCTGGGAGCGTACTGCCTGATCCAGTTCCGTCGGATAAAATCTTCCTCCCGTCTAATCGATCCGGCAAAGTAGCACAGACATTCCTGTCTGTGCAGGCGGGTACACAGGCAGGAATGCCTGTGCTACCATACCCGCGGCTGGGAGAGAACAATGCAAGGGAGGAATTCAATGATGAAAAGTCTTTTCCATTCATTGGGTTCAGTCGGGTTATCCCTAATTGTCCTGGCCGGTTCCGGCGGTTGCGGGAGGCAAGTGCCCACGGCCCGGTTTCAACCGTTGGAGAAGATCCCCTGGGAGGATAACCTGCTCTTGCGGGACGGGGTTCAGCTGATCGCCAGTTCCCATAACCTGGAGAGTGAACGGGTGGACAGGCTGATCGACAACGATCCCTACGCCTTCTGGCACATCGACGAATCCCAGGCGGGATCCCCCGCCGGAGTGGAGGCGGACTTCGGAGAAGGAGGCGAGGTGGCGGTGACCTCCCTGGCCGCCCGTCCGCGCCAGGACAAGTCCGGCCTCGTCTACGGCGATCAGTTTTTCCGCAATGTCCAAATACAGGCTTCGACTGACGGTCTCAACTGGCAGACGGTATCCCGGGCGGTCCAGAGCATCCCTCCGGATAGCCCGGGTTGGTATCGCTGCGATTTTGATAACCTTCGTCCATTCCGCTTCTGGCGCCTGGTGATCCTGGACGGCCACAGCGGACCCCAGGCGGTATTTCTGTCCTTCGCCGATCTGGCTTTGTTCCGATGAAAACGATGGTGATCTTGTTTCTGACCGCCGGGCTGACGACCTGTTCGATGCGGGCGGTCAAGGCCGGAGATCTGTTCCAGGCGGCTGCCGCCGGCCGGACGGAAGAAGTTTCCCGCTCCATCCTCGGTGGGTCCGATGTCAACGCCAGAAATCAGAATGGCTGGACTCCCCTGATGGTCGCCGCTGCCCGGGGGAACCTTGGAATTGTCAATCTGCTGCTGGCGGCCGGCGCTGATGCAGACGTCGCCTCCCGGACCGAGGACTATTCCGGTTTCACCGCCCTGATGGCGGCATCATACTACGGCCATCCGGAAACCGCGGCCGCCCTGATCAAAGCCGGGGCCGATCCGGATGCCGCGGACAACCACTACTGGGGCGAGACTGCCCTGATGCTGGCGGTGAAACGCGGCTGCCTGGAATGCGTCAGGGTTCTCCTGGCCGGGGGAGCGGACGTTAACACCGCCAACTGGAAAGGCGTGACCGCGCTGATGTATGCCGCTTCCTACGGACGCCTGGAGATAATCAAATTGCTTCTGGTTGCCGGCGCGGATGTTTCGGCCCGGGATAATGAGGGCCTGGACGCGTCCGACTGGGCCTCTCTGTCCGGGCCGCACCGGACGGCCGTCCGGACTCTTCTGCGGTCGGCCGGCGAATAATCATCGCAAAGCGGGCGGGTGAAAAAGGTTTTCTCCAAACTTGAACGGCTGCTTCCGGTCCTGCTGATCCTCCTCTTCGTCGTCCTGGCCCTGGCGGCCGACCGGACCCCCGCCAAGAAGATCCTCTTCAGCACGGAGACCAAGGCGGTCTGGACGTTTTTCCGGTTCGACTCCGTCGATCTGCGCTCGCCGCTGCCCGATGCCGTGGTGGCTTACCCCTGGCAGTCGATTCCCTATATGCTCCTGCTCAGGACGGTCCATTCTCTCGTTCCCGACCGTCTGGCGGCCAGCCGGCTGACCTCGATCATTTCCGCCTCGGCCGGCCTGGTCTTAATTTACCTGATTGCCCGGATGCTGACCTCGCGCTTGGCGGCAATTGCCGCCCTATTCTTCCTGGTCACCGGCTCCGCCTATGTCGAGACCGCCCGGGCTTTCGGCTACGTTTCTTTCTCCCACGCGGCCGCCCTCCTGGCGGTCTTTTTCGCCGTCACCGCCGAGGTCAGGGGAGGGCGCTGGTTGTGGGTGTCGCTCTCGGCGGCGTCGAGCTACCTGCTGCTGCACGTCTACGCCCCGATGCGGATAACGGCGATCCCGCTGATCGGGCTGATTTACCTCACTTCGGGCCGGGACCGCTGGAGAAGGTTGCTGCTCTTCACCGGGGTCTTCCTGGTACTGGTGGTCGGGGTCGGACTGCTCCAGAGGGGGGGGCCGGGCCTGATCCTGAGAATATTCCAGTTCGGCCGGTGGGACGAGTACATCGGCGACGAGACCAGGCCCTTCATCGCCTCCCAGCTGGTCAAGCATCTGCGGGAGCATATCCCGGTTGTCCTCGGGTACCTCTTCAACCTGAAGAGAGTCGTCTTTACCACCCAGTGGACGCCCGGGGCGGAATACTCGCGCCTTTACCACTCCGCTTACATACCATTCTGGGTTATCGGTCTGGCCGTGTGCCTGTTCCGCCGTCGCCGCGGCGACGTGATCGTGCTGATGATGCTGGGCACATTGATTTTATCCCGGATGGCCTCGCACGGGATATGGCCGCGCCGAATAGTCGATATCCTCTACCCGCTGGCCCTCCTGGTCGGGATCGGCGTTACCGCCGCCTACTCCTGGCTGGCTCGCTTTTCAGCCGGCAGAACCCGGGGGGTGCTGGCCCCGGTTCTGATCGGCGGTTATCTGCTGGCGGCCGGTCTGGGCGAGGTCAGGCACTTCCTCCTGGAGATATCCCCCCCTCCGCGCGCGGTCTCGGCGGAGACCCTCTCGGAGATCGGGGATTTTCTCGCCGCCCGCCTGGAGCGAAACCATATGGTGACCTTCCCGTACTACTGCCATCCCTACGTGACCGGGAACCGGTATCTGGTCAACCGGCTGCAGGAGGAGCAGATCGTCCGGTCCGTAAATCTCACCGGGCCGGAGGGGATCGCCCCATCGCTTTCGGAGATGCTGACCCGGTATATGGCGGCCTCGATCCTGACCGGGAAGCCCCTGACATTCATCCACTGCACTCCGATCGCGGAGGATTTCCGGGAGGGGATAGACTGGGCCCGGCGGAATTTCCCCGGGGCCGTAACCGTCTTCGAGATCGCGGGCGGCGATTTCGAGGTTTTGACCTTTGCTCCTCCTCCCGGCCTGTCCCCCAACCTGATCGCCTCCGAGAGACCCGGGATCCGACTCTCCGGGGGACCGGAGCCGCGGCCGCGGCCGTTTCCGAAAGAGCAGATAAATTTCGATTACTGGCGGCGGGCGAGTTTCGACGTGGAGATACGGCCCGACCGCGCAGGAGGGGCAACCTGGATGGTCCTCGACTTCGGGGAAGGCAACCGTCGCGTCCCCCGGGCTCTCCTCGCCGCCCCGCCGGGTGACAACATAACCGTGCGGCCGGCCCTCTTCCTCCGGCAGGCGGTGATCTCGGCGAGTTCGGACGGCCGGGAGTGGGAGGTGCTGGGTCGGATGGGGGGCGACCGGGTCGATCACCGGCCCGGTCGCTCTTACCGCTGGCCCGTACCCGGGGACCGGCCCTTCCGGTACTACTGCCTGGAGTTTTTCGACGACGAAGGAAAACCCGCCGAATCTGTCCGCCTGGTCAACCTCTGGCTCCTGGAGTCGGAGAACCGGCACCTCGAGGAACTATACGGGACCAGGGTTATAGATCTGGGGGATTGAGTTGTCGCGGGGAACCGGGGGTCGGCCCCGGGATATGATGTGGCACCCCTTTGGGGTGCCGGGAGGGGTAGACTAGGATGGCGGTCGCCCCGGGGTGGGACCCCGGGCTTTGATGTGGCACCCCGTTGGGGTGCCGGGGAGGGGGTGGGAGTTGCCGGCGGGTATCCCGGGGCTGCGCCCCGGGCTGTGATGTGGCACCCCGTTGGGGTGCCGGGGAGGGGGTGGGAGTTGCCGGTCGGGTATCCCGGGGCTGCGCCCCGGGCTGTGATGTGGGACGCTTTTGGCGTTCTTTATCTATCACCCCAAAGGGGTGATACATCACAGCCCAGCGAGCATCGCTGGGATGGATGATCGGCTAATCCAACCGGCACCCCAAAGGGGTGCCACATCAAATTCAGCACTTAGTGTGCAGTCTGATCCTTCGATTTTCAGGCCGGAGTCAGGCGGGGCCAGACCGGCCAGAAGGAGTAAAACGGTCCGGCCAGCAGCAGGTACCAGAAGACCGCGGTCAGGGCGGAGAGGTAAACCCAGAGCCAGGGTTCCAGGGCGGGTTTCCAGCGCAGCAGGGTTCGGAAACCGAGGGCGAGGAAGACCACGCCGCTCCCGACGGCGAAGCTGAAGAGCCGGGCGTGGGAGAAAGGCACCTCCACCAGGTAGGATACCCCCAGGAGCAGCGCCACCGCACCCAGGGCCCAGCAGACCGTCGGCCAATACAGGGGGCGGCCCAGGTGGGCCAAAGCGAGCACCGCCCCCAGCAGCCCGAGCAGGGAGACCGGCAGGGCGGCGATATAGAGCAGGCGGGCGGCGGCGGGATCCGGCTTCTGGGGGATATGGTCCGGCAGGCTCCACCAGGTGGCATAGAGGTCCGTCCAGACCGAATCCGGGTTGTAGTCCCAGTCGGAGGCGTAATCGTCCCCCGCCAGGTAATCCTCGGGGCTGAGAAAGACCCGTTCCTTCTCCTTCAACGCGTAGGGCCGGCGGAGCAGCCGGTCGAAGCGGAAGGAGAAGAAGCTCTTCTCGCGGACCCGGGGCACCGGGAGGGAGACGTCGAGTCCTTGGGAGATCCGGAGGTCCTGGTAGTGAAACAGGGTCCCGGTACCCTGCCAGTGGCGGTAGGCGTTGACCGACGTGAGCAGCCCCCAGGCCGCCGCCACCGCCAGGGCCTTGGCCGCCAGACGGGCCAGCGATTCCCGGTAGAAGATCTTCCTGGCCAGCACCGCGGCCAGGGCGCCGGGGAGGATCAGGAGCGAGAGGTCCTTGGAAGCCGCCGCCAGCCCGACCCCCAGGCACAAGAACAGAACCGGCTTCCAGCGCAACGGCGGGGGACTGGAGATCACGGCCGTCCCGGCCGCCAGAGCCACGGTGGACCAGAAAGCCAGGGCCATATCATTGCCGACGGCCGCCCCCGTCCAGATCCAGCCGGCGAAAGTGCCCAGGGAGAACAGGGCCAACCGGCGGGGTGCGCGTTCCAGTCCCAGCCGGTTGAGGAGGCACCAGATCAGCGCCGCCGTCCCCAGGGCCCAGGCCGCTGAGAGGGCCTGCGCCCCCCGGGCCGTTGTCCGGAGGGAAGCCCCGGCAACCTCGAGCGCGCGCCAGATCCCCGCCGCCAGCGTGTGGTGAAGCATCGCGTGCCCCGCCTGCCGGAGTCCCACCCCGGCGAAACGGGCTCCGGTCACCTCCGGCCATCGCCCGGTCTCCGCGATGTGGCGGATCACGCTCAGGTTGTCGTCCACCTGGAGCAGGGGGAAACGGAGGAAGGCGACCAGGACGGCGGCCGCCAGGGGAAGCAAAAAGTAGAGGTCGCGGTAATCTGCTTTCTTCATAGCCGGGTTCTGCGCCTGGCCGTTTCTCTCCGTCCCGGGGAGGTGGAAGCAAGAACCAATATAATCTTTCAGAAATATGAAAGTATGTTCACTGTCATTGCGAGGAACCAAGCGACGAAGCAATCTCCATCCTTGCAGTGGATTGAGATTGCTTCGCTATCGCTCGCAATGACGGTTTGCTGACGTTATTTCTGAAACTCTACACTGTTTCCCGGATCACGAAGTGAACTGTAGTGAAGAGAAGTATAACCGTTCGAGCGGCCGAGATAATAATAAATAATCCCCCAAACTCTCCGATTGGTGGTATGCTGTTCTGATCTTGCCAACCCCAACCCCTATCCGGGAGCAGCCGTGAACAAAACTCTGGTCTTCAGCCTCATCATTGTGGCGCTGGCGTTCTTCTCCGCCTCCGCCTCCGCCCAGGTATCGCCCATCTCCGACATCCAGACCGGAGCCTTCGCGGTCGGCAGCGAAGTGACCGTGAGCGGGATCGTCAACCTGGTCTACCCCCCCTATGACTACGGCACTCCTGCCCGGTGGCATATGACCTTCTTCCTGGCCGACGCTTCCGGGGCCACCAACGGGATCTGCGTTTACGCCTCCGAGTGGGGTCCGCGGATCGGCGACCAGGTTACCCTGACCGGGACGGTGGCGGTCTCCAACGGCCAGACCAGGATCGCAGACCCGACCGCCTTCACCGTCGACTCCTCCGGGAACACCCCGTACGCCGCGGTGACGATCACCGCCGCGCAGGTGGCCGAGGAACAATACGAGGGTTGCCTGGTGAAGATCGAGGGCGTAACGGTGAGCAACGAGAACACCGGGAGCGGCCGCTGGCAGGTGAACAACGTTGACGGCACTGTCACCATCGACGACGAGTTGGACTACAACTACTTCCCCCATAACGGCGACGGGTTCGACTCCGTCACCGGGATCGTGGAGAGGGACACTTCCAAGTCGCCCAACCAGTGGCTCCAGCCCCGGTACACCGCCGACCTCATCGCGGCCGCGGACATCCTTCCCCACTATTCCCTCTACGGCACGGTGGTCACGATGGACGACGCCCGCAGTGTCCACGACGGCTACTACGTCACGGTCCGGGGCGACCTGATCGAGGAGGTGGGCGCCGCCCGCCCCGCCGGGGTGGATGTGATCGACACCGGGGGGCTGATCTTCCCCGCCCTGATCAACAACCACGACCACCCGAGCAAGGGGATCTGGGCGCCGATCCCCTTCCCCCGGATGGGGCAATTCTGCTGCCTGGCCGACTGGGCCGGGAGCATCGCCGATCCGTACACCGCCCAGATGTACGATGACTTCCAGTTCCAGGCCGAGGGGGAGATCACCTCCAGCCTGACCGACGCCTACGCGATCGCCAAGATCGGCGAGGTCCGGATGGCCTCCAGCGGCACCGTGGTCACCCAGGGCCAGGGCAAGTCGACCAGCCACTGGAACGACAAGCTGACCAAGCTCGGGGTGGGGATCATCGACGGCCAGCGCTTCCCCGGCCGGTCGGTCGACGTCGTCTTCGCCTACTCCCAGGGCCCGGCCTTCTGGGCGGCCCGCCACCAGGAAGCGGAGAAGGGGACCCTCGACCGCTACTTCATCCACCTGGCCCAGTCCCGCACCGAGGCCAGCGACGGATGCGAGTGGCACGAGTGGCCCGCGTGGGCCTCGTGGTCCGCCTTCGACGGCCGCGACGTCATCATCCACGGCAACAGCCTCCGGGGAGCGGACTTCGCCAACTGGTCGGCCCACCCGGACGGCCGCCAGACCCACCTCTCCTGGGTCTGCTACTGCAATATCCTCTACTACGGCCAGACCGCCGACATCCCCTCGGCCCTCGCCTACGGGGCGAACGTCACCATCGGGTCCGACGCCACCGCCTGGGGCAAGCCCAACCTGCTGGCCGAGCTGAACTACTGCAAGTACTTCAGCGACCAGAGCGGTTGGTCGATCGGGACCCTGGAGTTCATCGATATGGTGACCCGCAACCCGGCGAAGTCCTTCGGGCGGATCCACGATATGGGGACGGTCGAAGAGGGGAAGATGGCCAACCTGATGGTCATCGACAACGTCACCGGCAACCCCTACGACGACCTTCTGATGGTGGCGGGGGGCGGGGCGGACCCCGACTACGACTGCGGCCCGAAGGACGTGAGGCTGACCGTCTGCGCCGGCCGTCCTCTTTACGGGGACTCCGACCTGCTCAATACATCCAACTTTCCCTTTCTCTGGGAGGAGTACGTCGAGGACCTGACCATCTGCGGGGTGACCAAGAAGCTCTCGATCGCCCGGCACAACAGCCCCAACCTGGAAGGGGTGGGCGATACTTTCTCGAAGTTCTACCTCGAGTGGTGGGGAAAATACTGCGGGAGCGGACGGTACCCCTCCGACTTCGTCTCCGTGGACCCCGCCGGGGTCCTCCCCCCGACGCCGGTTCTCACGCCCACTCCCCCTCCCGGTACCTACATCGTCACCACCTGGAGGGACGACGCCCAGCAGCACATTTCGTATTACGACCCCTATGCAAAGTACGGGTACCTGCATATCGGCCGCCATACGGTCAGCGATGGTTACGACGGAGGTTTCCGCTTCAACGATATCCAGGTTCCGCCCGGCCGGGTTATCCGGGACGCCCGTTTAGTCCTCACCCAGTATACGTCTATGAACACCGCCGAGCCGGTGGTCCAGGTGGCCGCTCACGATGCGGACGACTCCCCGGTCTTCTTCTTCCAATCCGAGGGACCATTGTACCGGCCGCTGACCACCGCCCGGGTGGACTGGACGGTGCCGCCCGCCGCCACCAACGATGAGCTGACGTCGCCGGACATCAGCAGCGTGATCCAGGCGATCGTGGACCGGCCCGGTTGGGAAGAAGGCAATTCGGTCACAATAATAGTCGCCGCCAACGAGCCGGCGGTCGACCACCGGAGGAGGATCTGGGGCTGGTCCGGGGACAAGACCAAGGTCGCCCGGTTGGTGATTGACGCCGACCCGACCCCGGTCCCCGTTCCCACCGCGGTGATCTGCACCCGGGTTGACGAGGGGTTCAACGGTTTCACCGCCCCCGACTATCCCGTTCCCGCCGGCTGGACCTTCTCCGGGGTCGGGGCGGGGGATGTTTACACCACCGCCGGGGATTACGGTTATCTTCCGCCCTCGCTGAAGTTCGATACCAACGGCGACGAGATCAGCTCCCCGGTCTTCAACAACCCCGGTGAGTGGCTGCAGTTCTGGGTCAAGGGGCAGGGGGTCGACGCCACCAGCAGCCTCCTGATCGAGGAGGAGTACTACGCCGGCTGGAAGGAAGTGGTCACCATCCGGCCCATCCCCGCCGGCGGGAGACTCTATACCGGAATTTCCTTGGAACCCACCACCACCAAGGTCAGGTTCACCTACCAGAAGAGCTCCGGCGACCTGGCCCTCGACGACGTCCTGGTCAAGTGTTTCTACACCCCGACCCCCGGAGAACCCACCCCGACCCCGACCGCGCCGTTGCCGACGACTCCGACCCCGGTTCCGCCGGTGAAGACTCCGACCCCGGTTCCGCCGGTGAAGACCCCGACCCCGGTTCCGCCGGCCACCCCGGCCGCCCCCTGGATCTATGACTACAACGGGGACGGGACCAGCGACATCGCCGTCTTCCGGCCATCTTCCGGTCTCTGGGCGGTGAGGGGGATCACCCGGGCTTATTTCGGCGGCGTCAATGACATCCCGGTTCCCGGGGACTATACCGGCGACGGTTTCACCGATATCGCCGTCTTCCGGGAAAGTTCCGGGCTCTGGGCGTTGAAGGAGGGGCTCCGGGTGTATTTCGGTACTGCCGGAGATATCCCGATCCCCGGCGACTACAACGCCGACGGGACCGCCGATGTCGGCGTTTACCGGGAAAGTTCCGGCCTCTGGGCGGTCCGGGGGGTGACCCGGACGTATTTTGGCGGCGGCGCCGATATCCCCGTTCCCGGGTACTACAGCCAGGACGGGGAAAAAGCGATCGGCATCTTCCGTCCCGCCTCGGGGCTCTGGGCGGTTCGGGGGCTGACCCGGGCCTACTTCGGTTCCGAACAGGATAATCCCGTGCCCGGTGCCTACGGCGGGGCCGGCATCTGGAGCCCGGCGATCTTCCGCCCGGCTTCCGGCCTCTGGGCGGTCCGGGCGGTAACCAGGCTTTACTTCGGAGGTTCTTCCGACGACCCGATGCCGGGGGTATACCAGGGAGACGGGACCGATTACCCCGGGATCTTCCGGGGTTCGACGGGTCTCTGGGCAGTGAAGGGGCTGACCCGGGTTTACTTCGGGTCGGGGACCGATCTTCCGGTGACAAGGTAGGCCATAGGATTCTGCCAGCCGGGCCGGGGCGGCCCCCCGCTGTCGGGGGCCGCCCTTGCTCTGTTCCTCTTGATCGGCGCAAGCATCTTTCAAGCTTTTCCCGTATTGACGAAGGTCCTTCATCTCGTAGAATAAGCGATCGCGCCGGTGATTCTCCCGCAAAGGCGGGTAAAATCCGGACTGGCTCAGCAAAGAGAATGAAGATCGCCTTTCTCCAGAAATACCCGTTTCCCTACTTCGGGGTGATGTCGATCAGCGCCTGCCTCCCGGAAGAGTACAAGCGGGAGGTCTTCGTCGGGGACCTGGAGGATGACCCGGTGTCGGCGGTGGTGAGTTATCGGCCCGACGTGCTGGCCCTGCCGGTGATGTCCACCGAGTACCGCTGGATGACGGAATCCGCGGCGGAGATCAAGCGGAGGCTCCCCTCCCTGACCGTGGTCGCCGGTTACATCCACGCCACCTCCTGCCCGGAGATGGTCGAGCACCCGGCGGTGGACGCGGTCTGCGTGGGGGAGGGGGAGTACTCGTTCCCCGCCTTCCTCCAGCGCTTGGCAGAGACCGGCCGGCCGGAGGCAGTGGACGGGTTCCGGGTCAAGCGGGACGGGAAGATCATCAAGTCCGACCGGTCCAGCCTGGTCCCCGACCTCGACGCCCTTCCCGACGAGGACCGGGGGATCTACTACCGGAAGTACCCCGCGCTGCGGGACGAGAAGCTCAAGCAATTCATCGCCTCCCGGGGCTGCCCCTACTCCTGCTCCTTCTGCTGCCACCAGGTTTACCAGGAACTCTACCGGGGTAAGGCGAAGTACGTCCGGAGGAAATCGCCTCAGAAGGTGATCCGGGAGATCCGGGGGGTGAAGGAGAGGTACGGGATGGAGTCGGTATGTTTCCTCGACGATGTCTTCGTTCTCGACCTCGAATGGCTCCGGGAGTTCTCCCGCCGCTACCGCGAGGAGATCGGGCTGCCTTTCTTCTGCGCGGTGACCGCCCCGACGATGACCGAGGAGGTGGCCGCCCTGCTCCAGGAGACCGGCTGCCACACGGTAACCTTCGGGGTGGAGACGGCCGGCGAGAAGAAGCGGTTCGAGGTCCTTAACAAGCGGGTGACGAACGAACAGATGATCGAGTGCGCCCGGCTGGTGAAGAAGCACGGGATGAAGCTCCAGACCACCAACATCTTCGGACTCCCCTTCGAGACGGTGGAGGAGGCCTTCGAGAACATCCGGTTCAACCGCCGGCTGGGGACGGACTATATGTGCTCCAACATCCTCCTGCCCTTCCCCCGGAGCGGGATCGAGAAGACGGCCCTGGCGGCCGGCATCCTCGCCCCCGATTACCTGGAGAGCGAGGAGTTCCGGGGGGTCCACCTGAGCAGCGTATTGAAGTACCCGGGGATCGAGGAGGTGGAGCGGGTCCAGAAGATCTCCCACCTGGCGATGAAGCTCCCCTTCCTGATCCCGCTCTTCCGCCGCCTGGTGAGGGTCAGGAGCAAGAAGCTCTTCTTCGGGTTCTTCGTCATCTCCTCGATGTGGCGCTACAAGTCGGAGAAGCCGATCTCCTGGCCCGAGGTGATGCGGATGTTCTGGCGGGCGAGAAAAAACTACCTCCGGTACCTGTCCTGAAACATTTATCTTCCGACTGAGCGGGGTCAGGTATAAAGCTTCCCGGGCAATCCAATCAGAAAAAGGCGGCTTAGAACTGGAAGTAAATAAAATATTGAGGATGAGTCACGCCCAGAATGAAGATTGAGTATACGAGAGATAGGTAGACCGCTATCCTGGCTTCCGCCGGCCATCTGCGCACTACTTCGAGATCGTTCTTGAGAAACTGGAAGTACTGAATAAACAAGAGCAAGGATGTATAGATTATCAGGAGAAGCAGATCCTCACGCCATCCGATATAGTCTGTGAGATTGAAATTATAGCAGAGTCCTTTAAGCATACCCCCGATTTGAGCAAGAGACTGGGCCCGGAATAGCAACCATCCCAGGCAAACCAGGTGGAAGAACAGAATTATCTTAATCACCTGCCGGATTCTTTCCGCCGGGGAGCCGGCGGTTGAATCCGCCATCCTCGGCCGGAGTGAACGAACGAACCGGTAACAGATTACCACCCCTCCCCAGAAGATCCCCCAGATCACGAAATTCCAGGCTGCTCCGTGCCAGAGGCCGCCCAGGAAAAAGGTTATGGCCAGGTTGCGGCAGGTTAGCGCGGTTCCCCGCCGATCGCCACCCAGCGGGATGTAGAGGTAGTCCTTCAGCCAGGTGGAGAGGCTGATATGCCACCTCCGCCAGAACTCCCGGGGGTTGGGCGAGAAGTAGGGGAGGCGGAAGTTGACCATAATTTCGAAACCCATACATCGACCCAGGCCTCGGGCGATATTGGAGTAGCCCGCGAAGTCACAGAAGATTTGGAAGGCGAAGGCATACAGCGAGAGCAGGACTTCCGCCCCGTTATAAGGCGGGGCCGACCCGAAAATTCGGTCCACGATCTTCGCCAGGTTATCCGCCACGAACATCTTCTGGAAGAGCCCCCACAAAATCAGGTAACAACCGCCATAAAATTTGTCCGGTGTGACTTTGCGGGGGGAAAGAACCTGAGGCAGCAGGTGGGAGGCCCGCTCGATGGGACCGGCGACTAGCTGGGGAAAGAAGGCGACAAAGAGGGCAAAGTCCAGAAACCGACGGGTCGGTTCCAGGGTTCCCCGGTAAATATCGATTGTGTAACTCATAGTCTGAAAGGTGTAAAACGAAATGCCCACGGGCAGAATTACCTGGAGAAGAAAAGGATCCGGGGCCAGGCCGAAGGATTTCATCAGGACCTGGAGGTTGGCGGCGAAGAAATTGGAATATTTGAAGAACCCCAAAATGGAGAGATTCCCGGCGACACTGAAGAACAGGAACAGTCTTCTCCTCTTGAGATCGCCGGCCCGGCGGATCTTGAGGCCGCAGTAATAATCCAGAACGGTCGATATGACTATTAAGGAAAGAAATCTCCAGTCCCAGGAACCATAGAAGACATAGCTGGCCGTCAGCAGCAGGCGGTTCTGCCACTTATGGTTGAGGACGAGGTAGAGGCTGTAGACAATCGCGAAAAAGACCGCGAACTGTAGGGAATTGAACAGCATAGGGGGTAATGTATATTATCTCCGAAACGCTAACCATAAAAATCATCCACGATGGCTGGCTGCAAAAAGCGAAGATTTAGGACGCTTCGGATAGTCGGACGGGGTATTTACGTGATCCTGGCGGGCGCGGTTTTGCTGGAGCTCTTTTCCAGGTTGGGCGGAGCTGTTTTTACCCTCAACCAGGAACGAATTAACCGTTTCCCCTCCGCAGATCCCGATATATTCGTCATCCTCTGCTTAGGGGAATCAACTACCGCTGGGGGGTGGGGTTCATATCCCGACCGCCTTGAGACTGTCTTGAACAAGGCAATGGGCGATTCGCGGGTCAAGGTCATCAACAAGGGCGTGGCGGGCAGCACCACCTACGATATTCTCCTGCGCCTGGAAAAGTATCTCGATGAATACCAGCCGGATCTGGTCTTGACGATGATCGGGGTGAACGATAAGCCCTTTACGAAAGCCCCTGCCGCCGTGCCGGCGGCAGTCAGATTGATCCGCGGCCTTCGGATTTTCAAATTAGCCGGACTGCTGAAGGAGCACTTCGATGATTACCTGACGGATCTCTCCATCCGGCGCTTGGGCAGAGCAGCCGCTGCCGACCCCGGTATTTCAACAGTCGCCGCCGGGCGGAATACCGAACAAAGGAAACTGTTCCCGCTTAATCCGCAGAAGGCCTCCGACTATCTGGCCCTGGGAGAGTGGTACTTCTCCCAGGACAGATGGGAAGAAGCATTTTGGATGTTCCGGACCGCCGCTGACCGGGATCCGCTTATGACAGGAGCCTGGGATGGCCTCGGCTGTTGCCACCAGGAAAAAGGGGAGTGGGAAGAGGCGAGGGGGTGTTTCGAGCGTGCCGACGTGTTAGAGCGATCCCCATCGGAAACCTGGATTAGGCAAGGCAATCTCTTCCGGCATCTCAACGAACCTGACGAGGCGGAGAAATGTTTCCGACGGGCGGTCCAGGCTCACGGCAATAACCCTCGAGCCTATCACGATTGGGGGACAGCCTGTTTGCAGAACGGCAGCTACGAACAGGCGGATAAGCTCTTGCGGAAAGCATTGAGTTTATCTCCGGGGGATCCGGAGATTTATCGTTCTCTGGGCTTGCTTCATCGGAGGTGGGGGAAGCACCAGTCGGCAAGCGAGTATTTTCGGGCGGGACAGGATTTGAGCCCGACCCGCTACAGTTTTTATCACGATCGGCTTAAAACCTACTGGGAAGCGGGCGAATCGGAATTCGCGGAGGAAATGCTGGCATCGGAGGGGGACTTGCTTGAGCAAGCGATCCGGTACGAACCAGGGAATCTTCACTATTACCAGCGCTTGGCGCAGCTGCACCGGTCTTCGGGAAATATCCGCAAGGCGGAGGAGATCGCGGGAAGAGCGGCGGATTTTTACCTCACCGCGATCGCCTCAAATCCGGAAGGATGGTGGCTGCACGCTGAACTGGCCCAGCATTACCGGGGTTCGGGAGACCTGGAGGCGGCCGAGAAATCATACCGGACGGCTCTCTCCCTTGAACCGGGGGCCTGGTGGTTGTTCCTGGAATTGGCGGAGTTGTTCCAGTCAAGCGACCGTGGATCGGAGGCTGATGAAATTTTGCAGGAAGCAATCAGGAAGTCCCCCGGTGATAATTGGACAATCTATGCCAGAAGGGCGGTTATCTGGTCGGCGCGGGGAGAATACGAACAAGCCGGGAAGATTTATCGCGAAGCGATGCGCGTATTCCCCGATGATCCGAGGGTTTACACCGCGGCCGCCTTGATGTATCAACAAGCCGGGGAAGCGGAAAGGGCTCGTGAACTTTTTCAGAAAGCTGATCAGGCGAATACGCGCTTTGCCGGTCCAGCGACTCCGAGCAACTACCGGAAGATTCAGAAGATAATCGAGGATAGAGGGATACAAATGGTTTGTGTCCAATATCCGATGCTGGACATCGCTTCGCTCCGGGAGATCTGTCCTGCCCGGGGAGGTATCATCTTCGTTGACAATGGCGCAGTATTCCGCGAAGCGGTAACTGCCGAAGGTTATGCGGAGTATTTCCAGGACAACTTCGCCGGCTACTTCGGCCACTGCACGCCTAAGGGCAACCAGCTCCTGGCCGAGAATATCTCCAGGACGCTATTGAAAGAATACTTCCGGAAGAGTGAATGCAGTGAACCGGGTTCCGGAACCCGGGACTAATCGAAAATCCGGGATTCAAATGGAGAAGATCTTGTTCGGGCTTCTCGCCATCTCCTCGATGTGGCGCTACAAGTTGGAGAAGCCGATCTCCTGGCTCGGGGTGATGCGAATGTTCTGGCGGGCGAGGAAGAACTACCTCCGATACCTCTCCTGAAAAGGTTTCGCGCCGGATATCCATTAACCCGACTTTTGCTATTCGGCCTATTATTGAGTCATAAGTCCCTGCAAATCGATAATACCTTCGCACTATATTTTGGCTGATATTTTTGCAGAAATACTAAAACCAACATCTGATGTGGCACCCCTTCAGGGTGCTGGTTCAAGGGACCACTCAGAGATCCCGGCGATGCTCGCCGGCCTGTGATGTATCACCCCGTTGGGGTGATAGACAAGGACGCCAACGGCGTCCCACATCAAAGCCCGGGGTGAACCCCCGGGTTATCCGCCAGCAAATCCCAAACACTCCCAGCACCCCAAAGGGGTAGCTTGCCCTGAGTGAAACCGAAGGGCCACATCATAATCCGGAGCCAAATTACAAGAATCTTTAAAGCGCCGAAATTAGTTGTTTTTGGGGCCGGATAGCGAAAGTCGGGTTAATCCCGAGCATAGGTCTTGACTCCCGGCCGGATTGCGGGGATTTTGTGTAATAATACATAACAAAAATGTTATGAAAGATTACCCGAATGACGGAGCCGCCCTGGTTGAGCATCGCTGTGGGGCGGCGGCGCAGCCGACATCTTCCAGAGTGTTATAGCAACTTGAATTACAGCGTCATTGCGAGGAGCGTAGCGACGAAGCAATCTCGTCCTGCTGCGCGGGAAGAGATTGCTTCGCCCCGATAAATCGGGGCTCGCAATGACCTGATACTATATTCATTTCTGAAACACGACACTAGGCTCAAGACGGCGCGTGAATAATAACGAGGGACAGCTGAATCTTCGTTTCCGCCGGTGGCCGCTTCCGGTGCTGCTGCTGCTCCTGCTGGCGTTTTTTCTTCCGCTGCTGGCCGGGTGGGATAAGTTTTTTTATGACGACATCGCCTTTATGTTCTATCCCCAGCAGGTCTTCCTCTCCCGGGCGCTGGGCCGGGGCATCATCCCCTGGTGGAACCCCCACCTGGCCGCCGGGGCGTGCCCGTTCTACGCCTACCTGTTCCAGAGCGCGATGTCTCCCGTTAATTGGGTCTTCCTTCTCCTGGGGGCGCTGGACCCGTCCCGGAATTTTTTCTGGCTGATCAAGCTCCCCGTGGCCTTTTCTTTCCTGCTCGCGGCGGTCTTTTCGTACCTCTTCGCCCGCCGGGGGCTGAGGCTGGGGGCGGGAGGGGCGTTCGTAACCGCGCTGGCCTACACCCTCAGCCCGGCGATGATCTACTTCTCCACCAGTCCCCCGGAGGTCCAGATCCAGGCCTGGATCCCCTTCGTCTGCCTCTGCCTGCTCCGATTTACGTCGAGCGGCCGCCCGGTTTGGCTGATTCTCGGCGCTTTGGCTTTCGCCGTCGTCTCCCCGGCCGGAGATTTTCCGGTCCTCTTCCACCTCCTCTTCATCGCCGCCCTCTTCGGGGCCGGGCTTCTCGTCATTTGCCTGCGCCGGGGGGACCGGAGGAGCATCGCCCGGCTGGCGGTCGGGGCGGCGGTCATATTCGTGGTCGGTGGGCTCCTGGCCGGTCCTTACTGGGCGAATTCGATCGACGGGGTGCGGATGCTCTCGGCGGACACCGGGGAAGTGGTCGAGGACCTGTCGGGGAGCGGCCAGAGCCTGCCCCCGGCTTACCTGATCACCCTCTTCATCCCCGATTACTTCGGAGGGGTGACCAGCCACCACAGCTGGGGGGCGGCCCACCTGCTGATGGTCACCCTCAACGACGTCAACATTCTGGGCGGGCTGGCGCTCCTCTTCCTGGCCTTCGCCGGTTTCCTGAGCCCTTCCGGAAGAGACCGGGAACCCGGTCCGCGGCCTTCCCCCCGGGAGTACTGGTGGCTGTTCTTCGGCATCTTCGTCTTCGGGCTGCTGGTGGTCCTGGGGAGGTACACCCCGGCCTACGGATTCTTCCGCCGGTTCATCCCGGTGCTCCAGATGCCTTACCCGGTTCGCTTCCGGAGCGTTCCGTGTTTCGCCCTGGCCGGCCTGGCGGGCGTTTCGGCGGAGCTCCTCCGCCGGAACCCGCTCCCCCGCCCGGCGCGGGCGGCGGCCATCTACCTGGCCTTCGTCATCGGGCTGGCCGGCCTGGTCCTCTTCCTGCCTTACTTCAACGTGCGGGGACGCCTCTTTTCCCCGGGGTTCCGGCAGTTGACGGAATTCGGCGATTGGTCCTGGTTTCTCCGCGGGCCGGCCCTGCACCTGGCTCTGGGGGCGGTTTTCCTCCTGGCCGTCTCCATCTTCGCCGGGAGAAGGCGATTCCTGCCGCTCCTGATCGTCCTGACGGCGGCGGAGTTGTTCTTCTTCTCCTACCGGGCGTTCTACCACAACCGGGTGCTCAATCATCGTTTCGAGGACCTGGCCGTGGACCGTTACCGGGGGCCCGACCAGTCCCCCCATTTCCAGCGGCTGGCCGGCTGGCGACCGGAGAGGGAAGGGGAGTGGGGCCTCTACCGCCGACTCATCTACCGCTCCCATTTCGCCAACGTGGTCTGGCGGGACGGCGCGCTGGCGACGCTGGGTTTCGACATCAAGCCCCTCGACTCGCGTTTCACGGAGGTGGTCGAGCAACTCACGCAGGGGTTTCCCTACGAAATGCGGGTCAGGGTCTGGAGTTCCCGGTTCTGGCTGAATATGAGCGCGCGGTACTTCTTCGCCGAGCGGCCCCTGAAACTCCCCCGGGTGGCCTACCAGGGCATCCGCGACGGTTACTACCGGTACGAGGCGCTCGATGCCCTGCCCCGGTTCTACTTCCAGGACCGCTGGATCGAGGTTGAACCCGACCGCGAACGGGACGCCCTGATGAACGCCGACCTGCGGGGGGTCGGCCGGTGCGGGCCGGAGGTCGCGGCGGCCATCCCGGAGACGGCCTTCGGGATGCCGGAGCCGGAGGAAGGAGACCCGTTCCGGGAACTCCAGGAAACGAATCGGATTCGGATCGCCGACCTCGGCAACCCCAACCGGATCGCCCTCGACCTGGTGGTCGTCCAGCCGGCAATGCTGGTGATGACGGATGTCTGGCACCCGGACTGGAAGGTCACTCTCGAAGGGACCCCGGCGGAACTCTTCCGGGTCAATTACCTCCAGCGGGGGGTCTGGTGCCCGGCCGGGGAGTATCGGCTGGTGATGTCGTTTAGGCCTTCGACACTGCCGCCGGGGCTGGCGGCAGCCGGGGCGGGGTTAGGCGCGCTCGGGGTGCTGATCTTTCTGGCGTTTCGTTCACGGCGGAGAAGGGGCGATGAGGAAAGCTGATTATTGGGCCGTCATTGTTCTGCTGGTCTCGGTCCTCGTCTTCTTCCTCCCCGCCCTGGCCGGCTGGCGGGGGATCTTCCAGGACGACGTGGCGATGGACGTCTTCCCCTGGCAGTACTACCTGGCCCGCCACTTCCAGGACGGAGTGGTCCCGCTCTGGGACGCCAACACCTGGTCCGGGGCCAAGCCGTTTTACGGCCGTTTCTACGCCGACACCTACTACCCGCCGCTCTGGCCCTTCCTGCTCCTGGGCCGGCTGGACGATCTCGACCTGGCCTACCGGACGATCAGCCTGATCCCCCTGCTCCTCCATTACCTCCTGGCCGTCTTTGGGATGTACGCGCTGGCCCGGCGGGGACTGAGGCTCCGGCCCTTCCCCGCCTTCGTCGCCGCCTGGGTCTACCTCTTCAGCCCCGCCTTCTCCTATTCCTACGTCTGGCCGCCGGTGGTGAACGTCCAGGCCTGGACCCCCTGGTTTCTCCTGATCGCAATCCTGATGGACCGCGGGGTCGGCTTCGGGAGGATCGCCGCCGGGGGGATCGTCTTTGCCCTGATGATTATGGCCGCCCAGCCTCCCCACGTCGGCTACGCCGCTCTGTTGGCCGGGCTGCTGGCCCTGGGGCTGGGGCTGCGGCGCCTGAAGGGGAAATGCAAACTCCGTTTCTTCCGGGCCCCCCTCCAGCTCGCCGGGGCGGCGCTGCTCGGGCTGGCCCTCTCCGCCGTCTTCTGGGTCTCGGCCCTCGACGGGTCGGCCCACACCGACCTCCACCTGGAGGATACCTACGAGGCGATGACCGGGGGCGACGGTTCGATGCCCCCGGTTTACCTGGCGACCCTCTTCATCCCCGATCTCTTCGGGACCGTGAGCGGTTACGGGAACCGCAACTGGGTCGAGTCGGTGACCCACGGGGTCCGGTTCTGGGACGCCAATATGAGCGGGGGCCTGCTGCTCTTCTTCCTGGTCCTGGCCGGGGTGTTCCTGGTCGTTCGCCGTTCCGGTCTCCGGCGGCTGCGGTTCTGGGCGGTCTTCGCGGTCCTGCTCTGGATCTTCTCGGTGCTGATGATGCTGGGCAGGCACGCCCCGTTTTACCACTGGTTCTACCGGACCGTTCCGGTTCTCCCGATCTTTCCGTTCCCCATCCGCTACCGGTTTCTCCAGGTGATCGCCGCCGCCTGGCTGGCCGGCCTGGGGACCGAGTATCTTCTCCGGGAGGACCGGTCCGCCTCCCGCTGGCCGGGCAGGCTGGTCTGGGGGTATATCGCCCTCGGCGGTCTCGCCGGGGCGCTGGCTCTCTTCGGCGCCGCCGGGCTGAAGAGCCTGTTGAGGGGAGAGATCGCCCCGGGCGGCTGGGCGGAGATAATCCGACGCTCCAACCTCCAGTGGTTCATCTCCAGCCCGGTCCTCTACTTTTTCGCGGCCGGTTTACTCCTGGTGCTCGTCTGGCGGGGGCTGGGCGGGAGGGCCCGGACCGCGGCCGCTGTCGGTCTGGCCGGCCTGGAGGCGGCCGTCTTCGCCCTGGCGGCTTTTTACTTCTGCATCTTCCGATTCTATCAGCCCCAGCCCCAGCAGTTTCGCTGCTCCGGCCCTTCGGCCCACCCGATGATACAGAGGGTGCTGGGGCCGCTGGCGGAATCGAGGGAGGACCCGCTGCTCCGCTGGACCACCGACCAGCCCTTTCACGAGAACTTCGCCTACTTCCAGGAGAGCTTCGCCTTTATGGGCTACGATATGAAGCCCCTGGAGAGGCGGTTCAAAGGGGCCTTCGAGGAGGCCTACCGTCGCCCGGTGGACTGGCCGATTTACTGGGATTTCCCCCGTCCGGTTCACCACCAGTTCCTGAGCAATATGTCGGTCGGGTACCTCCTCGACTCCCGCCCCCGCCGCCTCTTCCCGGAGGGGGAGATTACGAAGCTGGAAGCGAGCCCGGATTTCTACCTCCACCGCAACCCCCGTGCCCTGCCCCGGGCCTTCGTTTTGGACCGGGTGGTTGCCTGTTCGGAAGAGGAGGCGTTGGAGGAGTCGGTGAGGGGGGATCTGCGGAGGGGGGTGTTCGTGGAAGACAGTGATCGGTTATCGGTAATCGGTAATCAGTCGGCGGATGGCCAAGGGGAAACCGATTACCGATTACCGATAACCGATTACCGGTCCTTCGATCCCGGCACGGAGGAGGAATATCTTTCCCAGTTTGACGACCTGCAGAAAGCGAACCCGATCACCCGTCTCGACTTCAGCAATCCGAACCGGGTGGAGCTGGATCTCAGCGTTACGCAGCCGGTGATGCTGGTCCTGACCGAGGTCTGGTACCCGGGCTGGGAAGCCCGGGTGGACGGGGAACCGGCGGAGGTTATCCGGGTGAATTATTTCCAGCGGGGGGTGCCGCTGGAAGCGGGCCGGCGCCAGGTGGAGCTGGTCTTCCGGCCCCGGGCCTGGAAGGTGGGGGCTATCGTCTCGGCGGTGTCCTGGGGTGCGGTGATTGTTGCTCTATTGGTTCTGGCGGTCGGCTGGGTCTTCAGTCGGCGTCGCCGGCCGGTGAGCGCTCCCCGCGGATGACGGGGAGTATGGTCCCGGCGATGTTCTCCGCCAGGAGGCGGTTGCCCCGCGGCGTGCAGTGCCCGAAGTCGCCGGCGAAGCAGTCGGTGAAGAGATCGGCGTAGCTCACCGATTCCAGGGCCGTCTTGAAGACGGCCTCGTTGTCGACGAAGATAATCCCGCCCGGGTCCGGGAACATCCGCTTCAGGTTATCTACCTTGCGCATCGGGTACTGCACGCAGACCAGAGGGATCCCTTTCTCCCGGGCCATCTTTTGAGCTTTCCGGTGGTTCTCGGCCACTTTCGGATTGAATGTCCCGGCCCTCAATTCATTGGCCCGGGCAAAATACTCTTTCGCTGAATCTTCTTCCCCCCGCGCCTGGCGGCAGACGGCCGTAATCCCCAGGGCGACATCGTTCCGGGGGTCGATCTCGAGGATTCCCCGGCATAATGCTTCCAGTTTTTCATAGTTCCCTTCCTCGAGGTACCAGACGGACAGGATGCGGAAGGCGATATTGTTGAGGGGGTCGATCTCCAGCGCCTTTTGATACATCTTGATGGCCTGGTCCTTCTGTCCCCGGCTCTTGAAGATATCTCCCAGTTCGGCCCAGGCCAGTTCGTGCTCCGGATCGATCTCGACCGCGCGGCGGCACATCTTCTCCGCGTCCCGATTCCGGCCCCGCCAGTCATAGAAACGTCCCAGTTGGGCGTAACCATCGGCATAATCCGGGTCGACCGCCAGGGCCTGCAGATGCAATTTTTCGGCCTGCTCGTAATCGCCCAGCGTATCGTAATAGCGGGCCAATCGAACCAGTTGAACGCTGATGGATTTGTTGTCCGGTTCGAGCTCGATCGCTTTCAGGTATAGCGGAATCGCGTCTTGGACATTGCCCTGTCGCCGGTACAGATTCCCCCATTCCAGGTGCGGACGAGCCAGTTCCGGGTTCAGGTCGATTGCTTTCCGGTAAAACTTCTCCGCGGCGGTCCACGCCTCCTGCTCTCGGAAAGAGTTTCCCAGTTCCACATACACGTCGGGGTCGCGGGGATCGAGTATCAGCAGCCGGCGGAGCGCCTCCCGGTCCTCCCGGAAGTTGCGCGTCTCCCGGAGGCTGAGGGCCAGCCGGGTAAGGATCTCCCGGTTTTCCTGGTCAGCCTGCAGCGCTTGCCGATAGCAGGCTGCCGCTTGGGCAAACTCGTCCGCCTGGTAATGCCGGTCCCCGATCTCCATATGCCCGCCGGCCTCTTCCGGAATAGCCAGGGCCGGCGCCCGCTTCCGGAAGGAGCTGTCCCCGGAGAGGGCGCTTTCGGCGAGCGCGAGGATATCCTCCTCCTCCCGGGCTATTTGCTTGGCTGATCTCGCCCGTTCGAAGTTATAGCGAACCCGGTCCCAGGTCAGGCGGAACAGCTTATGGACCCGGAGGTTGCTGAATAAATTTCCGGGTTCGGAGACAATGCTGACTCCCGGCTCTTCCGGTCCCCGCCCTTCGTTGATACCCATCATCGTGATCACCATATCGGGGTGATACTCGTCGAGGTATTCCGGCAGTCGCGAGACGATGGCCGTGGTATTGGTCCCGATAATGCCCTTGTTGACCACGGTTACCTGCCGGCCCGGGTCGTTTTCATTGAGCACCCGCTCCAGCTGTTTCGGGTAGGAGTCGTCTCCCCCGACCGCCGTGGTCGATTCCCCCAGGCAGAGAATGACGTACCCGCTTCGCTGTTCCAGAGCCTGCCGGTTACTTCGTTCCTGAAAATAGAGGACGACGAACCCGGCCGTCCGCAAGCCCGCCTCGAGCAGAACCAAACCTAGGACAAGCCCGAAGAGCAATAAAGCCAGTTTCTGGAATGTTTCTCGTCTCATTGAGTCAGTCGATCCGTCGGTTTTGCGGCGAGGACAGATGTTCCCGGCTGCCGCCCTCCGGCACCAATCTCCCGGGATTGAAGTCGGCACGGCGGATAGTAGCAATCCGAGTTATACCGTTTCAAGGTCATTCAAACTTTGTTATGATATCGCCCCGGTAAAGGTATTGGGAGCAGGAGCAGGAAGATGGGATTCAATACTTGAGGTTTTGGGCTATGTCCGGCAACCCGGCTAAAACCCCGGCGGGGATCGTTATCTGCTTCTTCCTGCTGGGCGGACTGCTCCTGCTGATCTTTCATCCCTCCTTCGCCAACCCCCCCCGGAGCGACTGGTGGGCGCTCTTCTACCATTTCCACAGCTACCAGGAGCTGCCCGCCTTCCAGCGGGCGTTGGCGATCGCCAACTACGACGTCTGGGGGCACGGGACGTATCGGCCCCTCTTCCACATCGTCCTCTACTGGCTCTATCTCCTCTTCGGACCGGCTTACTATTTTTACCATCTGGTCGCTTTCGGGTTTTACCTGCTTAGCGTGATCCTCCTCTACCGGCTGGCCCGGATGCTGGGGGCGGGGCGGGGGATAAGCTTCGCCGGGGCGGCGGTCTTCTCGGTCCTCTTCTCCCACTTCGATATCGTGATCTGGACCTTCCACCTGGCGGCGGTTGCGGGGTTCTGCCTCTTTCTGCTGGGTTTCCTCTCTTATCGTGTTTACCTGGTCTCCGGCCGGGTGGGCTGGCTGGCCCTGGCCTGTCTTCTCTTTCTTCCCGGCCTCCTGAGCTACGAGGTCTTCCTGGCCTGGCCGGCGGGCGTCTTTATCCTCCGGGCCGCCTTCCGGGATCGCGGAGGGGGAGAGGAGGGGCACAGGGCAAGGCTCCGCGCCACCGTCTTCTGGATCGGGGGTCTCTACCTGGCCTGGGGGATGATACTGGCCTATACCCGTTCCCAAAGTTCGCTCACCGAACCCGCTGCCGACTTGTCCGGGTTCTTCGCCCCCGCCGGTATCGCCTTCAGCCTGGCGGTGACGGCTTTCAGCCTGGTCTTCAACGGGGTGATCGGAAATATCTTCCCCTTTCTCTTTTGCCCGGTCCTGATCCAGCAGAATATCGGACTGGGCGGGGTCTACCTGCGGACCAGCCCCTACCTCCGTGGTCTCCTGGCCGGACGGGACCTCCCCAACCTCAGTCTCCTGGTCGAAACACCCCTGGTCATCCCCAAGACCCTCGACCTCGACAGCCTCTGGCGGACGGCCGTCCCCGCGATCAACCGCTTCCTGGCCGTCTCCGGGTGGCTGGTCATCCTCCTGTTCCTGGCCGCGGTCTTTCTCCTGAGGAAACGGGGCCTTCTCCGCCGGCCGGGTCCGCTGACCTTCTCCCTCTATCTCCTGGTCACCTCGACCTTCGCCCTCTACCACGGGCGGATGTCCACCAACTTCCCGATCTACGTGCTGCGCCAGTTCCGCTACCAGTACATCCCCAACGCCCTGACCGTTCTGCTCGCCGTCCTCCTCCTCGACCGCCTGATCCGTGCCCGTCCCGGGGTCAGGCGATACATCTATCTCTTCCTCGCCTTGGTCGCCGCGGTCAACATTATCTTTCTCACCGCCCACCTGGGCGTGGTCAACCGGCAGCTGGCGCCACTCCACCGACTGCTCTCCGGGGTCAAGGCCGGGATCGGGGCGGGGAGGATCGATCCGGGATCAGGGGTTTTCCTCGATCCGGACCTCGCCGATCAGCTCCCCCCGCTCTGCTGGAACCGGGATATGGCCCGGTTTATGGAAGGCACTTACGAATGGATATGGCCCGGCGGACTTCAGAGCGAGGGCAAGTGACGTTTTCTTCTGGATACCGAGAAATTTCCGTCCGCTGTCGTCGTACAGGGGAGAGTCCCGGCGTCGAGGCTTGATTATGGGAAGAACTGCCGCCGAACAAACGATCCCCATAGCTCCGGCCGGGGACCTGGTCTTCTATCGGATTGTATTCTGCCTCGTCATCATATTCGTTGCGAGTATTCTGCTTGATTGGGGTAAGACCTCTATGCATCAGGAATACGGTTTCTTCCCGTCTCACAATGGCCGGGGGGAGTTCGGATTCATCGGCACCGCGCTGAAAAATGGTCCCAGGCTGGCCGCGGAAGATTTCTTGAGGGGGTTAGAAGTTTTGTCTTTTGAAGGAAGCAATCCCCGGGTTCGATTCATCTCCAATCTCTTCTTGCTTCTGAATGTCAAGCTCAGGGTCTGGCTCTGGAACTACTTTCCTCCCCATCCCAGCTTTTCCCTGACCTGGATATTCTCCCTGATCCTATCCCCAGTTATTTTCTATCGGTTGATTGTCAGCCTGACCGACGATCGAAGCGCGGGCTGGATCGGTCTCTCGATTTACTTTCTCTCGATCGGTTTCCTGTCCGGAGTATTGCATCTCTTCCACCCCGCCAAACCCCTGGCCAATTTTTGGACGATTCTCTGTTTCTACTGCCTATCGAGGATTATTCCCCGCGCTCGGCAGGAGCAATTTCTCCGGCGGGAAATCGACCAGTCATCTCCCCGCCCGGCTCCTTCTCCAATAGATTTGCGCGACCGGGATCCTGGGGAAGAAAGACTGCGCGGGGAGGGATCTGGTCGGCTGCCGGAACTTGAACGGCGAAGGTCTGCTTGTTCCAGGACAATCTGGGGTTATTTTCTGGCTGCAGTTATGGTGATGTGTCTGGGGCTGTTCACCGATGAGACCGCCTGGTTTTTATTTGTCATCGTACCGGTATTATTTCCGGCCATCTTCCGACTCAAAGGGAAAGGAGCTTATTTCGCCTTACTCTACGCCGCCATAGTCTGGGCGTTCATAATCTTTCTGACTATGGGGGCTCCGGCTTTGCTTGAAATGCACGGCTTCGATAATTTCGACTTCTGGGGATGGCTGAACAATCCTCCCGCCAGCCCGAAGGCGGGAAGTTTTGCTCCCACAAATGTCATTCGCCAAGGATACAATTTCCTGAGTGGTCACGTTGTTCCGTTCACGGGAGGATCGTCATTCGCGCCTCGCCGCATATCCTGTTATGCCCACCTGGTATTTCTCGGATATTTCGGGTTTCTCTTCGCCCGCTTGCCATCGGGTCGGAGATGGTTATGCTTGCGATTACTAATCAGCCTGGCCATCTTCCTGCTCTGTCAGACCGTTCTGTTTACCAGGCATCTGCTGGTAGTACCATCTGCCTGGTATTACGGGGCGATGTTCCCGGTTTTTTTCGCGCTTCTTTGCGCTGTATTGCTTTCCCAACGGCAGGGGTGGTTAAGGTGGACCAACAAGATTGTTTTCGCAATTTTGCTCTCGGTCAGCGCTTTTCACGCCTGGCATCCCCAGTCGGCTAACCTCGGACTCTCCTACCGGGCTACCGTCGCGGCGTGGAAAGAGCGGGGCAACAATGCCGTTCTCTCCGAAATGCGCCGTGGTTATCCCCCCGGTACCGCCTGGTTGTTTTTGGAATTGCAGCACACTGATGCTCCTCCGCCAGACCGTGGAGGTTTTGCCCGATTAATAGAACAATCCGCCTTGTTCCTGGCGGATGGACAATTCGAAGAGAAACTTCCATAATTTTGCCGGCCCCGGCTTCCCCGATGGTCCGGCCCGTCCGCAGCGCAAAGGGTCTCGCATTCTTGTGAGCGACAGCTCAACATTTCAATCCGATACAAGGAGGGATTTATGCCAGCTGCTTGCTGATGCCCTGAACCGGGTGGGGCAACCGTCCGGTCCGGGGAATGCGGTGCTGGTTTCGGAAGAGTTGAAAGGACATACCGCCATCCGGATCGGGGGACCGGCCGAAGTTTTTCTGCTTCCCGCCGACCGCGGAAGCTTAATTCAGTGTCTGGATACTCTGACCGATGTCGGGGCGCAGTTTCGCATTTTGGGCGGGGGGAGCAACCTGCTGGTGGACGACCGGGGGGTGAAGGGGGTGGTGGTCCGGCCGGAGTTTGACCCGGAGGAGTTGGTGGTAAAGGGCGATCGGGTGGAGGCGCCGGCGGGGATGGAGCTCTCGCGGCTGGTCCGGGCGGCGGCGGAGGCAGGGTTGGCGGGGCTGGAGTTCGCCGCCGGGATCCCGGGGACGGTGGGAGGTGCGGCGGTGATGAACGCCGGCTGGGGAGGGGAGGAGATCGCCGGTGTGATCCGCCGGGTCTGGGTTTACCGCCCCGGCTTCGGGGTGGTGGAACTCGATCGGGGCGGCTGTGGGTTCGGCTACCGGGACAGCCGTTTCCAGGAGAGCGGCGAGGTGATCCTCCGGGTCGATCTCGAGCTCTCCACGGGCGATCGAAAGAAGATGGAGAAAAAGACCCGGGAGGTCCTCCGCCGGAGAAAGAAGTCGCTTCCCCTGGAGTACCCCAGCGCCGGCTCGGTCTTCAGGAACCCCCCCGGGGACTATGCCGGCCGGCTGATCGAGGCGGCGGGGCTGAAGGGGATGACGGTCGGCGGCGCGCAGTTCTCGGAGAAGCACGCCAACGTGATCGTCAACCGGGGAGGAGCCTCGTTCCGGGACGTCCTGGACCTGATCGACCTGGCCCGGGCCAAGGTAAGGGAGCAATCCGGGATCGAGCTGGAGCTGGAAATCAAGATCTGGCAGAAGTCACGTCCTGGAACTTGAATGCCGGCAACTTATTCGAACCCCGGCTCCATTGTTGTGCCGGACCACCAGTAAGTACTTCAGTGCGAAGCGGGAAACGCCCGCCCGGGGATTCCGTCCCGGCCTCCCAGCATCCGGAGCAAGTTCTCCCGGGTGAAGACGTTCAGGTCGGCGGGCCGTTCCAGGAATGGTTCCGCGTCCCGACGGATCTCCTTCCAGTCCGCTTGTTCCACCACCCCGGAGAGCCGGTCCCGCCAATCCGCTTCCGCGAGGTGGGGTTCCTTCGCCCCCGCCTGTCGGAGGCAGTTCCAAAGCAGCTCGAAGTTGGGGGAGAGGTCCGGCCATCTGGAGAGGTACCAGCCCAGGTCGAAGAAGTCCCGCCCCTTGGTGTATCTCCGGCTCAGCAGCGCGCAGATTTTGCCGGCGAAGAGCGAAGGCAAGTCGTGGGCAAGGTAAGCCAGGGGGAAATGGAGACCGCCGATCCGGACGGCTGTTTTCGCCCCCGCCGGCGGGCGGGTGTCGATCTCGACCTTGATCGACAGCTTTTGCCGGGGATGGGGCGAGATCCCGGCTTCGAACATAATCCCGCCGAAACCGATCAGGGCGTATCGGACCGTTCTCCGGTCGTTGATCCGGGCGCTGACATCGTACCCGGAGACCTCCAGCTCCCGTTTCAATCTTTCCATTCCCCCCGCGAAAGGGTAGGGCTTCCCCCCGGTGGCGGAAAAATCCAGGTCCTCGGAAAACCTCGGGATCCGGTAGATGAAACGCAGGGCGGTGCCGCCGACGAAGGCCGCGGAATCGAAAAAACCGTCTTCAAAGAGAATCCTCAGGATGTAGGCCTGGAGGTATTCCCGCAGGAAGTTCAGCTTCTCGTTGTAGCCGCTCCGGGCGGCGGCCAGCTGCAGGGCGTAATCCTTCACAGCTCTTTCTCCCCGGCGGCCGCTTGGGCCAGTTCGTCCCGGATCCGGCGGGCGGCCCGGAGGACGCGGGGCTTGTTGAACCGGACGGCGTATTCCAGAAGGCGTCCGGGATCGATTCTCTCCGGGTTCTGCAGCCGCAGTTCCCGGATATAGCCGGGGGGGACCTTTCTCCGGTAGAGATAGACCAGGTCGAGCAGGGCCTTCTCGGGGGAGGCGATCAGCGCGGTCTGCCCCCGGATGGCGTGCCCCTCGTAACCCCAGAAGAGGGAGGGATCGAGGTGCCGGTAGGTGAAGGTCCCGGCCGGGGAAGAGAAGACGGCCGGCCGCTTCGTGGTCACCGAGGTGAAGACCGGCACCGCTTCCGGGATGCAGCCGTGAAACTCCAGCGCCTTCTCCAGGCTGAGGCAGGATGGTCTCTTCAGCAGCCCGGCCAGGTAGGGCTCCCAGACCTCGCCCCGGCGATAGGGTGGGGCCGGCAGATAGACCCCGCGCTTGACCTTGATCAGCTTGCCCGTTTTCTCCCACCGCCTGATCTGGACCCGGAGCCCTTCCGGCCGCTCCGCCCCGGTCAGGAAGATTTTCGACTCGATGACCGGGTGCTCCCCGGCCTTCCGGATAAATTCCTCCCATTTCATAACGATAACTTAACAAAAATGTTATTTTAGCGCAATAGGAATCGGGATCTTTAACCAAACCGCGGCCGTTTTGAAGGGATAGGAGGGCGGGTACGCCCAGATCCCCGGGAAGCACGCCAACCTGATTGCCACCGGGGAACCGCCACCTACGACGAAGTCCGTCGCCTGATCGAACTCGCCCGGTGTGCGGTCAGGCGAAAGTTCAAGGTCGATCTGGAGTTGAAAATCAAGATCTGGCAGAAGTCTTCGGTTGCTTCCCCGGCGGGACGTTGCCGGTCAGCTGCCGTCAGCGGTGGCGTCGCCACGGTCCAGGAACTCAAGCTCCCCCGGGTCGAGACGAAGCATCTCGTAGATGATCCCCACCAGGTCCCCCTTCTCGCCGGCTTGCCGGGGGTTGACGTACTCCCAGACGATCTCCCCGTCCGGGGCCACCTCGAAGACCCGGCCGTCGCAGGACTCGGTGATCAGGGTGTTCCCGTTCGGCAGCCGCTGCTGGGAGCCGAGGACCTCGCTGAAAAAGCCGTTCTCCCCGGTGCCCCGGTAAGCCCAGGCGATCTCCCGGGTGGCGGGGTCGAACTCGAGGATCCGGGACATCCTTCCTTTCTCCTGGTTGTCAAAGATGAGAACGTTCCCGTTATCCAGGATCGTGGGCTGGTGCTGGTAGGCCCACATCCCCGAAGCGGCCCAGGTGACCTTTCGCAGTTCGGGATCGATGACGGCGATGGCGTGGAGATGGCGGAACGAGACCAGGATATGGCCTTCGCGGAAAGGCGGGAAACTGTTCCCGGGGCCTTCCTTGATCAGTTCGATCGTGTTGGTGTGCAGGATGTCGCCTTTGGGGCAGGTGAACAATCTTCCCTGGAGAAGCGCTGTATAATCCGACGAGACGATGGCGTCGAAGAGCGAGAATTCCTCCTTGGTCTTGCCGTCGGGGGTGAGGAGGGTGATGAAGTTGTCGATGATCTTCTGGTACTGGTTCCGCAGCAGTTTCTGTTCGCTGGGCGAAATCTTTTTTAACTGGTCCCGGATCACGTAGATCTCCCCGTCCCCCGTCACCTCGAGGTCGTGGTGAAATCCGCCCCCGCGCCTCCAGATCTCCCGCGAGTTTTTATCCAGTTTCACCATCTTTCCCTTTTCCAGGATGGCGAGGAGGTCGCCGTTGGGAAAGAGGTGCGCGCGGCGGGCGTGGGTCTCGCCCTCGATGGTCCACTCGTGGAGGACCTCGCCGTCCAGGTCCATCACCATCACCGGGGTCGGGCCGTCCAGAACCACCAGGTTCACGCCGGTCCCGGTCCGGTCCCGGTCGTGGACGGTCACCCCGGTTTCCGACGGGGTGGGGTTATAGCCGCGGAGGTAAGGCAGGGTGAGGAGTTCGTCCAGGATTTCCTCTTCCTCCGGCGGTTCCACCTCCTCGGCCGGGAGGAGAACCGGGCAAGCAAGAAGACTAAGTCCGATCAGCAGGTACGGCAGTTTGTTATGAATCATCGGATTGGTCCCTTCAACGCGGTCACAGTTCGGCGATGGCGAAAGCCCCCCGGACCTGGCCCCGTAACTGGGTCCAGGTCCTCACGGCCAGGAGCCTCTTCAGGACGTGGGAGGGGCGGAGGTAGAACCTCTTGAAGGCCCGGTCGAGCCACTTGCGGTAATCATCCCGGTTCAGCGACTCGGGGACGAAGAGGAGCGCCCCGTGGTCGAGGATGGAGCAGCCGTGGGTGAAGTCGAAAGTGTAACCTTCGGCTTCCAGGCGGCGGTAGAGTTCGGTGCCGGGGAAGGGGGTGAACTTGTTGAAGTGGGCGTAGTCGAGTCCGGCCTCCAGGGTGAAGTTCAGGGTCCGCTCCAGGCTCTCCATCGTCTCCCCCGGGGTCCCGACGATGAAGTCCCCCCGCACCTCCAGACCGGCCTCCTTGGCCCAGCGGACGGCCCGGCGGTTCTCCTCGACGGTGTTTCCCTTCCCCAGCAGCTTCAGCATCCGGTCGTCGCCCGACTCCAGGCCGTAGAGGACCTGCCAGCAGCCGGCCGACTTCATCTCCTTCAAGAGTTCCGGGGTGACCGCCTTGACCGCGGTCAGGCAGGTCCAGGGGAAATTCAGCTTCCGCTGCCGGAACCCGGCGCAGATCTCCCGTACCCGGTCCTTCTTCAGGGTGAAGGTGTCGTCGAAGAAACGGATCTCCCGGGCCCCCCGCTCCTTGATCATCCACTCCACCTCGTCGAGCACCCGTTCGACCCCGTGGAAGCGGGTGGTGTTGCCGAAGATCGAGCGATCGCAGAAGGTGCACTTGAAGGGGCAGCCCCGGCTGGTCATCAGTATCCCCACCGGGAGCCTCCGGTAGGAGGCGGGGGTGGGGTGGTAGTATCTCAGCGGGGGGAGGAGATGGTAGGCGGGGAAGGGGAGGGCGTCGAGGTCGGCGATGAACTCCCGGGGGCGTGTCCGGCGCAGGGCGCCTCCCTCCGGGAAGGCGATCCCCTGCACCGTTTCCAGGTCAGGGGATTTCCCGTCCCGCAACCGTCCGGCCAGCTCGACCATCGTCTCCTCGCCCTCGCCCAGGACGCCGGCGGCGAAGACGCCGTCGGCGAGGGCCGCTCCCGGGGTGCAGGTGACGTGGGCGCCGCCGAGGACGATCGGGGTCCCGGGGGCCAGTTTATGGAGTTCCCCGGCCAGCTTCCGGGCGGGCTCGAAGGAAGGGGTGGTCGCCGTGAGGCCGATCATCTCCGGCCGGAATTCCTCCAGCAGCTCGGGGAGGGGAGGGTAGGGGAAGCGGGCGGTGTAATCGACGATCCGGACCCGGTGGCCGGCCCGATCCAGGACCGCCCCCAGGTAGGCCAGGCCGAGCGGCGGGGTGATGTTGAGGACGAAGCGGACCGACCGGCTCTCCCCGACCGACTCCTCCGGGTCGAAGGGCGGGTTGATCAACAAAATGTTCATTTTAGACAGGATTAACAGGATATACAGGATAGTAAAGGCAGTAATCCGGGAATGGTCACTTCAGGACGGGGTTCTAAAGAGCGAATAACATCGGATCCCGAACTCAGGTTCCGATCCCCCGACCACCTCATATTGATCCTGTTGATCCTGTTATCCCGTCAAAATAAAAGGGAAATCAGGGCCGGGCGTTGCGGATCACGTCGCAGATGAACTCGATCTGGTGGGGTTTGAGGCTGCTGGCGGAGGGGAGGTAGAAGCCCTTCTGTCCCAGTTCCTCGGAGACCGGGAACTCGTCGCTGAGCAGGTAGGAGTAGATCGGCTGGAGGTGGATGGGGATGAAGAACGACCGGGTCTCGACCCCGTGGTCGGCCAGGACCTGGCGGAGACGGTCCTTGGACATCCCGAAGTCGTCCTCGACCAGGACCCCGTACATCCAGTAAACGGACTTCACGTCTTCCGCCTCCGGGGGGGTGGTGATCCCGGGGACGTCCTTGAGCAGCTCGTTGTAGAGGCGCGCGTTGGAGCGGCGGGCCTCCAGGAGCTGGTCGATCCGCTCGAACTGGCCCAACCCGATCGCCGCCTGGAGGTTGGTCATCCGATAGCTGAAACCCATCACCTTGTGCCAGAAGTGCCGCTCCTGGGTGAAGCCGTAGTTGCGCATCGTCTGGAGCAGCTCGGCCCGTTCGCGGTTGTCGGTGACGATCATCCCCCCCTCGCCGGTGGTGATGATCTTGTTGGCGTAGAAGCTGAAGGAGGCCATCTCGCCGAAGCTGCCGACCCGGCGCCCCTTGTACTCGGCCCCGTGGGCCTCGGCGGCGTCCTCGACGATCGCCAGGTTGTGCCGGTCGGCGATCTTCTGGAGCCGGTCCATATCCGCCGGGTGGCCGTAGGTGTGGATGGGGATGATCGCCCGGGTCTTTTCCGTGATTTTGGCCTCGATCAGGCCGGGGTCGATGTTCCAGGTCAGGGGCTCGACGTCCACCACCACCGGCTCGGCGTCGAGGTAGGCGATGGCGTTGGCGGTGGAGATCATCGTGAAGGAGGGGATGATCACCTGGTCCCCCTCCTTGATCCCCATCGTGGCCAGGGCCAGGTGGAGCGCGGTGGTCCCGCTGTTGGTGGTGATCCCGTAGCGGACCCCGCAGTAGTTGGCGAACTTCTCCTCGAACTCGTCGACGAACCTGCCCCGGGAGGAGATCCAGTTCGTCTCCATACACTGGATCACGTACTTCTTCTCGTTCCCCTCCAGGGTCGGCTGGCAGACCGGGATCACCTCCACCCCCTCCGGGGTGACCGGCTCCGGTCCGGCCATCGCCGCCGCCCTCTTCAGGGCCTCGCGGCTCTTGGCCTCGTCAAATTTCTTCAGCGGGCTCATTTCTCAACCTGATGATGGTCTGGAGGTATAGTAAGACATAGCGGAGAAAAATCAAGGGATTTGATCCGGTCTTGGAATATCCCCGCTCGCGTTCCGAGTTGACGTAAGGGATCTCGCCGATCCGGTAACCCTTCCGCTCGGCCCGGACCAGGAAGGTGATGCAGTAGTCGCCGTAGGTCCCCTGGAAGGGGAGGGCGTCGAGAACGGACTTGCGGGCCCGGACGAAGCCGCTGGAGAGGTCGCGGACCTTCGAGCCGACCAGGGAACGTCCGACCCGGTTGAGGGCCAGGCTGGCCCAGCGGCGGATGGGGGCCTTCCTCCCGTCGTGCCCGCCCGGGACGTAGCGGGAGGCGACCACGATGTCGAAGCCGTCATCGGCGGCGATCAGGGCGGGGATGGTCTCCGGGGGGTGGGCGAAGTCGGCGTCGAGCCAGATCACTGTTTCGTTCCTCGCCGAAGCGGCCCCGGCCCGCAGGGCGGAAGTCAACCCCCGCTCCTTCCGCCGCAGGACCCGGATTTGGGGGTCCAGCTTTCCGATCCGGTCTGCGATCTCCCCCGTTCCGTCCGGCGAGTCGTCGTCGACCACGATGATCTCGGAGCCGGGGGAGAGCCTTCCCGCGATCTCCTTGAGCAGCGGCTCGATTGTGTCCTTCTCGTTGTAGGTGGGGAGGATTATGGTCACCGGTTCCGGCATAATTTCAGAAGCGTAGCTTCTCTGTGCGGAAGCTGTCAATTTAAAATCCGGCCGTCGGCCCGGACCAAGTCCGGGTGAAGATCCGGGCCCGCGCCGGGGTTAACGCGGCCCGGGGTCTTGACACCGGGTCCGTTCTTTACTACTATGACCTTGACGGATCGATCACGGCCGGTTCCGGTTCGCCCGGCCGGATGGCAAAATTATCGGTCACCGCACCGGACTGGAGGATAAGCAGGGAAGATGAACGAATTTTCGGTGGTCAAGATGCTCTACCGGCACAGGATCCGCCTCCTGGCCGTCGTCCTGGCGGCGGGGGTCGCGGCGGCGGCGGTCTCGCTGCTGATCTCCAATCGCTACAGTTCCACCGCCGCGGTCAGCGTCCAGCAGCCGGAGGTCACGCTCACCGGGGAGGTCCCTCCGCTCAGCGTGGAGACCCTCCGGGCCCTGGCCGACTCCACCCGGGTCAAGTGGGAGTTGTTCGAAAAGCTGACCGCGGAAGGTATCCTCGGCCCCAAGATCGACTTCCGCCGTTTTCAGAGGATGATCTCGGCCTCGGTGGAACGCGACCAGAGCCGGGAACGGCTGCTTCTGCCGATGGTCAAGCTGACGGCGACCACCCGGGATGCCGATCTCTCGATGGCCATCGCCAACCGATGGGCGGAGACCATCCTCGACCAGACGAAGCGTATTTACCGGAGCGGGGTTGACGAACTGGGCGCCTTCACAGCCGGGGTTTACGAAAAGGTCAACCAGGCCCTGGCGGAGAGCGAGGACCGCTATACGGAATTCCGGCTGCAGTCCGGCCGGACCGTGAACCAGCTGCTGCTGGAGCAGAACGAGGAGATGTACTCCGAGTTGTCCCTGGAAGTCCTCGAGCTGCAGGAAGAAGTCGCTACCACCAGGTCTCTCGTGGTGAAGCTGGAGAAGAGCCTGGCCGAGCAGGAGCTCGAAGGGTTCTGGATCGGAGAGGTCGTTTCCCGAAAACTGGCGGAGAACCCCGAATACGTTCCCCCGGTCTTCGCCGGTCTGTCCGAAAGGGTAGTCCGGACCGTCCGGGGGATCGGGGAGAAGCAGGAAGCCCTGGCCGAATTCCAGGAGAAGAGCGGGCACAACCACAAGACCCTGATGCTCAAGATCAAGAGGGAGCAGCTGGAACAAATCTCCGGGGAAGTCCTGGAGGCCCGGACCCAGCTCTTCGGCCTGGAGCCGACCTACGAGAAATTGCGGGAGGAACTGGCGGAGATCCCCCAGGTGATCTCCCTGACCAAGGCGATCGGGGACGACAAGCTGATGGAGGCCTACCTGGAAGGAAACCTGAAAAAAGCCCAGCTTCCCCTGCTCAGCTCCCAGAGCGCCAACCCGGTTTACGATGAGACCAAGAAAGAGATGGTGCGGATCTCGGGGGAGATCTACGGGCTGACCAGCAAGGTCGCCCGGGGGGAAGCCGAACTGGAAACCCTGCGCACGGAGATCAGCGCCCTGGAAAGGGAGCTCTCCCCCCTCGCCGCGCGGGTCCGCGACCTGCGGAATGCCCTGGCCAAGGAACAGGAACTCCTGGATTACTACGAAAATTCCTACCGGGAAGACCGGAAGCTTTACGAGTCCGGCCAGAAGAGCCTGGCCGAGATGGAGGCCAAGCTGGCGGCGAAGAAAGCCAAACTCGACGAGCTGTCCCGGGAAATCGCGGAGCTGGAGAAAGAAGTCCTGACCGGCGACAGTCAGCTCGCCCGCCAGGAGCGGGATATCGAGAACCTCTCCCAGGTCCGGGCCTCCCTGGCGGCCAAGGCGGAAGAAGTGGCCCTTCTCCAGGTCTCGATGGAAAACGTCTCCCGCAGCGGGGTGGTCCTGCTCTATTCCGCCCAGGCCGACCCGGTCAAGGTCGGTCCCCCGCGCGCCCGGATCGTCCTGGTCTCGATGCTGGCGGCCTTGATCGTCTTTTCGTTCGGGCTGGCCGTCAACGCGGTGGTCAAGGAGAGTTAGGCTTCCGTCCCGGCCTTGCCAGGGAGCTTCCGGATGACCCCGCGCCGAAAGTCCCCGCCGCCGGCGCCACCAGCCCGCCGGGTGGTTCTGGTCTGGCTCGCGGTCTCGCTGACGGTCTTCGCCTGCCTGCCCGGTATGATGTCGGGCAACTACCTTCCCAAGACCTTCTGGGCGGCGGTGACCATCGGGCTGGGCCTGGTCCTGGTTTCCCCGCGCCGCCGGGACGAATTGCGCCTCACCCTGCTCGGCGCCGTCTGGCTGGCTTACCTGGGGTGGGCGCTCCTTTCCCTGGCCTGGGCCATTCAGCCGCGGGTGGCCCTGGAGCGCTGGCTGGCGCTGCTTCTCCCCACTCTCGGGTACCTGCTGGCGCGGAGGACGCGTTTCTGGGAGTCGGATCTTTTCTGGACCGGCTTTTCGGCGATCTTCGCCCTGGTTGCCCTGATCGGGGTCCTGCAGTACTTCTTCGCGGATATTCCCCTGATTCACGATATCCCGGGGACCGCCGTTCCCCGCGCGACGATGGGGCAGCGGAACTACGCCGCGATGTATATGGCGGTGACGATATTTTTCATCGCCCGGCTGTATTTCCGGGCCCCCGGCCGCCGGGTTTTCCTTCCGGCCGCCGGCTTGCTGCTGGGGTCCCTCTTCCTGGTGGTCGCCCGGTCCCGGGGGGCCTGGCTGGCGGCGGCGGCCGGTTCTGTGTTCTTCCTGGCGGCGGGAGGGGGGAAGGGACTTTGGGCCCGCCGGAAACGGCTGGCCTGGCTGGCCGGTCCGGCGGCCGCCGCCCTGCTCCTGGCCTTCACGGTCGGTCCCCAGCGGGGGATCACGGAGGATATGGGCAGGAAGGTTGACCTGGCCGGGACGATGAAGAAGGCCGTTGACCCGAGCGACCGGCTGGAGTTCTGGCGGGGAACCCTGGAGATCACCCATCCCCTCCTGGGGGCCGGGTTCGGGAATTTCCCGATCGTCGCCACCCCGTTCGACCGCGAATCCAAGGTCAAGACGCTCAACTGGGAGGTCCACAACGACTACTTCCAGGCCTATGTCGATCTCGGCATCCCGGGGGCGGCGCTCTTCAGCGTCTTTGTCCTTCTCCTCCTCCGGTTGGCCTGGAAGGGGCGGAGCCGGGGGGTCGTGCTGGCCGCGGGGGCGGCGGCCGTCGGCCTGGCGGTGATGCAGTTCGCCACCTTCACCTCGGAGAAGGTGAGCACCCTGATCTGGTTCGCCGGGGTGGCGGCCCTGCTCAACGGCGTCCGGGAGGATAAGCCGATCCTGGTCCTTCATCCTCCGGGATGGACGATTCGGGGGATCAACCGGCTGGCCGCCGCTTGGCTGCTGGTCTTTGCCGTGGCCGTCGTTTACACCATCCGCGGGGACCGGGAGTTCCGGCGGGGGCGGGACGAGATCGCCCGGGCGATCTACTGCCAGGAGATCGCGGACCACCCCGAACGGTATTCCGCCCGGGAGGTGGAGTGGGCCCGGGGGGCGGGGCAGTACGACCGGGCCCGCGTCATCGAACGGTTGCGATGGCTGGCCGGTCGGTTGCTCCCATCCGTACCCTTCGACGCCAATATGAGGCACATCACCTGCCACCAGTTCGCCGGCCTGGCGATGGGACTGCGGGACGCCGAAGCCGCCGCCACCTTCGCCCGGGCGGCCCTGGAACTCCACCCCAACGACCGGATCTGCCTCTTCTATCTCTGCCAGCTTTCCCTGATGAACGGGGACTATACCCGCGCCTGGGAACTGCTGATGAAGGGGGTGGAGACTTTTGGTTACAACCCTTACCAGCCGCATTTCGCAGAGAACCTGATCGGTGTCTATGAGAACCTGGGTTACCCGGAGCGCGCCCGGGAGGTTCGGGAGAAGTTGGAGGCCAACCGGGTGATTTCCCCTCTACTGCTTTTCCCCCCGACCCGGACGGCGGATGTTCCGATCGATGCCCGGTTTGACTGGGAGGACTGCCCGGGTGCCCTCTCCTACGACTTCTACCTCTGGCGGGTGGGGGAAGACACGCCCCCCGGTCCCCATTGTTCGGGACTGGACGCGAGTGAAGTCCGCCTGCGCCGCCCCCTCCAGCCGGGAACCACTTACCTCTGGCGAGTCTGGGCGGTTGGGAGATACGGGCGGGAAGAGAGCAGAATCTGGTTCTTCCGGACCGCCGCGGCTCCGGGGCAAAAGCCTGTTGATTTTTCCGCCGATGCGGTTAATCTGTTGGAAACCGGAAAAGGAGGTTGAAATGAAGCGATTAAAGTTTAAGTTTGTGCCCATCGCGGCCTCGGCGGCCTTCGGCGCATTAATCTGGGGCGGGTTTGCCGCCGGCTGCTCCCGGGCGCCGGAGGCCCCGGCCTGGTTCCAGTCGACCACTTCCGGGGATATCCTGGACGAAGATCAGATCAGGACCAGGATAAACCGGACGGATTCCCTTTTCGAACTCTACCGGATGAAGAGGGAATACATCCTTTGCGGGGGGGATTCCCGGGAAGTGATGGAGGCGCTGGACGCCCGGCGCGATCAGGTGGCGGAGGAGATCAAAGCTTTTCCCGCCATCCCCGACAAGCTGGATTTTCTCGGCTGGGATATCGAGAAGGCGGGCGACAGGAAGTACCGGGTCTCTTGCTATTTCGTGGTCAGGGGCAAGATGGATCGGGACTGGATCCTCAATCTTATGGCCAAAGTGGATGAGAAGGATGCCCATATGCTGCCGCCCGAGAATCAACAGGACGGAAGGTGCAAATGGCAGGCATTTCTTAAAACCTCGACCTGGGATGTTGGCGAGCATCAGATTGCAACCCAATTTATTGATCTGCAACCGGTACCTTACTACATCTTCGCCCGGTTCTTCATCTGGCCAGATGACATCTGGCACGATGTGTTTTCCTATGGCTGGTTTGCGGATCCGGACCTGAAGGGGGAGTATCAGGCAGGGAATTAGTCGTTCCCCGGTACAGCGGAATCGACCGGCCAACCCGGCTTGAAATGAAATCCGGAGTCAAAGATTTCAGCGTTACGCTGGGAGGTCAGGCGGGGAAGATAGGCGTGGGGCTGGTCACCCAGAGCATCCTGGCCTGGATCCTGGGCCCCGCCGACTTTGGCTCATTGGCGGTCTGCCTGCTCTTTGCCACCTTACTCTACATTATCTGCGCCGTTTCCTGCGACATTGCCGCCGTCTACTTCGTCTCTTCGGGCCGGTTCAGCCTTTCCGAAGGGGTTGTCTACACCTTTCTCTACGGCGCCCTCTCGGCGGCGCTGGCGATTACCGCCGGGTGGTTCCTGATCCGGCTGCCAATCGCCTTTTTCCGCCAGGCGGCCCCGGAAGATTTTCGGTTGGCTCTGGTCTTCGTTCCGGCTTCCCTGCTGGGAGACGTTCTCCCCCTGCTCCTGACCGCGATCCGCCGGTTCAAGCTCTTCGCCCTGCTTACCGTTCTCCGCTCCGTTCTCCAGCTCTTCTTCACCGTAATCCTGGTTGTGCTTGTGAGGGGAGGCGTCCGCGGGGCGCTCTGGGCGTCAATCCTCAACGCCAATACCGTCATCCTGGTCACCCTGGCGATAATGGTCGGGAAGTTCGGCGTGCGCTGGGTCGCTCCCACGGGAGAGAAGTTCCGGGATATGTTTATCTTCGGTTTGCGCTACTATCCCGGGAAGCTCAGCAACAAGATGAACCTGGAGATCGCCCCCGTGCTGCTGGCCTTCTTCGCCACCCGGGCGGAGATCGGCTGGTTCGCCCTGGCCGCCCGGATCACCCAGCTGGTGGAGATAATCCCCGACACCATGCACGCTGTTCTCTTCCCCCGGGTGACCATTGATCGGGAGGGAAGAAGCCGGCTGGTCGCCCGGTCCGCCCGGGTGATTGGTATCGTTTGTGCCGCGATCCTGGTCATCCTTTCGGTGCTGGCCGAGCCGCTGGTGGGGATAGTCTTCTCCCCGGCCTTCCTCCCCGCCGTCCCCTTCATCCGCATTCTCGCGGCGGGGCTCATCATCCGCTGTCTCTGCAAGGTGCTGGTGCCTTACCTGATCGGGATCAACCACCCCGGCCACGCCTCGTTCGCCGTGATCGTGGGGGTGGCGGCCAACCTGGCCACCATCCTCTATCTGCTCCCCCGGGTCGGCGTCTCCGCCGCCCCCTGGAGTATGACCGCCAGTTACCTGGTCAGCTCGGTATATATCCTGGTCAGCTTCAGTCATTACAGCGGCCTGTCCCTGAGGGAGGTATTCTCCTTCCGCCGATCCGACTGGCTGGAAGTGGAGAACCTGGTGAAGACGAACTGGGGAAGGGCAGCTTTCCTCCTGGCCCGCCTTCTCAACCGTCCGGGCCGGCCGTGAGCGCGGCAGTAGTGAAGATTATGAAGAAGGAATACAGTCTCGGCCTGGTGACCCTGGGCACGCTCGTCTTGGGTATCGACTACGTCGGCAATCTTATCCCCGGGCTGCCGGCGTTCTTCAGCCTCAACCGGTTTCTTTTCCTGGGGATTTTCGCGGCCGACCTGCTCTTTTTCTCCGAGAAGTACCTCCGTTCCCTGAGAATGTATCTGGTCTGTTCGTTGATCCTCATCGGTTGCCTGCCTTTTCTTCTCTTGTCCGGCGGTGGAGGAAAAAGCACCCTGACTCTTACAGTTGAACTGGCGGGGATGTTCCTTTATCTGCTATTTTTCTATTTCAACTGCGGGGATGTGAAAGCGGCCGGGAGGATCAGCAGCGTCCTCTTTTCCGCCTCCAGCCTGGCGTCCGTTTACGTGATGGGGAGCCAGCTGGGCTTTTTCGGCTACAAGACTCAGGCCTGGCGGGGAGCGGTTGAGTACACCAGCGCCTCGGGGATCTTCGATCCCAATATCCTCACGCTGAACTTCCTGCCAGTCTTCGCCTTCGGCCCCCTTCTGGGATTCCGGCTGAAAAAAATTTCCAGGAGGTTAGTCAACCTCCTGGTAATCCTTTACATAATCTTCTGTTTTGTGGCCTTCTTCCACCTCAACACCCGCTCCGGCAGCCTGGCGGTGGCGGTATCCCTGACCGCCTCTCTCGTCCTGCGTTTCATCATCATCCCCCGGGAGGAGAGAGAGGGGCGCCTGAACGCTTTTCTCTTTTTCGCGGCGGTGGCCGCCGCCCTGCTCTACGTCCAGTTGCAGTACAATATCCTGGGGACGACAGCGGCGATTTTCGGGGAGACCTATTTGAGTACGGACACGTCTTTCGCGGTGCGGATCGACGCCTATCGTTACCTCCACGACAGCCTGCTCGGCGCCCCCAGCCTGTTCGGGAGCAGCTACCGGGATTTCTGGGGGGTGACCGAGTGGGTGGGGAAGGAGCCGCACTGCGTCTTTGTGGACGTGTACATAAAAGGAGGGTTGCTCTACCTAGGGACCTACCTGTACCTTTACGGGGGTAGCCTGGTCCTCTCCCTTCGGAAGATACGGAGCGCCGGGGAGATCGCCCTGCGGAGCTGCTTCGCCGGCTTTTTCTGTTTCCTGGTCGGCTTTCTGCCGCTGGCTTTAACCCTCAGCATTGATGACGACAAGCTTCCCTGGGCGATCATCGGCTGTGTATTCGGGCTGGCTCTCCGCAGCGGAGGCGGTTTCGGCCAGAGAAAGGGAACTCGGCTGGGTTCCCTTCCCGGCGGAGCAGATCGGCCCGATCAGGTTGGGCGTCGCCATTCGTGAATGGAGGTTGGATACGGTGAAATTGCTATGGATAGGGTTGGACGGGTTATCCTTCCGGATGGCGCTCAAGGCTAATCACGCCTGGTGGCGGCGGCTCCTGCAATCCTCCCGGCACGGAATTTCTCAGAGCGTGCTCACCGGCGAGGAAGTTCCCTATACCGGACCCAACTGGGCCTCCCTCTACACCGGGGTCCAGCCGGAGGTTCACGGGATCACCGACGCCGGCTGGCTGCTGGAGGGGTTGAAGTACCAGGACATCCGGGTCAACACGATCTTCGACCTGATCGACCCGCTCTTCAGCCAGGCCCTGATGACCCTGCCCCTGACCTATCCGGCGTTTCCGGTCAGCGGGTGGATGGTCAGCGGCTTCCCGACGCCGAAATCGCTCCGCGACTGTTTCTATCCGGAAGAAGTGGGGAACCTTCTCCCGGACGGTTTCGTGATCGACCACGCCAAGTGCGCGCGGGGGATGGGCTGGGACAGGATCGAGGACGAGGCCGTCAAGCTGAAGTTGAAGAAGACCTTTTCGGGGGTGGCCCGGAGCCACGTGGCAACTTTCAAGAGGATCTTCGCCGAATGGCCGGTCGAGGCGGCGTTCGTCGGCCTGACCTATGTCGACCGGATAAACCACCTCTTCGTCCAGAAAGACGCCTCGCTGCTGGCGGCATACTCGGAGATTTTCGACCTGGTTGAGGAACTGGTCGACTTCTGCCGGCCGGAGACGCTCCTGATCTGTTCCGACCACGGCTTCGCGGAAGAGAAGCGCGAGCACGACCTCTACGGCTTTTACTTGATTCGCGATTCCCGATCTCCGGGCGGGAGGAAGGACATCGTGATCACGGAGCTCGCCCCCGCGGTCCTGCGGATTCTCGGGATCGAGGGAGAACTGGGAATACCCGTCGACCGGCCGAAGGTGAAGATCAAGCCGGGCAAGATGCAGGAGATCAAGCAGAGGCTGAAGGCCCTGGGGTACATCTGACCGGCGGCTGCCGAAACTCCTTCACCCTTAGGAGGCTGTCCGACAATTGCCGATTTCGCAGACTTCAGGTCATTGCGAGGAGCGCAGCGACGAAGCAATCTATTCCAATGCAATGGATAGAGATTGCTTCGGCCCGAAAGCTTTCGGGCCTCGCAATGACATTGGATCGCAGTTATTCCTGAGACACGACACCAGGTGGTTGGCGCGGCCCCGGCGGGAACAACCGCCTTACAGGACGGGGCTGATCCCGAAACGGCGCACTAGTTCAACCGCTGTCTTCAGGGGCATCGGCCGGCGGTCGGCGGAGCGGTAGCGGTCTCGGTAGAGGGAGATGCAGGTCTTCCAGGCGCCGATGTCCAAACCGGCGAAACGGAGCATCCGGGCCAGGAACATCAGCCAGACGACCGGGAGGAGGCAGCCCGGGCAGAGCAGCTTCTTGATGATGAAGGAGTTCAGGTAGTTGTTCAGGCTTCTCGACCGTTCCGGTATCCTGGTGAAAGTGCTGGGCGCGTGGATTACCCGCGGCGAATTCACGTACCAGACCCGGCAGCCCAGGCTCCAGGCCCGGAAGGAAGCGTACCTCTCCTCCTGCTCGAAGAAGAGCCTGTGGGGATAAAGCCGGGCGCCGGCGAAGGGACTCCGCCGGATGAAATGGCTGCAGCCGATGAAGTAGAGCACGTCCCCCTTCGTCCGGGGAGGCACCCCCCGGGGGAAGATCCCGTACTGGTAGGCGTTGTCCTGGACGTTGAAAATCTCGGTCGACACGATGGCAATATCGGGACGCGACGACATCAGTTCTTCAATCCTGCGGAACGAGTCGGGGCGGTCGTCGATCCAGGCGTCGTCATCGATGAAATAAACGATCTCGCCGGAGGAGTGCTCGAAACCGACGTTCCGGGCGCCGGCCACGCCCAGGTTCTCTTCCATAAACAGGTAATTCAGCTCAAAGGAGTGTTCGGCCGCCAGGGACTCCACGGATTCGCGGGTTCCATCATCGGAGTTGTTGTCGACGATGACGAATTCGCAGACGGCCTCCTGCTCCAGGCAGGAGAGGATGGTCTTCCGCAGTTCGTCCCTGCGATTGCGTGTTATGATAACAACTGAAATCACTTTATCTCTCCCGGGGCGAGTTGCCCGGTTGCCAACTCATTGAAGGCTGCATACTATATATCAGGAGCCGCCCGGAGTCACGGCCCTATTCGGGGGCCGGTCTTTCCCGGGAACAGGCTTGAGCAATGAGCACTGCGGCGAATACTCTGGAGGGCAGGACTTTCGAGCCCGGCCAATGGCTGAGCCGGCTGGCGGCCCTGACGGTTTTCTTCGGTGCCGTGGAGATGCTCGCCATCGCTCTGAGCCTGACCGGTATCGGGATCTCCCGGTTGTCCGCCGCCGCCGTACTCCTGGCGGCCCTGGCCGCCGCAGCCGCGTACCATCGGATCCTCCGTCCGGGGGGTGATCCGCCCCCGGCCCGGTCCACCGTCGGCTGGCCCCTTATCGTTTTCTGCCTGGTGGCCGCCACCATCTACGGCCTGCTCTGGCTTCTGGCCTACGCCTTTGCCGACCTGTCGTTTGACGGCCTCTGGTACCACATCCCGGCGATGCATTTCTGGGCCCTGAAGGGAGGGGTCCACTGGATCACCGCCGACCCTTCGGCTTTCTGGGGGCCCCTGGTCGACAACTGCATCAACGGTTTTCCCAAGGGGGTCGAACTGGTCACCTTTGTCCTGGTCCGGGCGACCGGGCTGAACCGGCTGCTGAATTCGGTCAACCTTCCCTTTCTTCCGCTCGGGATGCTGGCCGTCGCCTGTCTCTCCCGTTTCCTGGGGGCGACCGCCCGGTTCTCCCTGCTGGCTGGGCTCCTCTTCCTCTTCATTCCCGTGAACATCGCCCAGGCCACCACCTCCTATGTCGACGCGGCCACCGCCTGCTGCTACGCCGCCCTCTTCGCCCTGCTGGCATTTTCGATCGAGGAGCTGGCCGGGGGGAGGATACCCTGGAAAATGCTCCCCGCCCTGGGGGCGGGCCTGGGACTGTCGATGGGGGCGAAGACGCCCGGCCTGCTGCTTCTGCCCGCATCCCTGTTCTGGCTGGCCGTGGGCGTTCTCGCCGGCCGGCGCTGGACTGGTGTCCGCCCACCGGGTTGCGGTTCCGCGAAGCTCTATATCTTGCTGGTGTTGCTGACGGCCGTTGCCGTCGGTGGTTACTGGCCCCTCCGGAATTTCCTGCGGACCGCCAACCCGTTCAACCCGGCGGGGATCGCCATCGCAGGAAGGACCCTCTTCCCCGATCTTGCCTGGGAAAACCAGTTTCACGCCCCTCATCTGCCGGGGACCGAGGAATGGTCGCAAGGTGCAAGAATATTCTGCAGTTGGCTGGGCGGCCCGGCGGGCTGGCGGTGGACTCCGGTCGCCTCCAGTCCGCAGTGGGGCGCCTTGGGATTTCTCTGGCTCCTGGGCTGTCTTCCCGCTCTCGGGTGGCTGGCGGTCCGGGTTCCGATAAAATTTATTCGCCGCCCGGGGGCGCGCCGACCACTTCGAAGAGAGGCGATCTTGGTCGCCCTGATCCCGCTGGCCGTCCTGCTCTTCTTCGCGATGCCTCCTCGCCACAATCATCTCTCCCGCTACACGATCTGGCTTTACGGCCTGGGACTTCCCGCCTTTACCCTGGCGGGGGAGAAGCTCTGGTATCACCGGCGGAGTTTTTGCCGGCGGTCGGCCCGGATCCTGATTTCCGCGGTCATTTTCTTCTTCCTGATCGAAGCGGCGGTCGCCCTGCGTTTCCGGCTGGAGATAACCCGGCTCCGCCGGGATCAGTCCGGTTCCCGGCCCGAGCTCCTCAACTCGCTGATCCGCTCGGTTCGAGAACCGTATCCGGCCGGTTACCCCGAGGGAAGCCTGATGGCGGTTCTCCTGGCCGGGGACTGCCCCGTGGCCCTGGGGCCTCTGCCCGGCTTCCACCGACTTCTCCTGGGCCGGCTGGGCGAGGGGGAGGCCTTCGGCCGGCGGCGGATATATTTCCTCGAACCGGAGATGGCGGAAGACCCGGCGGAACTGGAGAGGTTCCTGCGGGAGAGGTCGGTCCGTTTCGTGATCTGGGATGCGGAGAGCGGCCTTCCCGCACCGCTGGCCGAGCTGGCCCTGCTGCGGGATTACGCGGCTGAGGGGCTCTATATTCTGGCGTATAACTTCGACCTTCGGCCGGCGGCGGGTGAAGGGCTTTGACCGGGCGACTCGGCGGCAAGGCTGGCATCGTCCGCTGGCCATCCCCCCGACCCGCTGGGGCCTCATCCCTCTCCGGCGACAACGCGATTGATTACCTGGTCGGATCTTTAGTACAGTAGCGCCCAGCACGCCGCGGCTAGGACAGGGTGTCGCGATTCTACCGCTAACTATGAATCAGAACCCTCTTCGTATCCTGGGTGTCCTCCCGCTCCTCGGGGACCCGAACGACACCAAGGGCATCGTTATGCTCCAGGAAGCCGGTTGCCTGGTCGAGGTTGTGTACTTTGAGCGCGACCACCATACCGGCTGGCCTCCCGACTGTCCGGCCGAAAGCCTGGGGAGGATCGCCCACGGCCACTACCTGCGGCGGATTCCCCGGCTGCTGAGAACCATCCCCGCGCTGCGCCGGGCCATCCGCCGGAATCATCTGGTATACGCCTCCGGACCGGATATGGCCTACATCTCCCTTCTCGCTGGCCTGGGCCTGGGACGGCCCGTGATCCTCAGGGTGGGGGACATCCGCGAACTCCAGGTGGCCCGGAACTGGAAGGGGCGGCTGGTGAGGCGGATCGACGGGTATTTCGTCAACCGGTGTTCGCTGCTGGTGGCCACCGCTTCCGGTTTCATCGACACCTACTACCGTCGCTGGCTGGGGGCCTCGGTTCCGGCGATCATCATCGGCAACAAGATCGATCCGGCCGTCGCCCGGCGCCTGGCGGCCGCCGAAAAGTCCGAACCCCCTCCGGGCCGGCCGCTGATCGACCGGCCGCTGCGGATCGGTTACTTCGGGTTGCTCCGCTGCGAGTGGTCCTGGAACGTCCTGGAAGCGCTCGCCCGTTCCCGCCCCCGGGACGTGGAGCTATGGCTCGCGGGCTACCAGATCAAGAAACTCGACATCCCGCGGCGGGCATCCGGTTTGAAGAACGTCAAGTTCCTGGGCGAGTTCCGTTCCCCCGACGACCTGCCTTCGCTCTACGGGCAGGTGGACCTGGTCTGGGCGTGCTACCCCTGGCCTGGTCCCGGCGACTGGAACTGGCGCTGGGCCCGGACGAACCGGTTTTACGATAGCTGTCTCTTCCGGAAACCCATTATCGCCCTGGCAGGCAGCGGGGATGCGCCGGAAGCGGAGCGGTATGGGATCGGTCTAACTATCCCTCACGAAAGCGTCGAGGATGCGGTCAGGGCGATTGCCGGTATCTCTGCGGATGACCTTTCCCGCTGGGAGAAGAACCTCGCCGGACTCAACCCCGACGTCTACCTCTACACCACGGAAGCGGCCGAACTGAAGAGACGGCTGACGGAGCTTGCCGGCCGGTCCCCGCGACCGGCCGCTAAAGAAGGGTCACTACGGTAGGGTGACAACTGTGTTATGGACATACTTCTCCAAAGCGCCGTATGATGAGGGAACAGTTGCTCCGGATTGCGAAGTGAGCGTAAGTCAGGCGAAGTAATCCACAACACGGGAGAACAACAGGATATGATACGGATTAATATCGGCTGTGGCAACGAGCCCACGGAGGGATGGAGAAACTTAGATAACTCCCTGAGCCTTCGGCTGGCCAAGATCCCGGTTTTGCCGGAAGTTCTGTACAGGACGGGGATTATCGACAGGTCGCAGTTCGAATTCATCCGGTTTGCCCGCGGGAATAAAATTGAATATGGAGACGCCACCAGGAGGTTGCCGGTTCCGGACGGATCGTGCGATGCGGTTTACAGTTCTCATATGATTGAGCATCTCGACCGGAATGAGGTCGGAGCATTTCTTGACGAAGTATTTCGCGTACTTCAACCCGGCGGTGTCATCAGGATCGCCACTCCGGACCTGAAGAGACAGGCGGAAAAATACCTTGAATCAGGGGATGCCGATGCCTTCATTGAGGCGACGCATTTATGCGTGGACCGGCCGATCTCGCTTAAACAACGCTTGCGCCTGTTATTATTGGGAACCCGCCACCATCAATGGGAGTACGACGGCGATTCGCTGATCCGTCTGCTGCAGAAGCACGGTTTCGCGAGGGCGGAAGTAATGCCGGGCGGAAAGACGAAAATCCGTGATTATCAACCACTTAACCTATATGTATATCCTCCCGGCAGCGTGTATGTCGAAGCGGAAAGACCGGGCGCCTGAGCGCCCGCCCGGCCGGCAATTCCGCTATCCCCTCATAATGGGTTAACACGGATACGGATATGAATCAGAGCAAATATCAGATCTGCACCAACTGCGTGATGGATACCACGGACTCGATGATCACCTTCGACGAGAAGGGGGTCTGCGACCACTGCCGGAATTACTACGACAACATCCTCCCCCACTGGCACACCGGCGAAAAAGGCCGGGCGATGATCGAGGCGATCGCGGAGAAGATCAGGAAGGAGGGCGAGGGCAAGGACTTCGACTGCATTATGGGTATGAGCGGGGGCGTGGATAGCTCCTACCTGGCCTACGTGGCGAAGGAGGAGCTGGGCCTGCGCCCCCTGGTGCTGCACGTCGACGGCGGATGGAACCAGCAGCTGGCGGTCAACAACATCGAGCAGCTCCTGGACCGGCTGGGGCTGGACCTCTACACCGAGGTGATCGACTGGGAGGAGATGCGGGACCTCCAGCTCGCCTTCTTCCGGGCCGGCGTCCCCCACATCGACTGGCCGCAGGATCACGCCATCTTCGCCACGCTCTATAACTTCGCCGACAAAAACCGGATTAAATATATCCTGACCGGGGCGAACTACTCCACCGAGTGCATCAAGAACCCGATGGAGTGGACCTATATGGGGAGCGACCTGGTCCAGCTGCGGGATATTCACGACCGTTTCGGCGAGCGCCCGTTGAAGAAGTTTCCCCTGACCAATATCCTTCGGCACAAGGTGTACCTGCGGTATGTCAGGGGGATCAGGGTGGTCAAGCCGCTGAACTGCGTCCCCTACGTCAAGGAGGAGGCGAAGAAGCTGCTGATGGACAGATACGGCTGGATCGATTATCCCCAGAAGCATTTCGAATCGCGGTTCACCAAGTTTTACGAAGGCTACTGGCTCCCGGAGCGGTTCGGTTACGATACCCGGAAAGTGCAGTTCTCCAGCCTGATCGTGACCGGGCAGATGACGCGGGAGGAAGCCCTGGAGAAACTGAAAGAGCCGCCCTACGACCGGGAGACGATCGCTCACGATTTCGAGTACATCGCCACCAAGCTGGGGATATCGGTGGACGAGCTGAAGGGGTATATGAACCTGCCGCTCAAGACCTACCGGGATTACAAATCCCAGCTGAAAACGTTCGTCCTGGGCACGAAGGTGATGCGGGCGCTGGGGCTGGAGAGACGGGTGATCCGGTGATCGCGATCATCGACTACGGCCTCGGCAACGTCCGCGCCTTCGCCAACATCTACAAGAGACTGAATATCCCCCACGCCGTCGTCTCCCGAGCCGACGAACTTCAACGGGCGGACGGGATCATACTGCCCGGGGTCGGCGCTTTCGACCATGCTATGGAAAGGCTGGAGCAGTCGGGGATGCGCCGGGCGCTCGACGAACAGGTCCGGAACCGCCGGGTGCCGGTCCTGGGGGTCTGCATCGGGATGCATATGCTGGGCCGGTCCAGCGAGGAGGGGAGGCTTCCGGGACTGGGGTGGATTGAGGGTGAAGTGAAGAAATTTGATCCCACCGCCGTTACGGCAAAGATCAACCTGCCGCATATGGGCTGGAACGATGTCCGGCCGGCGGGCCGGAGCGCCCTGTTCGAAGGCCTGGAGGAGAACGCGGTCTTTTATTTTCTCCATTCTTACTATTTCTCCTGTGATCACGACGGCGATGTCATCGCTCTCACCGAATACGGCCGGCCGTTCGCCAGCGCGGTAAACTCGGGAAACGTCTGCGGCGTCCAGTTCCACCCGGAGAAGAGCCATCGCCACGGTATCCGCCTGCTGGCGAACTTCGCCGCCCTCGCTGGCCACCACTGATCGGAAGGTATCCGCCATGCTTCGTCCCCGTATCATCCCCTGCCTGCTGGTCCGCGACCGGGGGCTGGTCAAGACCGTCCGCTTCGCCGACCCCAAGTACGTCGGGGACCCGATCAACGCGGTGAAGATCTTCAACGAGAAGGAGGTGGACGAGCTGATCGTGCTCGACATCACCGCCACCGCCGAAGGCCGCGAACCGGACTTCGCGATGATCAAAAACCTGGCCGCGGAGTGCCGGATGCCCCTGTGTTACGGGGGCGGGGTGAGCAGCGTGGACCAGGCCAACGAGATCATCAGCCTGGGGGTGGAGAAAGTGGCTCTCAGCGCCGCCGCCGTCGCCGATCCCGGATTGGTGTCGAAAATCGCCGGGCAGGTCGGGAGCCAGAGCGTGGTTGCGGTCCTGGACGTCAGGAAGGACGAAAGGACCGGGAGTTACGAGATATGGACGCACAACGGGACGAGAGCGACGGGAAGGCGTCCCGTTGAATTCTCCCGGCGGCTCGAGGAGTGCGGCGCGGGCGAGGTGGTCGTGAACTCCATCGACCACGACGGGGTGATGAAGGGCTACGACCTGGAACTGGCGGGCGCGGTCCGCGCCGCGGTCGGCGTGCCGCTGACCATCCTCGGCGGGGCGGGATCGCTGGACGACATCCGCCGCCTGGTCGCCGACCTGGGGGTGATCGGCGCCGCCGCCGGCAGCCTCTTCGTTTTCAAGGGGCCCTACCGGGCGGTTCTGATCAGCTATCCGTCCCCCGCCGCCCGGGCTTCACTGAACCGGGCGGGGAACGCTACGGCTTAGACCGCCTCGGGCGTCCGGCCGCCGGCTGGTTCCGCGGCACGGGGATTGCCTGTCGCTTTCGAGGACAGTATGGAAAATCCGGGAACTTACAGAAAATTGCGGATCGCCGCCGCCCCTTCCTGCCTCCTGGCGGCGGCCTGTCTCCTCCTGTTGGTCATTTACCTTCCCACCTTCTCCAATCCCCCTCACGTCGATTACTGGGAGGCGTTTTACCGGTTTCACCTCGCGGGAAGAACGTTCCTGTCGGGAAACCTGATGTCCATCGTCAACCACGACCCCTGGCAGGACGGGACCTTCCGCCCGTTCTCCTACACCCTGCTTTACCTGGAATACATCCTCTTCCGGGGAAACTTTGTCTGGAACCACGTCGTCAATTTCCTTCTCTACTGTCTCGGCGCGGCTATGCTCTATCGCCTGGCGATCCGTCTCGTCCCCGACCGCCTGGCGGCGGCGGTCTTCCTGGCGGTGTTCATCTTCCTTTTCCCCCACTCCGGCATCCTCACGCTCACCTTCCACCAGTTCCTCCTGGTCGGTTTCTCTTCATTTCTCGGCGGCTTCATCCTCTATATCCGCTGGCGGCGGACCGGCGGACTCCGCTGCCTGTCCGCGGCCGGCCTGCTCTTCCTGATCGGAATGTTCTGCTACGAGGCCTTCAACTTCTGGCCGCTCGCGATCGTCATCCTCCGCCGTCTGTACTCGAGACGGAACGGAAATCAGGAAGGAGGGGCCCGGAAGCAGGGGTGGCGATATGATGCCGGTATGCTGGTCCTGGTGTACCTGGTCTATCTCGCCGTCCTGTTCCTGTCGCGGAGGGTTCTCGGCGCCGGGGGAGAGCTGCCGGAGATCACCGCCGGCGGTGTCGGACTGAGTTTCTGCGCGGCCTTCTTCAACCTGGCCTACAGCGGGATATTCCTGGGGTTAGTGCCTTTTATGGCTCTTCCCTGCCGGTTCTGGTTCTGGGTGGAGCTGGGCGGGCCGGTTACAAGCATCCCGGAAGATGCCCTGCCGGCATATATAATCGGGGGGGGATCGTCACCCTGCTGCTCCTGGCCGGCGGGGGGTGGCGGCTCTACCGGCGGGGGAAGCTGACGGCCCTGGTCACGCTGGGATTTCTGCTCTTCCTCTACGTCTCCAACTTCTTCACCGTCTTCCTGGCCCGGATTCCCCTGGGGGACCTCCACCATATTATGATCCGGTTCCGCTACCAGTACGTGCCCGACGCGCTGCTGGTCCTGATGGGATTGACGGTTTTCAAGATTTTTCCGCGGCCGGGTAAGCGGGGCCGGATAATCGCGGGGATCGTCCTGCTCTGGGTTCTGGTAGCCAACATCGCCGTCTCCCGCCAGGTCGTGGCGGGAATGGACTATCATCTGATTCCGCTGAAACGCATACTCAACCGGATCCGGGAGGGGATCGACCGCGGGGAGATCAACCCCCGGGACCGGCTGTATATCCAGCGCCACATCACCGATTACCTCCCCAAGCTGTGCTGGCACAAGGGGATCGGCCGGAAGATGGAAGGCACATACGAATGGGGTTTCCCGCCGGAGGAGGCGGATTGTTTCACCCTCAACCGCCGGGAGGCGGCCTGGATAATGGATTCTCCTCTGGGAATCTACCGAAGAAATCCTGGAGAATGCGCCAGATGAAGGAGATCGTGATCAGGAAGAGGGAAGATCGTCCCTCCCTGATCTTCGTGCTCCTCTCCGCCCTGCTGGTCTTTTTTGGCTGCGTTTACCTGCAGACCATATCGCTGAGCCTCTTCCGGGTGGTGATTACCCGGTTTTCGGCCGCGGCCCTGACCCTGGTATCCCTGCTGGCCGCCATCGCCTACGGTCGCTTTCTGCTGTCGCGCCCGCAGATCTTCGCGTTCCGGGAAAGCGCAGCGCCGTCCGGCCGTCGCCGCGCCGCCCGGCTGCTGATCGCCCTGGCCCTGATCTTCCTCGGCCTGCTCTGGCTGGTCGCCTACCTGGTTCCCGACACCGGTTTCGACGGGCTCTGGTACCACAATCCGACGATGCATCTCTGGGCCCTGAAAGGGTACCCCCACTGGATCGAGGGCGGGAGCGGTTCGGGCCTGGGATCCTGGGGCGACCTGATCAGCCAGCGTTTCAACGGCTGGCCCAAGGGGATCGAGCTGATGGGATTGGTGATGGTCCGGGCCACGGGGCTGTCCCGCCTTCTGAACTCGCTCAACCTGCCCTTTCTCGCCCTGGGGGTGATCTCCATTGTCTGCCTGGCCCGTTTTTTCGGCTCCCCTCCGGGTCTCGCCTGGCTGGGGGGGTTCCTCTTCCTCTTCGTCCCCGTCAACATTGTTCTGAGCCAGACCACCCTGATCGACCCGGCGGCTTCCTCCTGTTACGTCGCCCTGATGGCCCTGACCGCCCTCTCCGTCAGCGCGATCGACCGGGGCGAACCCTCCCTGGCGCTGGCGCTCCCTCTCGGCTGCGCCCTCGGCCTCTCCATCGGCGCCAAGGGACCGGGGATCGTCCTCCTTCCCCTGGTGACGGTCATTCTGGCCGCCGCGGTAGCCATATCTGGTCGGCGGCGGGGCGGGGATGGGGCCGGATCCCGGTTTTGCCGCAGAGGAGCGCTATTCATCCTGATCGCCGTTCTGATTGCGGTTCTCTGCGGTAGCTACTGGCACCTGCGCAACTGGTTCATCACCGGTTCCCCGGTCTATCCGATCGGAGTCAGCCTGGGGGGGAGGACGATCTTTCCCGGGATAACCCTGGACGCCATCAACCCACCTCCCTACGCCGCTGGCACCGAAGACTGGTCGCAGCTGCGCCGGGTCATCTTCAGCTGGCTGGAGAATCTTCAGGGCTGGCGGGAGAGTACCGCGGGGAAGGACCCCAAGTCGGGCGGGCTGGGCGTGATCTGGATCCTCGGTTGCCTGCCGGCGATCATCGCCTATCTCCTCTCGGCGATCAGATCGCTTTTCCGCCGCGGCTCCCGCTTCCCGCTTCCGGCCCTGCCTTTCTTCTCGGTCCTGCTGGTCAACCTCGTCCTCTTCTTCGCGATGCCTCCCCACCACAACCATAAGGCGCGGTATGTCATCTGGCTTTACGGGCTCGGGCTCCCCGTCTTCGCGGCGGCGGCGGGGCGGATCTCCGCCGGCGCCGGGGGGTGGAAGCGCCAGGCGGGCCTGACCTGGATCGGTCTGGCCGCGGTCCTGATGGTCGGGCAGGGCCTCTATGCTTTCTCCAGCCAGGTGAGACTGCTTCTGAATTCGTACCCCCCGCCTCAGACGGGGAAGGGGATCTGGTCCCGTCTGGCCGCCCTGTCCGCCGGCCAACCCTCGGCCGGCTACTTCTGGCCATATCTGCGGGATTCCGCTTTCGAGGAAATTTTCGGGGACGGGAAACCCGCGGCCATCGGTCCCCTCCAGGTGATGGCCCAGCCGATCCTCGGCCACCTGTGCCAGTACGAGGACTTCGGCGAGCGGAAGATCTATTTCATCGAACCGGCCCTTGCCGAAAACCCCGAATCGGTCGGGGATTACCTCCGCCGAAGGGAGGTCCGTTACGTCATCTGGCAGCAGGGGATGCGGCTGCCGGCCGCGCTGCGCCGCCTGGCCGTTCTCGACGAGACGGTCGGGGAAGACTTCCGTCTCCTGGTGGTCGACCCGGGCCGGGGGGAGGAGCGCTGATGAACGGAAGAGGCCGGATCGAGAGACGGGCGGTGGCCGGGTTTTTCGTTGTCCTCTTCCTGTCCCTGGTTCTGCTCTTCCGTTCTTCCTTCCGGAACCCGCCCCGGAGCGATTACTGGTCGGTCTTCTATGTCTTCCACCAGGTGGCCGCTTCCGACGAACCCCTGGCCTGGCTGGCCATCGTCAATCACGATCCCTGGCAGGACGGGACCTACCGCCCTCTTGCCCATCTCCTGCTCTACGCCGAGCATCTCCTCTTCGGGGTTGATTTCTTCTGGAACCACGTCGTCACCTTCGCCGGCTACTGCTGCAGCCTGCTCCTGCTCTATCTCCTGGCCCGGAGGCTGGGCTGCCCGAGGTCTCTGACGGCGGCTTTCCTCACGGTCTACGCCTTCCTCTTCACCCACTTCGATATCGTGAGCTGGACGTTCCAGATATTCATCATCGTCGGGTTCTGCGCCTGCCTGGCCGGGATCATCCTCTACCTGGATTTCCTGCGCACCGGCCGGACCGCCCTGCTGGTCCCGGCCGGAGGCCTCTTCCTCTTCGGGCTCTTCTGCTACGAGGGATACGCCCTCTGGCCGGCCGCCCTGCTGATCCTGGGAGACGGCCGGAGTCTCTTCCCCGACCGCCGGCCCGCCCCCAGTTCGCGGTACCGATCGGCATTCCCGTTTCTTCTCGCTGTCTACGCCCTCTATATCGCCGGGTTCTTCCTCACCCGGAGCCTGGAGATCCGTACCGGGTCCCTGCCCCGGCCGTCGGCGATCGAATTGCTGATCAGCATCTGCGCCCCTTTCTTCAATCTGTTCTATAACGGGCTGCTGGTGAATGCCTGCCCTTCCCTCGCGCTGCCCCTGCACATCTCGCACAATGTCGAGATGAGGGGGCTGTTCTGGGGTTGGGGCCTGCCCCTGCTGGCCCGGGTGGTCCTGGGGGTCGGCGGCGCGGTGCTCATTCTCTTCCTGGCCGCCCTGGGGTGTCTCCGGGCGAAAAAACGACGGAGGCTTCTGGTCATCACCGCCTTCCTGGTCTTCCTCTACGCCTCCGTGTTGATCCCCACCGTTCTGGGGAGGGTGATCACCAACGACCTCTACTATCCGCTGGTCCAGTTCCGGTACCAGTACGTGCCCAATGCGCTGCTGGTCCTGCTGGTGCTGGCGTTCGTCACCC
>JAXGWO010000022.1:0-53097 GCA_040773245.1 PVC group bacterium
GACGCTGGAGGACTATCGCCGTGATCATAAGGTCGATCGCGCGAGGATCGATTTTCAAGCGCTGGATGGTCATCGGTCAGTTTCCGAAAAATAGTGGACGCAGGTTCAGCAAGGGTTAATAATACCATCTGCGACCCCGGGGGCAACTTAATTTAATGCTGTTTTCAGGAACCGGGCAATGATGATCCGACGCGATTGCCGATACTACCTGGGCGACCGGCCCTGCGGCTTCCATAAGACCGAAGGAGCGGTCTGCCGGGACTGTCCCCGGTATTCCCCCGTCGGGGAGAGGATCCTGATCATCAAGCTTGACGCGATCGGGGACGTCCTCCGGACCACCTCGATCCTTCCCGGCCTGAAGGAGCGTTTCCCCTCCGGGCACCTGACCTGGATCACCCGCCGGGAGTCCCTCCCCATCTTCCATCACAACCCCCTGGCGGACCGGGTCCTGCCGCTCCAGCCCGAAGGGCTGGCCGCCGTCCTGGCCGGGACGTTCGATCTCTCGATCAACTTCGACAATTCGCCTCTGGCCTCCGCGCTCCAGGCCCTGGTCCGGGCCGGCGAGAAGAAAGGGTTCACCCTGGACGCCGACGGCCGGGTGGCCCCCTGCGGGGCGGAGGCCGAGCGGTGGCTGGAGATGTCGGTCTTCGACGACGTCAAGAAGGCCAACCGGAAGACCTGCCAGACCCTGATCCGGGAGATGGCCGGACTCCCCCCGCCCGCCGGCGGGATCGTCCTCAACCTCAGCCCGGAGGAGATCGCCCGGGGGGAGAAGTTCGCCCGGGAGAAGGGGTTGCGGGAAGGGGAACTGAAGATCGGCTTCAATACCGGCGGTGGTCGCCGCTGGAGGTACAAGCGGTGGACGCGGGAGGGAACCCTGGCCCTGGCCCGTCTCTGCCGGGAGCGCCTGGGGGCCAGACTCCTTCTTTACGGCGGACCGGAGGAGGAGGAGAGAAACGCCTGGCTGGTCCGGGAAGGCGGGGGGCTCTTCATCGACACCGGCTGCCGGAACGACCTGCGGACCTTCTTCTCCCTCCTCAACCTCTCCGATCTCCTGGTCACCTCCGACACCCTCGCCCTCCACGCCGCCGCCGGCCTGAAGAAGAAAGTGGTGGCGCTCTTCGGCCCGACCTCGGCGGCGGAGATCGAGCTCTACGGGAGGGGGGAGAAAGTCGTCGCCCCCGTCCCTTGCCAGTGCTGCTACCGGACCGACTGCGAGGTCCGGCCCAGCTGTATGGAGTCGATCGATCCCGAGACGGTCTTCGCCGCGATGCAAAAGCTCCTGCCGCCGTTATGAAGACCGTCATCGTGATCCCGACCTATAACGAGGCCGAGAGCATCGGTTCCCTGATCGATGAGCTGCTGGTTCTCCCCCTCGGGGATGCGGAGATCCTGGTCGTGGACGACGATTCCCCCGACGGCACCGGGGAGGTAGTTTCCGGCCGGGGAGAGAAGGACGGGCGGGTCCGGCTCCTGACCAGGAAGGAAGAACGGGGCCGGGGCCGGGCGGGCCGGGAAGGTTTCCTCAGGGCCCTGGCCGACGGGGCCGAAGTGGTGGTCGAGATGGACGGGGACGGTTCCCACGACCCGGCCGATCTCCCCCGCCTCCTGGAGCCGGTCCGGGCGGATCAGGCCGACGTGGTGATCGGTTCGCGGTTCGTCCCCGGGGGCGGGGTGGAGGGCCGGGAATGGTTCCGGGACCTGGTCAGCTCCCTGGCCCGCGGCTACCTCCGCCTGGTCCTGGGATCGGCGGTTCACGACCCCACCTCCGGCTACCGGGTCTTCACCCGCCGGGCCCTGGAGATCATCGATCCGGCCCGCCTGAAATCCTCCGACCCTTTCATCGTCGCCGAGGTCCTCTACCGCTGCCGGGAAAACCAACTTCGGACGGCCGAAGTCCCGATCACCTTCCGCCCCCGCCGGGGCGGGACCTCCAAGCTCCGGCCCCGGACCCTCCTCGCCTATCTCAGCCGGGCCTGGCTTCTGCGCCTCGGCCGGTTCCGCTAGCCCCGTCCTCGTCGGCGGTCTCCGGGTTCTTGAGGAGCTTCTTCAGCGCGGCTTGAGGATTCCTGACCAATCCCCGGTTGACGCTGAACCTCTTGACCCCCACCGAGGGGAGCTCGTACTTGAAGTCGCGGAGGATCCGCTCGCAGACCGTGAGCAGCCCCCGGGCCCCCGTTTCCTCCCGGGCGGCCAGCTTGGCGATCTCCCTCATCCCCTCCCGGGTGAAGGCGGCGGTGATCCCGAAGGCGTCGAAGGAGGCCTCGTACTGCCGGATCACCGAACCCTCGGAACGGGTCAGGATGTGGTAGAGGTCCCGCTCGTCGAGGTCCTCGCAGACCACCCGGACCGGGAGCCGCCCGATGAACTCCGGTTCCAGGCCGTACTCGATGAAGTCGCGGGTGGTCGCCCGCTCGAGGTAGCGCTGGTCGGGCTTGCTTTCCTGGACGTGGCCGCCGAAGCCGACCGCCTGCCGGGTCTGCCTCTTCTTCACAATCCCGGCCAGGTCGGCGAAGGCACCGCTGACGATGAAGAGGATGTGGCGGGTGTTGATCATCTTCGGCTCCAGCTTCCCCCCCTGCTGGAACTCCATCACCGCCTCGATCTGAGAGGAGATGTCCATCGGGTCCCGCAGGGCCACCTCCGTCTCCTCCATCAGCTTCAGGAGGTTGCGCTGCACCCCGGCCCCGCTGACGTCCCGGCCGGCCAGGTTGAAGGCGGAGGCGATCTTGTCCACCTCGTCGATGTAGATGATCCCGTACTGGGCGAGCTTGATGTCCCCGTCGGCCTTCCGGACCAGTTCCCGGACCAGGTCCTCGACGTTTTTGCCCACGTAGCCGGTCTCGCTGTACTTGGTGGCGTCGGCCTTGACGAAGGGGACCCCGATCAGGCGGGCGATGCACTTGATCAGGTAGGTCTTGCCGACCCCGGTCGGTCCGATCAGGATCACGTTCTGCTTGGCGTAATCGTAATTGATCCGCTTGCCCAGGTCGTGGGTGGCGTGGTTGTAGTGATCGCAGACCGCGATCGAGAGAACCTTCTTCGCCTCCTCCTGCCGGATCACGAACCGGTCGAGGTATTCCTTGACCTGCCGGGGGGTGTAGTTGAAGTCGAGCTTGAACTCCCGCTCTTCCTCCGGCTCTTTCGGCCCCGGGGGTGACGGGGCCGGGGGCCGGAAAACGGGGGCGAACGACATCACCGGCTTCGAACCGTATTTCTTCTGGACGTATTCGCTCAGGTCCCGGAGCATATCCTCCAGGTTGCCCGGCGCGTCGGGTTTCCTGTCTTCTTTCTCTTCCGCCATAACCGGCCTCGATCTCAGAGTCCGAGCAGCCGCTCGGCGTTGTTATGGAAGACCTTCTCCTTCCACCCTTCGGAGAGGGAAAGAGACTTCCAGGCCTGCAATTCCTTCTTCTGGTCGAGCCAGGGGGAGTCGGTTCCGAAGAGGAGATAGTCGGGGGAGTGGTTCTCGATGATCTTCCGGAACTGGCTCGAATCCGCCTCCCCGATCCCGAAGGAGGTCTCCAGGTAAACCGGTTTGCCCAGCAGGGTCTCCTCCACCTCATCCCAGGCCGTCCATCCCCCGAGGTGGGAGACCACCATCTTCAGGTTCGGGAAGGACTCGAACAGTTTCAGGAAGCGCAACGGCGAGGCCTGTCCGGTGACCGGGAAGGCGATGTCGTTGCCGGCGTGGAAGAGGACGATCAGACCCCGATCGGCGATCGCCCGGTAGAGGGGGAACAGACCCGGATCGTCGATTGTAAACTTCTGGTACATCGGATGGAGCTTGATCCCCTTCAGGCCCGCCGCCGCGATCCGATCCAGCTCCCTTTCGAAGTCCCGGTAGAGCGGGTGGATCGAGGCGAAGGGGATGATCCGTTCGGAGACGATCGAGATCGACCAGTCGGTGATCCGGGGGACCTGGGTGGGCTTGGTGGCGATGGAGACAACCACCGCCCGCTCGATCCTCGCCCGGTCCATCGACCGGAGCAGCCCCCCGACCGTCCCGTCGTGGTGGGCCCGGTAGTCGCCGGAGTGCTCCTCGAGGGCGCTGATCGCCTTCTGGGCCAGGTCGTCGGGGAAGGCGTGGGTATGAAAATCGATCACCCTCATTTCAATCCACTGATTCCTCTGATTGAATACCACTCCCCACTATCCACCGCCCACTGCCTAATTTAACCGCGAATCCTCACGAATCTTCACCAATCTGTCCTCCGCCTCGCCCCAACTTTGAACTTGTAACTTAGAACTTTGAACTTTGAACTTTGAACTTCATTCCCCATTCCCCAAGATGATAGATGATTCCGCCCCCGATTTTCAACCACATTTCCGGGTAGTCCTTGCCTCCGCCTGTATCCTGGTGTTATTATTGTAAAAATCGTGCTAACGGAGGAAAAGCCGATGGAAAAACTTGTTCGTTTCGGGGTTTCCCTGGATCGGAAGCTGCTGAGGCGTTTCGACGCCGCCATCCGCCGGACCGGTTATGGCAGCCGCTCGGAAGCGATCCGGGACCTGATCCGGTCCGACCTGGTGGATCGCCAGTGGAAGGAGTCGAAGGAGGTGGTGGGGGTGGTGATGCTGGTCTACGACCACCACGGGCGGCAGCTCCAGGAGGCGATTACCGACCTCCAGCACCGGCACCTGGGGGAGATCGTCTCCACCCAGCACGTCCATCTCGACCACGACAACTGCCTGGAGGTGGCGATCGTCCGGGGCCGGTCCGGGCCGGTGGAGAAGCTGGCCGGACGCCTGAAGGCCCTGAAGGGGGTGAAGCATTGTTCGCTCAGTATGTCCACCACCGGCAGCGGGATTCCTTGAGCGGGAGGCCCCGGCCGGCCGCCGCTCTTCTGTCCCGCCGGCATCCGCTGTTCAAGCTCCTCCTCGTCGCGGGGCTGCTTCCGGCCTTTCTTCTCCTCCCGGACCGGACCATCCCCGCCGTGGCCGTCAAGCTGGCGGTTCTGCTGGCCGTCTTCTTTCTTGCCGGCGGGCCGGCCCGCCGGGGCAGCCTGCTCCGGGGAGGGATGGCGCTCCTGGGGTTCCTGGCGGCCTTCTTGCTCTGCTCGCTCCTGGGCGACGCCCTTACCGGCGGGAACACCCTCGCCTTCTTTCTCTCCCTGGCCCGGAAAAGTTTCTGGGCCCTGTCCCTCTCCCTGCTTCTCTTCGGCGTGTTCGAATTCGCCGAGTTCGTATACCTGGCCCGGATACTGAAAATCCCGTCCCGTCTATCCGTCCAGGGCCTCCTGATCCTCCTGACCGGCCGGAAGATCGCCCGGGAGTTCGCCCGGGTTCCGGCGGCCTGGAAGAGCCGGGGGCTGGACGGGCGCTGCCTCCGGCGTCACCCGGGCCGGGCGGCCGGGCTGCTGACGGTGGTGCTGCTGCGGGCGGCCGAGCAGGGAGGACGGCTGGAGACCGCCCTGATCGGCCGCGGATTCTCCGGGAGGTTCTACACCTGTTACTCGGCCTCCTGGACCAGGGCGGACAGCGCGGCCCTGGCCGTGTTTCTCCTGGCTGTCCTGATATTGCTTCGGATTTCCTCGGCGGTGGTGGTCTGAATAACCGCCGGCTTTCGATAGCGATCCCGATTCCGATACCGATAGCGACATAATCCACCGAGGTTTAGCGAAGGCGGATAGCGATTCTTCATTATGCAGGAAGGATATCAATTCGAGGTCGTGGAGCTCGGCTACAGTTATCCCAACGGGCACCGGGCCCTGGAGAACCTGGATTTCCGGGTGGCGCGGGGGGAGAAGCTGGGCCTGATCGGCCCTAACGGATCGGGGAAATCGACCCTCCTCCTGCTCCTGGCCGGACTCCTGGGCGGCGGTCGGCTGCGGGGAAAGATCCGGCGGCCCGGGAAATCCTCCCAATCGGCCTTTCTCTTCCAGAACCCCGACGACCAGATGATCGCCGCCACGGTCGAGGACGATGTCGGCTTCGCGCTGCTCCGTGACGGCCGGGACCCGGATGCGGTCCGGGACCGGGTCCGCGAATCCCTCCGTCAGGTCCATCTCGCGGGGTATGAAACCCGCTCGCCGCTGGAGTTGAGTTTCGGGGAGAAGAAGCGGGTTGCTTTGGCCGGATGCCTGATCGGCCGGCCGGTGATGCTCTTCCTCGACGAGCCGGCCCTCGGCCTCGATCCCCGGGAGACCGGGCAGCTCCTGAAGATTCTCCGGCCGTTTCCCAACACGGTCATCTTCTCCAGTATGGACTTCGGCCTGGCGGCGGGTCTGGCCGACCGGGTGATCCTTCTTGACCGGGGGCGGATCGCGGCCTCCGGCCCGGCGGCGGCGGTTCTCTCCGACCGGGGATTGCTCCGGGAGCACGGCCTGGCGCTGGAGTTATGACCAGGCCCCCCCGCCAGATCCTGCCGGTGACTCTCCTGCTCTCGGCCGCTCTCCACCTGCTGGCTTACGGATCAATCATCGCTTACCTGGGCCGGGAGGCGGAAGCGGTCCGGTCGGGGGAGGGGAGGGCTCCGGCCCGGATCATCGAGATCGGCCTGGTCGAGACCGCCCCCCCGGTTCCCCCCGCCGCTCCGGATCCGGATAACGATTCCGCCGAATCCGTCGCCGCGGCGGCGGAGAGCGAGACGTTGCTGTTCCTGCCGCCCGAACCCGTTTCGCCCCGGGAGGCGGAGCGGGATACGTCGCTGGCCGAAGCCGGCCAAGCCGGGAGGGAAGCGGAGACCGCCGGCCCGGCCGGCGATGAATATCTCGAGCTGGTTCGTCGGAAAATCATCGGGGCCGCGACGACCTATCCCCGGCGGGCCCGCCTGAGCCGCCTGCAGGGGAAGGTCCGGGTGGGATTTTTTATCGATCCGGACGGGGCCCTGCGGGAGACGCGCCTCCTTGAGCCTTCGCCTCACGGGCTCTTCAACCGGGCGGCCCGGGATATCCTGGAGCGGGCCGCCCCCTTCCCCCCGCCGGCCGCGGGGTTCGGGGGGGGTATGATCAGGGTCTGGATAAGTTTCGAGTCAGCGTATTAGGGGTTTAGGGGTTTAGGATATTAGGGGATTAGGTCAGGGCAGCTCAACTGCCCTAAACTTCTAACCCCCTAATCCCCTAAACCCCTATATCCTGCCTTTTCCCTTGCGCAGTTAGGCCCCAACCGATTATAGTAACACGAATAATATAAACGTAACATCTATGAGCCGGAGCCGGTGAGGAGGGAAGGATGAGATTGGCGGCAATCGGTGGGGCGGCCCTCTGCGGGCTGCTGGCCGGGCTGGGGAGTATGTCCCGGGCCGGGGAGATCGAACTGGAGGAGGTGGTGGTCTATGACTTTCCCGACTCCTCGGTGGCGGGGCGGGAGTCCAGTTCCAGCATCACGATCATCGGCCGGGACCAGATCGAGGAGTCGGGAGCGGTCAACGTCTATGACCTGATCTCGGCCCGGGTGCCGGGGGTCTTCGCCGACGAGCGGGGGATCTTCAATTACGGGGTGAGCACCGGGGCGGCGGGCAACCTCAATATCCGCGGCCTGGGCGGAGTTCCCAACACCCAGGTCCTGGTTCTCCTCGACGGCCAACCGACCACGATGGGGCTCTTCGGCCACCCCATCCCCGACGCTTATCCCCTGGAAGGGGTGGAGAGGGTGGAGATTCTCCGCGGTTCCCATTCCCTGCATTACGGCGACGGGGCGATGGGCGGGGTGGTCAATATCATCACCCGGCGGCTCGATCCGGCCGAAGGGTTCGCCACCCGGGTGACGGCCGGGGGCGGGGAGTACCACTCCTACCAGGCCGGGATCACCCACGCGGGGACGGTGGATGACCTTTCCTACAGCGCCTCCCTGCTGCGTCGGGAGACCGAGGGCCACCGGCCGAACAGCGGTTTCCGGAGCTGGAACGGCTACCTCAAGGCCGGCTACCGCATCTCCGAGAACTGGCAGGCGGTCCTCAACGGCTGGGGGGTGGACTTCACGGTCGAGGACCCGGGACCGGTGACCGAGCCGCGGGATCAGGACAGCCGGGACGTAACCCGGGGCGGGGCCGGCCTGACCCTCTACAACACCTACGGGGAGACCCGGGGGGCGGTAACCTTTTACGGGCAGCGGGGGAAGCACCGCTTCACCGGTTACGAGGACTGGAAGTCAACCGACACCACCGCCGGACTGACCGGCTACCAGCTGATCGACCTCTTCCCCGGCAACCGCCTGGAGGCCGGCGGGGATGTCCAGAGAGCGGGAGGCCGGGGTGAACAGCCGGAGGCGGGGGTGGATATCGGGAAGTATCACCAGGCCCGGGGCGGTGTTTACCTCGACGACCAGCACACCCTCTGGGAAGTGCTGACCCTTCAGGCCGGCTTGCGGATGGCCGCGGCCGAGCGCGACCGGGCCCGGCTCCTGCCCCGTTTCGGCGGACGCTATCTGCTTACCGATTCCACCGTTCTCCACGGCCAGGTCGCCCGGGGTTATCGCTCGCCCACGATCCGGGAGCTCTATATGTTCCCACCCTCCACCCTGGACCTGGAGCCGGAGGAAACCTGGTCGAGCGACCTCGGGGTCCGGCAGCATTTCGGGGATTTTCTGGCCCTCGACCTGACCGGCTACTATATCGATGCCGAGAACCTGGTCATCTACCGCCCCCCGGAAGCGCAGAATACCGGGGGGCTGGTCAACAAGGGGATCGAGTTTACGTCTGTTCTCGCTCCGGCCGAGTGGTTCGAGACGCTCTTCTCCTACACCTACCTCGACCAGAATCACCGGATCGCCGGTCTCGCTCCCCAGGTCCTGAAGTGGATCAACCGGTTTTCCTGGAATGGTCTCTCCCTCCAGTCCACCACCACGGCGGCGGAGAGTCTCCGGTTGAACGAAGAGAGAAATGAGAACTTCGCGGTGACCGACCTCCGGCTCAGCTGCCGGATCTACCCGGCGGTCTTCACCTTCAGGATCAACAATCTCTTCAACGAGAGTTACCAGATGGTGGACGGTTACCCGCTCCCGGGGAGGTGGCTCTGGGGCGAGGTTTCGGTGGATTTCTGATGCCGGCGGAACCCGATCGCCTGTACGTGCGCGACCTGATCTGGGGCGGGGTCTGGGGCGCGCTGGCCGTCTTCCTGCCCCTTCTCCTCCACCCCTTCGGCCTCGGGGTTCACCTGATGCCGATGTTCCTCCCCCTGCTGATCGCCGCCCTTACCCTCCGTCCGGGGACTTCCCTCCTGCTGGCCGTGCTGGTCCCCCTGGTCTCGGGGGCGGCCACGGGGATGCCCCCTCTCTACCCGCCGGTGGCCTTGCTGATGCTGCTGGAAGGGGCGGCGATGGTTCTCTGGCTGTATTGCTTCCGTCGATGGATCGGCGGGAACATTTATCTCGGCCTGGCGGCCGCCTTTTTCCTCCAGCGGCTGGTCCGGGTGGGTTTCATTTTTCTGGCCCGGGAACTGGTCGAGCTCCCGGCCGGCTGGCTGCTGGTCCCGGCCTTGCTCTGGGGGCTGCCGGGGGCGGCGCTCCAGACGGTCGCGATCCCCCCGGTGGTGGCGAAGATCCAGGAACGGTTCGGGGTGAGGGGGCTTCCGCCGGAGCCGGATGAGGTGTCCGAATGACCCGCGCCGCCTCCGGATCCCGGTGGCGGGAGAAGAGGGAGTTCTTCGACCGGCTGGCGCCCGGCTGGCGCCGGGAAAATTACCTTACCGAACGGGCCCGCGACCTGCTGATTGACTCCCTTCCCCCCGGAGTTACTGACCTTCCCGGTCCGATCGTCGACCTGGGCGGGGGGTCCGGGAGGGTGGCCGAGTTCTTGCGCGGGGTCACCGCTTCCCCCCTGCTGCTCATCGATCTGTCGTGCCGGATGCTGGAGGAGCTGACCGCTGATTCCGTTCACCGTCTCCAGGGCGACGCCCACTACCTGCCCCTGCGCGGCCGGTCGGTCCGGCTGGTCTGCTGTTTCTCCGCCTTTCCCCACTTCGAGCGGAAGCTGGAGGTAATCCGGGAATGCCGGAGAATCCTTCTCCCCGGCGGCTTTATGGTCATCCTCCACGAATGGAGCCGGGAAGAGATCAACCGTTTCCATTCCGCCCAATCGCCGGCCGTCTCCGGCGATCACCTGCCCTCCCTGGGGACATTCAGGAAATGGGGGGAGATGACCGGTATGATACCCGAGCGGCTTGAGGACGGCCGGGAGAGGTTCCTGGTCCGGTATCGGAAGCCGCTATCCTGAATATTATTTTCCGGTTCCACTTTCCCGCACCGACGTTCCGATCCGCCTTTTATCCTGATTTCACGGAGGTTCCCGGGATAATTCTTTCTTGACATAATCCCCGTTCCTGTCAACTATAGTACCATCGGTAAATTAACAGGATAAAGCGGTCGGATTGGTGGGCGAGGGTTTAATGCGTAACAAGACCGCCCGGCCCGCGTCCGCCGTGCAAACGGGAAATTTCCCGGAGGAGAAGTTCTATGCCCGATTTCGCCCGAGCCATCAAGGAAGAGATAACCCGCCTGGCCAAAAAAGAGGTGAAGAAGGCAGCCGCTCCGCTCCATAACCGGATCCGTTCCCTGGTCAGGACGGTCTCCGCCCAGGAGAAGAAGATCGCCCGGCTGGAGAAGACCGCGGCCCGTCAGGATAAGGAACTCCGGGCTTCCTCGCCCGTCCCCGAATCCGCCCCGCCGGAAGAGGTGAAGAAAGCCCGGATCAGCCCCCGGCTGGTCAAGGCCCAGCGGAAGCGGCTGAAACTGAACCAGAATGACTTCGCCCGGCTGCTCAACGTCTCCGTGGCCGCCGTCCGTTCCTGGGAACAGGGCCGGGCCCTCCCCAAGGAAGACACGATGGCCACCTTTGTCGCGGTCAGGAAGCTGAAGACGAAGGCAGCCTGGGAACGTCTGGGGATCACGCCTCCGGCCAGGAAGAAGACCCGGAAAAAACGGGGCCGCCGGAAGAGGAACGGCTGAGTCTGGCCCCGGGGTTTACTGGGGGACGAAGAGGATCTGGCCGACCCGGATCGAGTTGGGGTTGGCCAGTTCGTTGGCCTCGACGACGGCGTTGACCGTGGCCCCGTATTGGCGGGCGATGGTGGAGACGGTCTCACCCGAGCGGACCACGTGCTCGTATCCCTGGGTGTAGCCTCCGGTCCCCCGGCCCTTCCGGATCGTATCCAGGATCCGCTCGTTTTCCCTGGCGATCTCGTCGAGGAGGATCGCCATCTTCTTCTCGTTGGCGCTCCGGGTCGACTCCAGTTCTTTCCGGAGCGACTCGATCTCGGCCCGCTGCGCCGCCCCCACCGAGGTCGAGCTGTTGAGAATCCCCGCCAGGCGGCTGTCGATGGTGTTCTGTTCCCGGCGCAGCAGCGAGAGGCTGCCTTCCATCTCCAGGATCCGGCTCTCGATGTTGAGGATCCGGCGGTCGATTGATTCCTGCCAGACCTGGCGCTGGGCCTCGGCTTCCTTCTGCCGGGGGGTCTGACACCCCCCCAGGAGGACCAGGGCCGGAACCGTGATCAGAAGAACTCCCGCTATCGCCTTCATTTTTGCCGTTGCCAAGGTGAAAGTGGTCGCCGCCAGCGGAAGATCCAGGAGATAAATCCGCCCCGAAGATATCCGCTGAACCCTGGATATCGTTCTGGTACTCATCGCATCCGAATTTCCCCGGGAACTGAAGTTCCCGGGGAAAGCCGGATTAACGATGATAGCGGTCGATGGCCCGATCCCGCTGTTGGGAAGATTCGGAGTCGGCCGGGGGCAGGGCCACCAGTTTCTCGGTCACCACCGTATCTTCTTCATAGATCTCCACCGCTTGCTGGGGAGCGGGCGGCGCTTCGGCGCCGGTCGCCGCGGCGTCACCGTAATTAACCAGGAACTGCGCCCGCCGGTTCTGGGCCCAGCACTGCTCGGTGGCTTCCGCGCAGACCGGGACCTCTTCCCCGTAGCTGATGGTGAAAAGCCTCTGAGGGTTGACGTTGAGCCCGGTCAGGTGGCTCCGGACGCTCAGCGCCCGCCGTTCGCCGAGGGCCAGGTTGTACTCCTTGGTCCCCCTCTCGTCGCAGTGCCCCTCGATCTTCAGCCGGGCGTCCGGCTTGTTCATCATCCAGGCGGAGATCCCCTCCAGGACCGCCCGACCGTCGTCCCGGATCTCGGACTTGTCGAAATCGAAGTAGACGGGTTTAAGGATCAGGGCATCCTCCGGCGTCGGTTCCCCGAAGGCTATCCCCTCGGTCAGTTCATCGAGGGGGATATCCCACCCCTCCAGGGCGGCCCCCTGCTGGTCCGGGGTGGCCCCGGGTTTCGGCTTGGAGGCGCAGCCGGCGGAAATGATGGCGGCCGCGATCAGAATCGCGGCGATCCAGGTCCAATTCTTTCTCATCCCCATTACTCCTTTCGGGGAATTATCCCCGGTTGAAAATTGTTGCTCTGTAAGTACTCAGGGCCGATCGGCGGTCACTATAAGCCGATTTTCTTCCGACAAGCAAGATAATTTTGATATTTTTCTTAACGGGCCAGAAAAGGGCTCCAGACGGGGGAGAAACAGTTCGCTCCGCTGGTGATCTGGACCGGGCGGGGGTTGAGGCTGTCGAGGATGAAGAGGCTGGTCCTCCCCCCCCGGCGGGAGGAGTAGACCAGGTGCCGGCCGTTGGGGGCCCAGGAGGGATCCTCGTCCTGGGCGGGGCTGTTGGTCAGGAGCGTTACCTCGCCGGAGCTGACGTTGATCGTGCAGATCTCGAACTGCCCGTCCATCCGGGAGGTGTAGGCGATCAGGTCTCCCCGCGGCGACCAGTCGGGGGAAGTGTTATACCCACCCCGGCGGGTCAGGCGGCTGAGGTTCCCGCCGTCGGCGTCCATCAGGTAGATCTGGGGGGTCCCGGACCGGTCGGAGGTGAAGGCGAGCCGGCGGCCGTCGGGGGACCAGGAGGGGGAGCAGTCGTTGGCCTGGTGGTTGGTGAGCCGGGTGAGCTGGGAGCCGTCCATCCGCATCTTGTAGATTTCGTTGTTCCCGTCCTTGCTCAGGGAAAAGGCGGCCCAGCGCCCGTCGGGGGAGATCGCGGGGAAGGCGTTCAGGCCCGGACGGGAGGAGAGGACGCGGCGCTTCCCGGTCTCCAGGTTGTCGAGGAAGATCCAGGGGAAACTGTATGCATAGCCGGTGTAGGCCAGCGAACGGCCGTCGGGGGTCCAGGCGGGGTAGAGGGCCAGACCCCGGCCGGAGTCGATTTCCCTCCAGTTGTTGCCCGAGGCCTCCATCCGGTAGATCTTCTTCTCCCCGCCGCGGTCGGAGGTGAAGGCGATCTCGGTCCGGGCCAGTCCCCTCTCCCCGGTCAGGGCGAAGACGATCTCGTCGGCCATCGTCAGCACGACCCGTCGCCAGCTGGACCAGGATTCCCGGTATCCCTTGGAATAAACCTGGCGGCCCTGGGATATGCTCACCGCCCGGCACTCGATGGTGACGGACTCCCCGGCGACGGAGAAGGAGCCCTTGACCACCACGTCGGCCCCGATTGCCTGCCACCCGGACCGGTTGATCTTTCCGGTCCGGCGGTCGGTCGCCTCGGCTTCGGCGATGAACTGGGGGTTGGCGACCGGGGTGAAGGACCCGGTGATCAGCAAGTTGTCGAGCAGGAGATCGGCCATCTCCGCGCCCGGTCCCGGTGCGCCCCCTTCCCGGGGTTGAAAATCGGCCACCGCCACCGTCATCTGGGGGGCGAAACGCCCTTCCACCCTGATTCTGGTCTCCCCCCGCGCTGATATGGACGTCAAGAGGCCGCCGGTCGCGAAGAGGACCGTCATCTGGATAACTAATCTTTTACGGGAATACATTTCACATCCTTGTCGTATTTGACTTGCTTTTTGGCCAAGTATGCCCCGATCCCTGTCGGGAGGCAACAAAATCCGGCTTTAACCGAGCCGGCGGTAACGCATTCCCGCCGGCCACGGATATCACTCCCGGTGGGAACTTGTCACTTGAGGTCGAAGAGGATCAGGAAATCCTCGTACGGCCCCGGAAATCCGGACGGGAGAGGAGGCAGGGGGTCGGCTTTCCGGGCCGCCTGGATGGCGGAGTCATCCATCACCGGGCTTCCGGAGGATTCCTGGAGCCGGATATTCTCGATGTGGCCGTCCCGGAAGACCCGGAAAGAGACCACCGCGGTCGCCTGCTCCCTGCCCACCGCGGTCTTCAGGGGTTGCTGCCAGAGATTGTACATCTTGGCCTGAACCAGGTCGTTGTACCAGGAGTAAGCGGAATGGTCCGCCCGGGATGTGCTGACCGCCGGCCGGCGGGGAGCGGAGGTTTCGACCCGGCTGAGCCGTTCCCGGAGGCGCTGCTTGAGATCGGAAGGGGGGACCCGGGGCGGAATCACCTGTTTGACGATCTTTTTCGGGGGCGGTTTCTTCTCCTCGGCCGGGGCGGTTTCCGGTTCCGGTTCGCTGATCGGTTCCGGGAGCGGTTCCGGTTCCGGTGCCGCCGGTTCCGGGGCGATCTCCGCCTCCGCCACCAGCTCGACCGCGGTAACCGGGCTGGAGTAGAACTTGTCCCGCGAAGGCGCGGCGATCAGGATCAGGACGAAAAGGATGGCGAGATGGGCGAGCGCGACCAGGAGGAGTACCCTGTTTTGGCGGCGAAGCATCTCTAAGGTCCGGCCGGCCTGGTCGCGACCCCGATCCGGGTCAGGCCGCTGTTGCGGATTTCATCGAGCACCTTGACCGCTTCTTCGTAGCGGATCGTCCCGTCCCCCCGGAGCGTGACCGGGGTCTCCGGGTTGATCCGGGCGGCCTGGACCATCCGCTCGCGGAGTTCGTCGAGGGTGACCCTCCGGTCGTTGAGGTAGATCATCCCCGGAGGGGCGATGCTCACCGTCAGCCGATCGGTGGAGCTGTCGATCTGGGAGGTCGAGGCGGCGGGGAGGCGGACGGAGATCCCGTGTTCCATCACCGGGGCGACCAGGATGAAGATGACCAGGACGCAGAGCATCACGTCCACCAAATTGATGACGTTGACCTCGCTGAGCAGGTCGGAGGTTCTTTTTGGCCGGCGGTACATCGGGAATGATGAGAATCCAGAATACAGAAGTCAGAAGACAGAATACCGGGAACTACAGGTCTGGCCTGGCTGGCGGCTTCTTCTCGGCCTCCGGGAAATACTCCCGGCGGGCCCGTTCGATGAAATCGGCGATGAAGTTGTCGAGCTGGAGGATCAAAGCCTTCAGGGAATGCTGGAAATAGTTGTAAGCGATCAGGGCCGGGATGGCGACGATCAGCCCGAAGACGGTGGTGATCAGGGCTTCGGAGATTCCGGGGGCGACCGCGTCGATCGAGGCGGAGCCGTAACGGCCCATCTCCTGGAAAGCGATCAGGACGCCGTAAACGGTTCCCAGGATCCCGAGCAGGGGGCCGGTGCTGGCCGCGGTGGCCAGGAAGATGAGCCCTCTTTCCAGGAACGCGGTCTGCCGGTCGGCGGCGCGCTGCATCTTTTCCGCCAAGCGATCCCACTCCCCGGGTCCTGCCGCTCCGGCCTTCTTCCTTCCCGAGGTCATCAGGACCAGCTCGTCGCAGCCGCGGCGGTAGACCTCGTAAGCCGGGTTGGGATCCGGGGAGAGGGAGAGGGGGGTGAGGTTGAAGGTCCCCTGCTTGGCCCCGGAAAATCTCCGGAAGAATTCCTCGGACATCGCCCGCGCCTGCCGGAAGAGCGAACGCTTGTAGATTATCAACCCCCAGGAATAGATCGAGCCGAAGAAGAGCAGGATCATAATGCCCAGGCCGATCGGCCCGGAGTCCTTTATCGACTGGAGAAACGGGTTGTGCATTTTACAATTACCTGTCGGAGCTCGGGTTATTGATGCCGGCCCGGGGCGAACGCGGATGTCAGCGGTTTGCCCCGATACCTTGGTGCCGCGCCAGTATAACTTCTCTCCCCCGGGGGTCAAGAGTTATCGAATTGTTCCCGCCCGCTTTCCCCCGGTCAAGCTCAACCCGGAGCCGGTGACGGAATCCCCGGTCGGATGGGGCTATGGCCAGCCGGCCGGTAATCCGCCGTCCAAGAGCGGTCCCTGGAAATGGCCAATGGGAGGTTGATCAGTCGGACGAGTATTGATAATATCGCCCTGCCGTAGCGAAGTTACAACTGTCAGCAGTTTCAGGGAGGGCCAGCCGATGGATACAGCCAGAGTCAATGTTTTTGTCTCCTGGGCCCGGGAGGTCGGTCCGGGGATGGTGGCGGGGGTCGTTTACGCCCTGGTCATCTTCGCGGCCGGGGTGCTGGTCTCCCGCGTCCTGGTTAACCTGATCCGCCGCCTCTTCTCCCGGGGTAAGCTCAAAGACGAGCAGATGCTGATCGGGTTGGTGATCCGGACGGTCCGGGGGGCGGTCATCGTGGTGGCCGGGATTATGGCCCTCGACAAGCTCGGGATCTCGATCGCGCCCTTTATCGCCAGCCTCGGGGTGGGGGGGCTGGTCCTCGGTTTCGCCTTCAAGGACTCCCTCTCCAACCTGGCCGCCGGGATCCTGATCCTGATCTACCGTCCCTTCAAGATCGGAGACATCATCGACGTCGGCGGAACGATGGGTAACGTGCTCGATCTCTCGATCGTCAACACCACCCTCAAGGACTTTGCCGGCCCGATCATCTACTTCCCCAACTCCCAGGTCTGGGGGAGCCGGATCACCAATTATTCCCGGGCGGAGTTCCGGCGTTCGATCTTCACGGTCGGGATAAGTTACGGGGATGATCAGAACGGGGCCTGGGATGTCCTCCAGAGACTGATCAACTCCGAGGAGCGGATCCTCAAGGATCCGGCTCCCTTCATCCGGCTGAGCGAGCTGGCCGATTCCAGCGTCAACTTCCAGATGTTCGTCTATACCAAGCCGGCGGACTTCGGCCCGTTGCTCAACGATTTTTACGCCAAGGCCAAGACCGCCCTGGAAGAGGCCGGCTACAGTATTCCCTTCCCGCAGCAGGATATCCACGTCATCGACGGGAAAGTCAGCCGGGACGGTTAGAGACCCGGCCGGTTCCGGGAATGTCTTTAGCCGGGGAAGAGTATCAATCGCCCCCGCCGGAGTCGCCCCCGCCGGAGTCGCCACCGCCTAAGTCTCCCCCGCCGACTTCACCCCCGCCCAAGTCGCCCCCGCCCAAGTCCTCCCCGCCGGCTTCGCCCCCGCCCAAGTCGCCTCCGGCATCACCGCCGCCCGGCTGGCTCCCCTTCCGGGGCCGGACCGGGGCGGAGACCAGGAGTCCGGCGACATAGGTCCGGGTTTCCCGGAGTTGGCCGTCGCGGTTCCAGTACCGCCAGGTCCCGTCGCGTTTGCCCTCCACCCAGCGTCCTTCCAGTTCCTTCCGGCCGTTGCTGTACCAAAGGGTTTCATTCCCGGAGAGGACGCCTTCCTGGTAGTTCTGTTCGACCCGGGGGCTGCCGTTCGGCCAGCGGGAAACCTGTTTCCCGTGCGGTTCACCCGCCCGGAAGTTTTTCACTTCGATCAGGCTCCCGTTCTCATCCCAGTAGCGGGCGGGACCTTCCCGGACCCCGTCCTTCCAGGTCTCTTCCGACTGCTTCTTCCCGTTCTCGAACCAGGACTGGAAACGGCCGTCCTTGACCAGTTCCCCGGTCGGCAGCCTTTTCAGGAGGCCGAGCGTCTTCATATTTCCGTTGGGCCAGAAGGATTCCGCCTTGGTCCGCTCCGTCGCCTGGCCGTAAACCCCCCCCGCCACCAGCCAGCCCGCCAGCATTATGGATACGATTCTCATTGTCGCGGTCTCCGTCATTTTCTGCATCTCCCATTTCTATACTGCCCACTATATTATTCCCGCCGGCGAAAGGGAAGAGGGAGTTGGGGGTTACTCGCCGGGGTTCTCAGACCGCCTGGGTGCCGAACAATTGTTGAAGCCGGCGGCGGGTGGACCGGGCGTATCCTCGGCTCAAAGCGTAGTCCCAGCCGAGCCGGCGGAAGAGACCCTCCACCCGGGAGACATAATTGAGGGGGTCGATCATCACGTAATCCACCGCCGGGGCGAGCAGGTGGTGCAGCCGGCGGGGGTCCATCGGGAGCGTCGGGGCGATGAAGGCCCAGGTCCGGATCCCGGCTTCCCGCAGGCGCCTCAGGGCCTCGATCCGGTCCGCGATGGGCGGAGCGGCCGGTTCCAGCAACTGCCGGACCCGGTCGTTGTCGGTGGGGACGGAGAATCCGACCTGGGAGTCGAGAGATGACCGCAGAATCTCGGTATCCCTCAGGACCAGCGGCGAGCGGGTGAGGATCGAGATCTCCCAGCCGTAATTGCGGAGGAGTTCCAGACAGCCTCGGGTGAGCCGGTAGCGTTTCTCGGCCGGCTGGTAGGGGTCGCAGACACTGGAGAGGAAGACGTTGCCGGTCTTCCGCTTCCGGGCGAGCTCCGCCGCCAGGACCTCGACGATATTCGTCTTCACCTCCACGAACTCGCCCCAGCGGCTTTCCCGGTTGAATCGGGAGTGCCGGAGCATAAAGACCGCATAGCAGTAGCGGCAGCCGTGGGCGCAGCCGAGGTAGGGATTGATCACAAACCCCACCCCGGGGATCCGCGAGCGGACCAGGGCGGAAGCGGTCTCGATCTCTCGGACGGCGGTTGTCATCATCTCCAACCAGTTTTTATTTGCCCTTTGCCCGGCCCTGGGTTATATTTTCATCTTCTCCAATCGTGATTCAGCCGCGCGGGCGGAAAAGACAATGATCTACAAGGTCATCTCCAAGGACGAGTTCCGGAAGTTCATCGAGGGCCTGATCTCCGAAAACGAGACCTTCGGGCCCCGGAAGGTGGACACGGGCCAGGACGGCAACCCGATCTACCAGTTCCGGAAGGTGGATTCCTTCGACGAACTGGAACTCGATTATACCGTCACCGCTTCCTCCCTGAAGAACTTTTTTCTCCCCTTCAAGGAGGTTCTCTCCCGTTACTCCTTCAGCGACAATGACTGGCAGCAGGGGATCGAGTACCGGGTCAACCCCCGGGTGATCGTCGGGGTCCGGGCCTGCGACATCAACGCCCTCTGCAAGCTCGACGACATCTTCATCCACGGGGCCTACCCTTCCGCTTATTACCTGGCCCGGCGGAACAACACCTTCCTGATCGGGATGGACCACCTGCCTCTCGACGACTGCTTCTGCGAGTCCCTGGGCGAGCTGACCGTCCGCACCGGTTTCAACCTCTTCTGCACCGATCTCGGCGACCGTTACTATCTCTCGATCAACTCTTCCAAGGCCTACAACTTCCTGAAGAAAGTCAAGACCTCCAATCCGACCGCCGAGGACGACCGGCAGTGGATCGAACGCAAGCAGCTGATCAAGCGGAGCTTCAAGACCAAGGTGGAGGTCGACGACCTTCCCAACCTGCTGGATATCGAATTCTCCTCCCCGATCTGGAAGAAGTGGGGGGACAAGTGCCTCAACTGCGGGACCTGCGCGATGGTCTGTCCGACCTGCTACTGCTACGGGGTGGAGGAGACGATCGACGTCTCCCTGAAGAAATCCCGGAAGGAGAGGCAGCAGTACTCCTGTACCGTGGTCGATTTTGCCGAGGTGGCCGGCGGCCACAATTTCCGGCCCCTGAAGGAGGACCGGTTGAAGTACCGGTACTACCACCACCATCACGGGTTCGCCGAGAACGCCGGCAAGCAGATCTGCGTCGGCTGCAACCGCTGCGGCCGGGCCTGCCTGGCCGGGATCAATCCCAAGGACGTGATCAGCGACCTGATCCGGGAGAGTTCCGATGACGTTTAAGCTCCCCAAGGAGGATATCAACCTCAAGCCGTTTATGAACCGGCCCCCGGAGTTTAACCTCAAGCACGTGCTGATGCGGACGGACCGGGCCTACAAGTGCGAGATCATCAATATCATCGAGCTGACCGCCCAGGAGAAGCTCTTCCACCTCAAGATCATCGACCCGATCGAGCGGGAGATCTTCAGCTTCCGTCCCGGCCAGTTCATTATGCTCGAGGTTCCCGGGTTCGGCGAGTTCCCGATCTCCATCTCCAGTTCCTCCAACAACAAGGAGTATATCGCCCTCTGCATCCGGAAGGCCGGGCGGGGCACGCAGGTTCTCCACCGGGCCAAACCGGGCGCCCGGGTGGGGATTCGCGGCCCCTTCGGGACCTCGTTCCCGATGGAGGAGATGGCCGGTCACAACATCCTCCTGATCGCGGGGGGGCTGGGGTTGGCCCCGCTGCGGGCCCCGATCTACTGGGTCAACGAGCACCGGGACCAGTACCGGGACGTCTCCATCCTCTACGGGACCAAGGACCCCGCCTCGATGCTCTTCACCTACCAGTACGACGAGTGGCAGAAGGTGAACCGGATCCGGCTGCTGACCATCGTCGACCGGGGGGACGAGAACTGGACCGGCCGGGTGGGCCTGATCACCGAGCTTTTCAAGGAGATCGAGATCGACCCTCTCAATACCTACGCCATCGTCTGCGGTCCCCCGGTGATGTTCAAGTTCGTCTGCAACCACCTCGACTCCCTGGGGATCCCGATGAACCGGATGTTCGTCTCCCTGGAGCGGCGGATGCACTGCGGGATGGGGAAGTGCTGCCGCTGTATGGTCGGCTCGACGTTCACCTGCGTCGACGGCCCGGTCTTCGATTACTGGTCGGTCTTGAATCTGAAAGAGGCGATCTAGGGAATGGGGAATAGGGAAAGAAGTTCAAAGTTCAAAGTTCAAAGTTCGAAGTTCAAAGTTGGGGCGAGGCGGAGGGGGGGAATTCAGGATAATTAGCGGCATTCGCGGATTATGAAGTATCTCGGGATAGAGCCGGAAAAGATCAGGATTGGGGCCTTCGACTTCACCTGCTGCGAGGGCTGCCAGCTCCAGCTGGCCAACAAGGAAGATACCCTGGTCGACTTTCTCAACCTGCTGGAAGTGGACAACTTCCGGGAGATCTCCTCCTACCGCGGGGACGACTACGACATCGCCCTGATCGAGGGTTCGATCACCCGCCAGGATGAGGTCGAGCGGTTGAAGAAGATCCGGCAGAAGGCCAAAATCCTGGTCGCGGTCGGCTCCTGCGCCTGTTTCGGCGGGGTCAATCAGATCAAGAACAAGTTCCCGATCGCGGATGTGGTCAAAGAGGTTTACGGCGATCACCCGGTGGAGACCCTCCCGGTGAGGAAGGTGAGCGACGTGGTCAAGGTCGACCTCGCGATCCCGGGCTGCCCGGTCTCCAAGGAGGAGGTGGAGAAGATCGTGGTCAGCCTGGTCACCGGGGCCGAGATCAAGTTCCCCAAGTATCCGGTCTGCGTCGAGTGCCGCCGCAACTGCAACACCTGCGTCTTCGACCTCGGGCAGATCTGCCTGGGCCCGATCACCCGGGCTGGCTGCGGGGCGGTCTGCACCACCGGCAAGACCGGCTGCCTCGGCTGCCGGGGGCCGGCGGAAGAGGCCAACTACGAATCCTTCCGGGAGATCCTCAAGGAGCACGGCTTCACCGAGCGGGAGGCGAGGGAACGGATGGAATTCTACGGAGCTTTCCCGGATATCTTCAAAGATGAAAGTTAGTATGTCCTGATATGAAAGTTGATATGAAGATCGATGTCCACCACCTGACCCGGGTGGAGGGCCACGGCAACATCGAGATCGAGGTCAAGGACGGGAAGCTCCGCTCCGCCCGCTGGGCGGTGGTGGAGACCCCGCGCTTCTTCGAGGCGATGCTGAGGGGGATGTCCCACGACCTGGCTCCGATGCTGACCGCTCGGATCTGCGGTATCTGCTCGATCGGCCACGCCCTGGCCAGTTTAAGGTCGGTGGAACGGGCGATGGAGATCGAGATCCCGGAAACGGCGAAGCTGCTCCGTCTCCTGGCCAAGCACGGGGAGACCCTGCAGAGCCACACCCTTCATCTCTTCTTCCTGGCCGCTCCCGACTTCTTCGGCGTCCCCAGCGTCATTCCGCTGATCAAATCCCATCCCGAGGTGGCCGGCCTGGCGGTGCGTCTGAAGAAGCTGGCCAACGACCTCTGCGACCTGACCGCCGGACGGACCACCCACCCGGTCTCCCTGGTGGTGGGGGGGGTGAGCAAGGCCCCGGAGAAACACCAGCTGCGCCAGTTCCGCCAGTTCTGCCTTGACCGGATCCCGGATATCGAGGCCACCGCCGCCCTCTTCAAGACCCTCTCCATACCCGACTTCGTCCGGGAAACCGAGTTCGTGGCCCTGAAGGGAGAAAGGGATTATCCCTGGATCGGCGGCGACCTGGTCTCCACCGACGGGGTGGTGAAGCAGGAGGACGACTACCGGGCGATGACCAACGAGTACAAGGAGGACTTCACCACCTCCAAGTTCACCAAATTGAGCCGGGAGTCCTTCGCCGTCGGAGCCCTGGCCCGGGTCAACAACAACTTTCGGTTCCTGGAGGAGAAGTCCCGGGCCGCCGCTGAGGAACTGGGATTGACCCCGGTCAACCACAACCCCTTTATGAACAACGTCGCCCAGGTGATCGAGTGCGACCACGTGATCCGGGAGTCGGTCAGGATCATCGACCAACTCCTGGATATGGACCTCGATGATATCCGGACCGGGTACTCGGTCAAGGCGGGGGAGGGGGTGGGGGCGGTCGAGGTACCCCGGGGCATCCTCTACCACAACTACGAGATCGATTCCGACGGCCTGATCACCCGGGCCAACTGCATTATCCCCACCACCCAGAACAACGCCAACATCCACTTCGATCTCTTCGCCCTGGTCGAGCAGGAGTTGAAGAAGGGCAAGACCGACGCCGAGATCACCCACCTGAGCGAGATGCTGGTCCGCGCCTATGACCCCTGCATCTCCTGCTCCGTCCACTGATCCTTATTTTACAAAACAGGTAATACCTGTTTTGTAAAATAAGGATTATTCCTTTGACTCCCGGGAGTAGGGCTGGCCGAGGGCGGCCGGCGCCCCCAGCGCCGCCTTGAAGACCCCGAGGCGGGAGAGGGCGAGGAAGACGATGGTCAGCAGGTAGGGGAGCATCTGGAGGAACTGGGTCGGGATCAGGGTCCCCCGGGCCTGGATGGTGGAGTCGAGGGCGTAGAGGGTTCCGAAGAGCACCGCCCCCAGGGCCGCCCGGCCCGGTCTCCAGTTCCCGAAGATCACTAGGGCCACCGCCACCCAGCCCCGCCCCCCGGTCATCAGTTCCTTCCAGCCCGGGCTCAGCGCCAGCGAGATATAAGCCCCGCCCAGCCCGGCCAGGCACCCTCCGGCCAGGACGCAGAGGTAACGGGTCGCCCGGACCGAGACCCCCATCACCTCGGCGCAGGACGGGTTCTCCCCCGCCGACCGGATGTTGAGGCCGTACCGGGTCCGGTAAAGGATAAACCAGGCGGCGAGGATCAGGACGCCGGAGAGATAAACCAGCAGGTTCTGCCCGAAGAGGACCGGGCCGAGGACCGGGATCCCGGAGAGAACGGGGATCGGCAGCCGGCGGAAGGCGGCCGGGGCCACGGCCATCGTCATCTTGACCGGGCTGGTCTTGTCCCCAATGAAGGAGGTCAGGCCGGAGCCGAAGACGGCCAGGGCCAGCCCGGAGACGATCTGGTTGGCCTTAAGGTCGATCGTCAGCACCGCGTGGATCAGGCTGAGGATGATTCCGGCCGCCATCCCGGCCAGGCAGCCGGCGGCCAGGCTCCCCGTGTAGTAGGTGCCCATAAACCCGAAGAGCGCCCCGGCCAGCATCATCCCCTCCAGTCCCAGGTTGAGGTTGCCCGAGCGCTCGCAGATCACCTCCCCCAGCACCACCAGGATGATCGGCGCCCCCTGGTGGACCCCCGCCTGGAGCAGCGATGTCAGCAGATCGATCATCTTCTTAACCGCGGATTATCCGGATTCCACTCCCCCCTCCTCGCCCTCATTGTAGTCCACTGATTACACTGATTACTCTGATTGTACCCCCCCGCCTCGCCCCCTTTGTTTAGTCCACTAATTCCACTAATTACCACGAATTTCCTTTTTGTTTAATCCGCGAATCGCGCTGATCTTCGCGAATATAAATAATCGCTATTGGTATTGAGAGTCATTCAGTCCGGCCCTGTTCCCTGGCGCTATGCGCTCTGCTCTATGCGCCCTGCTTACTGCCCAAAAAAGCGTTGACTTCACCACCAAGGACGGAAAGGACTTAAAGGACGCGCTTGCCTATTCCCCATTCCCTATTCCCCATTCCCCATCTTATCCGGTAATTCAGCAGAAAATCCCCGGCCAGCAGGAAAAACAGGATCGCCCCCTGGAGGATCCGGATCACCGCCACCGGGACGCCCATCCCGACCTGGATCATCTCCCCCCCGGTGTAGAGGCCTCCGAAGAGGAAGGCCACCAGGATCACCAGGAGAGGATGGGCCCGGGCCAGCCAGGCGATCAGGATCGCGGTATAACCATAGCCGAGGGCGGTGTGGGGGGAGAGCCGTTGCTCGAGCCCGGAGGCCTCGGCGAACCCGGCCAGGCCGGCCAGCGCCCCGGCCAGGGCGAGGATAAGGACGATATTCCTCTCGATCTTCATCCCGGCCGCCCGGGCCGCCTTCGGGCTGTCCCCGATCACCCGGACTTCGAACCCCCAGAGGGTATGCTTGAGGACCAGGTGGAGAGCGACCGCGGCGGCCAGGGCCAGGAAGATCCCGATGTTGACCCTCCCCCAGCCGATCTTGGAGAGGCAGGCGCCGGGGCAGAAGGCCGGGCTGTAGGGGAACCCGTCGGGACCCTTCAGCGGCCCGTAGGCGAAGTACTGGCTGAACAGGATCGCCACCCAGTTCATCAGCAGGGTGGTGATGATCTCGCTGACCCCGAGCCGGGCCCGGAGCAATCCCGCCATTCCGGCCCAGATGCCGCCGGCGACCAGGGCGGCGCCCGCGATCAGGGGGAGGAGCAGCTCCGCCGGGAGCCCGGGGAAGCGGAGGGCGACCAGCGTCGCCGCCAGGAAACCGGCGACGAATTGCCCCTCGGCGCCGATGTTCCAGAGCCTCATCTTCAGGCCCAGGGCGACGGCGAGTCCGCAGAGGATCAGCGGGGTGGTTTTGACCAGGGTCTCGGAGAGGCCGTAAAGGGTGCCGAAGGCCCCGGAGAAGAGGGCGGTGTAGGCCGCGACCGGGTTGACACCGATGGCAAGGATCACCAGGCCGCTCAAGACCAGGGCGAGGAGGACCGAGGCCAGGGAGACCGCCAGGCGGGCTCCCCGTCCCGGTTCCAAAATTTTTTCGCAACGGATCAGGGGCATCTTCCCGGCATTCCTCCCGGCGTCTATCCCGCCGCCTGCCCCGTCATCAGAAGGCTCAAGCGTTCGCGATCGGCCCCGCGCGCGGGGAGGACGCCGGTGATCCTCCCCTCGTAGATGGCGGCGATCCGGTCGCTCAACCCCGCCAGCTCGTCCAGGTCCTCGGAGACGAGGAGGATCCCCGCTCCCTGGCGTTTCAGCTCTCCCAGTCTCTTCCTCACGTAGGAGGCAGCCCCGATGTCCAGGCCCCGGGTCGGGTGGACGGCGAGGAGAAAGCGGGGACGGGCGGAGAGTTCCCGGGCGATGATCACCTTCTGCAGGTTGCCCCCGGAGAGGAGCCGGACCGGGGCCTGGAAGTCCGGCACCTTGATGTCGTACTCGGAGCGGAGCCGGTCGGCCAGCCGGGCCGCCGCCCGGTAGTCGATCCGGGCACCGCGGCGGATCGGGGCGCACCGGTAGCTCTTGAGGATGGTGTTGTCCCGGTAGCCGAGTCCGGGGGCGGTCCCCGTCCCCAGCCGGTCCTCCGGGATGCAGCCCAGTCCCCCCTCGATGATCCGGGCCGGTTCCCGGCCGGCGATCTCCGCCCCTCCCAGGGTGACCGAACCCCCGGTGGGAGTTCTCAGGCCGGTCAGCACCTCCTCGAGTTCCTTCTGGCCGTTGCCCGAGATGCCGGCCATCCCGACGATCTCGCCCCGGCGGACCTCGAGGATCACCCCCCGCAGGGCGGGGAGGCGCCGGTTGTCCCGGGCCTCCAGGTTCCGGATAACCAGGATCGGTTCGCCGGCGGCGGCCTCCTCCCGCTCGAACTCCTCCAAAATTTCCCGTCCCACCATCCGGCGGGCCAGGTCCCGTTCGTCGGTCTCCGTCTTGAAAATGGTCCCGGCATTCCTGCCCCGGCGAAGGATGGTGATCCGGTCGGAGACGGCCATCACCTCCTTGAGCTTGTGGGAGATGAAGACGATCGCCGTTCCCCGGCCGGCCAGGGTCCGGACGGTGGCGAAGAGCCCCTCGGCCTCCCGGGGGGTGAGGACGGCGGTCGGCTCGTCGAGGATCAGGACCTTAACCCTACGGAGGAGCATCTTCACGATCTCGACCCGCTGCTGCTCCCCGACCGAGAGGTCCCAGACGGCCGCCCCGGGATCGATCTCCAGGCCGTACTCCTCCGAGACCCGCCTGACCTCCCGGGCGGCCTTCCGGTAGTCGAGCAGGACCCCGAAACGGCGGAGGCCGAGGATGACGTTTTCAAGGACGGTATGCCGCCGGACCAGCATAAAGTGCTGGTAAACCATCCCGATCCCGGAACGGATCGCTTCCCGGGGGGAATGGATCGCCACCCGCCGGCCGTCCAGGATGATCCGGCCGGCGTCCGGATGATAAAGGCCGGCCAGGATCTGCATCAGGGTGGACTTGCCGGCCCCGTTCTCGCCGAGCAGGGTGTGAACCTCGCCGGGGAGGACCCGGAAGTCGATATGGTCGTTGGCGAGGACCCCGGGGAAGCGCTTGACGATCCCCAGCATCTCAACCGCGTAGCTCATTCAAGTCCACGGATTACACAGATTACTCTGATTGAACCCCCAACCCCGCCCCCTTTAGTAGTCCACTAATTCCACTAATTACCACTAATTTTAATTGAGTATCCCCCCCTTACCCCCCTGTTTTAAACCGCTAATCCTCGCGAATATTCACGAATCTTCCCCCGCCCCGCCCCTCTGTTATCAGATGGGCTCCTCGGGAGGGGAAGGCAACTTCGAATTTTGAACTTTAGTCACTTTGAACTTCTCTTTCCCTTTCCCTACTTCGGAATCTCCCCCTCCACTCCCTCCACGAAGTAACTCATCGAGAAGAGTTCTTCATCACTCAGGATCTGGCCTTCCGGGATAACGATCTCCCCGTTTTGGCCCCGGATCGGGCCGGAGAAGATCTTCAGTTCCCCGGAAACGATCTTGCTCTTCTCCTCCTCCACCAGCCCTCGCACCTCTTCGGGGACCATCGGTCCGAAGGGTGCGAGGCCGACCAGGCCGGTCTCGATCCCCCACCAGATCGGCTGGTTGGTCCAGGTCCCGTCGTGAACGGCCCGGGCCACCGAGGTGTAGACCACCCCCCAGTTCCAGACCGCTCCGGTCAGGTGGGCCTTCGGCGCGAACCGGGACATATCGACGTTATACCCGATCGAGTACTTGCCCGCCTCCTCGGCCGCCTGCTGGGGGCCGGGGGTGTCCTGGTGCTGGGCGATGACATCGGCCCCGACCTCGATGAGGCTTTCGGCCGCCCTCCTCTCCTTGGGCGGATCGAACCAGGTGTAGGTCCAGACCACCCGGACTTTCGCCTCGGGGTTGACCTTCCTCACCCCGAGGGTGAAGGCGTTGATCCCCCGGATCACCTCCGGGATCGGGTGGGCGGCGGCGTAGCCGATCAGGTTGCTCCTGGTCATCTTCCCGGCCACCAACCCGGTCAGGTAACGGACCTGGTACATCTTGCCGAAGTAGGTCCCCAGATTGGGAGCGGACTTGTGCCCCGAACAGTGCATAAAGACCGCGTCGGGAAACTGCTTCGCCGCCGCCAGGGTCTGGTCCATATAGCCGTAGCTGGTGGAAAAGATCAGGTTGAAACCCTGGGCCGCCAGCTGGGTCATCACCCGGGTGGCGTCGGCGGTTTCGGCCACCGACTCCACCGCCCGGGTGGTTTCGACAAAGGGAAGTTTCGCCATCTCCTCACGGCCCCGGTCGTGGGCGTAGGTCCAGCCGGCGTCACCGACCGGCGAGATGTAAATGAAGCCGACCTTGAGCGGTTTCTCCCCCGCCGCCGGACCCGTCTTCCCGCACCCCGCCGCCGCCAGGACCGCCGCGCAAGCTGCGACCGCCAGAGCCTGGAACCGTATTCTCATAGTTGATCCTCCGTTCAGCATACTGCTCATCGATTACTGCTCGCTGCTTACTGCTTACCCCCTCCCTCAATACGCCCCCTCTCTTCTCAGGACGACCAGGATCGTTCTCAAAATGATCTTGATGTCCAGCCAGAAAGACCAGTTTTCGATGTAGAAGAGGTCGTACTTCATCCATTCCCGGAAGGAGAGGTTGCTCCGGCCCTTGACCTGCCAGAGGCAGGTCATCCCGGGGCGGATCTCCAACCGCTTGAGCTGCCAGTCCTCGTACTTGGCCACTTCGTTGGGCGTGGGCGGCCGGGGGCCGACCAGGCTCATATCTCCCCGGAGCACGTTCCAGAACTGGGGCAGTTCGTCGAGACTGTAACGCCTCAGGAACTTCCCCACGCCGGTAACCCGGGGGTCGTTCCTGATTTTGAAGATCGGGCCGTCGGTCTCGTCCAGGTGGCGGAGGGATTCGAGCATCCCCTCGGCGTCCTTGACCATAGTCCGGAATTTATAGAAGTTAAAGAGTTTGCCCTTCTTGCCGTTTCTTCGGGAGACGTAGATAACCGGACCCTGGGAATCAATCCTGACGGCGGCGGCGATCAGCAGGAGCAGGGGGCAGAGGAGGAGGAGGGCAAAGAATGAAACGGTGATATCAAAACTCCGCTTGAGAAATAGGTCGGCGCCGTGCAGTCCCTTCCCGTAGTATTCCAGCAGCGGAATCCGCCCCAGGTAACTGGCCTTGATCCCTTCCATCCCCAGGCTCAGAAGGTCCGGCACCACGCGGATGGATTTGCCCATCTTCCGGGCCTGGCTGATCAGCCGCGCGACCAGGTCCCGGTGCGAGGGTATGGAGACGAGGACCTCGTCCACGAATTCCCGCTGGGCTACTTCCTCGAAATCCCCGGTTCCCCCGAGAATTTTCAGGCCGGGACCGGCCCGCTCGGGCTGGTCGTCGAGGAAACCCACCACCTCGAGTCCGAGGTAGCGTTCCCGGGCGATCTCGCGGGCCAGGGCCCCTCCCACCTTGCCCGCGCCCACGATCAGGACGTGCCGGTTGTTGAAGCCCCGGGCGACCCGGCGCCGGACCAGGTAACGCTTCCCCATTCTCCAGAGGGAGAGGCAGAAGGCCAGCCCGAGGAGATTATGGAGGAAAACCAGCCGGGAAAATATTTTTACCTGGAGGAAGAAGACGGCGGCGGCGATGGGGAGGCTGGAGAAGAAGACCGCTTTCAGGACCAGGGAAACCTCGTCGAGATAGGAGAGTTCGCGTTTGGTTTCGTAAAGGTCAAAGAGAAAGAAAAACAGGACGACCAGGATCGCCCAGAAAAGATAGATGAGGGAATACTGATCCAGGCTGGGCAGCAGGAGAAAAGCCGCGGATCCGGTGAAGTGGATGCGCTGGAGTGCGTCCGGGTTATACCGGAGAATGTAGGGCAGGGCGAGGCAGAATCCGATCAGGACCAAATCGATGATTAGATATATGATGGATATCTTGATTTTCAAATTCCCGGAAAAAACTGACCGATTGGATGATGCCCGGAGTTGGAAGAGCTCGAATAAGGTAGCATTTTGCCCAGCGTGAAAGAAGGGGAAAATCTGCGGACCGAAACGGACGGCTGGGAAGCCGCCGGGCCACTGAAACCGGACTGCGAAATCGCAAGATCCGAAGAAAGTCCCGGGAAAGATTGACCTGGCCGGGGAAAACAATTATTGTGTCCCGGAAGCTGTGGATCGGCCACCGCAGGCCGAACAGAGACGATTTTGCCCGATTTATTCATCAATCGGGTCAGTGGAAGCTATCGCAATCAGCCAGTGGGTGCAGGGTGCTCTCTCCGCAACTGCATTTTAATCAGGGAGGCGGGAATATGCAAGGCGACGAAGTATCCGTGCGGGAGCTGTTCAAGCTGCTGGGAAGCCGGAAAAAAGCGATTTTCGGAACGACCCTGGCGTGCGGTTTGATCGCCGCCGGGCTGAGCCTTCTGATGCCGAGGGTGTACCGGACCTCCACGATCATCCAGGGCGGGAAAATATATCCGCCGTCCGATCCCACCAGGCAGATCTACGCGGAGCCGATCGAGGACGCCGCGCTGCTGGCGGAGGCCATCAACGCGGGATCATTCGTCAGCGATACGCTGAAGAAGATGGGCGACGATGATCTCGAGACCTTATTGGATATCGAGGTTGAAGCGGAAGCTTTTGAATACGGCCGCGGGCGCGATATCCTGCCGATGGTAGTGATCTACCAGGAATCTCCAAATCCCGCCCGGTCGGTGGAATTCCTCCGGAAGATGGCGGAGATAATCATCGAGCGCAGTCAGGACAAATATGAATCCAACCGCGTCGCCCTGGAGGATTCCATCAGGAACGCGGAAGACAAGATCAAGGGCCTCTCCAACTTGATCGTCATCAAGGAGGGGATGCGCGAATCCATCAGCAAGCATCTGGCGGAGGAGGAAGGAAATCTCGATGATTACAAGGGCCAATTCGCGCAGGTTCGTTCCGATCAGATCAATGCCGTGGAATTGCTGTTCCTGCAGTCGGCGGCGATGAACCTGGGCAAGTTGATCGAGAGCGCCGGGCAGATAGAATCCGAGTTGATCGCCTCCATCGAGGAGAACCAGGCCCTGATCGGCGAGTACCGGGATATGGCCGCGATCTTTCAGCTGCGCCTCGCCCTTTCGACGCCCACTCAGGTCATCCAGGAACCGGTCCTGCCGAGAGTGCCGGTCCGGCCCCAAAGAGCCCTGATCGTGGTGATCGCATCCTTGGTGGGGTTGGTGTTCTCATCGTCATTGATATTTATCCGGCGCATATTGACGGATTAAACAACGCCGGAATTCCGAACCAGCGGCGATATGAATATCAATCCAGCTGATGACCGGATGACGGGCCGGGAGCGAAACCGCCCCGGAGCCGTCACCGATGATTCGTCCTGGCCGGCCATATCGGTCATCACCGTGTTTTACAACCCGGGTCCGCTGTTGGAACAGACGATTGAGAACGTGCTGGGACAACGCTATCCCAATTTGGATTATGTTCTGGTCAATGATGCTTCCACGGATGGAAGCGAGCGGATTGTTGAAAAGTACCGGGAACATATTCAGTACTGGGAGAGCGAAAGGAACGAGGGAATATATGGCGCCATGAACCGCGGGATGAAGCTGGCCCGGGGTGAGTGGCTGAACTTTCTCAATTGCGGAGATGTTTTCAGCTCGGAATCGGTACTGTCCGAGGTCGCCGGGCAGATCAAAAATCTTCCCGAAACGGATTTCATTTACGGGAAGTTCAGGATGGTGGACCCGAAGGCCGGTATTCAATCAATCCGGGGAGGGCGGGTCGGCCGCCGGGACCTGTATTTCCAAACCGCCATCTGTCACCAAACCGTGTTTACCAGGAAGAGCCTGTTCGGGGAGATCGGGCCTTATGATGCGGCGATGAAAATCGCGGCGGATTACGAATGGTTCGTGAAATATTATTCCCGGGCGGACATCCATCCCCTCTTCATCGACCGGGTTCTGGTCGATTTCCTGATGGATGGGGCGTCCTTCCGGCAGAGGCCGGTCGGCCTGAAGGAGAGGCTGGCCATCGTCAGAAGGAACTTCCCGCCGGCGGTGTACGCCCTCAATTTATTGTCATACGCCGCCAAACTGACCAGGGTAAAAATCGCCCAGCGTTGTTACGGTAATTTCCTCTTCCAGCAATACCGGAAGATCAAATACAGGGGCCGTTCGTCCTGAGTGGAACCTCGGGAACCGTGGAACGGCCGGGCGCGCTGAAAAATTCAGGTATGCTCAAGAGCGCGGTGAACAATATTCACCCCTGGGCACCGTCGATTATTGCCTCGGCGGTCGTGGCCGGGGGGATGTGCGCCTTCCTCCTTTCCCCGGCGATCGGTATTCTCATCCTGGCGGGGCTGTTCGGCGTCGTGGCGTTCACGTTGTCCGTGCACAGGTTCAGCATTATATTCCTCCCCCTGCTGGCGCTGCGGAGCAGCCTGGATGCGTTCACGGAGACCGGCCTCACCCTGGGCGGCGTGACCTTCAACGTTCCGGCCGTCCTGAGCATCTTCCTGCTGGCCGGGGGCGCCATCTACCTTCTCCTTGACCGGAGCAGTGTCTTCCCCCCCATAGCTGTTTATTACGGTTTATGGCTGGTGATCCTAATCCCGTTTGTCGGATTGAACATCCACAACTTCGGTATCCCCGGAGTCATCGCGGTCAGGGAGTTCACCCGGCTGGGGGCCATCCTGATGGTCTTCCTGGTCACGTACAATATGGTGGATACCGAGAACATTAAGAGGTTTTTCGCCGCGATAATGCTTTCGCTGATCGTGCCGCTCGCCGTCGGCTATTATCAGCTGGCCACCCAAACCGGGATGGTCCTGAATGACGTCCACAGAATTTACGGCACGATCGCCCATCCCAACTCCTTTGCCTTGTTCATCGTGTTGTTGTTCGGGTTGACCTATTGGCACTGGCGGAAAGATTCCCGGAAGGCCTGGCTGGTGATACTGCTGCTGGAATTCGGCGCCCTGGTGGCGGCGGTCAGCTTCAACGGGATAATAATGTTCGTCCTGCTTCTGAACATCATCCTCTGGCAGGAAAATATCTACTTCAAACTGTCGATCGCGCTGACGATCCTGATGCTGGTTGTCGTCCTCTCCCAGAGCAAGCAGGTCCAGCTCCGCTTTCAAGAGCTGGAAGGCGTGAATTTCCAGCACAACATCCAGCACCTGGAACTGGCCGATTCAATCTCCTGGCGGCTGGCCACCTGGTGGCATTTATTCCTGCTCTGGGAGGATCGCCCGTTCACGGGTTACGGCCTCCAGGCCACCAATATCATCAACCCGATACTGATACCGACCGGCGAACCGGCGGAAGCGCACAATGATTATCTGAAGTTCTTGCTGGAGACCGGGATTGCGGGCTTGGGCATCTATGTTTTGCTCAATGTCCTGGTGGCGACGAGCATCTTCGGGGAGTACAGGTCGGCCCGGGATCCCCAGCTGAAGAGGCTCCTTTTCATTCTCTTCGCCGCGTTTATTTCCTGGCAGATCGGCAGCCTGTCAAGTAATTTTCTCCGGGCCACCGCCTTCCAATTTTACTTCTGGGCGGCCCTGGGGGCGGCCCTGAAGTGCCGGCGGTTGGAAAAGGCGCAGCAGATCACCCTTTAACCCGGGGCAGTAAATCTGGCAGGCTTATGGCGCTGGTCAGGAATTATCTCCCGTCTGTTTTGCTCTTCCTGGTCTTGGGCTGCGATCATCATCCCCGGCAGATTGCACCTGCGGCCAGGGTCGACGATGAGGTTCGCGCGGCGGAAATCCGGGAGCTGAAGTTCGGTATGTTCATCTGCTGGTCGTTCAGCACCTTTTCCGGAAGGGACTGGACACCGACCCGGGACAAAGATGCGGCGTTTTTCCCGGCTACCGGTGTCGATACCGACCAGTGGTGCCGGGTGGCTCAGGACGCCGGTATGAAATATATCCTGTTCCTGACCAAGCATCACGACGGGTTCTGTCTCTGGGACACGGAAACCACGGACAAGAAGGTGACCAACAGCCCCTTGGGTGTCGATGTCCTGGCGAAAATGCGCGAATCCTGCGATAAGTACGGGCTCAAGTTGGCCCTCTATTATTCCGAAGGCGATTGGAACTGGCCGGGAGCGGTGGACGGCAGGAATAAAGAAGCCGGGATGGGAATCAATCCGGAAATCAAGAAGGCCCAGTTAAAGGAGCTCTGTACCCAATACGGGCCGATCGAGTTCTTCTGGATGGATTACGCTATCGGGGACGGGGGGCTGAACCACGGTGAAACCGTGGAATGGGTACACCGATTTCAACCGAATTGCTTCGTGGGCTTCAACTCGGGAGAGGCGGCCGGCCGGCTGCACCTTCGCGAACGAGGCGGCCCCGGCCCCATCGGCGACCCAAGCGCGATTTGGAAGGAGTCCCATACGCCGGACAATTACGACAGTTATTTAGTTGCGGAGTTCAGTTATCCAATACTTCCCACCTATTTGGAGGATGGTTCGCGCCGCGCCGGCGGAGCCGATTGGTTCTACTCCCTACCGGAACACGACGGCCTGGCGCAGCCGGCGGAAAAAATCTACCGGGATTATCTGGGGGCGGTGAGGTACGGCAATATCTTTTCCCTCGCCGTCGGTCCCGACTACCGGGGAAGGTTGCGAGATATTGATGTTAAAGTTTTGCGGCAGGTGGGAAGATATATCCGAGGTGAGGATCCGCCGCCGGCCGGCGGTGATGGCGGCTCGGGACCGGAACCCTGAAGTGCCGGCACCTGGGAAATGCCTATCCGATGACATTTTGACCCATTACCGGAGATGAGAATCCTCCTGATCAACAAGTACCTGTACCGGCGGGGCGGCTGCGCCATCAGCACGATCAGTACGGGTGAACTGCTGGCCGAGCACGGTCACGACGTGGTTTTCTGGGGGATGGATCACCGGGATAACCCGGAGTATGACCATCGGGATCTGTTCGTCCCCTACGTGGATTACGACCTTCCGTCCGGCTGGAAATCGCAGTTCACGGCGGCGGCGAGACTGCTGTACTCCTTCGATGCCAAAAAAAGACTGGAGAGACTGCTGGAGATCGAGAACTTCGACCTCGCGCACCTGAATAATTTCGCGCATCAGATATCCCCGTCGGTGATCGACACCCTGCACCGGCACCATATACCGATGGTGATGACGATGCGGGATTACAAGATGGTATGCCCGTCGTATGTGATGTTTCACTCCGGGCATCCTTGCGAAAGCTGCCGGTCCGGCCGGTTTTACCATTGTCTCTTGAATAAATGCGTCAAGAACTCTTATCGGAAAAGCCTGTTGAACACGATGGAGATGTATCTCCACCACAACGTGTTAAGGGTGTACGGAAAAATCCGGGTCTTTATCTCGCCCAGCCGATTTCTCCTGGACAAGGTCAGAGAGATGGGCTTCCGGGGGGAAGTGGTGTACCTGCCCAACTTCGTCCCGGTAAAGAATTTTATTCCCCGGTACGATTCCGGCGGGAACTATTTGCTGTATTTCGGAAGGCTCTCCAGAGAGAAAGGTGTCTTTACCGCGATTGAAGCGATGAAAGACATCGATTGCGAACTGAAGATTATCGGCGAAGGGCCCTTGAGGGACGAGATTATAGAAAGGATCAGGGAAAGCCGGCTGGCGAATGTCCGGGTTTTAGGCTACAAATCGGGCGAGGAGCTGCGCTCGGAAATCCGGGATTCCCTCGCGGTGGTCGTCCCGTCGGAGTGGTACGAGAACAACCCCCGGTCGGTTATGGAAGCGTTCGCCTGCGGGAAGCCGGTGATCGGGGCGAGGATCGGGGGCATCCCGGAGCTGGTGGTCGACGGCCGGACCGGGTATACCTTCCGGCCGGGGGACCCGGACGACCTCCGGGAGAAAATCCGGGCAATCCTGTCCGACCCGGAAGCCCGGGTGGAGATGGGTAAACGGGCGAGAAAGGTCGTGGAAGAGGAATATTCTCCCGAACAACACTACAAGAGCCTGATCCGCATTTACGGCACCGCCTTGGGGACAGGATTATGAACAGGAAGACCCGGCTCATACTGCTGCTGGCCGCCGGGAGCGTGTTCCTGACCGCCGGCTGCTCCGGTCCCGAGAACCCTCCGCCGAATGTCATCTTCATCATCCTGGACGCCGCCCGGGCCGATCATTTTTCGACATACGGGTACGGGAAGAACACCACCCCCCGGATGGATAAGATCGGGGAAGAGGGGGCGGTATTCCTGAAGCATTTCTCCAACGCAACCTACACGCCCCCTTCCGTGGCCAAATTCCTGTCCTCCCGCTACTATTCGCTGCTCGTCTCCCGCGACGCCAGTCCGAACTACAACGCGCGCCGGGAATCCCCGGACACGTTATTCAAGCAGTACGACGAACAGCAGATCCTCCTCCCCGAAGTGTTTTCGCAAAATGGCTACCGGACCCTGATGATCCACAACAACGGCTGGTTCGACCGTAACACCCACATCTTCGAGAAGTTTGACCAGGATATCTTTCTGCCCTCGGTAGTGAGGAAGGGCCAGGCCCCCTGGGAAGACAAGATCGTCTCCGAGCTCATCACCTGGCTGCGGGACAACGGCGATGAGCGTTTCTTCGTTTACTGCCACATTATGTCTCCTCATTCGCCGTACCCGGAGAAAGAATCCGACGAGATCTTCCTGGCCGGGATCTCTCCCTCGGAACGCGAGGCGGTCCGGGCGACCGCGAGGAAATCGGAAACCGGGCAGCTGCCCGGAAAGCGCTGGGACGAGAGGGAGGTCGAGATCCTCAACGGCCTGTATGACAGCAACCTGCATCACGCGGACCTCTGGATGGGCAGGCTGTTGGAAGCGCTGGAAGAGATGGGCCTGGCCGATAACACCCTCCTGGTCATCAGCGCGGATCACGGGGAGATGCTGGGAGAGCACCATTCCTACGGCCACCACAAGACCGAATGGGATCCGCAGATCCACATCCCGCTGATTATGCGCTACCCGCCCCGGCTGCCGGCCGGCACCCGGGTCTCCGGACTGACCGAATCGGTGGACGTTATGCCGACCATCCTCGACATCTGCGGCCTGGAGCCGCCGGAAGGCAAGAAGATGGACGGGGTCAGCCTGCTGCGCTCCATCGGGAACCCGGATGAAGGAAAAACCGCCGTCTTCACCGAGTCCGCGGTCCGGACCCGGGATTATAAGTACATAATGTCGTCAGGAGGTATGCTGTTTGACCTGGGAGACGATCCCGGGGAAAACATCAACCTGGCGGACCGGGAACCGGAACTGGCGGGGGAGATGAGGGAACTGCACGGACAGAGCCTGTCGCCTTACCGGGAGAGGTATGAGAACTCGGTCCGGAACCGGCCTCCCGGATACAGTTTCTATATCTCCATCGATGATTTCGGGATTACACCCGCGTCGGCTTACGAAAGCGCATCCGCCTGGAACGAGGAATCGGCCGGGCTGCCCTGGGTCCTGGTCCGGAGCAAGGCGAATTTCGGGCTTTACCGCGTTCCGGAAAACGGCGCCGACGGGCCGTTGACCGCCGCCTCCGAATTCCTGGACGGAACCTATGCTATGTCATTGCTTCTGGAATCCCCCCGGGAGATCGACGGCGCCCTGGGGGATCTCGGTTTCCGTTACAGATACGGCGATCAGGAGACCCTCCGGGAGCCCGCGGGTGTTGAGTTATTGCGGCGGTCCGGGGAGAGTTATCTTTACTATCTTGACCTGGGCCGGGCGGAGGTGAGAGACGGGCGGTTCACCCTCGATTTTGAATTTTCCCCTCCCGACCGCCGTCCTTACATCATCCGGATCATCAAGTTCGTTCCGGAAGACTTGCGGGGAGAAGAAGCTCCGGAGGCCGCTGACGACGAAATCGAGATCAGGGTGAAGAACCTCAAGGCCCTGGGCTATATTCAGTAAGAGAGTTCCAACCTGTATGAGCAGCCCGGCTGTCAGATCGAGGCGCCCGCCCGGCCGGATTGGTATTGTCATTCTGGCAGTCATTCTTTTCACCGCCCTATTCCTGCATACCGGCTGGGGGATCAAGAAAGAACTCCCCTACTATCCCCAGATCGATGAGCCGGCCTTCGTGCTCCCCGCCGTCCGAATGGCCGCCGGGGCGAGCCTGAACCCCGGGTTCTTCAAGCACCCGGGGTCGACGGTCATCTATCCCCTGATGGCGATGTACCGTCTGCGCCACTTCCTGATCGATCGAGGCGCGATCTTCGGACGGATGCCCGGTATCGACATCGACTTCGAACTCAACAGTGCGAGCTACTATCTTCTGGGAAGATGGCTCTCCGTTTTTTACGCCGTTCTGGCGATATTTATTGTTTACCTTCTAGGGGAGAAAGTGTTCGGATGGCGGTCCGGTCTCCTCGGAGCCTGGTTCTCGGCGATCTGCTGGCTGTCGATCAACCACGCCCAGCTGGCCAGGACCGATGGCGCCTCGGTTTTGTTCAGCCTGCTGTCCCTGTATTTATGCGTGAGATTTTATCAACAGCCCGGGAGGAAGTACTTGATGATGGCCGGGGCCGCCACCGGGCTGGCCGTCGCCACCAAGTATTCCCTGGCACCCCTGTTCGGGATATTGCTGCTGGCCAACCTTTTCCTGCTCCGGGGAAAAAGACGCAGCAGGTTTCAGGTCGCCGCCGGGATTGTTTGCGGATCGGCGGCCGCCCTGCTGGCTTTCAGTCTGGCCACCCCATTTTTCCTGATCGAACTGAAAGCCGCGCTCGCCGATCTGCAGGAAGAGATGCGCCCGTTTCACCTGGGCGCTGATGGGTTGTCTCCGATCGGCAATTTAATCTGGTATGCGGGAACGGCAATTCCGAAGGAGCTGGGCTGGCCCCGTCTGTTGCTGGCGGCCGCTTCCGCGGTTTGCATCCTGATCGAACGTAACCATAGCCGTCTTCTGCTCCTTTCTTACCCGGTGATATTCATCGCCGGGATCAGCTGGTCCAGCCTGCACTGGGCCCGATGGCTCATCCCCGTTCTCCCCGTCATCAGTCTGCTGGCCGCCCGGGCACTGATAATGGCGGGAGATTGGATCGGGTCCGGGTTGGCCCGCGGGCGGCTGCTCCAGGGCATCTTCCTGGCGGCGGCAATCCTCGCGGTATCCTGGGCGCCGGTCCGGGAGATCGCCCACAAAAGCGCCCGGCAATCTCGTCCGAGTACGAAGATCCTGGCCCGGAAATGGCTGGAAGAGAACCTTCCGGACGGCGTGGTGATCGCGCGGGAAGCCTACACGCCTGATCTGCGGGGCCTGGACTGCCGGGAGGTATATCAATACCGACTGTCTTACAAGCCCCTGGAATGGTACCGGTCGGTCGGCGTGCAATATGTCCTGACCAGCAGTCAGAACTACAACCGCTATTTCGCCGAGCCCCAAAGGTACTTGCAACAGGTCTCGTTTTACCGCCGGTTGTTCGATGAGGGCGAACTGCTGGTCGAGCTGTCGCCCTCCGCCCTCCGGGCCCCGGGCCACGTTTTCCGCGTTTATGCGCTGGATTGATCCCCGGTCAGCGGATCAAGCGGTTTTCAGTCGGCCGGCCCGGGCAGTTCTTTCGGGAAACACAGCAGGTTGCCCATCGTGTCCATTTCGCTCACCGGGGCAAGGCTGACGGTGTCAAATACGTTATATTCATAGCCGGCAATAAGCCTGATGATTTCCGCCGCGGACGAGCCGTTCTTCCGCAACAGGAAGTCGTCCACCTCGGAGAGAAGGATCGGCCGGTTCGCCTCCAGGACCCGCTTCGCTCCCGCCAGGGCGAGATGTTCGGCGCCCTCGACGTCCAGTTTGATGAAACCGGGATCGAGGGACCGGCGCTCGACCAAGGCGTCCAGGGTCGTGCTCGCGACTTTCTCCGTCACCCAGTCACCACCGCCGATGCTCGGGTGCGCCATCGCGCCGATACTTGAATACTCCTCCCGGCCCTTCAGGATCCTGATCTCGGCCTCTCCCTCCCGGTCGGAGATCACGCCGGCATAAATCTCCACTTGATCGGCGACGCGGTTCAGCCGGATATTCCGGCGCAGCCTCCCCAGGGCCTCCGGGGTTGGTTCGACGGCGAGAACCCTTCCGCGCGTCGTGTTCTTCGCGCAGAGGACGGTGTAGAATCCCACGTTCGCCCCCACGTCGATCACGTCCCTCTCCGGGTTGAGATACCTGAGGCATAACCCGGCCTCCCGGTCTTCATAGCGCTTTTCCACGACCAGGCGGGACAGTAGATGACTCTGGACACTGACGGCGAAGATGCCCTGGAACTCGGGGACTCTGATCACCGGGTCGCCGACCAGGAACCCGCCGAGATCGCGGAGCGTGTTTTTCGCCGCCGAGCTTAAATTTTTCCGCCGCCATCTCCGGAGCAGAATAAGGGGATAGAGGACCGCCCTGACCGGCGGGTATCGGCGGGCGAGGGATCTGAGATCGGTGGGTGTCATCGGCTAACCTTGATCCGGGAGCTTGCGGTTGGGGATTAAGTCCTGCCGGATCCAGCCCAGGAACTGCCTGCGCATCGGGTGGCGCCACATCGTGGCCAGGATGGCCGCGCCGGCCAGGATAATGAGCGGAATTCCGATCGGAAACGCGGCGCGGTCGATACCCGGAGGGACCAGGAAAAACAGGATCACGGGTGCGAGGCAGACCGCCAGCAGGACTCGGCTGTCCGCCGGAAGCACCTCGCGGAAGGGGATCCCGTACTTGAGGTGATAGGTGATGAAGAAGATGCTGCTGCCTGAGGCGAGGGCAACGGCGAAGGCGAGCACGACCCCGATACCCCCCCACCGGCTCCCCAGGAGAATCCCGAGCCCGGCATTGAGCACCGCGATCGAAATATTGCCGACGACGTTCCATTTCAGGTCCCCGATGCCGCAGTAGGCGTAGTAAGACGGCGCGTTGAGGAGATTCAGCAGCCAGCCGAGGGCCAGGAAGATGCCGAAAACCACGAAGGCGCCTTCATAATGCCCGACCCAGGCTTCCGAGATGGCGGGCATCGAGATTATGAGCAGCGTGAACAGGGGTACCGACAGGAAAAAAAGCAGGCGGTAGGAAGTCAGGTAGAGGTTGTTGATTTCCCGGGGAAGCTTTTCCTTGAACTCGGCGTAAGTCGGGACCAGGACCCGGTTGGCCGATACCAGGAGGCTCCGGACCTGGAGGATCAGCTTGCTCGCCATTTCGTAAAAACCGACGGCGGCCAGGCCCCCGAATCTGCTCATCAGCATCTTGGTTACCGGCTCGTAGAGCATCTGGGCGATGGAGATGACCTGGAACCGCAGCCCGTAATGGATGATTTCCCGGAAGATATCCGCGTTCCAGCGCCGGGGCAGGGCGGGGAGGGGCAGGCGGCGTTTCAGGCAGATCCAGATGGAGAGGAGGACGAAAAGATTCTTGGCGATGTTGGCCCAGGCCAACCCGAGCAACCCGTGCCGGGGCACGATCACCAGGCACGCGGCCAGGTGAAAGATCGCGCCTCCCATCAGCAGGAGACTGCTCAAATCAATCCTCTGCAGCCCGTCGAGCCCGGATTGCAGGGTGGCGGTCAGGGCGGTCAGCCAGAAGGCGAAGAGGGCGTAAGGCAGGATCATTATCGCGAGGTCGATCGATTCCCCGGCGATGACCAACCCCAGGATCCATTTGATGGCCGGGTAGACGGCGATCAGGACTACGCCGATGAATACCGCCACCGAGATAACCGCGGTCTGGATAACCTCGGCGGCATTCCGGGCGTCGTTTCTCGTCCGGTACCTGGATACGAATATCACCACGCTGCCGGAGAGGCCGAACTGGGCGATGCTGGTAACGGAGGTGGTGGCCAGGACCAGGGACCAGATGCCGAACTGCTCAACCCCGATGGAGTTCAACAAGAACCGGTAGAGGATCAGCAGCACCACGGCGATGACCACGATCTGGACCACGGTCATCACGCTGTTCTTTAATATCTGCTTCCTTCGCATCCGCGGTTCCGTTTCGGTCCAAATAGCCTTGCTCCCCTGATCCGGTTCTGTTTTAATCGGGCCGGGCTACTATAACCCAGTCGGGGTAATTTATCAAGCCAGCCCGCGTCGAAGATTTTTCCTCCCGGGGGAAGATAATGGAAGCCGCCGTCATCACGACTTATCGCTGCAACTGCCGCTGCCGGATGTGCGATATCTGGAAGCACCCGACTGCCATCGAGGAAGAGTTCCGTCCGGGCCTGCTGAACAAGCTTCCCCCTCTGGCCTTTGCCAATATCACCGGGGGGGAGCCGTTTCTCCGGGAAGACATCGGCGAGATAGTCGGGATCCTGCGGAAGAAAGCCGGCCGGGTGGTCGTCAGCACCAACGGCTACCTGACCGAAAAGATCGTCAGCCTGGCTGAAGATTTCCCCGGGATCGGTTTTCGGATCAGCCTGGAGGGCCTGCCCGCCGCCAATGACGAACTCCGGGGGGTGCGGGATGGTTTCGATCACGGGCTCCGGACCCTCCTGGAACTGCAGCGGCGGGGGCTGAAGGATATCGGTTTCGGGATCACCGTCTCCGACCGCAACGCCCGGGATATGCTGGAGCTTTACCAGCTGGCGAAATCGATGAATCTCGAGTTCGCCACCGCGGTGGTCCACAACTCCTATTATTTCCACAAGCACGACAACCGGATCCGGGAAGAGGCCGCGGCCTGCGGATGTTTCGAGGAGCTGATCCGGGAACTGCTGAAGACTTCCCGGCCGAAGAATTGGTTCCGGGCCTACTTCAATCACGGCCTGATCGGTTACATCAGGGGCCAAAAAAGGCCGTTACCCTGCGGAGCCGGGGAGGATATGTTTTTCCTCGATCCCTTCGGGGAGATCCGTCCGTGCAACGGGATGGACCGGGCGACCGAGGAGACCAGTATGGGGAATCTCCACCGGCAGTCCTTCGAGGAAATCTGGAACGGCGCCCGGGCCCGGCGTCTTCGGGAGGCGGTGAAGAGCTGTCCCCGGAACTGCTGGATGATCGGGACCGCCTCGCCGGCGATGAAGAAACATCTCCTCCCGCCCGCGCTCTGGGTGGCCAGGAATAAGTTGCGCTCTCTCCGGGGCCGGGGACTGCGGGGCGGGGAATCGTGACCGGACCGCCCCATCCGATCAAGGTCTTCGTCATCGGCATCCGGGGCTTTCCCGGGGTGGCCGGAGGGGTGGAGACGCACTGCGAGCAGCTTTATCCCCGCCTGGTCCGGATGGGGATGGATGTCACCGTCTTCACCCGCACGCCCTATATCCGCCGCGAAAGCCGCCGGGCGAAATGGCGGGGCGTTAAGTTCATCAACATCTGGACCCCGAAGAACCAGCACCTGGAAGCGATCATCCATACCTTCCTGGGGGTGGTGACCGCCCGCTTCCACTCCCCCGACGTCCTTCACTTTCACGCGATCGGGCCGTCTCTCCTCGTCCCGCTGGCCAAGGCCCTGGGGATGAAGGTGGTGGTTACCGACCACGGGCCGGATTACCTCCGGGCGAAATGGGGAAAGGTATCCCGGAAGGTCCTGGAACTGGGAGAGGTGATGGCCGCCCGGTTCGCGGATAAGATCATCGTCATCTCCAGCGGCATCAGGGACCTCATCCGGAGCAAGTACGGCCGTCGCGACCTCTGCCTGATCCCCAACGGCGTCAACCCGCCCCGCCCCGTCCCGCCCGGCCCGACCCTCGAGCGTTTCGCCCTTCAGCCCGGCGGGTATGTTCTCTCCGCCTGCCGGTTTGTCCCCGAGAAGGGGCTGCTCGACCTGATCGCGGCCTACCAGAGCCTGGATCACCCCGGCTTCAAGCTGGTGCTCGCGGGGGGCGCCGACCACGAGAACGAATGCAGCCGGGCGATCGCGGCCGCCGGCCGCCGGGACGATCGGATCGTGCTTCCCGGGTTCCTCTCCGGCCCGCCCCTGGCGGAACTCTTCGCCCACGCCGGCCTCTTCGTCCTCCCCTCCTACTATGAAGGCCTGCCGATCGCCCTCCTCGAGGCACTGAGTTACGGGTTGCCCGTCCTGGTCAGCGGCATTCCGCCCCACCGGGAGGTTCCCCTGCCGGAGGAACGCTATTTCCCGGCGGGAGACACCCGGCGGCTGGCGGAGAAGATGCGGGACCTCTTCTCGCGGGGAATTACGGAGGAAGAAAAATCGCGCCAGCGGAAACTCCTGGAAGGAACCTACAACTGGGACCGGATCGCGGAACAGACCCGGGAGGTCTACCGGCTTCTGGTCGGGGATCGTCGATCCCTGGCCCCGGCCCCCGGCGGCGAACCCGGGAAGCCGCTCTCAATCGGTAATCAGGATCAGATCGGAGATCTGGAGCACCAGGCCGTCTCCCCGGCCCTCGATCCGCAGGGACTTTAATTTTAATGGTTCGGGCAACTGGTAAAAGGCGTAATACTGATGAGCCGGGAAATGCGGTTCGCGCCACTTCGCCGTCCGGCTGTTGAAGATCGGCGCCTTTTCGTGACGCGGAACGGACGCGCCGGGCAGGTCCCAGTGGATGTCCGCCGTGTCCCGGCCCAGGACCAGGGGGAAACTGACCCGCCGGCCATCCTCCGCTTCCGCCGTGATCTGCGCGATCGCCCGTCCCTGAAAGAGGGAATTCCGGTTACGGGTGGGGCAGATCACGCCCGAAACGATTCCCAGCCCCGATACCGTAACGTCCCCGCTGAAATCCAGGATCTGAAGTGATCCCTCGGCGAGGAACGTCTTTTTCCCCAGGGCTTTCGCCCGGGGGCCGAAGCGCCGCCGGATCAAGTTGTCGCTGATACTCGACGCGATCCATCCGGGATGGAGATTCAGTTCGGCGATGGCCACGTGATTCTCGGCGGTGGTATTCAGCCCCACCTGCCGTTGATTTCCCGGATCCCGGAAGGAGAGCATAACTTGGATTGGTCCCGGCGCCAGGTGCTCGGGTACCCGGCAGGTCAGGCTTTCCCGGGTTACCTCCCCCGGATTCCCCGTTTCCACGGCCGGCAGAACCACTCGCGCCTTCCCGCCGATCCGGTCGCTGAACAGGAGCTCGGGTTGAATTTCCGCCGGTTGAAACCTCCACCCCTGGAGATAGACATCGATTGTTATGCTGTCTCCCGTGGATATTTCATTCCTGTCCGTGGAGTACCCCAGCAGGACAAACCTGTTCTCGAAGCTCAGATTTTTCCCTCCCGCTTCCTCGTAAGCCTGGCCCGGCTGGTAAATGGCATCGACGGCCGAGGGGTTCAGGGCGTAAGCTTTAGCCAGGAAGGGGCTGGCCTCGGTAAAATTCCCGGTTTCCACCAGTGATCTTCCCCGCCAGTAATTCGCCTCGAATGATTCCCTGTCGACCTCCAGAACGCGCTGGGAAAAATCTCCTGCCCCCCACCAGTCGCCGAGAATCGCCAGGTAGGAGATAATCTCCAGCGCCCGGTCCTCTTCCCGGAGCGCATCCGGGAAAGCCCGCCGGAAAAATTCCGCGGCTTGCTTTCCCAGGCCCAGCGAGGCGTATTCCCTGGCCAGTTCCGGGTAATCGTCCGGAGCTATCCGGAGCAGCTGCCGGGTCATTTCCGGGCGGTGCCAGGCCGCCCGGGCGGCGGCGCGGCGGGCGGCGGGGTTCCCCTCCCGGTTTCCCGTCCACTGGGACCGGGTAAAGTAATAGGCATAGGCGAAGATGCCGTAAAGCCGGCCGATCGGATCAAATCCCGGCTCGCCCGGGCGCCGGCAGAAATGGCGGGAAGAAGCGATAATGATGAGCATACCGCCGAGGAGGGCGGAGACGATTATCCATCGATATTTCTGCCGAGATTTCATCAGGGAATTCCGCCGGGCGCCGCCGGATTATTTTTTGGCTATTTAACCGGGATTGTGAAAATATACCAGCAAAAACTTCCCTGTGCTCTCTTGGAGGAAAATCCGAAATAAACCATCGCTCCCGGCAATGATCGGCAGAGATGACACGGAGTTTCGACAATGTTCCCGGCCTGATCAAGTTGCTGATTATCGAAGTGCAAACTAAACTCTGGCCGGCGTAGTGATAATGGGCTGAGTGAATCTGCCCGTGAACCCGTTTGACTTGCTTCGAGCGTCCGCGACCTGGCGGGGCCTGCGGCATTCCGCCCTGGTCCGGGACACCGTCACCACCACCGGATGGAACTTCCTCGGCCGGGCGGTGGGTTTCCTGATCCCGATCTTCCTGGCCGCCTGGTTCGGGGTCAGTTCCGAGACCGACGCTTTTTTCTTCGCTTACGGCCTGATCATCTTCGCCGCCTCCATCTTCGCCCCGGCGGTGGAAAATATGTCGGTGCCGTATATCGCCGAAATCCGGGCCGGCGGCGGAGACGTCGGGCATTTTGTGGGGAAGACCCTCTGTGTGAGCGGAGCGGGGATGGGAATCCTGGCGGTGCTGGCCGTCCTGCTGGCCCGTCCGGTGCTCGGGGCTCTCACCCGATTCAATACCGGTTCCCTGGTTCTGATCAGCCGCCTGATCTGGCTGACCGCGCCCTTGCTGGTTTTTCTGGTCTGGACCGGCATCCTCTCCGGATATCTCAACTCCTACAAGAAGTTCGCCTTCCCGGCCGTCGCTCCCGCTTTCCGGGGCGCGGTTAATCTGGCCGTGATGTTCTTCCTGAAAGAGGAGCTGGGGATTTATGCCGTTGCCCTGGGTTACCTGGCCGGCGAAGCCGCCCGCCTGCTCCTGCTCCTGCTGGCGATCCGCCGCTCGGCCCTCCCGCGGATCAGGCTGTCGGCCGGGCTGGACGACGGGACGAAAAGTTTCCTGGCCGTCTCTCTCTTCCGGGCGCTCAGCCTGATCGGGGTGCATTCGCTGGCGATCGTGGACAAGGCAATGGCCTCCTGGCTGGAGCCGGGCAGCGTTTCCCGGCTGGAATATGCCTACCGGCTGTATCTGATCCCCCTGGCTTTTTTATCCGCCGGTCTTTTGGTGACGATCCTCTCCCACTGGAGCGAGAGGTATTACGACCGGGGGCGCCGGCGGTTGAGGCGGGACGTGGCGAAAGCGGCCCGGATCACGGCGGCGATCAGCTTGCTCCTGACGGCGGTCGGCATTATTTTTTCCGCCTCCCTGGTGAAATTGGCCTATGGGAGAGGGGAGTTTGACCCCGGACAGGTTCCCGCGGTCAGCCTGGTCTGGGTCTGTTACCTGGCGGGTTTCCTGCCCGCCGCGGTGGCGGAGGTGTTTTTGCGGGGGCACCTGACATTGAAGAACACCAGGGTCCTGATCGAGAACGCCCTGTTGATGAACATCGCCAACATTTGTTTCAACTATCTCCTGATGTGGCGATACCGGGCCGCGGGGATCGCCGTTTCCACCTCGCTGGTGACCGTGATCGCCCTGGCCTATCTCGCGTTGCGCTTTTATTCCGATCAGAGGATAGTAGAGGAAAAGGCGGCCCAGGATTCCCCGAGCCGCGGCTGAAGCGTCTGACGAGGGTGGTCAAGAAGACAGGGTCTTTCCCGCCGCCGGTTGCCGGGAAGAGGGCTGCAATGACTGAGGTAATTTTAGTTAAATTCGAACCGCTTGCTGAAGAGCGGAAGCTCCCGCCCCCTTTCGGAATACTCTATCTGGCCGACTCGCTGGAGAAAGCCGGATTCTCGGTGAAGTTATTTCACTCCGTGGCTAACGCTGGAGCCATTGCCCGCCTGCTTGAGGAGGTGGAGAGGGAGAAGCCGACCTGGGTGGGGTTCTCCAACTTCACCACCTCACCCCTCGCCGCGGCCAGGAAGGCCTCGATCGCGATCAAGGACCGGTTCCAGATCCCGGTGGTTTGGGGAGGGGTTCATTCCACCATCTTCCCCCGGCAGACGCTGGAGCACGATTTTGTCGACATCGTGAGTATGGGAGAAGGAGAAGAATCGGCCGTGGAGTTGACCGAGATCCTGGCCCGTTCCGGTACTGCTTCCCGGGAGTTGTCCGGGGTCAAGGGGATAGGTTTCAAACAGGGCAAGGAAGTGATCATCAACCACCCGCGCCCCTTCATCAAAAACCTGGACAGGTATTCCCCTGCCTGGCATCTGCTGGGAATGGAAAAATATCTCGAAGGCCGGGGGCATTCTTACGACCAGATCGGTTCCAAAATCGCCGGCGACAAGATCGCGGCGATAATCACCAGCCGCGGCTGTCCCTTTCGCTGCGGTTATTGTTACAACCTGGCGGTCAACCGGAGAACCTTCCGGGCCCAGTCCGTGGACAAGGTGATGGAGGAGGTGGAATATCTGAAGTCGCGCGGGGTCTCCGCCCTGATTTTTGAAGACGATAACTTCTTCAGCGACCGGGACCGGGGACTGGCGATCATCAGGAAGATCGGCCTCCCCTGGTCCTGCTCCATCCGGGCGGATTGCATCACCAGGGGAGGGGATGATTTCATCCGTGAGTTGCGGGAGCATCAATGTTTCGAGCTGCGGATCGGGGTCGAGTCCGGATCCCAGAGAGTCCTGGACTTGATGGCCAAGGACATTACCGTGGAACAGGTTAAAGAAGCGGTCGCGCTCTGCTCGAAGCACAGGATCAGGACTTTGTTGAACTTTATGGCGGGGATTCCCGGCGAGACCTGGCCGGATGTCCTGAAGACACTGGATCTCATTGATGAACTGGAAAAGACCGGCCAATACGTGACCGTGTCTTCCGTGGGGATCTTCGCCCCCTGGCCGGGGACCTCCCTCAGCCGGGTGGCCGTCCAGCAAGGTTTCCGACCGCCGAAAACCCTGGAAGGCTGGTCCCGTTACTGGGCTCAGCGGGCCAAGCTCCCGCCTTACGCGGACCGGAGGATCAAGTTCATCGGTTTCTACCGCTGCCTGATCAGGAAAGAATTTGCCGCGATTCCTTTTCCCTTCCTGGCCCGGCTGCTGCGGCGCCTGGCCCTCTTGCGCTGGAAGCGGAGGTTCTTCTGCTGCCCGGTGGACTATTATCTCCCCGCGGCATTATTGAGGACGTTGCGAAAGATCGGGCTGGGGAGAATCTCCAGCGCGCTGTACGAATGAATCGGATGAGCAATGAACCATCATGAAAGCCCTGGGCAGTCACCTGAAAACCGGCGCATACTGCGGCCTCACCGCCGGTATTGTCTTCGTCTTTCTGGAAGCCGTTTACCTGCTTTTCTCCCTCGGCAATTTTCTCCTTGAGATGCCTTATTTTATTCGGTTTGTCTTTTGGTACGGCCTGGCTGGAAGCGCCGCCGGGCTGTTGGGGGCCGCTTTCTGTTATGCGGTGCTTCTCCGGAAGCGCCGCCGGACCGGACGTGAGCTGGCGGCTTTCTATGGCTCAATGTTTCTGGGCGCGGGGTTTTTTCTCGAGCTGTTCTTTTACCTGATGGATATCTTTCCGTTCGGGGGGCCGAACAAATGGTCGCCGCGGACGTTATCCCTGGCCGTGGCCGGGGCCCTGCTCGCCGCGATACTGGCGCTGGCCGTTTACCGGGGACTGAAAAAAATTCTCGGCCGTTTCGGTTCCCGCATTTTCCCGGGACGGCCCCGGCTCCGTGAAGCCACGGTGCCGGCGGGGGTGCTTTTCCTGTCTATCCTGATTTTCGGCGGCTGGAGGATTATTGATGAATGGGGGGAAAGAAACGCGCTCGCCGGGAGAAAGAACCTCTCGGCCCGTTCGTCTCCGAACGTGATGATCATCCTGGTGGACGCCTTGCGGCCCGACCACCTCTCCGGCTACGGCTATTTTCTTCCGACCTCTCCCCGGATCGACGCCCTGGCTTCCGAAGGGGTCTTGTTCCATTCGGTCCTGGCCGCGTCCACCTGGTCGATTCCCGCGCACGCTTCCCTGTTTACCGGGTTGTACCCCTCGAGCCACGGCGCCTGTTCCCTCTTCTCCGTGCTGGGAGAAGAAGTACCCACTCTCGCCGGGATCCTGTCGCAAAACGGCTACTGCACCCTGGGACTGTATGACAATCCGCTTCTGACCATCTCCGGCCTGAACCGGGGTTTTGATCTGGCGATCGGCATTGAGAACGACCGCCGGGTTTCCTTTACCCTGCGGAGGCTCTACCATAAATTCGTGGCCAGGGATCCCCTGTCGGATTCGATGATGGAGATCGCCCGGAGATGGGTCGAGCACTGCGATCACCTCGACCGGCCCTTCTTCATTTTCCTGAATTTATTCGATGTTCACAGCCCCTATGTTCCCCGGGAACCTTATTTCTCCGAGTTCATCCGCCGGTCGGCCGCCGGGCGGGCGAACCTGCCTCTGATCCGGAAGCTGAACAGCGTCTCGGGAACAATCCAGGACAAGCTCGACCTGCTGCCGCTGCTGACCGCAGCGGATTGGTCTTACCTGCTGAGGTTGTACGACAGCAACATCGCCTACGAGGACAGCCTGATCGGTGATTTTCTGGGCTGGCTGAGGCTCAGGGACCGGTACGATGACACGCTGGTGGTGGTGACCGCCGACCACGGGGAATTTCTCGGGGAACGTCACTATCTGGGCCATTTCGCCAAGAAAATGTACAATCCCGTTCTGAAGATCCCCCTGATCATCAGGCTCCCCGGGGAGATAACGCCCGGGATCCGGGATGACTTTGTCTCCCAGGTGGATATCTTCCCGACCATCCTTTCCCTGATCGGTCTCCGGCACCGGATCCCCGCCGGAACCCAGGGGAGCGATCTTTTCTCCAGTCGGGGAGCTGAAGGAATCATCGCGGAATTCTGGGACGATCAGAGCCGGGGCTTCACCCGGGCGTTCGTGGCCGGGAAGATGAAGCTCATCCTCGGCGAGCAGGGGGATTGCCAGCTCTATGATCTCGAACAGGATCCGGACGAAGAAAACGACCTGGCCCCTGCTCGCCCGCGGGAAGCGGAGGGCCTGCGGGAGAAACTGACGACCCGGCTCGGTTCTTTCAAACGGTATGAGGGCCGGGTCGGGGAGAGGAACCGGAAAGAGCTGAGAAGGATTCTGGAAAGTTTGAGTTACACGAACTGACTTTTACCGTGGGGGAAAAGTGGAAACGAAGGGCAATCCATTCCGCGACCACCGGGCGATCATTTTCGTGGTGCTCCTGGCGCTCGGGTTGAGGTTGATCTACTGCCTGGTGATCTTCCCGCCCCTGCTCCGGCAGAAAGGAGAAGAATTGGGCTGGGTGATCAAGGGGAAGCCGGCGGTTGACCCTTATGCGGCCATCGCCGGCAACCTCATCGCCGGGAGGGGATATGTTGATGAGAGCTCCCGGGTCAACCTGGAAAGGCTGCCGCTTTACCCCTGCTTCCTGGCCCTGATCTACAAACTCTGGGGCACCGAGCTCTGGAAGCTCCAGGTGATCCAGTCCCTGATGGACGCCGCCTCCTGCCTCTTGACCTACCTGCTGGCCGTCAAAGTTTTCCGCCAACGGCCGCCGGCCCTGCTGGCCGCCGTGCTCTATGCCATATATTTCAAGGCCCTGGCGCTGGTAGCCCAGCCTTTCACTGAACCCCTGTACACGATGCTGCTCTTGATATTCCTTTATCTTTTCATCAGCTCATTGGCGAGAAGCGGTTTCGCCTTCCCCGCCGGCCTCGTCCTGGGGATGATGACCCTGACCAAGGCGATAATCCTCTTCTTCCCGCTCGTGGTGGGAGCGATCTATATTTTTCGGTGGAAAAAATTCTGGCTTTCCCGCCTGCTCCAATTCGGCGCCGGGTTCGCCCTCCTGGTGACGCCTCTGCTGGTCCGGAACCACTGTCTGACCGGGAGGGTATTTCTGGCCACGGGCGGGAAAAAAATGCTGTACCTGGGAACCGTTTTCGATTATCGCCGCCCTTTTCGGGAAGAGGAAGGAAGGCTGCTGAGGGAGATCAATCGCGATTACGATTTCCCCCACGACGTGGAGGATGACAATTTACTGGGGAAGATGGCATTGAGGAATATCGTCTCCGACCCCGGGGCGTATCTGGAAAGGGTTATCTTCCGGTTGTACTTATTCTGGGCTTACCCGGATTACTCGACCAAAATGATGGCGGCCAAGTCCCTGGCCATCCTGCTTTTCAATGCCGCCTTGCTCGCGCTGGCGGTTTGGGGCTTCCTGTCCGCCGCCCGCCGGGGAATACTGTACGGTCCTTTTCTGGCGGTTATCGTTTTCCATTATGCAATTCATATCCTGACTTACGCTTACTCCAGGTACTCCGTGCCGCTCTATCCCATCCTGTTGATGTTCTCCTCTTACGGGCTCCTGACCGTTCTGAAAAGAAAGACCGACCGTCAATCCGCGGGATGACCCCGGGTAACAGGTGTTGCTGATGGCCGTGGCGGATCCGAAAAGGTTCAAAGGAAGCTTGATTTCCAGAATCTTCCCCGATCTTCGGGCACTGGCGTGGAATGCCTGCAAGCATAATCTCGTGAGCAGGTTCGCCGGGCCCTCGCTCCCGCGCGCGATGTGCATTTTTGTGACCTACCGGTGCAACTTCCGCTGCCGGATGTGCGGTATCTGGAAGCAGCATAACCGGCCGGAAGCGGAGCTTTCCCTCGCGGAGTGGGAGCGCGTTCTCTCCGATCCTCTCTTTTCCCGCCTGGAGGCGGTCAACATCAACGGCGGGGAGCCGAACCTGCGGGATGACCTCACGGAACTGGTGCGCCTTTTCACCGAGAAATTTCCCCGGCTCCGGGCGATCTCCCTGAACTCCAACGGGCTGCCCGTTGAACGGATGATCGAAAACGCTCGGGCGATCTCCAGCCTCAGCCGGGAAAAGGCGATTCGGTTTTCGGTCAGCGTTTCACTGCACAAGATCGGGGCCGGTTATGACGAGATCGCCGGCGTGGTCGGCGCGTTCGAGCAGGTCCGCGAATCGCTGGCCGCCCTGAAAGCCCTGCGGGACGAAAACGGTTTCTACCTGGGCATCAACTGCGTGATCTCCGGTCTCAACGTGCCCGGGGTGGAGGAGGTCAGGGAGTGGGGGAAGGGCGAAGGGATACCCGTCAACTTCACCCTGGGTGAAATCAGGGAGCGGTTCGGCAACGCCGGAATGCGGGGAGAGGTCGAGCTGTCGGGGGAGCGGAAAACGTCGGCCGTGGAGTTTTTCCGGAAACTCGCCCGGGAGAGGTCGCCCCGTAACCACCACGCCCTCCGGTACCGGGAACTGGCGGAGATGCTCGAGCGGGGGGCGCCCCGCCGCCTTGCCTGCCATTACGCGATGGGCGGAGTGATCGCCGGCTGGGACGGCTCCCTGTTCTATTGCAAGGACAGCAAACCGATCGGGAACTGCCGGGAGAGGTCCGCCCGCTCGATATATTTCGACCCGTCGAACCTCGATTACCGGTTCCGGGAACTGCTGGGGGGGAAGTGCCGCCGCTGTCCGCCCAATACCTTCAACCGGATCGAGCTGGAGAAAGATCTCGTCCGCTACCTGTGGTTCTTGCTGAAGCCGTGAAAACGGGATCCTTCAGGCTGAGGAATCTGGCCGCGGCCATCCGGGAGGGGAGGAGCTCGCCGGCGGAACTGGAAATCGCGCGAAACGCCAAGCTCGCTAAGCTGTTGCGGCACGCTTACGATACCGTCCCCTTTCACCGCCGCCGGTTCCGGGAGCTAGGGTTGGGGCCGGAAGACATCCGCACCGCGGCCGACCTGCCCCGCCTCCCGGTGATGACCAAGGAGGATTTACGGGATAACGCCCCGGCGGAGACGATGTCGGCCACCGCGGTCCGATC
>JAXGWO010000023.1:0-51371 GCA_040773245.1 PVC group bacterium
AAAAGTTAACCCGCCGTCCGGATTTGCAGTTATAATTCCCTCTCCCCTCACAGGGGGGAGAGGGTTATGGTGAGGGGGTCGGGGCTTGATTGATCCTGGCAGAGATGAAAGATAACATCCGGCAGGAACCGGCGGCGGATCGCCGGGGAGGGGATAGGGAAGATCGTCCCTTCCGGCTGAACACCGAATACCTTCCCCGGGGCGACCAGCCCCGGGCGATCGCCGGGCTGGTCCGGGGGATCCGGGAGGGGAAGAAACACCAGACCCTGCTCGGGGTGACCGGGTCCGGCAAGACCTTCACGATCGCCAACGTGATCGCCGAACTGGGCCGCCCCAGCCTGGTCCTCGCCCCCAACAAGACCCTGGCCGGGCAGCTTTACGGCGAATTCAAGGAGCTCTTCCCCGAAAACGCCGTCGAGTATTTCGTCAGCTACTACGACTACTACCAGCCGGAGGCCTACCTTCCGGCCACCGACACCTTCATCGAGAAGGATTCGGCGATCAACGAGCAGATCGACCGGATGCGCCACGCCGCCACCTATTCGCTCTGGACCCGGCGGGACGTGATCATCGTGGCCTCCGTCTCCTGCATCTACGGGCTCGGTTCGCCCGAGCAGTACCGGCACCAGGTGATCGATCTCCAGGCCGGGGCCTCCCTGGCCCGCCGCCGCCTGCTGGGGGAACTGGTGGAGGGCCGGTACGAGCGGAACGACCTTGATCTCCACCGCGGGACTTTCCGGGTCCGGGGCGACACGGTCGAGATCTTCCCGGCCTACGAGGCGGAGCGGGTGCTCCGGGTCGAGTTCTGGGGCGACGAAATCGAGCGGCTCTCCTGGATCGATCCCCTCCGGCGAAACCTCCTGGAAACAACCGGCCGGGCCCTGATCTTTCCGGCCAGCCACTACGCCGCCGACCGGGATAACCTCAACCGGGCGGCGGCGGCGATCCGGGCCGAACTGGCCGGGCGGCTGGAAATCCTGAAGAACCGGGGAAAGCTCCTGGAGGCCCAGCGGCTGGAGTCCCGGACGGACTTCGACCTCGAGATGATCGAGGAGGCCGGCTTCTGCTCCGGGATCGAGAACTACTCCCGCCACCTCGACGGCCGCCCGCCGGGTTCCCCGCCGTCCACGCTGCTCGATTACTTTCCCCCCGACTATCTCCTCTTCGTCGACGAGAGCCACATCTCCATCCCCCAGATCGGCGGGATGTCCCGGGGCGACCGGGCCCGGAAGGAGACCCTGGTCCGGCACGGCTTCCGCCTCCCCTCCGCCCTCGACAACCGCCCGCTGACCTTCGCCGAGTTCGAGAGCCGGGTCAACCAGGCGGTCTACGTCTCGGCCACCCCGGCGGAGTACGAGCGGGCCAAGAGCGGCGAGGCGGTGGTGGAGCAGATCATCCGCCCGACCGGCCTGATCGACCCCGAGATCGTTCTCCGGCCGGCGGAGAACCAGGTGGACGACCTGCTGGGAGAGATCCGCCGGCGGGCGGAGCGGCAGGAGCGGGTCCTGGTCACCACCCTGACCAAGCGGCTGGCCGAGCATCTCAGCGAGCACTACCGGGAACAGGGGGTCCGGGTCAAGTACCTTCACTCCGACATCACCACCCTGGAGCGGGCCGAGATCATCCGGGACCTGCGGCGGGGGGAGTTCGACGTCCTGGTCGGGATCAACCTTCTCCGGGAAGGGCTCGACCTCCCCGAGGTCTCCCTGGTGGCCATCCTCGACGCCGACCGGGAGGGTTTCCTCCGCTCGGAGCGTTCCCTGATCCAGACCTGCGGCCGGGCGGCCCGCCACCTCAACGGGACGGTCCTGATGTACGCGGGGAGCGAGACCGGGGCGATGCGGGCGGCGATCGCCGAGACCCGCCGCCGCCGCCTCCTCCAGGCCGACTACAACCTCCGGCACGGTATCACCCCGGAGTCGATCCGGAAGAACATCTCGGATATCCTCCACTCCATCTACGAGGCCGATTACGTCCGGCCGCCGGAAGTCGCCGAGGCAGGCCGGCCTTACCTGGATCCGAAAGCGGCGGCCCGGGAGATGAAGAGGCTGGAGAAGGAGATGCGGGAACTGGCCCGCCAGTACCGCTTCGAGGAGGCCGCCGCCGTCCGCGACCGCTGGCGGAGGCTGCAGGATCTCGACCTCGGCCTGGGGTAGCGTCCGATGATGGAAAGAGACGCAGTGAAAAACTTCCCCCCCCTCCCCGGGGTGTACCTGATGAAGGACGGCTCCGGGAAGATCCTTTACGTGGGCAAGGCGGCCAACCTCCGGTCCCGGGTGGGGAGCTACTTCCGCTCCCGGGGGGACAACCGCCCGCAGATCCCCGCCCTGATGTCCCGGGCGGCCGGCATTGAATACCTGGTCACCGATACCGAGCAGGAGGCCCTGATCCTGGAGAACAACCTGATCAAGAAACACCGTCCCCGCTACAACGTTTACTTCCGGGACGACAAGACCTACCTCAGCATCCGGATCGACCCCGGACACCCCTTCCCCCGTCCCGTTCTCGTCCGCCGGGTGAAAGCCGACGGGGCGCTCTACTTCGGCCCTTATGTCGCCGGCCGGTCCCTGAAAGACACCCTCCGTTTCCTCCAGAAGCTCTTCCCCTACCGGATCTGCTCCGACAATGTTTTCCGCCACCGTTCTCGGCCCTGCCTCTACCATCAGCTCGGCCGCTGCCCGGCGCCCTGCCGGGGGCTGATCTCCCCGGGCCGGTACGGGGAGATCATCGGCAATCTCGTTCTCTTCCTCCGGGGGCGGAAAGGGGAGCTCCTGGCTTCCCTCCGCCGGAGGCTGAAGGCTGAGTCGGACGGGCTCCGTTACGAGGCCGCCGCCCGGACCCGGGACCGGATCCGGGCGATCGAGGAGACCCTGGAGAAACAGAAGATCAGCCGGGTCGATCTCCGGGACCGGGACGTGGTCGCCCTGGAGAGCGGGGAGAGCGCGAGCGTCTTCACGGTTCTCTCCTTCCGGTCCGGCCGGATGCTGGAGGGCCGCCCGTTCTTCTTCGACCGGGTCTTTCCCGACCCGGCCGAGGCCCTGGCCTCCTTCCTCGCCCAGTTCTACGACGGCCCCCGGCCGCTCCCCGACGAAATCATCATCCCCTTCCCCCCGGCCGCCGCCGATCTCCTCCGGGCGGTCTTCCGCGAGCGAAAAGGGGGCGCGGTTTCATTTATCGTCCCCCGGCGGGGGATGAAGACGGAGCTGCTCCAGCTGGCGCGGAAGAACGCCCGGGCGGAGCTGCGGACCCGCCAGTCCCGTCCGGGGACCGAAGAGATACTGGAGCGTTTGCAGAAGAAGCTTCGCCTCCGCCGGCTGCCCCGGGTCATCGAGTGCTACGACATCTCCAACCTGGGGGGGCGGGAGGCGGTGGGGGGGCGGGCGGTCTTCCGCGACGGGGAGAAATCGCCGGCCGATTACCGGCGGTACCGGATCCGATCCGCCGCCGGCCCCGACGACTGCCTGATGCTGGCCGAGGTGCTCGGTCGCCGCCTGCGCCGGGCCCGGGAAGAAGGCGACCGGCCGGACCTGATCGTGGTCGACGGCGGCAAGGGACAGCTCAACGCCGCCCTCCGGGTGCGCCGGGAGCTGGGGGCGGACCGGCCCGACCTGGCGGCCCTGGCCAAGGGAAGGCGGCCGGCCTCCGGCCGGACGGCGGGGGATCGGGTCTTCATCCCGGGGAGGAAGACCCCCGTCCCCCTCCGCCCCGGCGGACCGGAACTCCTCCTGCTGGCGCGGATCCGGGACGAAGCCCATCGTTTCGCCGTCGGTTACCACCGGTGCCGGCGCCGGGAAGAGAAATTTCTCTCGCCGCTCGACCGGGTCAGGGGGGTCGGACCGGTCACCCACCGCCGCCTGCTCGACCGCTTCGGCGGCCTGGAGGAGATCCGGCGGGCGAAGCCGGATGATCTGATCGCGGTCCGGGGGGTGAGCCGTCCGCTGGCGGAGAGGATAATCGCCGGTCTCCGGCCAGGGGGATAGATGCCGAAGGGGGGATTCGAACCCCCACGAGGTTGCCCTCACATGGCCCTGAACCATGCGTGTCTGCCAGTTTCACCACTTCGGCGGGTTTGCCGGGAGCAATCTAAGGCAAGTCGCCCGGTCTGTCAAGGGTTGGCCGGGTGGAAAATTGTTGAATCGCCGGTCGGTGACTGATATATAGTTTCGCGCCGCCCGGTGCCGGAAGCCGGGGTCAGGGCTCGATTCTCGTTTCAACCCGTTCTGGTCACGAGTCAGATCATAAGGAGGTAGGTTATGCGGAGAGGAACAATCAGGGTATGGTCAACGGCTGCGCTATTCTGTCTCGCGCTCGGCCTCCTGGCCGGCTGCGGCGGCGGCGAACCCCCGGAAAGCGTCCTGGTCCGGGTCGGCGATTCAACCATCACTCTTGATGACTTCCGCCGGGAGTGGTCTAACCAGCCTCCGCTCCCGCCCGGCGTCCCGCCGGAGAGCGTGGAGCAGTTCCTCGGGGATATGATCGCGGAGAAACTCTTCCTGGCGGAAGCCCGGCGGAGGAAGATCGACCAGGAAGAGGAGTTGCGGCAGGAAGTGGAGAGGTACCGGGAACAGCTGATGGTGGAGAGGCTGCTCAGCCGGGAGGTTCTCACCGAGCCGCCGCCGTCCCCGGCCGAGGTGGAAGAATTCTGGTCCGCCCACCAGGAGCTTTTCGCCGTCCCCGAGCTGACCCGCCTCAGCCACATCCTGATCCGGTGGGGAGAGGAAGAAGACGAGGGGGCGGCCCTGGAGCGGTGCCAGTCGGCCCGGAAGAAGTTGGAGGCCGGCGAGGATTTCGCGGCGGTGGCCCGGGAGATCTCGGATGGTTCCAGCGCCGACCGGGGCGGCGACCTCGGTTACTTCCGGGAGGAACAGGTCATCCCCGAGTTCCTCCCGGCGGTCGGGGAACTGGAGACGGGAGAGGTCAGCTCGCCGATCCGGACCGAACTCGGTTACCACCTGCTGACGGTGACCGATCGCCGCGAAGCCCGCCGGAAGACCTTCGAGGAGAGCCGGGAAGAGGCCGCGGCCGCCCTGATGGCGGAAAAGAGAAAAGCCCGCTTCGAGAAAGCCAGGGCCGACATCGCCGCCTCGGTTCCGGTGGAGAAGAACCAGGAGCTGATCGAACGCCTCCAGGACGAGCAGAGAAGAGCCTTCTCCGTTCCGGAAGGGACCGTTCCGGGAAGCAGGTGATGGTTTCCCCCCTCGGCATCGGGTTGGCCGCCCTGGTCTTTCTCGCCCCGGCGGTCGAGGAGAAGATCGAGGCCCGGGTCAACGAGGCCATCCTCACCACCAGCGAGCTCAATCGGATCCTGGCTTCTGTCTACCGGCAGTACGAATCCAGCTCCCGGGGTTCCGAGCTGGCCCTCCGGAAGCAGCAGACCCGGGAAGCGGCTATCCTCGGCTGGATCGAGGACCAGCTCATCCTCCAGGAGGTCAATTCCCAGGAAAAATTCCAGATCGACCGGATGGCGGTGGAGAGGATGTTCGAGGAGCGGCGGAGCCAGATGGGCGGACCGGAGGAGTTCGATCGGATCTTGGAACAGGAGGGGATGACGGAGCAGGAATTCAAGAAACTGTTGGAAGACAGTTACAAGGTCCGGGCCCTGACCTACCAGAGGGTGAGCGGCCTGATCAATATCTCTCCCCGGCAGGTGATCGGTTACTACCGGGAGAACGAAGCCCGGTACCGGGAAGCGGAGACGGCGCGGATCAGCCTGATCAAGATCCCGGCCGGCGAGACCCCGGAGGAGAAGACGGCGGCCCGCGAACTGGCGGAGTCGGTGCTGGGAGAGCTTCAATCCGGGGCGGATTTCGCCGAACTGGCCCGCCGTCATTCCCGGGGGCCGCGGGCGGAGGAGGGGGGCGATATCGGCTTTGTCCGGAAGGGCGAGTGGAAGGTCGTGCTGGATGAAGCCGCTTTCGGCCTGAAAGTCGGCGAGCACAGCGGTCTCCTCGAAGCCGAGGATGGATTCTACATCCTTTACTGCGCCGCGAAAAAAGAGGCTTCGCTGACCCCGCTGGAGGAAGTCTGGGACAACATCCAGGAGGAATTATTCCAGCGCGAGTACCACCGCCGGCGCGAGGCCTGGATCGAGGACCTGAAATCCCGGGCCCACGTGGTGGTGGGGGAATAAAGCTTGCGGTGGGATATATCTTAATCGCTATCGGGATCGCTATCGGGATCGGAGCCGGGGACGGGGATGGTCGTTCCCGATAGCGATCCCGATAGCGAAAGCGATTTAATCCAGTCCCGATAAGGTGAAAGATTCAAAACCCAGGCTGGTCATCTCGATGGGAGACGCTGCCGGCGTCGGGCCCGAGGTGGCCGTAAAAGCCCTGGCCGCCCCCGGCCGGGAGGAGATCTGTTCGGCCCTGGTCGTCGGGGACGAGCGGGTCTTCGCTCCCCTGATCAGGTCCCTTGGTTACGATCTTCCCCTGCGGGTCTACGACGATCCGGACCGGGTCGGTTGGGGGGAGCCCGGTCTCCATCTCCTGCAGCTGCCGGATCCGCCGCCGGCGCTTCCCCGGACGGGGACGATCGACCCGGGCTGGGCCGGGGCGGCGATGCGGGCCGTCGCCCGGGGGGTGGAGTTGGTCCGGTCCGGGGCCGCCGACGCCCTGGTCACCGCTCCCCTGAACAAGGAAGGGATCCGCCGGGCCGGCTACCCCTTCCAGGGCCACACCGATTACCTGGCTTTCCTGGCCGGGGGTGCCGACTGCCGGATGATGCTGGCCGGAGGCGGGATCCGGGTGGTCCTGGCGACCGTGCACGTCGCCTTGAGGGAGGTGAGCGGCCTGCTCACCCGGGAAGGGATCGCCCGGACCGTCCGCCTGGCCCGGGAGGCGATGGTCCGCTTCGGGACCCCCCGGCCCCGGGTCGCGGTCGCCGGTCTCAACCCCCACGCGGGGGAGGGGGGGCTCTTCGGGGACGAGGAAGGGAAGGTGATCGGACCGGCGGTGGAGGAGTGCCGCCGGGAGGGGATCGAGGTTTCGGGCCCCCTCCCGCCCGATACCCTCTTCCATCACCTGGCCCGCGGGCGTTTCGATGTCGCGGTGGTGATGTACCACGACCAGGGGCTGATCCCCCTGAAGATGGTCGCCTTCGAGCAGGGGGTGAACATCACCCTCGGCCTCCCGATCGTGAGGACCTCCCCCGACCACGGGACGGCTTACGACATCGCCGGGCAGGGTGTGGCCAGCCCCGTCTCGATGATCGAGGCGATCAAGGTCGCCTGCCGCCTGGCCGGTGCCAATGGATAGAGAAATCTCCCCAGGCGCCTGGTCGGGAGCCGGCCGCCCCGGGCTCAACCCGCTCTTCCGGCCCGCCTACCTCCGTTCCGTCCTCGACGGGGCCGGATTCTCCCCGCAGAAGAGCCGGGGGCAGAACTTTCTGATCGACCGCAACCGGGGAGAGGCGATCGTCCGGGAGGCCGATCTCGACCGTTCCGACGCAGTGCTGGAGATCGGCCCCGGCCCCGGAACCCTGACCCGGGAACTTTGCCTCCGGGCCGGCCGGGTGATCGCCGTCGAGCGGGACCCGGTACTGGCCCGGATCCTGAAGGAAGAGACGGCGGACTGCCCCAACCTGGAGATCGTCGAAAACGATTTTCTCTCCGTCGATCTGCCGGAACTCTTCCGGCGTCTCCGGGGAGCCCCGCCCCCGCCCGCCCGGCTGAAGGTGGTGGCCAACCTTCCCTATTCGGTATCCGGCCCGATCCTGGCCCGGCTGCTGGAGCCGGAGGCCGGGATCGCCCTGATGGTCCTGACCGTCCAGAAGGAGGTGGGAGAGCGGATCGTCAGTCCCCCCGGCGGCAAGCGCTACGGGCGCCTTTCCGTCCTGGCCGCCATCCGCTCCCGCCCGCAGATCGCCGCCGCCGTCAGCCGCAACTCCTTCTATCCCCGGCCGCGGGTCGACTCCGTGGTCGTGCGTTTCGAGATGATCCCCGCACCCCGGCTGTCTCCGGGCGGCCGGGAGTTTCTCTCGACCGTGGTCCGGGCGGCCTTCGGGAAGCGGAGGAAGATGCTGAAGAATGCCCTGGCCGGGGAGAAGGGGCTGGGGTATAGTGAGGAACAGGTCCGGGCGGCCTGCCGGGAGGCGGGGGTCGACCCCCGCTCCCGTCCGGAAGAGCTGGCGCCGGAGAAGTTTGTCCGCCTGGCCGCCGCCCTGGCCGGGAGGAAGAAAGACGATGACGAAGAAAAAGATCGATCCCGCTGAGATCGAGGCGGTGGCCCGCCTGGCCCGCCTCGGGTTGACGGCCGGGGAGAAGGAGAAGTTCGGCCGCCAGCTCAACGACGTCCTCCTCTATATGGAGAAGCTCGACGAGCTTCCCCTGGAGGGGGTCGAGCCCCTGGCCCACGTCCTCCCCCTGAAGAACGTGCTCCGGGAGGACGAGCCCCGGCCCGGCCTGGAGCAGGACCGGGCCCTGGCCAACGCCCCCGATCGGGAAGACGGCTTCTTCAAGGTCCCCCCGGTGATCGAGTAGAAGACAGAAGTCAGAATTCAGAATTTCCAGGTTCTTGAAATGGCCGCGCTCAATGAACTGACGGTACGGGAGATATCCCGGATGGTCGCCCGGCGGGAGGTCTCCGCCCTCGAGGTGACCGAGGCCTGCCTGCGGAGGATCGCGGAGGCGGAACCCCTGGTCGGGGCTTTCATCCGGGTGGACGGGGAGGGGGCACGGGAGATGGCCGCCGCGGTGGACCGGAAGACCGCCGCCGGGAAGGATCCGGGTATCCTGGCCGGGGTCCCGGTCGCCCTCAAGGACCTGATCTGCGTCGAAGGGAAAGAGGTCACCTGCGGCTCGAAGATCCTGAAGGGTTTCATTTCTCCCTACGACGCCACCGTGGTCCGCAAGCTGAAGGCGGCCGGGGCGGTTTTTCTCGGTTCGACCAATATGGACGAGTTCGCGATGGGGTCCTCGACCGAGAACTCCGGGTACCAGCTGACACGGAACCCCTGGGACCTCGAGCGCGTACCGGGCGGTTCGAGCGGCGGGTCGGCGGCGGCGGTGGCGGCCTTCGAGGCGCCGGCCGCCCTGGGCTCGGACACCGGGGGCTCGATCCGGCAGCCGGCCGCCTTCTGCGGGGTGGCGGGGATGAAACCGACCTACGGGAGGGTCTCCCGGTACGGCCTGATCGCCTACGCTTCCTCGCTCGACCAGATCGGCCCCTTCGCCCGGGAGGTCGGGGACATTGCGCTGCTCCTGGAGGCGGTCTCCGGCCACGATCCGCTCGACTCCACCTCCGCCCCGATCCCGGTCCCCCGGTTTCGGGACAGCTTGAAAAAGGGGATCGCCGGTATGAAGCTGGGGGTCCCCCGGCAGTGTTTCGGCGAAGGGCTGGAGGAGGGGGTGGAGAAGGCCTTTCGGGAGAGCCTCGACCTCTTCCGGGAGCTGGGGGGGGCGGCGGTCGAGATCGACCTCCCCCGGATCCCCCACTCCGTGGCCTGCTACTACATCCTCTCCACCGCCGAGGCCAGCTCCAACCTGGCTCGCTTCGACGGCGTCCAGTACGGATACCGTTCGCCGGGGGCCGGAAACCTGCTCGGGATGTACGAGGCCACCCGGCGCGAGGGCTTCGGGGAGGAAGTCAAGCGCCGGATCCTGCTGGGCACCTACGTGCTCAGTTCCGGTTACTACGAGGCTTATTACGGCCGGGCGCTGAAGGCCCGGAGGCTGGTCAAGGAAGACTTCGACCGGGCCTTCGCCGTCTGCGACTCCATCCTGATGCCCACCTCGCCCACCACCGCCTTCCCGATCGGGGCCCGGGTCGCCGATCCGCTGCAGATGTACCTCTCCGACCTCTTCACCATCGCCGTCAACCTGGCCGGGCTGCCGGCGATCTCCATCACCGGGGGTTTCGACGGCCGGGGCCTCCCGGTCGGGATCCAGGTGATCGCCCCTCCTTTCGCGGAGGAGCGGATCCTCCGGACGGCCTCGGCCTTCGCGGCCGCCGCCGGCTTCCGCGACCGCCGCCCGCGGCTTCCAGGACCGCCCGCCGCCAGCCCCGGACCGAGTTGATCAGGTAGATTTGGTTCGTCCCTTCCAGTTCCTTCCGGGTGATCCTGTCCTCCCGGATTTTCCCTTCCTCCAGGAGCTGTGCCCGGAAGGTCCCGGGAAGCAACCCCGCGGAGAGGGGCGGGGTGACCAGTTCCCCTTCTTTCCCGATCACGATGTTGGAAGCGGTAGCCTCGGTCACCTCGCCCGCCCGGTTCCAGAGGATCACCTCGTCGAACCCCTCCCGTCCGGCCCGGGCCCGCTCATAGACCTCCCGCCGGGTGGTCTTGTGGCGGAGAAAGGGGTCGCGGCGGGCGACCGGGGAGCGGGCGAAGGCGATCCGGAGCGGTTCCGGTTCGGGCCGGAAGGGAGCCGCCCGGCAGGAGAGGGCGCCGTCCGGGCCCAGAAGGAGGCGGACCTTGCGCGGGTGCGGCCGGGCGGGCAATCTCCGGGCCTGGCGGAGGAGCCGGCGCCGGACCCGTGCGAGATCAACCGGGAAGCCGAAATGGGCCGCCGAGTTTTTCAGGCGTTCCAGGTGCCGGTCGAGGAGGGTGTATCCTTCTTCCGGGGTCCAGGCGATCGTCTCCAGGAGGGAGAAGTCCGGAAGGGGATCGGAGACGATCCGGGACTTGAGGCGGGATTCCCTGAACTCGGCGCCGGGCCGGGAGTCCCAGACGATTCCCCCGCCGACGCCGTACTCGGCGGTCCCGGTCTCCCGGTCGAGCAGGAGGGTCCGGATGGCCACCAGGAAGACAGCTCGCCGGCCGGGGGAGACCAGGCCGATCGCCCCGGTGTAGATCTTCCGGGGGGTAGTTTCCAGTTCGGCGATGATCCCCATCGTCGAGGGCTTGGGAGCACCGGTGACCGAACCGCAGGGGAATAGGGCGGTGATGATCTCCCGCAGGGAAGCGGAACTGCGGGCGGTGACGGCGGAGGTCATCTGGAAGAGGGTGGGGTACTTCTCGACCTCGAAGAGCGGCCCGGCCCGGACCGACCCGGTCTCGGCGACCCGGCCCAGGTCGTTGCGGAGGAGGTCGACGATCATCAGGTTCTCGGCCCGGTTCTTCCCGGAGCGCCGGAGTCTTTCCCGGAGCCGGGAATCTTCCCTGGGGGTCCGTCCGCGCCTCTCCGTTCCCTTCATCGGCCGGGTCGCGATCCGGTCACCCTCCCGGCGGAAGAAGAGTTCCGGGGAAGCGGAGGCGACCTGGTATCGCCCGTCGTCGAGAAAGGCCCCGGCCCCGGACCCCTGGGCCGCCGCCATCCGCAGGAAGAGACGGCGGACGCTGCCCCGGAAAGGGGCCAGGAGCCGGTAGGTGTAGTTCACCTGATAGGTCTCGCCGCGGGCGATCCTCCGCTTGATCTCCGCGATCGCCTCGCGGTAGGCGGCCTCGGTCACGGAAGGCGTCCAGTCCGGCAGCGGTCCCCGGCCCGGCCGGTCCGGGGGCGCGGTCTCCTCGAGCCGCCGGTAGAGATTGAAACGGAGGGGGGGGAAATCCCCCGGGGGACGGGTCCGGAGCGCGGGATCGAAGGCGCCGGCGGCCTCGTAGCTGATGAAGCCGGCCCCGGAAAGCTTCTCCCGCTCGAGTTGTTCCTCGTGCTCGGCCAGGGCGGGGAGGACCTCCTCCCGGGTCCCGGCCGCGATCGTCCCCGCCGGGCCGCTCAAGGCCAGCCAGCGTCCGTCGTGGAATAAGGCCCCCCGGTGACTTGACATCGGCGATTATCCGGTTAAAGTGGAACCGACGGTTGCCGCCCTCCGGCCCTCCGCCGCCGGAGGGGGACTTTACAACCCGCCGGCGGCGCTTGACAACCGGGATTATCCCGGCAAAGGAGGTCAGCTTGAAAGAAGCGGTATTGAAGGTTGGCGACGCGGCTCCCGAATTTACCCTCTCCAACCAGGAAGGGGAGGAGATATCCCTGTCTTCCCTGCGGGGGAAGAAGGTCCTGCTCTCCTTCCACCCCCTGGCCTGGACCGGCGTCTGCGAGATCCAGATGCGGACCCTGGAGGTGAAGGCGGAGGCGCTGGAGAAGCTGAACACCCGGGCCTTCGGGGTCAGCGTGGACGGCGTCCCCGCCAAGAAGGCCTGGGCCGAGGCGCTGGGGATCAAGCAGACCGGTCTCCTGGCCGATTTCTGGCCTCACGGCGAGGTGGCGCGGAAGTATTCTCTCTTCCGGGAGAAGGACGGGTTCTCCGGGCGCGCCAATATCCTGATCGACGAGGAGGGAAAGATCGAACTGGTCAGGAACTACCGGATCTCCGAGGTCCCCGACATCGAGGAGATCGTCCGGTTCCTTCAGGCTTCCGCCTGATCTCCCCTAAAAAAATTATCCCTCATCGGCGGTATCGAGGGCGATCCGGGCCTCGCTGACCAGGTCCCGGTCCTCCGGGGTCCCGCATTCGATCACCTGCTGGAAACAGTGCCGGGACTTCCGGGACTGCCCCAGGTCGTCGTGGGTGAGGGCGGCGATGTGCCAGAAAGCCGCCCGCCCGGGCTCGAGGCGGATCGCCTTCCGGTAGCAGGCCAGGGCCTTCCCGCCTAGGGCCAGGCAGTTGAGGGAATCGCCCTTGTCCTTCCAGGTCTCGGCGTTCTTCCCGTCGAGCCGCAGGGCCCGGTTGAAACAGGCGATCGCTTTCTTGAACCGGTCGAGGTTGTGGAGCGCCCGGCCCTTCCGGTTCCAGATGGCCGGGTCCCGGGGCTGGAGCAGGAGGGCGGCGTCGTAGCACTGGATGGCCCGCTCGTATTCCTGGAAGATGTCCGCCAGCAGGTAACCCTTGAAGAGGAGCAGGTCGACGTCGTCCGGGGCCAGCTGCAGCGCCCGCTCGATCGCGGTCAGGGCCTCCCGGTGCATCCCCTCGCCGCCGGCCAGGCGGCTCTTCAGTTTCCAGCCCTCGGCGTCCCGGGGGAAGAACTCCAGGTGCCGGTCGCAGTAAAGGATCGCCTCCCGGGGCTTCTTCAGGCGGGCCAGGAGAGCTCCCTTGACCAGGAGAGAGACGGGTGAATCCGGATTGCGGGCGAGGATCGCCGCGTAACGTTCCAGCGCCGCCGGGTAGTTCCCGTTCTTGAACAGCCGGTCGGCCTCCCGGAGGAGATCCCCCGGCCCGGCGCCGGCTGATGTTTGGGAAGCTGACGAGGTCATTCCGGATTGGCGGTTGGGAAATAAGAGGAGGCGGAGGGAGATACCCGGCCCGGCCCGGCGGGATCAAGTCGCCGGGAGCATTTCGGCGAGCTTCTTCTTCAGCGCCGAACTATCGATCGGCTTGTCCAGAAAGACGGTCGGGCCGAGTTCCATCAGGTGGTTGATCTCGTTGATCACCGCCACCCCCGAGATGATGATGATCGGCAGCTTCTCGAAAACCTGTTTACCCCGCAGGATCTTGATCAGCATTATCCCGTCCAGTTCCGGCATCATCACGTCGCAGATCAGAAGCCGGATGTCCGGGTTGTCGAGCAGCACGGCGAGGGCGGTCTTCCCGTTGGCGCTCTGGATGGCGATGAAACCCAGCGATTCAACCAGCCTGACAATGATCTCCCGGGAAGCTTCATCGTCCTCGGCGACCAGGATTTTCTTCACTGTTTTATTCCCCTCATTCATATCCGCAAATTGCGCGAAGTTAAATGGATTATCCCCCGCTTCGCCCCGGTTCAAGGCCGCAACTCCGCACACGACCTAACGTAATATACCCGGCCGGGCGGAGATCGGCAAGGGATTCCCGATAGAATCGGCCTCTAAAGGGCGGCGGCCAGGATCCCGGCCAGTTCTTCGCCGGTCAGTTCGACCGGGTTGCCCTTCATACTGCTGGAATTTTTGGACTTCTCCGCCACTTCCGGGATCGCGGCGGCGGTCAGGCCGCAGCGGGCGAGAGGGGGGATCCCCAGCCGTTCGACCATCCCGCGGACCCAGTTCACCCCGTCCCCGGCGCGGGCCCCGGGGTCCCCGGTGAGGATGGCGGCCGCCTCCCGGTACCGGTTCAGGGCGGGGGAGCCGGGAAGCCGGGTTTCCAGGGCCCGGACATTCGCGGCCATCACCTCCGGCAGCAGCCGCCCGCAGATCGCGCCGTGGGGGGCGGAAAAGATTCCGCCCAGCGGTCCGGCCAGGCCGTGGACCGCCCCCAGCCCGGCGTTGGCCAGGGCGATCCCGCCGGCGAGGGCGGCCAGCGCCATCCCGGAGCGGGCCTCGAGGTCGCTCCCGTCTCGGCAGGCCCGCTCCAAAAAATTCGCCGCCCGGCCCAGCCCTTCCCGGCAGACTCCGTCGGTGAGCGGGTTGGTCCTCGGGCCGACGAACGGCTCCAGCAGCTGGGTGAGGGCGTCGAGGCCGGTGGCGGCGGTGAGGGCGGTGGACAGGGAGACGGCCAGTTCCGGGTCGATCAGGGCGATCCGGGGGATCAGACGATGGTCGCGGAGGCTGACCTTGACCCGGTGGGCGGGGGAGAGGAAAACGGCGTTGCGGGTCGCTTCGGAGCCGGTCCCGGCGGTGGTGGGAACCGCGATCACCGGGAGGGGATAGTTCTCCAGCCGCCGCCCGGACCCGATCACCTCCAGGTAGTCGAGGAGCGGGCCGGGGTTGGCGAGGAGGGCGGCGACCGCCTTGGCGGTGTCGAGGACCGCCCCCCCGCCGATCCCGATCACCAGGTCGCCGCCCGCTTCCCGGGCCCGGGCGGCCAGGTTCTCGGCCAGTTCGACGGTCGGCTCGGTCCGGACCCGGAGGACGATCTGGGCAATCCCCGCCCGGTCCAGTTCCTCCCGGAGCGGCGCGGCCCTCGCCGGCTCGCTTCCGGTGACCAGGCAGCAGCGGCGGCCCAGCCCGGCCGCCAGCTCCCCGGCCCGGCGGACCGTCCCCGGCCCGAAAACTATCCGCCCGGCGGTGGCGAATTCGAACCCCGCCAGCGACGAAGTCGCGCCGCCCCCCCCGGCCGGCGCGGCTTCAGTATCTCTCCGGGAAGACATTCCGGTATTTGAGACTGTAGCGGGGTTCGGCCATCATCCCGGCCACCGCCTCCCGCCCGCGGTTATAGTGGTCGGTCTCCTTGTGCCTCCGGGGAACCTGTTCGTCGCGGTACGCCTCGAAGAGGACAAACCGGGCGGGGTCGTCCTCCCCCTGAATGACGTCGAAGCGGAGAAAACCCGGCTCCCGGAGGCTGTGCCGGGCGTTGTCCAGCGTGATCTCCCGGAAGGCCTCGACCATCTCCGGCTTGACCCGGATGAAGACCAGAACTACCTGCATCATCTCCTCCTGGGGGGTTGAATCCCCCTCCGGTAACATTCTGCTATGCTTAATCCGGCCGGATTGCTATAAACCCTCCGGAAACATCCGAAATTCTATGGCAGCAGGGTTTTTCACACTACAATTTTTCCACGAAAAATTGTATAATGAAAATCTGGATCATCCTCGGGCTGTTCTCCGCGATCCTGCTCGGGTTGTTTCTCTCCGTGCCCTTTTTCTACCGATCCTCCGGGTCTTCGGAGCCGGGGGCGATGGTCCGCCGGGCGGCGCTGAGGTCGAAGATCCGGGGCCTCGACCCCCAGGATATCGGGGACACCACCAGCTCCTCCGTGGCCGGGCAGATCTTCGAGACCCTCTACACCTACGCCTACCTGGAACGTCCCTACCGCCTGGTCCCCCAGCTGGCCGAGGGGATGCCCGAGATCTCCGCGGACGGGAGGAAGTACACGATCCGGATCCGGCCGGGGGTCCTTTTCGCCGACGATCCCGCCTTCCCGGGAGGGAAGGGACGGGGACTGGCGGCGGAGGACTTTATCCTGGCCTGGAAGCGGATGGCCGACCTCAACAACCGCTCCACCAACTACTCGGCGATCTTCGCCGGCTACATCGAGGGGCTCGACGAGTTCCGGGAATACACCGGGGGGGTGAAGGAGGTTGACTACGGCCGCCCGGTGGCGGGTCTGCAGGCCCCCGATCCCCATACCCTGGAGATAACGCTGACCCGTCCCCACAATTTTCTCCTTTACTGGCTGGCCCATCTCCCCACCGCCCCCGTGGCCCGCGAGGTCCTGGAACGCTACGGCCGGGACCTGGTCAACCACCCGGTGGGGACCGGGCCCTTCCGCCTGGTCGGCAACTTCCGTTCCAACAGCTTCACGATGGCCAGGAACGAAAACTTCCGCCGGGAGAATTACCCCGACCGGGCGGCCCCGGCGCTGGCCGAACGGGGGCTGCTGGCGGACGCCGGCCGGAGGATCCCCTTTCTCGATCGGATCGAGTGGACGATCATCGAGGAGTCCCAGCCTTACTGGCTGGCCTTCCTGGACGGAAAGATCGACTCCGCCGGCATCCCCAAGGACAGCTTCGACCGGGTGATCACCACCGCCCGGGAGCTTTCGCCGGCGCTGGCCGCCCGGGGTATCCGGCTGATCAAGGCGGAGGACCCCTCGATCTTTTACTACGGCTTCAATATGGACGACCCGGTGGTGGGGGCGAACCGTCCGCTGCGGCAGGCGATGAGCCTGGCCTTCGACCGGGAGACCTACATCGAGACGTTTCTCAACGGACGGGGCCGGGTCCCCGCCGGCCCCATCCCCCCGATGATCCCCGGCTTCCGGCCGGAGAAGGTCAACCCCTACACCCGTTACGATCCCGAACGGGCCCGGGCATTGCTGAAGAAGGCGGAGGAGATCGCCGGCGGGCCACTCCCAATCCTGAAGCTGGCGATCCCGGGGACCGACACCGAAAGCCGGCAGCAGGGGGAGTTCTTCCGGATCCAGATGCGGCGCCTGGGGCTGGAGGTGGAGGCCGATTATATGACCTGGCCGAAGTTCCAGGACGCCGCCAAGACCCGGTCCCACCAGGTCTTCGCCCTCGGCTGGGTGGCCGACTACCCCGACGCCCAGAACTTCCTCCTCCTCTTCTACGGCCCCCACCGCTCCCCCGGCCCCAACACCAGCAACTACTCCAACCCCGAATTCGACGCCCTCTACGAGGAAGCGATCGCCATCCCCGACCCGGAGAAACGGATCCCCCTCTACCACGAGATGGAAGACATCGTGATCGAGGACTGTCCCTGGCTCCTGACCACCTACCGGGTGGTCTACGCCCTCTACCACGACCGGCTGGGAAACTACCACCCCCACGACTTCCTCTCCGGTACGATGAAGTTCCAGAAAGTGGGGTCGGACCTGATGGAATAATGGAGTGATGGAGTGATGGAGTGATGGAGTGGTGGGGCAGGGCCCAACCACCCGACACCCCATCATTCCAATACTCCGGTTTGAACGAGCCGCATCGTGTTTGGTATCGTTTAACTTCTGCTTTGATAAACAGAAGAAAACCCATCCCGATTATGCTGGCCTACTTTATTCGGCGGGTAATCTATCTGATCCCGATCCTGGTCGGGATCTCCCTGATCACCTTCCTCCTCTTCCGGGTGGTCGGCGGCGACCCGGTCGACCGGGTGGCGGGGAGGTACGCCACCGAGGAACAGAAGGAGGAACTGCGCCGGCAGCTCGGATTCGACCGTCCGCTCTGGCCGCCGCCCGGGCGGCTGCTGGCCGGGGATCTGGCGGGGTTCGCCCGCAACCAGCTCTTCTCCCACCTCTACAGCACCTTCACTTTCCGCTTCGGCCGCTCCGAGCAGTACCGCCGGACGATCTCGGAGATGATCCGGACCGGCGCGCCGCCCTCGCTCTCCCTCACCGTTCCCGCCTTCATCATCGGGCTCTTCCTCCAGATCACCATCGCGATGTTCTGCGCCTTCCGGCAGGGAAAGTTCTTCGACCGGTCGATGGTGGTCCTCTCGGTCTTCGGGATCTCCGTCCCCTATCTCGCCCTGATCATCTTCGGGCAGGCCATCCTGGCCGGGCGCTGGGGGCTCTTCCCGATCTATGGTTACCCGGAGGAGTTCGGACTGCCGGTCGTCCGCTATGTCGCCCTTCCCGTCCTGCTCGGGGTGGCCGCCGGCCTGGGGGCCGGCGTCCGCTTCTACCGGACGGTGATCCTCGACGAGACCCGGGCCGACTATGTCCGGACCGCCCGGGCCAAGGGAGTGGGGGAGGGGGGGGTGATGTTCGGCCACGTCCTGAAGAACGCCCTGATCCCGATCATCACCCAGGTGGTGGTGGTCATCCCCTTCCTCTTCCTGGGTTCGCTGCTCCTGGAGCGGTTCTTCTCCATCCCGGGGCTGGGTTTTATGCTGGTCGATGCCGTGGCCGGATCCGACTGGCCGGTGATCAACGCCCTGACCTTCGTCGGTGCGGTGATCTACCTGGGAGCGCTGCTTCTGACCGATCTCCTCTACGCCCTGGTCGATCCCCGGGTCTCCCTGAAATGATATGAGAACAACCGACCGATCCCCCGGTTACTGGCAGGCAGCGGTCCGGGAAGTCCTCGGCCGGCCCCGGGCGGCGGTCTCCCTGGGGGTGATCGTACTCTACCTGGCAGTCGCCCTCTGGGTCGGCACCGGCTGGCGGGTCCCCGACTGGGAGACGGAGAACTTCGAACTGGCCTACCGCCCGCCTTCCCGGGCCCACCCTTTCGGGACCGATATCTACGGCCGGGATGTCCTGGCCAAGACGATTTACGGGACCCGGGTCGCCGTCACGGTCGCCCTGACCGCCTCGGCCCTGGCCGGGGTGCTCGGGCTGGCCCTCGGCCTGCTGGCCGGTTATTTCGGGGGGAGGATCGACGACCTGATCACCTGGCTTTACAGCACCCTGCAGTCGATCCCCTATATCATCCTGATCCTGGCCTTCGCCTTCGTCCTCCAGGACCGGCGGTTCTCCCTCTTCGGGGCGGAGTTCCGGATCCGGGGGATCAACGCCGTCTACCTGGCCCTCGGGCTGACCGGCTGGGTCGGGCTCTGCCGGCTGATCCGGGGGGAGACGATCAAGCACCGCGACCGGGAGTATGTCCTGGCCGCCCGGGCCCTGGGGGCGTCCCCGGCCCGGATCATCGCCCGGCAGATCCTGCCCAACGTCTTCCACCTGGCCGTGATCACCTTCTCGCTCGGTTTCATCAGCTACATCCACGCCGAAGTGATCTTGAGCTTTCTCGGCCTGGGGGCGAAGAACGTTCCCAGCTGGGGGGTGATGATCGACGACGCCAAGCTCGAACTCTTCCGAGGCGTCTGGTGGCAGCTGGCGGCGGCCACCGCGGCGATCTTCCTGATCAGCCTGACCCTGCACGTCTTCGGCGACGCGGTCCGCGACGCCCTGGACCCGCGACAACGGGGGGAGAGATGATGAATCCCGTACTTGAGGTCGAAAACCTCCACACCTATTTTGAAATCGGGAACCAGGTCCTCCGGGCGGTTCGGGGGGTGGATTTCTCCCTCGAGCGGGGCCGGACCCTGGGACTGGTCGGGGAGTCGGGCTGCGGCAAGACCGTGACCGCGCTTTCCCTGCTCCGCCTGGTCCCCCCTCCGGGGAGGATCGTCTCCGGGAGCATCCGGCTCCGGGACCGGGAGGAGAAACGGGTGGAGATCACCGCCCTGGCGGAGAAGCGGATGCGGCGGATCCGGGGCCGGGAGATGGGGATGATCTTCCAGGAGCCGATGACCTCCCTCAACCCGGTCTTCACGATCGGGGAGCAGGTTCGGGAGGCGATCCTGGTCCACGAGCGGGCGGGGAGAAGGGCCGCCCGCGACCGGGCGGTCGGGCTGCTCCGGGACGTCAACATCCCCGACCCGGCATCCCGCTACCACGACTACCCCCACCAGCTCTCGGGGGGCCAGCGCCAGCGGGTGATGATCGCGATCGCCCTGGCCTGCAACCCGGGGGTGCTGATCGCCGACGAGCCGACCACCGCCCTCGACGTGACCGTCCAGGCCCGGATCCTCGATCTGATCTCGCGGCTGCGGGACCGCCACGAGATGGCGGTTCTCCTGGTCACCCACGACCTGGGGGTGGTCGCCCAGGCCACCGAGCGGGTGGCGGTGATGTACCTGGGGAGGATCGTGGAGTCCGCCTCCACGCGGCAGCTCTTCGCCCGCCCCGGCCATCCCTATACCCGGGCCCTGCTCGATTCCGTTCCCCGCCCGGGAGAGGAGAAACGGCGGCTGAAGACCGTCCGGGGGACCGTGCCCGACCTGAGCCGGATCCCCGCCGGGTGCTCCTTCCACCCCCGCTGCCCGCGGGCGGAGGAGATCTGCCGCCGGGAGAGTCCGGCGCCCCGGGAGGTCGAACCCGGCCACCGGGTCGAGTGCCACTTCCCACTAAAATAAAAGAATTCACCGCTAAGACGCAAAGGACGCCAAGAAAGATAATAAAAATAGTATGTGGTAGAGTGTGAGGAATGATGGAGACGAAGGGAGACAACGAGGTGCTGATCGAGGCCCGGGGGTTGAAGAAGTATTTCCCGGTCCGGCGGGGGGTCCTGCGGCGGACGGCGGGGTATCTGAAGGCGGTGGACGGGGTCAGCCTCCGGATCGAACGGGGGAAGACCCTGGGGGTGGTGGGGGAGACCGGCTCCGGGAAGACCACCCTGGGGCGGCTCCTGCTGCGGCTGGCCCCGGCCGACGGCGGCGAGGTCATCTTCCGGGGCCGGGATCTCTTCCGGATGGGGGGGAGGGAACTGAAGGGGGTCCGGCGGGAGATGCAGATCATCTTCCAGGATCCCTACGGCTCGCTCAACCCCCGGATGAGGGTGGGGGAGATCGTCTCCGAGGGCCTGGTCAACTTCCGGGTCGGGACCCGCCGGGAGCGGGCGGCCCGGGTGAGGGAACTGCTGGAAACGGTCGGGCTTCCCCCGGAATCGGCCGGCCTCTACCCCCACGAATTTTCCGGCGGCCAGCGCCAGCGGATCGGGATCGCCCGGGCCCTCGCCCTCCACCATTCCTTCATCCTCTGCGACTAGCCGTTCTACTCGCTCGTCGTCTCGATCCAGGCCCAGATCCTCAACCTCCTGGCCGATCTCCAGGAGCGGTTCTCGCTGGCCTACCTGGTCATCGCCCACGACCTCTCCGTGGTCGAGCACATATCGGACCGGGTGGCGGTGATGTACCGGGGGAGGATCGTCGAGGAGGCCGCCAGCCGCGACCTCTACCGCCGGCCGGCCCACCCCTACACCCGGGCCCTCCTCGCCTCGATCCCGGTCCCCGATCCGGACGCGGCCCCGCCCGCCGCCGGCTCCATCCGGGAAGGGGAGGGGGAGGCCGCTCCGCCGGGCGGCTGTCCCTTCTATCCCCGCTGTCCCCGGCGGGAGGACCGCTGCCGCCGGGAGATCCCGGTCCTGGAGGAGACCGCCCCCGGGCACCGGGCGTCCTGCTTCGTCCGGGGATAATTCTTGTGATCGATCGGGGGAAAGAGCTAGATTAAGCGGAGAATTCCCGGGCAATTTTACCGGACCGGATCTCGATGAAAATAAAATGGATATTTATCCTGGCCGGAGCGCTGGCGGCGGCTCTGCTGCTCGCCATCCCCCTGACCCGGTCCCTGATCCCGGTGGCCGGAAGGGGAGTGGTGGAAGTGATCTCCCTGCCCCGGGACCTCTGCCGGGAGCGGGCGCCGGACAGCCTGATCCCCGCCCGAGCCGGTCTGCTGATCCGCTTCCGCTCGGCCGGGGAGGCCTGGGAGAAGCTGACCGCTTCCCGGGCCTTCCGGGAGATGAAGGCTTCCCCGCTCTGGGGGGAGATGGGCGTGGAGGAGCGGCTGGAGGAAGCGGGGCGGGAGTTCGAAGCCCGGACCGGCTTCCGGCTGGACCGCTCGAAGATTATGGCGGCGGCGGGAGAGGATTTCGCCCTGGCGGTCATCCCCGCCACGGAGATCGCCCCGATCTCCCTCCTCGCGGTCACCCGCCTCGGGGTGAAGGCCCGGCTGCTGGAGATCGTTCTCCGGCTCGGCGATTCCCTGAAGGATGAGCCGGACCGGGTTCTCCGGGAGGAGAAGTACCGTGGCCGGGTGGTCGTAATCATCCCGCCCGGCGAAGACTTCCCCTTCGAGGTTGCCTATGCCGTGATCGACGGGTGTCTGGCCGCAACGGTCTCCGATTCGGCCCGGTCCCTGATCGAGGAGGTGATCGACCTCGCCGGGGGGGAGGGGGAGGCCCTGCCCGGGTCGGCGGAATTTTCCGCCGCCCTCGACGGAGAAGGCTTCCCCGCCGATACCTTTCTGGAGTGTTACCTGACCCCGAACCGGTTCGAGCGCGGGATGGCCGGGGGGCTGCCCCCCGGCCCCGCCGCCGAGACGGCGGCCTGGGCGGAGGTCTTCCTCCGCTCCCTGGGTTCCTGCCGCTCGATCGGCTGGCGGTCCGGGTACCGGGAAGGCGTCCACGGCCGGCTGAGGGTCGTCCGGGAAGAGGAATTCCCCCCCGGCTCCTTCGAAATGATCCCCGAGCCACCGGCCCCGCTGCCGGCCGGAGGGATGCTTTACGGATTTTTCACTGCCGATCCTCCCGCCGCCGGGGAGCGGCTGGCCGGGCTGATCGAGTCTCTGGGGGCGGAAGGGGAGGCCGGCGCCTTCCCCGGCCTCGGCGGCTGGGAAGGGGAATCCGGTCTCAGTCTCCGCCGGGATATTTTCCCGGTTCTGGGGGCAAACTGGTCAGTGGTATTCGGGGGTCTGACCGGCGGCGAGTTCATCCCGGTTCCGCCTTTCGCCCTGGTCAACCGGGTCGCCGACCGGACGGCGGCGGCGGCGGTGATGGAGAAGATCACCGCCTGGGCGATTCTCTCCCGGGGGCTGCGCCCGGTCCGGGAAACGCATAACGGGGTGGAGACAACCACTTTTCCCGGGCTCTTTTTCCTGGAAGACCCCGGTTATGCCCTGGCCGGGGAGGAGCTGGTGCTCGCCGGTTCCCGTCCGCTGCTGCACAGCCTGCTCGACCTGCGGGCCGGGCAAGGCCCGGCCGTGGAAGGCGATCCCGGATTCCGGCGGACCACCGGCCGCCTCCCTCCCGGGGCGGATATCCTGCTCTACCTGGAAGGCGGGCGGTTCGCCGAAACCCTGCGCGCGGCCGCCGAGTGGTATTTCGCCTACCAGCGGCTGGTCCCCGAGGAACCCCTCGTCCCCGAAGATGTCTACCGGGAGGGGATCGCCCCCCTCCTCGGCCTTCTCCGGCCCGTGCGGGCGGCGGCGGCTCTCGTCCGCGAGAAGAACGTTGTCAAAACGGACCTGTTTTTGTATATTCCCGAATAGGGCGATCGGGAAATCCGGCGCCAGCCGAAGTGGTGGAAATGGCAGACACGCATGGTTGAGGGCCATGTGAGGGAAACCTCTTGGGGGTTCGAATCCCCCCTTCGGCATAAATTCGGATTTTTTTCTTGCAATTTCGCCGCGGGGTATTTTAAAGTAATCCAAGTCCCTAAACTGGCCCCTGCCTTCCGGGGCACGATAAGGAGCAGAGTATGATGAGAAAAGCGGTCGTGGCGATAGGGGTGGTCTGCCTGATTCTCGGATTTTCCGGTTTAAGCTGGGGCCAGGCTTATCTCGACCGGGGATTGGGAGACGCCGGGCACGTCGATCACTGGGATAAGATTTACGTGGGGAAACAGATGATCTCCGTCTCCTGCCGTCCCGGCATCGGCGCCCGGGTGGCTTACTTCTTTCCCTATTCCAACGACGGCGTGGACAGCGCGATCGCCTATGAGGGGATCCTCTCCTATATGGTCAGTCCCAACTTTGCCGGCGCCCTCTCGGTGGGTCACACCCGCCCGCAATGGAACGAGCCGATTGATGGGAAAGCCCGGATTACCTATCTCAACCTGACCTTCGAGATGCGGGGCAATCCGACCCCGGAGTTCGGTCTTTATCTCGGCTTCGGCCCCAGTATGTTCTTCAACAACTTCAAGGACAATTACGAGGACCAGGAAGTCAGGGTCAAGGATTCCTTCGGGATGCACTTGGCGATCGGGTTCGATTTATGCCTCACCCAGAACCTGGTGCTGAATATCGACGTCAAGCATCTCTGGTTCCTCGAGGATTACAAGTACACCATCGATAACGGACCCACCCAGAAAGCGAAAATGGACTCCGTGCTGATGGGCGCCGGGCTGAAGTACTTCTTCTAATCCGGGCCGGGCCCGAGGTCTTGCTTGGCCGTTAACCGCAATGTCACGGTTTCCGACGGGGCTCACGTCTTCTGTGGGCCCCGTTCTTTCTGTCCTGTCAGGCTGGCAACCTTTGGCGAGGGACCAGCGGCCGGTCCCGTAAAAGAAGGGCACTGCCGATGAGAAAAATTCTGGCCATATTCCTCAGTCCGGCGTTCGGTCTGCTTCTTTCCCCCCCGGTGTCCGCGGCGGGGACGGGCCCGGCAGGTTCCCCGGCCTGGTGGCGGTTTCTCTGGTGGATAGCGCCGCTGGCCGCCCTGCTGGCGATCCTGGCGGCTTTCTGGTTATACCGGCGGATGATGACCACGTCGGAGGGGAACGACAAGATGCGCCAGATTGCCCGGTACATCCGGGAAGGGGCCTTCGCCTATCTCCAGCGGCAGTACCGGGTGGTTGCCCTGGTCTTCGGGGTCTTCTTTATCGGCTTCGCGGCTCTGGCGGTCTTCGGGATCCAGAACCCGTTCCTGCCGGTGGCCTTCCTGACCGGCGGGTTCTTCTCCGCCCTCTGCGGCTTCCTCGGGATGAAGACCGCCACCAACGCCTCGGGCCGGACCGCGGAAGGCTGCCGGCACTCCCTCAATGCCGGGCTCCAGGTCGCCTTCCGCTCGGGCGCGGTGATGGGCCTGGTGGTGGTCGGGTTCGGCCTCCTCGACATCTCGATCTGGTACCTGATCCTGGACCGGCTGGTCTACACGGCGGCGAATATGAGCCGGGGCCTGGAATTCCTCGGGATGACCCTGGTCGAGGCCGGCTTCGACCCCGCCGACAAGCTCGGCTGCATCACCACCACGATGATCACCTTCGGGATGGGCGCCTCGACCCAGGCCCTCTTCGCCCGGGTCGGCGGGGGGATCTACACCAAGGCGGCCGACGTCGGCGCCGACCTGGTGGGTAAGGTGGAGGCCGGGATCCCCGAGGACGACCCCCGCAACCCCGCCACCATCGCCGATAACGTCGGCGACAATGTCGGCGACGTGGCCGGGATGGGCGCCGACCTCTACGAGTCCTATTACGGATCGATCCTGGCCACCTCCGCCTTGGGAGCGGCCCTGCCGGCGGCCGCCGGCGCCTTTGGCGGGTTCCGGGCGGTCACCGCCCCGATGATCGTGGCCGGGCTGGGGATCCTCTTCTCGATCGCCGGCATCTTTATGGTCCGGGCCCGGGAAGAGGCCAGCCAGAGATCGCTGCTGCGGGCCCTGCTGACCGGGACGATGGGGTCGACGATCCTGATCCTGGCCGCCGTGGCCGGGCTGGCCTGGTCCGGGTTCATCCCCTGGGGGATCTTCGGGTCGGTGACCGCGGGGCTCCTCGCCGGGGTGATTATCGGCCAGTCCACCGAGCATTATACCAGCGACGAGTACGCTCCGACCCGGGGGATCGCCGAACAGGCCCAGATGGGCCCGGCGACCGCGATCATCGACGGGATGGCGGTGGGGATGTTTTCGACCGGCATCCCGGTGGTCACGATCGTGGCCGGGATCCTCTGCGCCTACGGCTTCGCCGGCGGGTTCTCCCATACGGCCTCCGGTCTCTACGGGATCGGTTTCGCCGCCGTGGGGATGCTCTCCACCCTGGGGATCACCCTGGCCACCGACGCCTACGGACCGATCGCCGACAACGCCGGCGGCAACGCCGAGATGTCGGGGCTGCCGCCCCAGGTCCGGGAGCGGACCGACGCCCTCGACGCGATGGGGAACACCACCGCCGCCACCGGGAAGGGTTTCGCGATCGGTTCCGCCGCCCTGACCGCGATGGCTCTCCTGGCCGCCTATATGGACCAGGTCCAGCTCTGGGCGGGGAAGACGGCCGGGGAAGGGGCGGAAGCGGTGGCCGGCGGGGTGGCAGGTTTTCTCGAGGTCTATGACATCTCCCTGCTCAACCCGCTTCTGCTCTGCGGGCTCTTCCTCGGGGGGATGATGTCCTTCGTCTTCTGCGCGATGACGATGAAAGCGGTGGGCCGGGCCGCCGGGGCGATGGTCTCCGAGGTGAGGAGACAGTTCAAGGAGATCCCGGGGATAATGGAGGGGACCGGGCGGCCGGACTACGCCCGCTGCGTGGCCATCTCCACCGCCGGGGCCCAGAAGGAGATGGTGGTCCCGGCCCTCCTGGCGATTATCGTCCCCCTGGTCACCGGGATCGTCCTCGGGGTGGCCGGGGTGATGGGGCTGCTGGCCGGGGGGCTGACCACCGGGTTCGCCCTGGCCTGCCTGCTCAACAACTCCGGCGGCGCCTGGGACAACGCCAAGAAATTCGTCGAGAAAGGGAATTTCGGGGGGAAGGGCTCCGATACCCACAAGGCGGCGGTGGTGGGGGACACGGTCGGGGACCCCTTCAAGGACACCTCGGGCCCATCGCTGAATATCCTGATCAAGCTGATGGCGATGGTCAGCGTCGTCTTCGCCGGCCTGGTGGTCAAGCTCTCCCCGATCATCGCCGGGGGGATCTTCGGGATCAGATAAAGACGATGATCGGAGAACGGCCGCTCAGCGGATGGGGGTACCGGCTGCTCAAGCCGCTGCTTTTCCTCCTGATCGCGGCCGGAGTCGTCTTCCTGGCGCGGCTGGTCATATCCCGGCGCGGCGCCCCGGACCGGGAAGCGCATCGTCCCCAGCTGGAACTCCTGGAGCGGGCCTACGAGATCCGGCGGGCCGAACTGATCCGGCGGGCCGAAGAGGGTGTGAAGAACGCCCCCAACGAAGTCCTCGCCATCCAGTACCAGCAGGAACGAAACAGCAGCCTGGCCCGGCTGGAACAGCGCTACTTCGCGGACCGGCAGGCCATCATCGGGTCCGATTACCGGGTCCTGGAGGAGAACTGGGCGGAAGAGATCAGGTTGATCAGGGAGGAAGGACAAGATGATGCGGTACTTCCGCTCGAACCTTAGCCGGCCGGGTATCGTCTTTCTCTGCGGGCTGGCGGGGTGCAGCCTGATATCGCCTTCCCCCGCTTCCCCTCCCGCGATCACCAGCCGGGAAGAAGCCGAGGCCGCCATCTCCAGTTCGAACGAGGACGCCCGCCAGGAAGCGGTCAGTTTTCTCGGCGACAGCGGCTCGCCGGAGGCCGTTCCCCTCCTGGCCGGGCGGCTGGAGGACCCATCGGTCCGGGTCCGGATCGAAGCCGTCCTGGCCCTGAACAACATCAACGACCCGCGGACCATCGAGCCGCTCCGCCGGGCTCTGGAAGATGCCGAGGAGCCGGTTCGCTTCGCGGCCGCCTCCGCCCTGTACGAACTGGGAGATTACTCGGGGGAGGGGGCGCTGATCGAGGGTCTCACCAGCCGGGACGAGGATTTCCGTTTCCAGGCTCTCTGGTTCCTGGGCAATATGCGGTCCCGGGCCGCCATCCCGGGGATTATCGCCCTCCTCGGGGATCCCCAGCCCCGGACCCGGGGTACCGCGGCCTACGTTCTCGGTCTCTTCCGGGACCGATCCGCCGTGGCGGCGCTCCTGCGGGCGTTGAACGATCCGGAACCTTACGTCCGGAAGGACAGCTGGGAGGCGCTCCGGGCCATCTCCGGACGGGATTTCCCCTTTGACTGGGGCGGCGATCCCCTCCTGCGCCGACAGGAGATCCGGGTCTGGGAACAATGGTGGGAGGATGAAGAACAACCGTAACCGGATTCTGATCGGCGGGCTTTCCCTGATCCTCCTCCTCTCGGCGGCCTGCGGGAACCGGGCCGACCGGACCTACCGCCAGGGCTTGCGGCTGGCCCGGCAGAAGAAATACGACCAGGCGGTGGGGGAGATGCGCCGCCTGCTCCAGATGGAGCCGGAGAGCGCGCGGGCCCGCAACGCTCTCGGTCGGATCTACCGGGTCCAGAATTCCTACAGCCGGGCGATCGAGGAACTGACCCTGGCGGTGGAGGTGGCCGGGGACGATCCGGTTCCGGCCTACAACCTGGGCGGCGTCTACTGGGACCTGGAGGAAATGGAGGAGGCCGCCCGCTGCTACCGGCTTTCGCTGGATATCGATCCCCGGTTCGCTCCCGCGCTCTTCCGGCTGGGGGCGGTCCGGAGACGCCAGGGAAAGACCGAGGAGGCGGCGGAATATTTCCGGGCCTTCCTGCAGACCGCTCCGGAGGACCCGGCCCCCGGCCACAATAACCTGGGCGTTCTCCTCTGGGAGCAGGGGGACCGGGCGGCGGCCCTCCGGGAATTCGCCGCGGCGCGCAAAACCGGCTCCTCCCACCCGGAGATCCTCTACAACTTCGGGGTCGGCTCGCTGCTTCTCGACGGGCGGAACCGGCGCGGGGTGGAAGCCCTTCTGGATTATTTCCGGGTCCGTCCCGACGGGCGGGAGCGGATGGAGCTGAAACGGCTCCTGGAGAAGTCAAACCGGGTCGTCGCTACCGAGACCGGCCTCTTCACCCGCGATGATTACTTGCGACAGGGAGAGGCGTACGAGTCCGCGGGGCAGTACCACCCGGCGGAACAGGAATACCGGCGGGCGCTCGATCTCGATCCGGCCTCGGCCGAGGCGCATTACCGGCTGGGCCGGATTTACGACCGCTTCCTCGGCGAGGGGGAGAAAGCGGTCTCCCATTACGAGTCGTTCCTGACCCGGCGGCCCCGATCCCCCTCGGCGGGAGAGGTGATCGCCCGGCTGGGGGAACTCCGCCCGCCTCTGTCCGCCGCCGCCCCCGCCGCTACCCCCCGGACGCCGGTCCCGTCTTCTCCTCCTCCCGCCTCCCCCCGCCCGCCGGACCCGGAAGAATACTGCCGCCGGGGGGAAAGACTGGCGGCGGAGGGGGCTTTCGACCGGTCGGCCGCCGCCTTCCGGCAGTGTCTGGAGGCGTCCCCCGACAGCCTGCCGGCCCTGATCGGGCTGGGAAACGCGCTCCTGTCCGGGGGGGAAGATTATCCCGGCGCGGAAACGGCCCTGCTCCGGGCCCGGGAGCTCAACCCCGGAGCCCCGGTCAAAGAACCGTTGGGCCGGGTTTACATCCTCCGCGGGGCCGCGGAGCTGGCTTCCGGACATTTCGAGGAGTCGGTTGAATTTTACCGCCGGGCCCGAGCGGAGGGGCTGACCGCCGAGGCCGACGAGGGGCTCTGGAAAGCCCATCATAATCACTACCGGCATCTGCGGGAAACGGGCGATTACCCGGCGGCGGCGCGGCAGCTGGAGAAGAGCCTGGAGCTGCGGCCGGAAGTGGAAGAAGATTATATCGAGCTGGCTGAATTTTACGGAAAAGAGCTGAGCCGTTCCGACCGGGCGGGATTGTATTTCCGCAGGTACCTGGAACTCTTTCCCCGCGGGAAACTGGCCGACCGGGCCCGGCAGGGCCTCCGCCCCGCCCCGTCCCCGCCCGCGCCGGCGGCCCCGTCCCGCGCCGCGCTCCGGCCCGCCCCCGCCCCCGGCGGAGAACTGTCGGCGACTGAACATTACAACCGGGGGGCGGTCCACCAGAGAGAGGGGAGATACGCCCCGGCACGGGAGGAATACCTGAAGGCCATCCGACGGCGGCCGGGCTTCTACCAGGCGTTTTATAACCTGGGTCTGGTCTACCACCAGGAAGGACGGCCCGACCAGGCCCTGGCCGCTTTCAAGGAAGCCGCCCGGCTGAACCCGGATTTCCCCCAGGCCCAGCTGTCGCTGTTCAACCTCTATTACTACCACTACCGGATGAAAAACCTGGCCCGTCCCCACGGCCTGCGCTATATTGAACTGGCCCCCGACACCCCGCAGGCCCGGGAACTGCGGCGCGGTCTGGGCATTTAGCGGCCCGGGGGCCGGGAAGGAAGATGATCGCCAAACCAAAATCCGCGGGGCCGGCGGTGATCGCCGGCCTCCTGATCGCCGGCCTGGCCGCCGCCGGGGGATGCGGGCGCGCGGCGCAAGACGCCGGGGCCCCGGCAACGGTCTCCGATCATATGGGCAAGGCGCGGGCCTTCTACCAGCAGGAAAATTATCCCCGGGCGGTGGAGATGTATCACAAGGCCCTGGAGATGGATCCGGATTGCAGCGATGCCTACCTCCAGCTGGGGATCATTTACGACGATAACCTGAAAGACAAGTCCCTGGCCGATTCCTACTACCGGGAATACCTGCGGCGCGCACCCAACTCGGAGAAGGCCGATCGGGTCCGGAGCTGGCTGGAGGAGACCACCCCCTCCGCCGGGCGGCGCGCAGCGCCCCGGCCGCCGGCCGAAAAGACGCCCCTCCCGGCCCGCCCGACGCCGCGGCCGCCATCCCCTCCGCCGTCCCCCGTCCCTCCGCGGACCCCGCTGCTCCCATCGACCCCGGAGCCGGGCCGGACCCCGGCCGCCGTATCCGCGTCCGACGACTACACGGTCCGGTCGGGGGACACCCTGGCCGGGATCGCGAGAAAGCTGTACGGGGATCCCGGCGCCTGGAACCGGATCTTCGAGGCCAACCGGGACCGGCTGGAAAGCCCCCACTCCCTCAAGGTCGGACAGGTGTTGGCCATCCCCCGCTGAAATCGTGCCGGGGCGAGAGACAATTGAATTGAATGTCGGATCGGGCTTTGCGATTACGATACCGATCCCGATCACGGTCCCGATTCAGATTATGAATAATCCCTCATCTGCGCTGGGAGATCAACCGCCGGGCACTTTTCTGTTATGAGCATCCTGAAAACCATCTTCGGCACCAAGTTCGACCGGGACCGGAAGAAGCTCCAGCCCCTGGTCGACCGGATCAACCGCCTGGAAGAGGAGTACCGGTCCCTCTCCGACGGGGAGATCCGGGCCAAGACGGACGAGTTCCGGCGGCGTTTCGCCGAGGGGACCTCCGCCACCCGGGCCGAACTGGAAAAGGTCCGGGCCGCCCTGGCCGGGGAGGCCTCCCCGGAGGAGGAAGAGGGGCTGAAGACCGAGGAGCGCCGGCTGATCGGCCAGCTCCGCCAGGAAGAGAAGGCGGTTCTCGACGGACTCCTCCCCGAGGCCTACGCGGCGGTGAAGAACGTCTGCCGGAGGCTGATGGGCCGGGCCGTCTCCGTCTGCGGGCAGGAGCTGGTCTGGGATATGATCCCCTTCGACGTCCAGCTGATCGGGGCGATCGTCCTCCACCAGGGCAAGATCGCCGAGATGGCGACCGGCGAGGGGAAGACCCTGGTCGCCTCGATGCCCCTCTACCTCAACGCCCTGGCCGGGAAGAACGTCAACCTGGTCACGGTCAACGACTACCTGGCCCGCCGCGACCGGGAATGGATGGGGGCGATCTACGAATTCCTGGGCGTCTCGGTCGGCTGCATCCAGACCGGGATGCCGCCCCCCGAACGGCAGGAGGCCTACCGCTGCGACATCACCTACGGGACCAACAACGAATTCGGCTTCGACTACCTCCGCGACAACATGGCCCGCCGGCAGGAGGAACAGGTCCAGCGGAAGTACGTCTATTACAACCCGAAGAAGGACGAGATCCAGCGCGGCCACTACTACGCCATCATCGACGAGGTGGACAGCATCCTGATCGACGAGGCCCGCACCCCCCTGATCATCTCCGGCCCGGTCTCCGTCTCCACCCACCGGTTCAAGGAGGTGATGCCCCGGATGAAGGAGCTGGCCCAGAAGCAGAGCCTGCTCTGCAACCGGCTCTTCCAGGAGGGCAAGGAGCTGCTCGAGGCGGGGAACGAGGAGGAAGCCTACCGGAAGTTCTACCAGGTGAAGAAGGGCGCTCCCCTGAACAAGCAGCTCCTGAGCCTGATCGAGCAGCCGGAAATCCGCCGGGCGCTCCAGAAGAACGAGACCGAGCTCGACTCCAAGTCCAAGCAGTCGCCCCGGACGGACGAGGGGAGGGCCCTGCGCGAGGAACTTTTCTTCACCATCAACGAGCGGGCCCACGAGATCGACATCACCGAGAAGGGGCACCTGACGCTCTCCCCCGACGACCCCGAGGAGTTCGTCCTTCCGGACTTCCTGGAAGTCAAGGGGGAGATCGAGGAGGATGCCTCGCTGCCCGAGGAGGAGAAGGCCCGGCGGATCCATTACCTGGAGGAGGAGGTCAACCTGAAGAGCGAGAAGATCCACAACGCCCTGACCTCGCTCCGCGCCCTGGCCCTCTTCGAGAAGGACGTCAACTACGTGATCGACAACAACCAGGTGGTGATCGTCGACGAGTTCACCGGCCGGCTGATGCCGGGAAGGCGCTACAGCGACGGGCTGCACCAGGCCCTGGAGGCCAAGGAGAACGTCACCATCGAGCGGGAGACCCAGACCCTGGCCTCGATCACCATCCAGAATTACTTCCGGATGTACGAGAAGCTCTCCGGGATGACCGGGACCGCCGCCACCGAGGCGGTGGAGTTCGACAAGATCTACCGCCTCGACGTGGTGGTCATCCCCACCAACCAGCCGATTGCCCGGCTCAACCACAACGACAAGATCTACAAGACCAAGAACGAGAAGTTCGGGGCGGTGGTCGAGGAGATCGCCGACTGCCACCGACGGGGCCAGCCGGTTCTGGTGGGGACGATCACCGTGGAGACCTCGGAGGTCTTAAGCCGGCTGCTCAAGCGGAGGAAGATCCCCCATCAGGTCCTCAACGCCCGCTATCACCAGCGGGAGGCGGAGATCGTCTCCCGGGCCGGGCAGCCGGGCGCGGTCACCATCTCCACCAATATGGCCGGCCGGGGAACCGACATCAAGCTCGGACCGGGGGTGGTCGGACTGGGCGGGCTGCACATCATCGGGACCGAGCGCCACGAGGCCCGGCGGATCGACCTCCAGCTGAGAGGCCGCTGCGCCCGCCAGGGCGACCCCGGCTCATCGCGGTTCTACCTCTCCCTGGAGGACGACCTGATGCGCCTCTTCGGCTCCGACCGGATCGCCGGGATCATGTCCCGGATGGGACTGGAGGAGGGGGAGGAGATGACCCACCCGCTCCTGACCCGGGCGATCGTCACCGCCCAGAAAAGGGTAGAGGCCCACAACTTCTCCATCCGGGAACAGATCCTCAAGTACGACGACATCATCAACAAGCAGCGCGAGGAGATCTACAACTTCCGCAACAGCATCATCGACAGCCACCACCCCCGCCGGGGGCTGATGGCGATCATCGAGGAGGTGGTGGAGGAGAAGATCGCCGCCTGCTGCCCGGAAGAAGCCCCCCCGGCCGAGTGGGACTGGCGGTCCCTGAGTTCCTGGGTCTCCACCACCTTCCCGATCCGGATCAACGACGCCCGGTGGCGGGAGGAGCCCGATCTCGACCGGGCCGTCCTCGCCGGGCGCATCCTGGAGATGGTCGGCCGGATCTACGACTTCAAGGAGGAGTACGAGGGGAAGGAGAATATGCGGAGGCTGGAGAAGCTGGTCATCCTCTCGGTGATCGACCGTCTCTGGCAGGAGCACCTCTACGCGATGGACGAGCTGAGGCAGGGGATCTCGCTCCGCGCCTACGCCCAGGTCGATCCCCTGATCGCCTACAACCAGGAGAGCTTCAAGATGTTCTCGGCGATGGAGAGCAGCCTGAAGCAGGAGGTGGCGGCCAACATCTTCCGCAGCACCATCCGGCCTCCGGTGGAGTTCGCCCGCGGCAGTATGATCCACGAGTCGGTCCGGGCCTTTTCCGGCGACCGGCGGGAGAAGGCCCCGGCCCCGGCGCTCGCCGGCCGGGAGCCGCCCCCCGGTTTTCCGCCCGGCGGGCCTCTCCCGGCGCCGGCCCCAGTCTCTTCCGGCCCCTACCGCCGGGAGGGGAAGAAGACCGGCCCCAACGACCCCTGCCCCTGCGGCAGCGGGAAGAAGTTCAAGAAATGCTGCGGCCGATAAAATTTTCCTGCGGAAAATTTTAGTGCTATTTTACTCCAGCGGAAGTCCCCGAACCGCGCGCGGGTCGGGAAAGGTCTTACAATGATTTTGTTGTCCGTTTCCCCTGGCGTTCTTTAGGTCCTTTCCGTCCTTTAGGTTCCTGGTATGTCCCGGCTCCGAATCAGTCTTGCTTTGTTGAGCGGCCTCCTCCTCACCCTGCCCTTCCTCTCCTTCTCCCTCGGACCGGCGGCCTGGGTCGCGCTGGTCCCGCTGCTGGCGGCGCTGAAGGATCGAACGCTCCGGGAGGGGTTCCTCCTCGGCTGGCTTACGGGGGCGGTCTGGAGCTGGGGCGGACTCTACTGGCTCCACCTGGTGACCGTCCCCGGGTACCTGGTTCTCGGCCTCTACCTGGCCCTTTACCCCGCCCTCTGGTCTGCCGGGGCGGCCGCCGTTTCCGCCCGGCGGCCTGGCTGGCTGTGGTGGGCGGCTCCCGCCGGCTGGACGGCCCTCGAGTACCTGCGGACCCATCTCTTCACCGGCTTCCCCTGGAACCTGCTCGGGGTCAGCCAGGTTCGCCACCTTTCACTGATTCAGGTCAGTTCCCTGGCCGGGGTTTACGGCGTCGGTTTCCTCCTGGTCCTGGTCAACACGGCCCTCGCTTCCGCGATTGGCTTCCTCCGGGACCGAACCCGGGCCGGGGAAGCCGTCCCGCCGCGTCCGGTCGGGATCGTCCCCGCCGTCCTCCTCCTGACCGTCGCCCTCGTCTTCGGGCATCACGCCCTGAGGACGGAGACGGAGAAGGAGTCGGCCGCCCCGCCCCTGGAGGTCACGGTCGTCCAGGGCTCGATCCCCCAGGAGCAGAAATGGGTTCCCGGTCTGGCCCCGTCCCATCTCCAGTCTCACCTCGATCTCAGCCTCCGGGCCCTGGCCCGGGGGAGCGATCTGGTGATCTGGCCGGAGTCGGCCCTCCCTTATTACCTGGAAGAGACGCCGGCGGTCCGGAAGCGCCTGGAAGGCCTGACTTCCCGGTCGGGGGTCTATTTGCTTCTGGGAGGCGACTTCCGTGACGCGACCGGGAGTTACAACAGCGCCTACCTGATCTCCCCGTCCGGCGGCCCGGCGCTCCGCTACGACAAGGTCCACCTGGTCCCCTTCGGGGAGTACGCCCCCCTGCGGAGCGTCTTCCCCTCGCTCGGCCGGGTGGTCCCCTGGGAGGAGGATTTCTCCCCCGGGCCGGGTTACCCGGTCTTCCCTCTCTCTGACCTCTCTCCCCCCCGGCACCCGGCACCCCGAATCGGGGTCCTGATCTGCTACGAGGACATCTTCCCCGGCCCTTCCCGCCGGATGGTCAAAGCGGGGGCCAACCTCCTGGTCAACGTCACCAACGACGCCTGGTTCGGAAATACCCCCGCCCCCTTCCAGCACGCCGCCGCCGCGGTCTTCCGGGCGGTCGAAAACCGGGTTTACCTGGCTCGGGCCGCCAATACCGGTTACTCCTGCGTCATCGATCCCCGGGGAAGGGTAGTCGGGGAGGTCGTCGACCGGGAAGGGAGGAGGCTCTTCGTCCCCGGCTGGGTCACCGTCGCCGTCCAGCCCCGGAACCGCCCGTCTTTCTATCGCCGGCACGGCGACCTCTTCAGCTGGATCTGTATCGTCCTGGCGCTGGCCGCCGCCCTGGGCTCGCTCCCCCTCCGGCGCCGGCACGGCTGACCGGACGGGATTTCTTTTATTGTCTTTTCTCCCCCCGGGTGACAAGATAGGCAGCCGCTCCGGTTTGGAAGGGATCACAGGATATTATTTGACAGGATAACAGGATAAATCAGGATAAGGTAATAACCCTATCCCGCAAATCCTGTTATCCCGTCCAAATAAAGGGGGCGAGGTTGGGGGATAATTAACTATAATCTCGTCTGAGGAAGTGTTATGTCCGAGGAGATAAACGAACGTCTGAAAGAGATCCGGGAAAGATACGCCCGGATCAGGGGGTATCTTTGACCTGGAGGCGCGCCGGAATCGCCTGCGGGAACTGGAAGCGGAGATGTCCCGGCCCGGGTTCTGGGATCACCGGGAACGGGCCCAGGAGACCGTCCGGGAGTTAAAGGGGATTCGGGACCAGGTTGAACCCTGGGAGTCCCTGGAAGGGGAGATCTCCGACCTGGATGAGCTGCTCCTGCTCGCCTCCGGCGATGAGGGGATAGCCGGGGAACTCGCCGGGGAGGTGGAGAAGCTGGGAGCGCGGCTCGACCGCCTGGAACTGGGGGCGATGCTCTCCCGGCCGGAAGACAACTGCGGCGCCTACTTCTCCCTCCAGGCCGGGGCCGGCGGCACCGAGTCCTGCGACTGGGCCGAGATGCTCTGGCGGATGTACAGCCGCTGGTTCGAGGAGAAGGGCTACTCGGTCCAGGTCCTGAGTATGACCCCCGGGGAGGAGACGGGGATCAAGAGCCTGCTGGCCCTGATCAGCGGGGGCCGGGCTTTCGGCTACCTGAAGTCGGAACGGGGGGTCCACCGGCTGGTCAGGCTCTCTCCCTTCAATGCCAACAACAAGCGCCAGACCTCTTTCGTCTCGGTGGACGTGACCCCGGAAGCCGGGGAGGAGATCGAGATCAAGATCGAGGAGAAGGACCTGAGAGTGGACACCTACCGTTCCTCCGGGGCCGGGGGCCAGCACGTCAACGTCACCGACTCCGCCGTCCGGATTACCCACGTCCCGACCGGAATCGTCGTCCAGTGCCAGAACGAACGTTCCCAGTACAAGAACCGGGTCCAGGCGATGAAGGTCCTGAAGTCCCGCCTTTACCAGCTGGAACTGGAGGAGAAGGAGAAGGAACTGGCCGAGCATTATGAAGGGCAGAAGAAGATCGAGTGGGGGAGCCAGATCCGCTCCTACGTCTTCCAGCCCTACACGATGGTCAAGGACCACCGGACCGGGCTGAGCGTCGGCGATATCAAGGGCGTGATGGACGGCGATATCGACCCGTTCATCCTGGAATATCTGCGGACGAATGTGGGGAGTGGGCAGTAGGCAGTGGGGAGTGGCCAGTGAGCAGTAAGCAGTGGCAAGGGGTCGGTCCGAAGCGTCCGAGGCCCGGCAGAAGCTAAGGGAACAGTGAGATGGAAGACCTGAGAGCCCAGCGCCTGAAGAAGATCGAGGAACTCCGCGCCCTCGGAGTGAACCCGTTCGGGGGGCGGTTCGAGCGGAACGTCCGGGCGGCCGACTGTCGTTCCGGCTACCGGGAGGGGAAGGAGGTGGCGGCGGCCGGCCGCCTGACCGCGATCCGGGGCCACGGCAAGGCCGTCTTCGCCGACCTCCGCGACTCCAGCGGCCGGATCCAGATCTACCTGCGGCGGGATAACCTGAAGGACCGGGAACTGGAAATTCTCGACCGGCTCGACCTGGGAGACATCGTCGGGGTGAGGGGGGATCTCTTCACCACCCGGAAGGGCGAGATCAGCGTCCTGGTCCGGGAACTGGCCCTGCTGAGCAAGGCGCTCCTCCCGCTCCCGGAGAAGTGGCACGGCCTCAAGGACCGGGAAATCCGCTACCGGCGGCGGCATCTCGACCTGATCGCCAACCAGGAGGTGGCAGAACTCTTCCGTCTCCGTTCCCGGATCATCCGGGAGATCCGGAATTTTCTTGACCGGAGGGGTTTCCTGGAGGTGGAGACGCCGATGATGCAGCCGCTTCCGGGAGGGGCCGCCGCCCGGCCGTTCGAGACCTTCTACACCGCCCTCAATACCCCGATGTTCCTGAGGATCGCCCCCGAACTCTACCTGAAACGTCTTCTGGTCGGGGGATTCGAACAGGTCTACGAACTGAACCGGAACTTCCGCAACGAGGGGCTCTCCCGGAGCCACAACCCGGAGTTCACGATGCTCGAGATCTACCAGGCCTTCGGGGACTGCCGGACGATGATGGAACTGGTCGAGTCCCTGGTCGCCGAGGTCGGCCGGGCGGTCCGGGGAGACCTGGTCCCGGTCCACGGGGAGAAGGCCATCGACCTCTCTCCGCCCTGGCGGCGGGTCCGCTACCGCGACCTGATCGTCGAATACCTCGGGATCGCCGGCTGGTTCTCCCGGACCCGCCAGGAGATGGCGGCGGAAGCGTCCGGGCGGGGGCTGGAGGTCGCGGCGGGGATGTCGGCGATGGAGATTACCCACGAGATCTACGAGAAGTGCGTTGAGCCGTCGCTGATCCAGCCGACCTTCGTCCTGGAATTCCCCGCGGCCCTGGTCCCCCTGGCCCGGCTCAAGGAAGACGACCCGGAGGCGGTGGACGTCTTCGAACTGGTCGTCAACGGGACCGAACTGGCCCCGGGATACTCCGAACTGAACGATCCCCTGGAACAGCGCCGCCGTTTCGAGGCGCAGGCCGTCGCCCGGTCTGCCGGCGCGCCGGAGACGGAAGGGAAGATCGACGAGGATTTTCTCGAGGCGCTGGAGTCGGGGATGCCCCCGGCCGGCGGGATGGGGATCGGGATCGACCGGCTGGTGATGCTTTTAACCGGCGCCGAGACGATCCGCGACGTGATCCTGTTCCCCCAGCTGAGGCCGAAAAGGGAGGAACAGAATTCTGACTCCTGACTCCTGTATTCTGAATTGCAACTTCGAACTTTTAACTTCGAACTTCGAACTTTCCCGATGCTTCCCTTCACCATCTGGACCGGTCTGAGATTCCTCCGCTTCCGGGGGAAAGAGTCCTTTGTCTCCCTGATCACGGTCATCTCGATCGCCGGGGTGGCGGTCGGGGTGATGACCCTGATGGTGGTGATGTCGGTGATGAGCGGTTTCGACCGGGAACTGAAGGAGAAGTTCCTCGGCGTTTACGGCAACGTGGTCATCACCTCGGGGAGATTGATCGACGGATACCCGGAACTGATCGAGCGGGTCGAGCGGCATCCCCGGGTGGCGGCGGCCGCGCCCTTCATCGCCGGCCAGGCGATCCTCCGGACCCGGACCCGGGCCCTGGGGGTCAACCTGAGGGGGATCGACCCCGGAGCCGAGGTCAGGGTCAGCCGGCTCGGCCATTATCTCGAGGAGGGGTCCCTGGACCTGGACCGGGACGGGATCCTGCTCGGCGCCCAGTTCGCCCGGATCTGCGGCATCCGGCCGGGCGACCGGGTGATCGTGGTCTCCCCCGGGGAAGGCCTCCTCCCGGGCGCCGCCGGCGCCCGGCGGGAGAGTTTTACCGTGGCCGGGATCTTCAAGTCGGGGATGGCCCAGTACGACCTGGAGCTGGCCTACATCAACCTGGCCGCCGCCCAGGAACTGTTCGGCTACGGCGAGGGCGTCAACGGGGTCAGCATCAAGGTGGACAACGTCGAGCACGCCCACGCGGTCAAAATGGAGCTGGAGGAGATCTTCCGTCCCCCCCTCTACCAGGTGCGAAGCTGGATGGAACTGAACAAGCCGCTCTTCGCCGCCATCCAGGTGGAGAGGAACCTGATGTTCATCATCGTGATGCTGATCACGGTGGTCGCCTCCCTGAATATCGCCTCCACCCTGATCGTCTCGGTCAAGGAGAAGACCCGGGCGATCGGGATCTTCAAGGCCCTGGGGGCCACCGAGGCGACCATCCGGAAGATCTTCACCCTCCAGGGTCTCCTGATCGGTTTCATCGGAACGGCGATCGGCTGCGCCGCCGGGCTGGTCCTGATCGACCAGATCAACCACGTCGCCGACTTCATCTCCGCCCACTTCGGGATCGAGGTCTTTCCCCCCGAGGTGTATTACTTCGAGAGCATCCCGGCCGAGATCAACCCCCTGGAGACGGCGATCATCGCCGGCTGCGCCCTGCTGATCAGCGTCGTCGCCTCGCTCTACCCGGCCTGGCGGGCCGCCCGGATGGAGCCGGTCCAGGCGCTGAGATATGAATAAAAGCAGAAGTCAGAATTCAGAAGTCGGAGTACCGGGAACCGAGGGATGAAGACCCGGCTCGATATCGGTATCGCTATCGGGATCGGAATCGAACGGATATGATGATCCAGTCGTCGAATAATTTGCCGAGAGCTTTCCTGGCCGCCCGGGGGATAACCCGCGTCTTCCGGGTCGGGAAGAGAAGCCTCCCGGTCCTGCGGGGGATCGACCTCTCCCTGGAGAGGGGGGAGGTCGCCGTTTTGGCCGGGCCCTCGGGGGCGGGGAAGAGCACCTTGCTCCACATCCTGGGCGCCCTCGATTCCCCGACTTCGGGGACGGTGAAGCTGGACGGCGAGGACATCTTCCGCCTCGGGCGCCGGGCCCGGGCGAGGCTGAGGAGCGAGAGGGTCGGTTTCGTCTTCCAGTTCTTCCACCTGCTTCCGGAGTTCCGGGCCTGGGAGAACGTGGTGATGCCCCGCCGGATCCGGGCCGGGGGCTCCCGGCCGAATGGGAACCTCCGCGACCAGGCCGCCCGGCTCCTGGACCTGGTCGGGCTGACCGGCCGGATGGAGCACTATCCCTCCCAGCTCTCGGGGGGCGAACAGCAGCGGGTGGCGGTGGCCCGGGCCCTGGCCAACGACCCCGACCTGATTCTGGCCGATGAACCGACCGGGAACCTCGACACCAGATCGGGGGGCGAACTCCTTGAACTCTTCGGGAAGCTCCACTCCGAGACCGGCAAGACCTTGCTGGTGGTCTCGCACGACCGGCAGGTCGCCGACTGGGCCCCCCGGGTGATCCATATCCGTGACGGCCGCCTGGAGAAGACGGGGGAGTAAGTTCAAAGTTCGAAGTTCAGAGTTAAACGAATCGTATCCCATTACATATAATTGTCTGCTATGTTCGATGTGACCAAGAGAGGTGAAACGATCGATTTCGACGGGATAACGGGATATTTATTGGACAGGATAATAAAGATAAATCAGGATCAGGATCAGTCCTTTGGCCCTATCCGGGAGATCCTGTTATCCTGTCTAAAATAGGGGGCGAGGCAGGGGAAACGAAATTGATCGCCTGTCCATAACAATTGCCGTGAAAGTTGTTCCAGGGGAGGGCTGAACTATGCAGGTTTATGTCAACGGGCAGTACTGTGATAAAGAGAACGCCCGGATCTCCGTCTTCGATCACGGCCTGCTTTACGGCGACGGGGTCTTCGAGGGGATCCGGGTTTACGCCAACAAGATCTTCAGGTTCGACGAGCACCTGGAGAGGCTCTACGAATCGGCCAAGTCGATCGACCTTGCCGTCCCCCTTTCGGTCGAGGAGATGAAAGCCGCGGCCCTGGAGACCGTCCGCCGCAACGGGCTTGCCGACGCCTACATCCGGCTCATCATCACCCGGGGGATCGGCAACCTGGGATTGAACCCTTATACCTGCGGGCGATCCGGACTGATCATCATCGTCGACAAGATCGCGCTCTATCCCCCCGAGCTCTACGACCAGGGGCTGGCGACGATCACGGTGGCCACCCAGAGGAACCTCCCGGAAGCGGTCAACCCCCGGATCAAGTCGCTCAACTACCTCAACAACATCCTGGCCAAGATCGAGGCGATCAACGCCGGGGTCGAGGAGGCGATTATGCTCAACTCCTTCGGATTTGTCTCCGAGTGCACCGGGGACAACATCTTCGCCGTCCGCAAGGGGATGATCCTCACCCCCTCGATCAGCATGGGAGTCCTGGAAGGGATCACCCGCAATGTCGTGATCAATCTGGCCCGGGCGAAGGGGATCGACGTCAAGCAGCTGGTGATGACCCGGCACGACCTCTTCATCGCCGACGAGTGCTTCCTGACCGGGACCGCCGCCGAGATCGTCCCGGTGGTCAGGGTGGACGGGCGGAAGATCGGCGACGGGAAGCCCGGCCCGGTCACCCGGGACCTGATGCGGGAGTATCACCGCCTGACCCGGGAGGAGGGGACGGAGGTTGGTTAGGGATTAGGGATTGGGGAATGGGGAATAGGGAATGGGGAATGGGGAATGGGGAATAGGGAATGGGGAATGGGGAATGGGGAATGGGGAATGGGGAATGGGGAATAGGGCAGAGGATACAGGGCTATTCCCCATTCCCTATTCCCCCCAATACGATGATCTGCCCGAACTGCAACAAGAACGAGGTCACGGTCCACTACACCGAGATCATCGACGGCAAGATGGTCGAGTACCATCTCTGCGAGGACTGCGCCCGCGAGAAGGGTTTCGCCCTCACCCCCTCCGACGCGATGGCGGAACTGCTCGGCAGCCTGGCCGCCGCCCATCACCCGGCCGAGGACGAGGACCTGGCCTGTCCCCATTGCGGGTTGACCCTGAAAGAACTCAGGTCCGGGGGACGGCTGGGGTGCGGAAAGTGCTACCTGACCTTCGCCGACAACCTGGCGCCGCTCCTGAAGGCCCTGCACAAGGGCGTCCGGCATATCGGGAAGAAGCCGTCCGGGGGGCGGAAGAGCCCCCCGGTTTCCGGGAGTTCCCGGGGAAGCCAAGGGGAGATGGCCGGTACCCCTCGGGAGGAGATCGCCCGCCTGAAGAAGGAAGTGGATAAAGCCGTGGCCGGGGAAAATTATGAAGAAGCCGCCCGGCTCCGGGACCTGATCGCCTCCCTCTCCGCCGGGGACGAAACGGAAGAGCGGCCCCGATGACCGAACGGCTCCTGAAAAGTATCGCGCCCTGGCTGACCGGAGACGGCCCGGAGGCGGAGATCGTCTTCTCCAGCCGTCTCCGCCTGGCCCGGAACCTCCGGGGCCGCAACTTTTCCCGGAGATTGACCCCCGACCAGCGCCGGGAGATCTTCGAGGAGATCTCCGGCGGTGTCCGGCGGGCGGGGGCCGTCCCGGATCTCCTGGTCTTCCGGCTGGAGGAACTGTCTCCCCTCGACCGGCAGTTCCTCCTCGAACGGCACCTGATCAGCCGCGAACTGTCGCCGGAGGGGCAGGGAGGGGTGATGGTCGGGAACGGGGAGGTGACCAGCCTGATGATCAACGAGGAAGACCATCTCCGGATCCAGGTGATCCGTTCGGGCTTAAGCCTGCGGGAGTGCTGGGCCGAGATCGACCGGATCGACAGCCTCCTCGAACGGGAGCTGGATTATGAATGGGACGCCGGCCTTGGTTACCTGACCGCCTGTCCCAGCAATGTCGGGACCGGGATGCGGGCCTCGGTGATGATGCACCTGCCGGCCCTGGTCCTCCAGCGGCAGATCGGGAAGATCATCCAGGCCCTGGGCAAGCTGGGGCTGGCGGCCCGGGGCCTCTACGGCGAGGGCTCGCCGGCCTCGGGGAACATCTTCCAGATCTCCAACCAGGCCACGCTGGGAAAGTCGGAGGCGGAGATCATCAGCGACCTGGAGAGGATCATCGCCAAGATCATCGTCCACGAACGGGCCGGCCGGAAGGGGCTGCTCGACCTCCAGCTGCTCAAGCTCGAGGACCGGATCTATCGGGCGCGGTCCATCCTCTCCTCGGCCCGCCTGATCTCCTCCGAGGAGACGATCGGTCTCCTCTCCATCCTCCGGATGGGGGTTGATATCGGGATTCTCGAGGCCATCCCCCGCCGGACCCTCAACGAAATTTTCATCCAGTCCCAGCCCGCCCATCTCCAGAAACTGGCCGGCAGCGCGCTCACCCCGGAGAAACGGGACGCGCTGAGGGCCCGCCTGATCCGGGAGCGGCTGGCGAAAGCGAAAGAGGAAGACGGCCATGTTTGATAAATTCACCCCCCGGGCCCGGCAGGTGATCCTGCTCGCCCGCAAGGAAGCGGACCGGTTCAACCACAACTACATCGGAACCGAGCACATCCTGCTCGGGCTGGTCAAGCTGGGGCAAGGAGTGGCGGTGGACGTGCTCAGGGAGATGGGGGTGGACTTCGAGACCCTCTGGCGGGAGATCGAGCGCGCGGTGGGGGCGGGCCCGGAGACCAAGACCATCGGCGAGGTTCCGCTGACGGTCAAGGCCCGCCGGGTGATCGAGCTGGCCCTGCAGGAAGCCAACGGGCTCCAGCATAGCTACATCGGGACCGAGCATATTCTGCTCGGCCTGATCCGGGAAGGGGAGGGGGTGGCGGCCCGGGTCCTGGCCAACCTGGGGGTCGACCTCGAGGAGACTCGCCGCCGGGTCCTGGAGAAGCTGAAGACGGAATACGGCGGACCTCCTCCGCCTCCGGCCCCGGCCCCGGGGAAGAAGAAAGCGAGCAAAACCCCGGCCCTGAACGCCTTCGGCCGCGACCTGACCGAATTGGCCCGGGCGGGCAAGCTCGACCCGGTAATCGGCCGCGGGCGCGAGGTGGAACGGGTCAGCCAGATCCTCTGCCGCCGGACCAAGAACAACCCGGTCCTGATCGGCGAGGCCGGGGTGGGCAAGACGGCGATCGCCGAGGGGATGGCCCAGAAGATCGTCGCCGGGGAGGTGCCGGAGATCCTCCGCCGGAAGAAGCTGATCACCCTCGATTTGGTGCTGATGGTGGCGGGGAGCAAGTACCGGGGGCAGTTCGAGGAACGGCTCAAGGCGGTGATGGACGAGATCAAGCGGGAGGGAAACGTCCTGCTCTTCATCGACGAATTGCACACGATCGTCGGGGCCGGGGCCGCCGAGGGGGCGATGGACGCCTCCAACATCCTCAAGCCCGCCCTCTCCCGGGGGGAGATCCAGTGCATCGGGGCCACCACGATGAACGAGTACCGCAAGTACATCGAGAAGGACGCCGCCCTGGAGCGGCGGTTCCAGACCATCCGGGTGGCTCCGAACACGGTGGAGGAGACGATCGAGATCCTCCAGGGCCTGCGGAAGAAGTACGAGGAGCACCATAACGCCGCCATCACCGACCGGGCGCTGACCGCCGCCGCGGAGCTCTCCGACCGCTACCTCCCCGGCCGCTACCTCCCCGACAAGGCGATCGACCTGATCGACGAGGCCGCCGCCCGGGCCCGGATCGAGGTGATGACCCGGCCGGCGGCGCTGAGGAAGCTGGAGGCGAAAGTCGGCGAAATCCGGGGACGCAAGGAACAGGCGGTCCGGGACCAGGACTTCGAGGCGGCCGCCCGGCTCCGGGACGAGGAGAAGCGGGCGGGGGAGGACCTGGCCGCCCGCCTGGCCCGCTGGAAGGAGGAGAGCGCCGCGCAGCGGGTCGCGGTGGACGAGGAGGAGGTGGCCCGGGTCCTCTCCAAGTGGACCGGGATCCCGGTCTCCCGGATGGAGGAGGCGGAGACGGAGAGGCTGCTGAGGATGGAGGAGGCGATCCACGGCCGGGTGATCGGGCAGGACGAGGCGATCACCGCCATCGCCCGGTCGCTCCGCCGGTCCCGGGCCCGCCTGAAGGATCCCCGCCGTCCGATCGGGTCGTTCATCTTCCTCGGCCCGACCGGGGTCGGGAAGACCTACCTGGCCCGGGCCCTGGCCGAATTCATGTTCGGGGACGAGGAAGCCCTGATCCAGCTCGATATGTCCGAGTATATGGAGAAGTTCGCCGTCTCCCGGATGGTCGGTTCCCCCCCCGGCTACGTCGGCTACGAGGAGGGCGGGCAGCTGACCGAGCAGGTCCGGCGTCGCCCGTACTCGGTCGTCCTCTTCGACGAGGTGGAGAAGGCCCACCCGGAGGTGATGGGCATCCTCCTCCAGATCCTGGAGGAAGGGACGCTGACCGACAGCTGGGGACGGGCGGTCGACTTCCGCAACACGGTGGTGATTATGACCTCCAATGCCGGGGCCGACCTGATCCGCAAGGAAACGACCGTCGGTTTCGGCTCCCGGACCCGGCAGGACCGGCACCAGGAAATCAAGGACGCCGTCCTCGGGGAGGTGAAGAAACTCTTCAAGCCGGAATTCCTCAACCGGGTCGACGGCATCATCGTCTTCCACCAGCTGTCCCGGGAGCACCTGATCCGGATCCTGGATCTCCAGCTGGAGGAGATCCGTTCCCGCCTGGCCGAGCAGGGGATCCAACTGGAAGTAACCGGGCCGGCCAAGGAGTTCCTGGTTTCGGACGATTACGACTTCAAGATGGGCGCCCGTCCCCTCCGCCGGGCCCTGGAACGGGGCCTGGAAGATCCGCTGGCCGAGCTGATCCTCCGGGGCGGTATCCCCCGGGGGAGCCGGATCCGGGTCGGGCTGAGAAACCGGAAACTCAACTTCACGGTGGCCAAGAAGACCCGGGGGAGGAAGAGTTGATCCGGCCGGAGGTTCCGCTGGGGGCGGTCTTCTGCGCTCTCTGCCTCGCCGTCCCGGCGGCCTCCGGGGGAACGCCCTCCCCGGCGGCCTCCCCCCGCGCCACCCCGGTTTCCGACCTGCTCCAGTCCCGGCGGGAGATTCTCGACCTGAAGCTCCAGGCGGCCCGGGACCCGGCTTCCGCTTCCTCCGCCCGGGACCGGCTGGCCCGGTTTTACCTGGACTCCGGGGAGCCGGATAAGGCGGTGAGTCTCTACCGCCAGGCGATCATCTTCGACCGTCCCCGGGCCGCCTCCTACCACCGGGAGATCTCCCGGATCTACCGGCTCCAGGGACAGGAGGATGAGGCGGAGGAAGAACTCCGGCGGGCGGCCGCCGCGGGCCCGGAAAGATCGGACGCCCGCCGCCGGAGCCAGCTGGCCGCCTGGGCGGAGGAAGGGAGGGACGACCTGCTGCTCCAGCAGTACCGGTTTCTCTACTGGACCGGGGCGGGGTCGCGGGAAAGCTACCTGGGGGATATCGCCCGGCTGCTCTCCGGCCGGGGGGAGACCGAGGAAGCCGATCGCTACTACCGGCTGCTGATCACCGCCTACCGTCGCCGGATCCTGGAGCGGCCGGACCGGGCGGCCGGTTATCACCTCCGGATCGCCGGAATTTACCGGGAGATGGAGGATTGGGACGCCGCCGCCCGGGAGTACCGCCGGGCGGTGGAGCTCGAGGGGGAAGCCGGCGCCGGCGCCCTGGTCAGCCAGGCCGACTTTTGCCGCTCGCGGGGGGAGACCGGGCGGGCGCTGGCCCTTTACCGGGAGGCGCAGGACCGGCCGGGGGTCAACCCGGACGTCCTCCGGCAGAAGATCGTTTCCCTGCTGGAGCACGAGGGGGAGGACGAGGCGGCCCTGGCCGAACTCCGGTCGGCGGCCGAACGCGGGGAGGGGGATCGAGGGCGGGTCGGGCTGAAGATTGCCCGTCTCCTGGAGCGGCGGGGCGAGCTGGAAGCCGCCCTGGCCGAATACCGCTCGGCTCTCCCCGATCTCGATGCCCCCGAACGGTCCCGGACCTGGGAACGGATCGGGGACCTCCTCGCCCGGCTCGGCCGGGAAGAAGGGGCGAAGGAAGCCTACCGGGAAGCGCTCCGGCAGCGCGCGGAAGGATCCGGGGACGAGACCCCCTCCGCCGCGGTCCTGGAGAAATCCGCCGGGCTGGCCCGCAAGGCGGGGCTGGAGGCGGAGGAGGAAGAATATTCCCGGCGGCTGCTGGAGACTTACCGCCTCCTCCTGGAACGGGACCCCGGCCGCGCCGATTACTACCACCGCCGGCTGGGCGATCTCCTCGAGCAGCGGGGGGATTTCCTCCAGGCCGCCGCCCACTACCGGGCCTGGAGCCTGCTCGCCCCCGGGGACCCGCAGCCCCATTACCGGCTCCACCTCATCTACCGCGATCACCTGGATAACCCCCGCGGGGCCGAACGGCACCGGGATCTTTACCGGGAACTGCGGGCGGCGAATCGCGGAACGGACTGAAATTATTTCACCGCGGATTATATCTTCTCCGCCGTGCGCGATTGCTATCGGTACCGGTATCGGAATCGAAAGTTCGGGGATTCGAGCCTGATACCGGTACCGATAGCGATAGCGATAGCGATACCGAATGTATGGGGTATATACTCCGTGGAATCAATTGCCGAAATATCAAGTTGAGGAGTGAATGGTAATGAAATGGACCGCCGCTTTGATCGCCACCCTGAGGGACGACCCCCAGGAAGCCGAGATCCCCAGCCATCGCCTGATGCTCCGGGCCGGGCTGATGCGGAAACTCGCCTCCGGGCTCTACACCTGGCTTCCCCTGGGCCTGAGGGTCTTGAAGAAGGTGGAAGCCGTCGTCCGGGAGGAGATGGACCGGACCGGGGCGCTGGAGATCCTGATGCCGATCCTCCAGCCCCGGGACCTCTGGGAGAGGAGCGGCCGCTGGGAGTCGATGGACGCGGTGATGCTCAAGGCCCGGACCCACGGGGGAAGGGAGCTGGTCCTCGGCCCCACCCACGAGGAGGTGGTGACCGACCTGGTCGCCCGCGAGATCAGTTCCTACCGCCAGCTTCCGGTCAGCCTCTACCAGATTAACACCAAGTTCCGCGACGAGATCCGGCCCCGCTTCGGGGTGATGCGCTGCCGGGAATTCCTGATGAAGGACGCTTACAGCTTCGATATCGATGAAGCCGGCGCCGACCGAAGTTACCGGCTGATGTACGAGGCCTACGAGAGGATCTTCGCCCGCTGCGGCCTGGAGGCGATGGCGGTGGAGGCGGATACCGGGATGATGGGGGGGAGGGATTCCCACGAGTTTATGGTCCCGGCCGAGACCGGCGAGGACGCGGTCGCGGTCTGCCCGAAGTGCGGTTACGCCGCCAACGTCGAGCGGGCGGCGGTCGGGGAGACCGCTTTCTCCGGGACCCGGACCGCCGAGAAGCCGGAGGAGGTCCCCACCCCGGGGTTGCGGACGGTCGAAGAACTGAGCCGGTTCCTCTCCGCCTCCCCGGCGAGGTTCATCAAGACCCTGATCTACCGGGCCGGGGGAGAACCGTTCGCGGTCCTGATCCGGGGGGACCGCGAGGTCAACGAAAGCAAGCTCTCCCGCGGCCTGGGCGGGGCGGCGGCGGTCCTGGCCGACGAGGAGACGATCCGGAAGGTAACCGGCGCCCCGCTCGGCTTCGCCGGGCCGGTGGGGTTGAAGGGGGTGAAGGTCCTGGCCGATTACAGCGTGGCCGCGATCGCCGACGGGATCACCGGCGGCAACCGGGAGGATATCCACCTGGTTCACGTCAACCTGGAACGGGACTGCCCGCCCCTGGAGTACGCCGACCTGGCGGTTGCGGCCGGGGGGGATCCCTGCGCGGCCTGCGGGACGGCGATGGCGCTCCGGCGGGGGATCGAGGTCGGCCACGTCTTCAAGCTGGGGACCAAGTACAGCCGGACGCTGGGGGCGGTCTTCAAGGACGAAGCGGGGAACGAGCGCCCGGCGATTATGGGCTGCTACGGGATCGGGGTCAGCCGGATGGTGGCGGCGGTCATCGAGCAGCACCACGACGAAAAGGGGATCATCTGGCCGGCCGCGGTGGCCCCCTACCAGGTTCTGCTTCTGACCCTGGCGCCCGACCAGCCGGCGGCGGCCCGGGCGGCCGAGGACCTGCTCGCCCGCCTGGAAGCAAACGGCCGGGATGTCCTCTATGACGACCGGGCGGTCTCGGCCGGGGTCAAGTTCAACGACGCCGACCTGATCGGGTTCCCGGTCCGGATCACGATCGGGAAGAAGTTCCTGAAGACCGGCCTGGTCGAGGTGAAAACCCGCCGCTCGGAAGAGGTCCGCGCCGTGGACCCCGGGGAAGTCCCCTCCCTGGTCGATCGGCTCCTGGAATAGTTTAAACCTTTTACCCGGCGGGGACGTTAATATATTTTGTGAAAGTTCCGAAAGCCGGGAAACATACTATGATTTCACGCTGTCTGCTCTTCGCTTTTCTGCTCCTTCCGCTCCTCCCGCCCGCACCGGCGGCCGGGGAGGAGGCGATTACCTGGGAGGGCTGCGTCCGGGAAGCTCTCCTCCAGCAGCCCGAACTCCTGGCCGCCCGGGAGTCGGTGGAGCAGGCGCGGGCCCGCCTGGGGCAGAGCCGGAGCGGCCTGCTCCCCCAGATCCGGGGATCGGCGTCGGTCGACCGCTCCAGCCAGGACGAAGACCCGACCTCCTACGGCTACTCCCTCCACGGTTCCCAGCTGTTCTTCGACGGCCTCGGGAGCTGGTACGACACCTGGGCGGCCGAGGAGAACCTGATCGCGGCCCAGTTCGACTACGCCAGCAACTCCGCCCGGATCCGGAACAACCTCCGGACCGCCTTCATCGATCTCCTCCAGGCCCAGGAGCTGAAGGCCCTGACCGAGGAGATACTCCAGCGCCGGGTCCAGCAGTCCGATATGGTCAGCCTGCGCTACGACGCCGGCCGGGAACACCGGGGCGCCCTGATGACCGCGCAAGCCAACCTGGCCCAGGCCCGTTTCGACCGGGAACAGGCCGGACGGGATATCCGGCTCTCCCAGCAGCGGCTCTGCAAGGAGCTGGGCCGGTCGGGATACCATCCCCTGGTGGCGGAGGGGGAGTTCGAGCCGGAGACCCCCCTCGAACCCGAGCCGGAGATGGAGGAACTCCTCGAACTCAACCCCGCGGTGCTCAAGCTCCGGGCCGATCTGGAAGCCGCCCGGTACGCCGTGAAATCCTCCCGGGCGGATTTTTCCCCCTCGATCTCGGGCAGCGGCCGGATCGGCCGCTCCGACTCCAGCTGGCCCCCGGGGAACGAGAGCTGGAGCCTGGGGCTCAGTCTCTCCCTGCCCATCTTCGAGGGGGGGAGGAGGATCGACGACCTGAGCCGGGTCAACTCGGCCCTGCGCCAGTCGGAGGAGAGGTTGCGCTCGGGGCGTTACGACACCCGGCTTTCCCTGGAGGGGGCCTGGAAAAATTACCTCGACGCCCGGGACCGGGTGGTGATCCGCCTCCTCTTCCAGGAAGCCGACGAGGAACGCTCCCGGATCGCCGAGGCCCAGTACTCGACCGGGATCCTCTCTTTCGACAACTGGATCATCATCGAGGACAATATGGTCCGTTCCCGCAAGTCGCTCCTGGAAGCCCGGGCCGGGGCCCTGAACGCCGAGGCCGCCTGGTTCCTGGCCCGGGGCGTGACCCTGGAAGGCTTCCCCGCCGGGCAACCCCCCGAGTTCTGACCATCTAAATAAAAAAAAATATTCACCGCAAAGACGCAGAGGACGCAAAGATCCGCAAAGAGTATTTTTTAGTTTCCTTTTTAACCGCAATTATATCGCGGCGTTATCAGGGGTATCGAAAAGGGAAGGGAGTCCGAACTTAAACCTTAACATTTTCTCTGCTTTTCTCTGCGCTCTTGGCGTCTTTGCGGTGAAAAAAACCGCGCCGGAGGCGCCGGAACGGGAAGGACGGGCTGATGAAAAAAAAGAAAATTAAAATAATTATCATCTTGGCGGTTCTGGCGGCGGGCGCCGCGGCGGGGTGGTATTTCCTCGGATGGGGCGGGGAAGAGCCGGTCTACCGGGAGATCTCTCCCGTCCGGGGCGATATCCGGCTCACCATCTCCACCACCGGGGTGGTCGAGCCCCAGAACCGGCTCGAGGTCAAGCCCCCGATCTCCGGCCGGGTGGAGGAGATCCTGGTCCGGGAGGGCGACCGGGTGGAGGCGGGATCGATCCTGGCCATCCTCAGTTCCTCCGATCGGGCCTCCCTCCTCGACGCCGCCCGGTTCCGGGACGAGAAGACCCTGAAATACTGGGAAGAGGTCTACCGGCCCAGCCCCCTGATCGCCCCGATCGCCGGCGAGGTGATCGTGAGGTCGGTCGAACCGGGGCAGACCGTGAGCGGCAACGACGTCGTCCTGGTCATCTCCGATCGGCTGATCGTCAAGGCCCAGGTTGACGAGACCGACATCGGCAAGGTGAAGAAGGGCCAGGAGGCGACCATCAGCCTCGACGCCTACCCGGAGACCAAGGTGTCCTCCACGGTCGATCATATCGCCTTCGAGTCGAAGACGGTCAGCAACGTGACCATCTACGAGG